>NZ_JYJP01000127.1 GCF_001012815.1 Vibrio mexicanus
AGAATTACAACGATTTCAGGCCAGCGATTTTCAGCGAGTGACTCGGATTTTGAACCAGACAAGCAAGCCGAAATGAGTTAACCAAGTGAGATGCGCTTTAGTTGACCATGAATCATTGTGAAGAAGCCCAACAAAAGCGCAGAGCCAGAAAACCAATAATTGAGAAGAAGTCTGGCATGTCGAAAGGCTAAACAACATAGAAAATCAGCCTGTTACATAACGCCTTGTTAACGGGCAAAAAACCAGTGTGCCATACTTTGAAGCGAAGCGGAAAATGGCATGCGTTTTTTGTCCCTGTTGAACAACTTGTTATGTTTTACCACAGGCAGCAGACTTGTTTGGCACTAAGCAGCGATGCCTATTGAGTTTTAAGAGTGTCATCACAGTACTCACTAGTGTGACCACCAAGTGCGCTGATTTTTAGTGGCACTACCGATATTTAAGCACCCACTTAGGCTTCAAATGAGGCAATAATGAAGAACTAAAATCGCCAAAGAATAGTTGTCCAACCATAGCCTTTTGCGAACTCAAATTGCCGAGAAGGGAAGGGGTAAGGGCTGAACTACTATAGTAATACACTGATTTTATTGATAGAACATAACGCTATCTATACGTCTTCGAGTTTGTCTATCCCAAACCGTACAGTCATTTTTCATGCATTTAAACTAAGATAACCTTGTCTGTAACTCAATGAAATACCGAAAAGAATAGTTGCGACGAAGCGCAATCCATAGCGGGATAGGCGTCAAAGTGATCGTTAACTCGGAATCGTTGGGAAAGTTAATGGAACTGTTTACTTATACAGTTAAGTCTCAGCCTCATCAACTCAGTTAAACTGCCTTCTAAACTGGGTCGGAGTCATATCTTTAAGGCCTTTGAATTGGCGGTTGAAGTTTGAAAGATTGTTGAAGCCAGTTTTCTCGGCAACGAGGGCAATTGGGTATTGAGTGCTGGCTAAAAGTTCGCACGCTTTACCAACACGGTATTGCTTCAAATGATCTGAAAAACTAACGCCATAGTGCTTTTCAAATAGGCGATAGGCTGAGCTTTCGCTAATGTGCAGTAGTTTACAAACATCGACGATTTTGATGGGTTCGCCATAGTGCTTTTCGATGTATCGCGACGCGCGTTCAATGCGCTGATTGTGCTCGGTGTCTTCTGACGGCGGCTTAATGTAGTAGGGGGACGAAGCCAACTTTTGTACCTTGTGGTCATCAGACAGCGTAACTAATATCTCAATTACCTTAGCCGCTTGGTATTGTCGGCTCATAGGGCCCATCTCTTTCATGGTAGAGGCCACCTTGGCGATGGTCTCAGGGCTAAAGGATAAGCCGTAGGCCGAGTTCTCTAATAAGCGTTTAAGTTGCCTAGCTTCAGGGATTAGTGCTTGGAGACGAACAAGCCATTGGTGCGAGAACCACAGAATAATAGTCTGATGATCTTCGACGATTTCTGAATCATCAGAACCAAAACTGCCAGCAAGCATGTGCGGTAAACCAGGGCCATACAAAAGGAGAGAGTTATGGGTGATAGGGCCAATGGCGTCACCTGCGTAATAGTTACCTTTGAAAGCATGCTTAGGATCTAGGTACAACACTAACTCATATTCAGCATGGTAGTGCCATGAGCAGGTGAACTCGTCTTTTCGAACGCGGCATTCATACTCCCGGTGGAGCCAATCGAAGTTTGATTCAGTCACCACATTTTCTTTAAACGGCTTCATACTAGGCTCTCAGTTCATCGGTAAGTCTCAGTTTATTGAGTATGAAAATTACGATGATGCTACTTAACTGTCAAAAAATAATATCAACGTTGACAGAAAAGTATCAAAATCGGCTTGAATATCATCATTGCATATCGAATGGATTCATTAACATACCCTCCCTAACAAACAGCGTAATTAATCAATTTGGAGGCGTCGCATGTTTAAAGACAAAACAGCACTACTGTTCGTGTGCATCTCATTTATTTGTGGTTTATGTGGCGCATTCTTCTATCCATTGTCGAGCTTGTTCATAGTTCAAGAGCTTGGTGCCAGCCCGATGATGTTGAGTGTGTATATGGTCGCTGCAGTGGGTAGTTCAGTAGCCGTTTCGCATTTCATAGCAAAGCAATCCGACAAGAACTGGAATCGTAAAACGATACTTGTTGTATCGTTGACAAGTTACTTTGTCACGGTCACGAGCTTTATATTTATTCGAGACTACTGGACAGCGGTTGCCTTAGTTGTAATCTTTGGTAGCGTGAGTGGGGCAGCGTTTGGTCAGTTGTTTGCGCTCGGGCGCGAATACGGTGATCGTTATGTAAACAACAGCGCGAGCTTTTTGGCTGTGATGCGTGCAGGACTTGCCATTGCATGGGTATTCGGCCCGCCAATTGCGTTTATGTTGAATGCTAAATTCGGATTCAGCGCGGCTTTTGCTGTTTCATCAGTTACTGTGTTGGCCGGTATTTTACTGGTAATGAAATTTGTCCCAAGCCAAGTAGTTACGAAAAAAGAGAAGTCAGAAGCGTCGGAAGTGAGCAAGCCGTTAGGCGCAAGGGTGATACTTTACTGTGTTATCTTGGTGTGTGCGTTTGGTGCAAACAACTTGTACATCACTAGTATGCCGCTCTATTTATCTCAAGAGTTGATGGTGAACCCTAGTTGGCTTGGATTGTTGTTTGGTATGGCGGCAGCCTGCGAGATCCCAGTCATGTTAACGGCGGGCCCTTTGGCAAACCGATTGGGGGCTGTGAAGCTGATGATTCTTGGGGCGTTAAGCGGCGTGATGTTCTTCTTAGTCATGCTATCGCAAACCAGTTTCATCGCCATGCTGTTCGCTCAGGTGTTTAACGGGTTCTTTATCGGTGTGTGGGCGACTATCGGCATGGTCGCTCTGCAAGATATGATGAAAGATCGTTTGGGTACAGCATCAACACTTTTCTCAAACATGTTGAGTGTGAGTACTCTTGTATCGAGCTTAGCTGTGGGCGTGATCGGTGAAATGTACAACTACTACAGTGCACTTTACGTGAGTTTGGCAGGACTCATCCTTTCTTTGGCCTTGCTCGTATTGTTTCAAATTAAGAGCAAACCAATATGCACAATGCCAACTCGAGCAGCGCAGAGTTAAAAACACAGTCTCGTTTGGAATGGCAGAATAAGGAACCTTTATTCATGAAGAAAGCACACCTCCCGAGCAAGACTTGCCTAGTTTGCCAGCGGTCGTTTGACTGGCGTAAGAAATGGGAGAAATGTTGGGACGAAGTGAAGTACTGCTCTGAGCGATGTCGTCGTAACCGTCAAAAGCGATGATCATAAAGACGATTCTTATCAGAGTTGTCACCAAGGTATTTCGCTGCCGTCATAGGCCAAAAACTTACCGTTAAAGTTGCTTTCATTCTGAAGGCAGCTTTTTTCTATTTGAGATATCAGGCATTGCGCCACATAAGCTGGTGTAAAGAGTTTTCCTTCCGGCACGTTGGCTTGGAAAGGTTTTGACAGGGATGTATCAGTGGTGCCGGGGTGAAAAGCGAATATGGCAGCCTTTTTGAAAGTCCGTCCCCATTCAATACTGATCGTTTTAATCAACATATTGAGCGCTGATTTAGACGCACGATAGCTGTACCAGCCACCGAGGCGATTGTCCTCAATGCTACCAACACGAGCAGACACGGTGACTAAACGTGGCTGTTCACTCTTCTTGAGATTTGATTCAAAGTGTTTGGCGAGCAGCAGAGTGGGTAGGGCATTAACTTGCATAGACGCCATAAACTGCTCGCTGCTCGTCTGTTTGAGGCGCTTTTCAGGCGTGAAATCGCTATTGTGAAGCATCCCGACTGCATTAATGATCCAATCTATGTGGCCTATTTGGGCCGCAAGCGCTTTGACCTCGTGCTCGCTCGTCACATCAAGAGGGTGCCAAAAGGTATTTTGACAGGCAGTGGAAAACGCATTGTTATTATACGTAGCATGTACTTCCCATTCAGGTTCGGTCGACTCAAGCAATTTCACCATTGCCGAGCCAATACCGCCGCTCGCTCCCAACACTAATACCTTCATGTGATGCCTCTTTTTTGTTTGCCACTTTGCCTTTGCTGAAACTCTGTCCATGATTACCGATGTGAAGAGCCCAAGAGTCCGCCTTGCAAAGTGCGTCTAATTTAACTGTTTAAATACAGAACGATAATTGATAAGTAATCGATCATTAAATCGTTCAACTTTCATACCTTTACCCAACTTTTTCAGTGAGCCAAAAACAAGAGTAGTGCGTATTGCCGTTACAATTTCTAATAATGGGAGAGCGAGCAATGGTCAAAGGATTGTTTTTGTTTTGCAATGATCTTCGTCTACACGACAACTCTGCTTTAGCACGGGCGTCGGCAATGAGTGATTCACTGCTGTGTGCCGCGGGTAAATGGGTCAGCCAATACAACCAACCGCCATTCGTTGGGCGTTTAGTTTATGGTCGCAATCGAGATGCTTTCTTTCAGCAATCTGTTAAAGCGTTATACGATTCGATGGCAGAAATAGGCCACCCATTACTGTGTGAAGAGTACATTAGCTTGCATTCTGTGAGCGAATTGATTTCTCGACACGCAATCACGCATGTGTTCCGAAGTGAAAACGCGGGCTGTGACGAAAACAACCTCTGGCAAAAGCTTGTAAACAGCCACCCTAATGTGCAGTTTGAAACGACTCCGAGCCACACTCTGTTTGCAAAAGACGAACTCCCATTCGAATTAAACGATCTTCCTGCCTCGTTTTCGAAGTTTAGGCGCGATATGGAAGCTCTAGAGATTTGCGAGCCATTAGCCGATATTGAGTCACTGCCACCTTCACCAATTCAAGCGATTGAATCGATAGACTGGGTTTGTGCGGATAATACCTCTCCCTTCATTGGTGGTGAGAGCGAAGGGCTCATTCATCTGAAGCAATATTTCTCAGGCTCTTGGCCACTGAGCTACAAACAAACCCGAAACGATCTAGACGGATGGGACTTTTCAACCAAATTCTCTCCTTGGCTAGCATTGGGGTGCTTATCGGTTCGAACCATAGTGGACTATCTCAAACGCTTTGAAATTAAGTTTGGCAGAAACGAGTCTACGGAATGGATCATGTTTGAGTTGTTATGGCGAGAGTATTTCCAATGGTATGCCCATAGTCACGGACACAAACTCTTTGCCTACGAAGGCATTAAAGACAATTCACCAGACACCAACCATTGCCCTCAGGCCCTAGAGAGTTGGATGAAAGGTCAAACGCAATATCCAATCGTAAATGCTTGCATGACTCAACTTAATGAAACGGGCTACCTTTCCAATAGAGGGCGACAGTTAGTGGCGAGCTGTTTAGTCAATGAGCTCGGGTTAGATTGGCGCTATGGGGCTCTTTATTTTGAGTATCTGTTGATTGATTATGATGTCGGTTGCAATTGGGGGAATTGGCAATACCTGGCGGGAGTGGGGGCAGACCAAAGGCAGAAAAGGCACTTCAACTTACAAAAACAAGCAGAGATTTACGATCCCGAAAACCGCTATACCAACCGTTGGTTAGGAGAGTGCCAATGAAGCTATCTGATTTGGAAGGAAAACAGTTTGACCGCATTCGACTTGTGCTTGGTGATCAGCTCAATATTTCCCACTCCTGGTATAAAGAGCCAAGAGCAGACACCATTTACGTGATAGCAGAGTTAAAACAAGAGACAGACTATGCCAAGCATCATATCCAAAAGCTATGCGCTTTCTTCGCAGCGATGGAAAACTTTGCCACAGCTTTGGAAAAGACAGGTCACCAAGTGCTTCATCTAACACTAGATGACACAAGCGAATATGAGGATTTGACCCATCTTATCAGTCATCTACGTAGCCGATTTGGCGCTGTCGTCTTCCAATACCAACGGCCCGATGAATATCGTCTCTTACAGCAGATGCGCTCGATGACTTCAAACAATGCAAATAATGCTACTTTTGATGTGTTTGAATTCGACACAGAGCATTTTTTGCTGCCCTTTGAAGAGATCGATCAAGAATTCAAAGCAGGTAAGCATAATTTGATGGAGTCGTTTTATCGTAAAATGCGCAAGCGTTTTGACGTGTTGATGGAAGACGGAAAGCCGTTAGGCGGAAAGTGGAACTACGATCATCAAAACCGCAGCAAGCTTAAAACCGGTGACATTGCTAAAATTCCAGCACCTCTTGTGTTCTCCACCCCAGTTGCTGCGATAAAAGATCGATTAGTTCGTCATAATGTGCTCACGATTGGAGAGTGCGGTGATGAGATACTCTGGCCTGTAAATCGACGCCAAGCCGTAGATCTACTGAATCACTTCTGCACTGTATGCCTACCACGATTTGGCGTGTTTCAAGATGCCATGACAGATCAAATCGAACATAAATGGAGCTTATATCACTCTCGGTTGTCGTTCGCCCTGAACAGCAAAATGCTTCATCCGATGCAGGTTATTCATAGCGCCATGTCGGCCTACTACAATGCGTCACCTTCAATTGACCTCGCACAAATTGAAGGATTCGTAAGGCAAATATTAGGTTGGCGTGAATACGTCCGAGGGGTCTATTGGGCCAATATGCCAAACTATATGACGCTTAATGAACTTAACGCGACACGCGACTTACCATCGTTCTTTTGGACGGGGGACACGAAGATGTCCTGTATGAAACAAGCCATTGATCAGTCGTTGGAATACGCGTATGCGCATCATATCCAGCGATTAATGGTGACGGGTAATTTCACCTTACTGGCGGGGGTTGAGCCGCAACAAGTGGATGATTGGTATCTCGGGATTTACATTGATGCTATCGAGTGGGTAGAAGCGCCTAACACCCGAGGAATGGCTCTTCACGCAGACGGCGGGATGATTGCGACCAAACCCTACGCGGCGAGCGGCAATTACATCAACAAAATGAGCGACTATTGCAAAGGGTGTCACTACAACGTCAAGGAGAAAACGTCTCAAGATGCGTGTCCGTTTAACAGTCTGTATTGGCGCTTTATCGAAACGCATCAAGACAAGTTCTCCAACAATCCACGCATGGGGATGATGTATCGCCAGTGGGAAAAGGTGGCAGACTCTGACAAGCGCGCCATTTTAGACAGAGCAGAGTCTTTGTTGGCAAACATCGACCAAATTTGAGTCAAATCATAACAGTCCGTGCTTTCTTGGCTGTTATATCACACTCACCAAAAGCTATTCACAAGGCGGGGCAAGGTGAATCATGGCAAGACCACCGAGAGAGGTCTCTCGATACTTTTTGTTCATGTCCTTGCCCGTTTGATACATAGTTTCGATGACTTTATCGAGGGAGATTAAGCATTTACTGGTACGTTTTAAGGCCATTCGAGAGGCGTTAATGGCTTTAACCGCGCCCATGGCATTACGTTCAATGCATGGGACTTGAACCAAGCCTCCGATGGGGTCGCATGTCATACCGAGCGAGTGCTCCATTGCTATTTCAGCAGCGATGCACATTTGTTCATTGCTGCCACCGCGCAGCGCCGTTAAACCTGCAGCCGCCATGGAAGAGGAGACCCCAACTTCACCTTGGCAGCCCACTTCTGCGCCACTGATCGAGGCATTGGTTTTGTACAAAATGCCAATCGCGCCTGCAACCGCGAGAAAATCTTTAAGCTGTTTGGTATCGAGCTCCTTAATGAACTTGTGGTAGTACATGAGTACCGCGGGAATGACGCCTGCCGCACCGTTAGTCGGAGACGTAACCACTTGTCCGCCGGCGGCATTTTCTTCACTTACCGCAAAGGCGAATAGGTTGATCCAATCCATGACTTCCATTGGGTCATTCTCAATTGACGCGTTTGCTTCGAGTTTTTTGAGCAAGTTTGGCGCGCGTCGAGTCACATTCAAACCTCCGTCAAGAATACCTTCGGTGTCAAAGCCTCTTTGCATACAAAGCGACATCACTTTCCAAATCTGATTGGCGCGTTGATTGATCTGCTCCATCTCATTAAAGCTGAGTTCATTTTGTAAAATCATACCGCCGAGGCTTAAACCGTTGGCCTCTGCGGCTGTGAGCATCTCTTCCGCCGAAGTAAACGGGTAGGCGACTTGGGTTGGCTCTTGCGAAGATCCTTCCCTAAGCTCTTTCTCGGTCGCGATAAACCCGCCACCGATTGAGTAGTAGGTTTCTTCCGCCACCTTTGAGCCCATGCTGTCGAAGGCGGTAATTCTCATGCCATTTTCGTGCATGGGAAGGTTGTCTGGGTTAAACAAGATGTCAGACTCGTAACTAAAGTCGATGGTATGGGCACTAGCCAGCACGAGTTTGCCGTCATCAATAGCACTTTGCATGGCTTCATTGGCGCTGGTCACCTTGATGGTGTCGGGCATATTACCAAGCAAACCTAGAATTACGGCACGATCGGTATGGTGACCTTTACCAGTCAAAGAGAGCGAGCCATACAGATCGACTTGAACGCGTTGTACACGGTTAATCTGAGTCCCTAGCAATCGAGTGAATTGATAACCCGCGATCATTGGCCCATTGGTATGAGAACTTGAAGGGCCAACGCCAATCTTGAAAATGTCGAAAATTGAAAGCATAAAACCGCCTATGTCATCGATGCTCTATGGTAAACTTGCCGTCAATGCAGCTCGCTAAACACTGCTGTTAAAACAACACGATACCTATTTCATTTGGTATGTTTATTGGTCTGTCTGTGTAAAAATTATAGCGCATAGTTTAGTTATTGAGTTTTTAGTAATTGAGTCATTCAGTTAATGATTCTTTAGTTAATGACCCTTTAGCTAATGAGCGTTTAGTTAAAGAGCCTTCATTTAGTGAGTAAGAGATGAGTATCCGTCAAGTTGTCATCATTTTAGGTAAGCGATTGCAAAACAATGTCCTGACATTAGAGGGTAAAACTCGCGTCGATGGACTGGTCAGTTTTCTTCAACACACGTCATTGAAGGTGGATGAAACGGCTTTGATGTTTTGTGGCGGTATCACTGATGATAATACTCGCTCAGAGGCAAGAGTGATGTATGACGACTATTTAGAGCGTTTGATAGAGTGTGAGGCAACGAGTGAACTAGGTTTCCCAGAAAGTCATATCATCCTAGAAGAACAATCCACCAATACAGTTCAGAACATTCAAAATGGCGCGAAAATGCTGGTGTCTAGCGGCCTTATTGCAAAGGGCGGCGAGCTTGATGTTATTTTCGTCTCTAACGATTACCATCTCAAACGCATCTTTGAGATTCAAATCTTATTGGACGAGCAGGGGCTGTTGAGGCTGTTGCAGACGCGGTGCCAGCAAGAGGGTGTAACCGTCAACATTTCTCTAGATACAGAAGATCACGTACTGATTCCGTATCCACACCACGGATTAAAAGCGAACTTGTTTTTGTTGATGGATGAGCTAACAACATATCGAGTCTATCTTGAAGGCGTTTGCGCCCAAGTGTTTGAACGCCCTTTGTCTGATGTGATCGTTGAGCCTCAACGTCGAGCATTGAGCGCGATTGAACAAGCTCGCGAAGATATTCAAGTATGCCCAAAATTTGAGTGGTTGTATAAAGACTTAGAGATGCTAGAACAGTGCGTCATCGAATCAGATGAAAACCAGCCTTTGACAGTGATTCGTAAACAGTTAGCGCGACTTCACCCGCTACTAACTCAGCTTAATCGCAAGCTTGATCCTGAGACTCAGTGAGCCGCCCAAGACCCCAAACCGCATACTAAAAAAGGGGCCTAAGCCCCTTATTGATGTATTACTTGTGAACAGTTAAAGCGATACTATTCTGCTTCTTTGTTCTCATGATGTGCGCGGTAGTACTCCCATTGCTCAACGCGTTCTTTTTCACCTTCTCCGTCTTCGGTCACGCAGTAAGTCATACGTCGGTCGTTCATTGTATCCATCTCTAGCTCACCGCCTTGTTGCACACAAAAGACAGAAGCAGGGTTTGTTAACGATGTGTATTCGCGAGAATCTTCACCGTCACTTACACAGCCAGCAAGCGCTGCGGCACCCAAAATAGCCAATAGATAGGTTTTTTTCATTTTTTTCTCCAAGAAACTCAATGAGTAGCATAGGGGAAGTATAGATGATGTCTCAAAACTATTGTTCTAAGTTTGTCAAAAAATGGCGAGTGTCTAAAATAAAATCAATAGGATATTCTAAATGTAATGCCCTCTCCGATGGACATGAACCGCAAGCTAAAAAGGAATTTAAATGTCTAACCAGCAATATAGACTCGTCACTCGCAGCGACTTCGATGGCCTTGTATGTGCAGTGCTACTCAAGCAACTCGATTTAATCAATGATATTAAATTTGTTCATCCTAAAGACATGCAAGATGGCATTGTTGAAATTACCTCCAATGATATTGTCACCAACCTGCCCTATGTTGAGCAAGCGCACCTCATTTTTGATCACCATTTGTCGGAAATGATCCGCAACCAAGGTGAGCGTAAAAACCACATCCTAGATCCAAATGCACCGTCAGCGGCTAGGGTAGTGTGGGAGCATTATGGTGGAACCGCTGTTTTTCCAGAGCGTTGGCTTGGCATGATGGAAGCGGTCGACAAAGGGGATTCTGCGCAGTTTTCTCGCGATGAAGTGCTTGATTCCACCGGTTGGAACTTGTTGAACTTTTTGATGGATGCGCGAACGGGCTTAGGCCGTTTCAGAGAGTTTCGAATCTCAAACTACAACCTGATGATGGATTTGATTGATTACTGTAAGAATCACACCATCGAAGAGATCTTAGCTCTTCCGGATGTACAGGAAAGAATTACCCTGTATCGTGAACATGAAACTCAGTTTAAAGAGCAGATCCAACGCTGTGCGACACTTCATGACAATTTGGTTTTACTCGATTTGACTGGTGAAGAAACTATTTACGCAGGCAACCGCTTCATTATTTATGCGTTGTTCCCACAGTGTAATATTTCAATCCATAAGATGTGGGGCTTCCAAAAACAAAACATTGTGTTCGCAACGGGTAAATCGATCTTCGACCGAAGCTCAAAAACCAATGTAGGTGAGTTGATGCTTAAATATGGTGGTGGCGGCCATATGGCCGCAGGTACTTGCCAAGTAGCGATCGATAAAGCGAGCCAAGTACAGCAAGAGTTGATAGCAAGCATTACCGCAGACGGTTAATCCAAGCGCGATTAACTGCTACGAACATAAGCAAAGCCCTCGATAAATATCGAGGGCTTTTTAGTGGTTCACATGACTAATTAGTGTATGAGGCCTAAAGTGGCATCACTCGGTTACGACCTAGGTTCTTCGCTTCATACAGCAAGTCATCGGTTCGTTGAATCAGCTCTTCAGCACTTTCTTCTTGATTGAATTCACACACACCAAATGATGCCGTGATGTTGCCGACTTGGGCACCCGTACGGCGGTCTTTAATTGATAGCTTTTCTACGCCACGTCGTAAGGTGTCGGCAAACTGTCTTGCTATACGCAACGACTTGTTAGGCACAATCAAAGCGAATTCTTCACCACCAAAACGATAGGCTGTAATGCCTTCTCGACAGCTCGTTTGAAGACGCTTGGCGATGCTCTTGATAACAGTATCACCAAACAAATGGCCATAAGTATCATTGAATGATTTGAAGTGGTCGATATCAAGAAGAATCAACGAGAGCTTCTGCCCCGATTCACACAAGGTGGTTAAGTCGTTATTAAATGAGCGTCGATTATAAAGGCTAGATAAACTGTCGAACAACGCATCTTTTTGTACTTCAGCCAGTTGAGACTTCAAGCGGCTGATTTCCTCGCTGGCATTGTTGAGCTGGCTATTTAAGTAACGCGTGGAGTGGCGAATATCGCGTGATTCTGCCACAAGCTTGCGAACAACTGTCATCACTTCTTCTAATGACATGCTCTCGCCATCAACGCGTTCAAGGTCAGCAAAGCTTTTGTCGATGACCTCTGAAAATTGAGAGGTGTCAGTGAGCGTGTCTGACATGGAGCTGGCCACTTCAGTGACCAAAATTTCCATATTGGCTTTGAGCTGGCTTAGATTAGTTTCAGCTTGGCTAGCAACAAATTCGTTGTAAAGGGTTTCATTCGTGGCTGGTGGGCAAACACCAAAGTTTTCAAGAACAGCATCCATCTCACGGTTCAACTTAGGAATCGCTTGGTCGACGTATGTATACCACAGTGCGTAGTTTGCCGGTGTCGCCGCGACATGATTTTTCATCATCAGCGGGACCGCTTTTCTAAGGTTGGAGGTAGATTTCTTAAAATCGTCGTCTTTCATTACTATACAAAGGCTTTGATATAAGTGTTTCGAATACTATTAGATTAGCGGATATCACTAATTGATGCCTCAAATATCGACAAATTTCTTAAGAAAAGCTAACTTTTCCTTCAGAGATTGATGAAATTTAATCCTTTGATTTCATGAAGTTTGTTATTCATGGAATCTATCTATTCAGTTTGAGATTCATCAACAAGAAACCTTTCGAATAGCGAGCCAAGTTATGAAAAGTGAACAGATCCTCCAACAGCTTTTTTTAAGAGAAACCCAAGGTGTGCCCATTCTCGACTATACAGAGCTGTCAAAAGCCACAATTGATGAAGATACTTTCACCGTATGGCAAAAACAGAAAGGGGAGTTTATAAGTCAGGATGTGAGCGCATCGCACTGGATTAAAACGTGTACTGGTGGCTATGTAACAGAAGTCATCTTTCATCAAGATGGGCGATTGGAAGAGTACACCTTGTTTGAACGCCTAAAAACAGTGGGTAGTTGGCGAATCGAGTCAGGCTTTTTAGCGATTGAGATTCATAAAGGTGACAACACTTACACGTTTTACGTGGTGAAAAACAGCGAGCTCAACATTCATTCTGCTATCGAATACAAAAATGGTGAGCTGCATTCCTATCTAAAGCTTGCGCCTATAAAACCCTAGGGCTGAAAAATCGGTCACATAACAGTTTGTTGCTTTACCTCTTTACTGTTAACTAATAGCGACCGACTTCAAATCATACAAAAGCAGTCATTTATTGACTGCTTTTTTCATGGACTTAACTCAGGTATTGCCCCTGTTCTTAAACTTGACACTTTCATGAATCTCACGTTCAACCTTAACAAGTCGCCTATAATTAAGGCAGATAACCAAAGATATTCGGCTTTTCTAGTGATGTAAGTCATGTTTCTTACTGACTTGCTCAATTTGTTTTGCAATTTTAAAAAATGCACAGTATTCCTCATCTTAATTGATCATACAATAATATCTAAAGAGGGTTAAACATGACTAAACCAGTTATCGGTTTCATCGGTCTTGGCCTTATGGGCGGCAACATGGTTGAGAACCTTCAAAACCGCGGATACGAACTAAACGTAATGGATCTAAATGCAGACGCAGTTGCAGCATGTGTTGCTCGCGGTGCGAAAGCTCCAGCTACAGCTAAGGAATTGGCGGAAAACTCTGATATCGTAATGCTATGTCTAACAACGTCTGAAGTTGTTGAGAAAACTGTTTACGGTGAGGAAGGTATCCTTGCAGGTATTAAAGAAGGCGCAACGCTAATCGACTTCGGTACTTCTATCCCAGCGTCTACTAAGAAAATCGGTGCTGCTCTTGCTGAGAAAGGCGCGGGCATGATCGACGCTCCACTAGGTCGTACTCCTGCTCACGCTAAAGATGGTCTACTAAACATCATGGCAGCGGGCGACATCGAAACGTTCAACAAAGTTAAGCCAGTTCTAGACGAGCAAGGCGAAAACGTATTCCACCTAGGTGCACTAGGCTCAGGTCACGTAACTAAGCTTGTGAACAACTTCATGGGTATGACAACAGTTGCGACTATGTCTCAAGCATTCGCAGTTGCTAAGCGTGCGGGTGTTGATGGCCAACAACTGTTCGACATCATGTCTGCAGGTCCATCTAACTCTCCGTTCATGCAGTTCTGTAAGTTCTACGCAGTAGACGGCGAAGAGAAACTAGGTTTCTCTGTTGCAAACGCAAACAAGACCTTGGTTACTTCCATGCTCTTTGTGAAGAGCTAGACACTGAGTCTCTAATCGCTGAAGGTACTTCTAAGAGCCTACAAGCAGCAGTTGATGCTGGCATGGGTCAAAACGACGTACCAGTGATCTTCGATTACTTCACCAAGCTTGAAAAGTAAATGCTTGAAAAGTAATCGCTAGAAAATAATCGATTGAAAAGCCCCGTTGGCATAGCTTACGGGGCTTTTTGTTTTCCATTAAAGTGATGAAATCGCACTTTATTTACCAACAAATTGATCTCACTCAGCGATACTGTCATCAGTGGCCTAGCGCCTATTTTCAACAAAATACGCAAACGTTAAAATCCGCGCAGTTTAATGCCCAAGCGACCACAAGAAGCTTGGTTATATTTTGGCACATTTTAGGAAAAGGCTTCTGATGACTACACCAACTCAGTTCGAACTCTATGACATTCTCAAAACTTATGAGGACAACTATCAAAACGGCCCGTTCTTTGATGCTAAGATTCCCGCGCGTCCCGCAGTAAAACAGACGCACAAAATTTTCGATTTCGACGTAAACTCTCGCCTTGGTGTTCCTGCTGGTCCGCTTCTAAACAGCCACTGGTGTGATGTATACGCGCAGCTAGGCTTTGATATTCCAGTTTATAAAACGGTACGAAGCGTTGAGCGTGCTTGCCATCCAGCACCAAACTGTATTTTCCTAGATACAGATAAGCAGTTTACTAATAGTGAGATCAACACCGAGATTCAACCAGGTTTACGCCCTCAATTGGATGAGCAAATCACTATCACTAACTCATTCGGTGTTCCGTCATTAGCCCCTTCTGTTTGGATGAAAGACATCGAAGAAGGCAACCGTAAGATGGGTAAAAACCAGCTTATGATCGTTTCGGTAAACGGTACGCCCGGTTTAGCAGAGCGCGACTTAGTTGAAGATTACGGCTATGTATCGGCAATGGCGAAAGAAGCAGGCTCCAAAGTCATCGAAGTAAACTACTCTTGTCCTAACCTTGGCGGCAGCAAAGAGGGTGCGCTTTTCTCAGACCCAGAAAACTCTGCTCTCGTTTCGAAGAAGATTCGTGAGTCGATTGGCGACACACCGCTACTCATCAAATTGGGTTGGATGCCAGCAGAACAGTTAGAAAAAGTAATTGAAGCTAATCGCCCATTCGTCGACGGCTTTGCGGCAATTAACACGATTCCACGTCAAGTTATCACTCCAGACGGCAAGGCTGCACTTCCGGGCGAAGGTCGTCTATCGAGTGGTACTTGTGGCTACGCGATTGGTAACCTTGCAGAAGAAGTGACGCAAAATCTGATTGATCTGCGTACCAAATGGAAAGACGATTTCGTCATTTGTTCGGTTGGCGGCATGATGAACGCTGAGGATCTTCACCGCCGTTTGGATATGGGTGCAGACATGGTAATGAGCGCGACAGCGGCAATGTGGGACCCATACCTAGCGCAGAAATTCCACGAATATAAGTAATCGGATTAGTATTTAATGACAAAGACCCCACCAGTGAATCTAGTGGGGTCTTTTTTGTCCTTTAGCGTGATTAAGATTATATGCTTGATAGCACGATGAAATATTAGATTTTTTTGCTGGGAACTTAATGCGCGTTTATGCGGCTGACTGGAAAAATGATTAAATACTGAGCCCTAATCTCTATTAGGGGCTCAGTAGTTCTCATTAAACATTAACCCGCAAGATTGAACGAGGTGGTCAATGAAATAGCGGACTCGCAGTGGCGTGTAGTCGGATTGTTTGTAGATAGCGTACATTGGTAGCGACATGCCGTTGTAGTCATCGAGTATGGTGGATAGGCGATTGTTCTTAATCTCATCTTCGACCATCCAACTGGGTAATGCGGCCACTCCAAGCCCCTTTATGCACAAACTCAACAAAGTATCGGCATTGTTGCTGCTAATACGACTCTTAACTTTTTGCTTGGTGATCTCATTGTCTATTTTGAAGAACAAATGTTGCGTGTCGGACAGAGCGTAAAGCAAGCACTGATGCGCTTCTAGGTCGTTTGGATGAGAAGGAGTGCCAAACTTGGCAAGATAGCTTGGGGAGGCAACGGTCAGGGCTTTGTTTTCAAATAGGTAGCGAGCCTTGAGTTGCGAGTCTTCAAGTTTATGTGCTCTTATTGCGATATCGATGTCGTCTGCAACTAAGTCGGAAATTTTATCACTGAGCGTCAGGTTAAGGCTGATTAATGGGTATTGTTGATTAAAGCTCGCTACGATTTCAGGCAACAATCTTTGGCCGAAGGCGATTGGAGCCGAGACATTCAGTCTCCCGCTTAGTGTTTGTTGTTCATCTAATAAATCGCCTTCAATGTTATCAAGTTCGGCCAGAAACTTAAGAGAGAATTCGAAGTATCGTCGGCCTGCGTCAGTCAGTTCTTGTTTGCGGCTGGTTCGATAAAGCAGAGGAACACCAAGGTTTTGTTCAAGGGCAGCTATTTTCTTACTCACTGAACTTTGCGTTGTATTGCTTTCCACTGCAGCAGCAGTAAAGCCTCCTAGTTGAACGCTTCTCACAAACAAACGCATCGCACCAATCTTGTCCATATCGCCAACCTATACATGTCATTATCTATTCCAAAATGGATTAGGTAGTAGTCATTATAGGTTGTATATCGTAGTCATTGGAATAGTTATAGTGTGGACATGTTTCAAGCAACACATATTTTGGAGCGCATTATGTCTCACTTAACACCGATCTTAACCGTTATTCTTATCCTGTTTTTTACCTTCGCAAGTTCAATTAAGTTGTTGGGCTGGCAAAAGTACATTTTTGATACTCAATTAGCGTTCTTTGAAAAGTATGGATTGAACCGTCGCATGATGGGGCTGGTTGGAGTAATTGAACTATCGGCGTCACTGCTATTGATCCTAGCATTGAGCGGCAGTAACTTTAACCTTGCGAAAGAGATGGGTGCGTCTTTGATTCTGGTGACATCGATAGGCGCGATCTTCTTTCACTTACGTTTCGACACATGGCGAGATGCAGTACCCGCTATTGTGACAGGTATTATGTCGGGTTTGGTTTTAATTCAGTCGCTTGTATTGTTGTGGTAAGGCTAATAAAGGTTCTCCGGTGAGTTGCCAGAGAACCTCAGTGCGGCCTTGATTACTTAAGCTTTTGAGTATTAATTAACTTATAATCTGGGCCTGCAGTTTCGGCTGTGATGATTCTCAGTTCATCCACATTCGCGCCCGTGCCTTCGTAGCTATTGAAACCACCAACGGTTGTTACAGTCGGCAGGGTAGTTGAGTAATCACCAAGCTGCTCGGCTTCCGTTACTGCCCCTGCATAGAACTCATTTGCGTAGCTTGGATTAACCAGTGGGTGGTCGGAAGTCGCACGTACGCTAACAAACTCAGGGTTTTGCGTGTTATCAATCACGTTGGAATCAAAGTCTACATTCACGCCAGTGTAGATAGTTTCAACGATATCGTTATTAAACAAACTAACACGGTGGGTTTGGTTACCGTAAACAAAGCCCCACTCAGTATCAATGAGAGTGTTATTGTTGATGGTGATGTTCTTTGGTGTCGACTGCTTGTTTAGCTCTTTACCTTGGACCTCGTGATCGAGCACTTCGTTGTTTTCAACATCAATGATGCCAGTATTAATAACAGCACCGCCGCGCAAATCCGCATTACCTTCGATCAATCCATCACGGCCACGCGTGCCAGAAATATAGTTGTTTGAGATCACATGATCTTCATCGTAGATGCGAATACCGCCTGTCAGGCGTTTCTCATTACCCAATATAACATTGCTGTCGACGACATTGGCTTTACCGTGACGCAAAGAAATTAAAGCGGCACTTTCAAAGATGGTGTTGTTGGCGATGACATTTTCGCCGGATTTGATTGAGATAAGCTCGCGCTCGCCGTCCATGTTAATCATTAAGTTATTAACAAACTGAGACTGAGAAGGGAACTGCGAAGACTTAGAATCGCCAATTCGAATCGCTTCTTTGATATCGAGTTCATTGAACTGATTTTGTTGCTGGTCTAAGAAAAGATTATCGGCGAATAGGTGGTTATCTGCCGTGTCGTCAGGCTTTTGAACACCAATCAGCGTGCCACGTTTCTGTTTACCTTCAAAGCGGTTGTTAAGAACTTTTCCATCTTTGCCCCAAAGCGACAGCCATAGGTAGCGAGGGTATTCAGAGCGGCGTTCATCTGGCTCATGTTCGTAATCGTGATTGAAGTAATAGAAGGTGGAATTCTGTAGCGTGTTTCGGTCACCCATCATTCGAATCGCGCCAAAGCGTTCAGCCGGACCACCTTCAGTGAACACCAAACCGTCTACGGTAATGTCATCACCTTCAAGAACCAGCTGTACTAGACCTGTTAACCACGCTTCACCAGCGCTGTAAGCTTTGATTGTTAGGTTGTTTGCGGTCACTGTAACAGCACCAAGGTCTGCGTATTTTCTCGGTGGTATTGTGACAATGTCACCATCATGTGCATTTTCGATTGTAGCTTTAAGCTCAAGAACTTCCGCTTCAGATGCGGTGGTCAGTTTTAAACCATCAACGGTTGTTAGGCGGTTGGTCGCCATTAAGTAGTCACGGGTAATGTCCGTTACCAATATTTCAGAAGTCGTTGTGTTGGTGGCTTGAGTTTGTTCAGTCTGAGGACTTTGATCAGTGTGTTGAGCAGAGCAAGCCGTCAGGCCAAAAATAGAAGTAGCGATTAGGCCGGCTAAAAGGGTCTTTTTCATGTCTATTCTCTTAGTCATGCAAGTTGTAAAATAAGGAGGAAGCTTATTTTTATGCAAGAAAGGCGGCCGCATGGGCTAATGCCGATCAGTTAACAACGAAATGATCGGTTGAACGATCCATTCAAAGTGTCAAAATCCGAGTGTATTCAATGCACTCGGATTTTTTATGTTTTTAGGACAGGCTCTTAACCAAGTTCATCATTTCTCTGCAGAGCAACTTTCGGGCTTATCTGATCTGCTTTCTCCAGAACTCATTTCCCAGTGTTTGGAAGATACCGGAATTTCGACTATTCGTAGACGAAGGTTACCAATGGAAATGATGGTTTGAAGTGTTATCGGGATGTCTCTGTATCGCCACTTGTCCATTGAGAAGGTTGTCTCGAAGTTGGACATTCTTCTCCCAGGCAAGAAGCCATTTGTTGCTACTAGTGCAGTAATCCAAGCAAGGCAAAGGCTGGGCTCCGATGTCATGAAGTCTGTTTTTACTCAAACTCAGAAACTCTGGAATGACAAAACGCCCCATCCAGACTGGCATGGTTTAACACTTCATGCAGTCGACGGCGTCGTCTGGCGAACTCCTGATACTAAAGATAATGATGAGCGCTTCAGTCGAACTCGGAATCAAAAGTGCTCGTCCGAATACCCTCAGGTCCGAATGGTCTGCCATATGGAGCTGACAAGTCACCTTGTAAATAGTGCATCGTTCGATTCAACGTCAAAGAGCGAAGTGGACTTAACTACGAAACTCATCGAACACTCTCCCGACCAAAGCCTAACTATCTTCGATAGAGGTTTTTATGCCCTAGGACTATTGCACCGCTGGCAGACAACAGGGGTAGACAGACATTGGCTTATTCCAATGCGTAGAGGAGCCCAATACACAACGCTCCGTAAATTAGGGCGTGGGCAAGAATTGGTCGAATTAAAGCTATCCCCTCAAGCTAGGAAAAAGTGGCACGATGCACCGGAAACACTAGAAGCTCGGTTGATAACTAAGACTATTAAGGGCAAGGAGGTAAGGTTGTTAACCTCGATGACTGACCCTTTACGCTACCCAGGAAAAGATATCTCGGAGCTCTATGGTCATCGATGGGAGATAGACTTGGGCTATCGAGAAATGAAGCAATACATGCTCCAAAACAACCTGACTCTAAGAAGTAAAAAGCCTGAGCTAATAGAACAAGAACTGTAGGGAATGTTGTTGGCCTATAACTTACTTAGGTTCTTAATGTGCCAAATGGCCTACGACCAAAACAAAGTAATGCCTTACCAGATAGGCTTTAAACAAGCTTCGCTGTTTTTAATAGGACAGTTACAACTCCTTCCTGCCGTCGCACCTGGAAGAATTCTAGAGGTGATGAACTATATCCTAGATATGGCTGAGAGTTTTACGTTGCCAGAAAGGCGAGCTAGAAGCTATCCGAGAGCGGTAAAAAGAAGGCCCAGTCGCTATGCGACCAGGCCCTCCAAAACGTGTTAGATGCTTCTTAACTTACAAGCATTACGTCGATAGACGTGCCTTTTAGAATTTAAACTGGTTTAAGCAGGAAGTAGCGTGCTTAGCTTGCTTCTGGCAGGCGGTGGTTATGCGCCATTAGGTGCTGAGCAGAAGCAGAACGCGCTTTGTCTGCATTGCCTGCCATAATGGCATCGTAAATTTGACGGTGCTCGTTGATACACGTGCTGCCTTCTTCTGACGAGTGGGCAATAAAGTTAACAAACATCGTTGTTAGGATGTTGCCAAACGGAAGGTAGAAGTCATTGCCCGTTGCGTTGAATATTAGGCTATGGAATTGCATGTCCACTTCCATCCATTTAGCTTGGTCAAAGGTATCAGCTTCCGCAACTTCAACCATTCGTTGGAAGGTTTCTGACAGCTGTATTCGTTGTTCAGCCGTAGCATGTTTTGCTGCAAGGGCACAGGCTTCAGGTTCAATAGCTTTACGTAGGCCCAAGAACTGAAAACAGAATTGGTCGGTGTCTGCCAGTCCGTCCATCCACTCAATCAGTTGAGGATCGAGGAAGTTCCAGTAAGCGCGATCAATGATGCGAGTGCCAACTTTAGGGCGAGACTCTAACAAGCCTTTTGAAGTGAGTAGTTTTACTGCTTCGCGTAGAGCTGTGCGGCTGATTCCGAATTGCTCACACAACGCCATTTCGCCAGGGAGGATAGACCCCTCTGGCAGCTCACCAGACAGGATACCACGAGCGATTTCCCTTGCTACTTGAACATGGAGGCTACGTTTGGAGCCGCCAATTGAATTGAATGTACTTGCCATAGTGTAGTTTGCTTATAATGTCTTATTTAATCCAGTATAACACTGCCTGTTTATGCCACGAAACAAATATCTCTCTAAAACGTTATTTTATTCAACTTATAAAATAGCGTCAGAAGTATACTTTGATTTCTTTGATTTCTTTGATTTCTTTGATTTAAATTTTGCATGTTTGTGCGGAGTTGTAATCGTTATCAGGGCTTAGCCATGCGTTGAGAACCGAGTCTCGATGGGGATCTACATCACACTATGGTTTAAATCACAGCGAGTGAGTGTGCATACTTGCCCTAAATCAGTTGAGCTACTTATGTGATATTGTATTATTAATTAACGTTCACTTTCGAGGCAAACTCATGGCTACTTTTTATCTTGTCGAGGATTCAAGTCGTAAAATCCACGTACAAGTCGCAAGACAAATTGCGCGACAAATTTTATCGGGTGAGTTATCCGAAGGAGAAAAGCTGCCGAACGAAGTGGCCCTTTGTGAGGCGTTTGGCGTGAGTCGAACGGCGCTTCGAGAGTCGACAAAGCTGCTTTCGGCAAAAGGCTTAATTGAATCGCGACCGAAAGTAGGCACAACAGTTCGCCCAAGAAGTCATTGGCACTTTTTAGATCCACGGCTCTTATACTGGATACAAGATCTTGAACAAAACCAAAAGTTTCTTGCTCAATTTCTTGGCCTTAGAAAAGCCATTGAACCTGAAGCATGTGCGTTGAGTGCAGTTAATGCAACGGCTGCACAACGCAAAGATCTATCGGTAATCATTCAAAAGATGAGCATGGCCGCAGAAAGTTTTGATTATGCAGAGTGGACGATCAACGACCACTTGTTCCATCAAACCATATTCTTGTCGACAGGTAATCAGTTTTACCTGCCGTTTGGCAATATCCTCGATACGATCTTCAAGCAGTTCCTTGGCGAGTCTGCAGAAGGTGGACGCTTTTGTTTAGCTGAACATAAAGCCATCTATGATGCGATCATGGCTGGGAGTCCTGATGATGCAAGGCGTGCTTCGCAAGAGCTGCTGCAAGACGATAATCAGCGGCTATCACAAGTCACCTACGCTTAATCACTTTATGTTTTCTACTAACTGCCTATTTTTAGGCAGTTTTTTCTTTTAGAGGTCATTATTTTTCGATGTCTACCACGCGATCCTACGCTAAAAAGAACCTTTCTTTAACCTGGCCACTTGCTCTCAATGCGTGGTTAATGCAGTCCATGTTGATGATAGATACCTTACTGGTTTCGCCTTTGGGAGAAATCTCATTAGCTGCATTGGGCATTGCGACCACCATCGTCGCGTTTGTTATGGGTATTCAAATGGCGTTGGCGAACGGTACTCAGCTGGTATTGAGCAGGGCGGTAGGCTCGGGTGTGAATGCATCAATCAATCGTGGGTTCTGGGCTGGTATGAGCATCAACTTTTCAGTGGCATTACTGTTCTGGGGATTGATTCAGATGGTTGGGCTGCATTCCACAACAAGATGACTGAGCGTGATAACCACATCCACATGGTATTCAAGTGTTCACCATTTGGTTCTATCTCACACTCACACGGTGACCAGAACGCGTTCACACTGCACGCATTCGGTGAAACGCTAGCTGCGATCACTGGCTACTACGGTGGTTTCGGTGTTGACATGCACACTAAGTGGCGTCGTCAAACGTTCTCTAAGAACCTTCCTCTATTTGGTGGTAAAGGTCAGTACGGTGAGAACAAAAACACGGGCTACGAAGGTCACCAAGACCGTTTCTGTATTGAAGCGGGCGGCAACATCACTGATTTCGATACTGACTCTGAAATCAAGATGGTTGAAGGTGATGCAACAGCATCTTACAAATACTTCGTTCCAGAAATTGAGTCTTACAAGCGTAAGATCTGGTTTGTGAAGGGTAAAGTATTCGTGATGCAAGACAAGGCGTCTTTATCTGAAGAGAAAGACATGACTTGGTTAATGCACACAACATTTGCAAACGAAGTGGCTGATAAGTCATTCACTATCCGTGGCGAAGTGGCGCACCTAGACGTGAACTTCATCAACGAATCTGCAGATAACATTCAGTCGGTTAAGAATGTTGAAGGCTTCGGTGAAGTAGACCCATACGAGTACCAAGATCTTGAAATCCACCGTCACGTTGAAGTTGAATTCAAGCCATCGAAAGAGCACAACATCCTAACGCTTCTTGTTCCAAACAAGAACGAAGGCGAACAAGTGGAAGTGTCTCACAAGCTTGTAGGTAACACGCTAGAGCTAACTGTTGATGGCGAAACGTCTGTCATCGAGCTGTAAGTCTCACCACTTTAGCTAACACCGCTAACTATACAAAAGGCTTTGAGTGATTGCTCAAAGCCTTTTTGCAATTGGAAACGTGCAGTTATCGATTGATGAGTATTAAGTTTCCATTGTGACTTGTATCGGTAACCCTGATACCATAGCGCGCCTTGATAGTTAGCAATCGAATTTAAAAGCCAATGCGTCATCTAAAAACCACCACCCATCCCGACATCAAACATTTAGATAGTTGCTCAATCTACAAACGCAATGCAGCACGTGCGATCGCCATTGACGGTGAAGACATCCTGCTTATGTATACTGAGCGTTACCACGACTACAGCATTCCCGGTGGTGGCCTAGATGACGGTGAAGATGTAATAGCTGGCATGGTTCGAGAACTACAAGAAGAAACCGGCGCGCAAAATATCCACAACATCAAACCTTACGGAATATTCGAAGAATTTCGTCCTTGGTACAAAGACGATGCCGATGTCATTCACATGATCTCGTACTGCTATACCTGTAAGGTCGATCGCGAACTGGGTGAGCCTGATTTTGAAGAGTATGAAATCAAAAACGGTATGAAGGCGGTTTGGGTGAACATCCATGAAGCCATCGCCCACAATGAGCAGACCATCGCAAGCAGCCCTAAGAAGGGCATGAGCATCGAGAGAGAAACCTATCTTCTACACCTAATTGCAAAGGAAATGCTCTAGCTTAACGAGTAAGATTGGTTGGATAATAACCAATATTCCTAAATCACTTCTTTCTTGAATTAGTCTAAGCGCAAATGATAACTAGGACTCTTTGCGCTATGCCTTTTTGCTCAACCCATTCTACTGCATCGAATCGAACGTTTTACACGATGAAACCAATCCGTTTCGCGATGTGTCTGCTTGCTGTTACTTACTTTTTACCTGCCCATTCTCATGCAAGCCGGACGACTGATAATCTGTCTTTTGGCGGGGTCCAAACCCGAGTTAGCGATGATGGCTTCCAAGACTATTTTGGAGAAATCTACAATAATGAAGGGAGTAAGTACCTGTTTGGACTGTACTTTGGAGGAAATATTGCGACCGAAAACAGCTGGTATGTTAATGGGGGTGCAGAGCTGGCGACACGCAGCTCGACAACCATTAATCAAGCATATTTAACGGTTGGTCACATCTTCGAGATAGACAGCGATAAAACCTTGTTCCTAGGGGGTGGCTTAACGAGTCAACGATCTGAGCGTCGCTTGTCATGTAAGAAAGATGAAATCATCGCGCCCTGCGATCGCGAGTATCAAACTCGAAAAGATTATGCAGCTATGGCTGAAGTAGGGTTAGAGTGGAACGTCAATCCTCGCTGGGATCTGGTTCCGGCTTATCAGTATCGAGACGTGTACGACAGAGGTCTTCATCAAGTGCGATTTGATAATCATTTTAAGCTGTCCAAGAGTTTTGGATTAGAAGCGGGATACGGTTACGTGTGGAGCAGAAATTTGTCACAGAATGATGTGAGATTTGGGCTGAACTACGAGTTTTAATTGATGTGTAAAAAAGCCCCGCCTTATGTTGCCATAGGACGGGGCTTTCTATTTAGTGGCTTTTACGCGATCAAACGGATGAAGTATGGAATGATTAACGCGTTTGCCAAGTCAATGAAGAAAGCGCAAACCAAAGGTACGATGATGAACGCTTGATGCGAGTTACCGTACTTTTGCGCCACAGCAGACATATTAGCCATCGCTGTTGGTGTTGAGCCCAATGAGATCCCACCAAAGCCAGAACAGACTACTGCGGCGTCGTACGTTTTACCCATTGCAGGGAACACGACAAAGACCGCAACGCCCACCGCCACGAGGAACTGCGCGCCTAAGATGACGAAAATAGGGCCGGCCAAATCGATCAAAGCCCAAAGCTGCATGCTCATCAGAGACATAGCCAAGAAAGAACCGAGAGCGACGTCTGCAATGAGCGCGATTGCAGGTTTACGGGCTGGCCAACGCGTACCAGTAAGGCGAGGGTAGGAATCTGGTATTAGGTTCGAGATTAAAATACCTGCAAATAGGCAGCTCACGAACAGCGGAAGTTCGAGTCCGGCCGCGGCAACAGCTTCGTTGAGAACCGCACCTAAGATGACACAGATGTGAATTGCGAGCAGTGCATCTAAGAAGTCGTATGCATTAATGCTCGGAGTTGGAGAATCTTGGTGGGTGCCAACGTCCATCTCTTCGTTTGTATTGGCTTTTAAGTTGTGTTTTTTAATCAGGTATTTTGCGATAGGGCCGCCCATCAAACTTGCTAGGATCAAGCCGAAGGTTGCGCTGGCAATACCAATTTCCATAGCGGTATCAAGATCGAAGGTTTCGCCAATGCGCGGCGCCCAAGCGATCGCTGTTCCATGACCGCCAATCAAGGAAACACTTCCACTTAGCAAGCCGAATGCTTCAGGTTGGCCGAGCAACGCAGCAAAGCCAATGCCTGTCAGGTTTTGAATCAACATGTAGCCGATAGTGATAACAAGTAGAATGATAAGAGGTTTGCCACCTTTAAAGAGATCCCCCAAACTGGCATTGATGCCAATGGTGGTAAAAAAGTAGACAAGAAGAAGATCACGAGCCGCAAGGTCGAACTGCACATCTACCTGAGTTGCATAGTGCAAGATGGCAAAAAGTACAGAGACAAGAATGCCACCAGAAACGGGTTCTGGAATACTGAATTCCTTCAACCAATAGCTTGCATGAGTTAATCGTCTGCCTAGAAAAAGCACTACGATGCCAAGTGTGACTGCGAGGAAAGATTCAACGCGAAGTACACCATCAATATATTCCATTATTGTTCTCCAAGAGGTGGGGCTCAGAAGCTGATCCAGAGCCAAGTATATCTATTTTAAGGACTTGTTGATAGCCATGCTGAATGAGTGCATCAACTTGAGGAGCGCCGAGTTGGAAGTCTGTCGGGATTGCATTCATATAGTCTGGGTTAGCTGCGCTTTGTAAGTTGATATCAACAAACTGCACCGTACGATTTGGCTGTTGACTTTGCCACTGGTGGAGTCTGTCTTTGACCAGCTTTCTACTCATGTCGTTATAGCGGTGAAGTTGTATGTCGGTCGTTGCCCCAGAATACTAGTCGCCTTGGGGGTAGAAGGTGAAGAGTCAATGTTCCAATCGGGTTTGGTCGCGGCATCGACTGAAATGATGATAATATGTTCCACTTGATTGGTGAGGGCTTCAAACGCTTCTGTATCGCTTTGTACAATGTCATAAATCGCCAATAGTCCTAAGTTGTCAGTAATTCCGCCGTCAATTAAGTGAATGTAAGGGCGCGCTTTTTTGTCCGAATAGCTTGCCAAACCATTCTGAGTCGCTCGCACGTGGGCCGACGTGTCGCCTGAAGAATTCATTCGGTGTGGTGTTACACAGTTGTCGTGATTCTCTAATACGACAGGTGTAAAAATGAAGGGCACGGCAGAGGATGCCGCAACGGCATTCGCAATACTGTAGTCATTGACATTGGAACAAATGAGGTCGAAATATTCCTGTACAAATGAGAAGCGCACTCCACCGCCAAGGTCGGTAGCATTAATTATGATGATTGGGCCGTCATTTTGAATATTCTGAAAGGTTGCATCATCAAATAGCGCCTGATTATAGTAATTAGCCGCCGCAGTAGAACGATCTAGACTCGAAAACCAATAGCGTGGGCTGAACAAAATATCGACTAAATCGTTTGAAAAAGTCTGATACAGAAATTCATCTTCATAGTGTTCAAAAATCTTCTCTTGATATAACCCGTAGTAAGCTGAAGTAAAGCTCCCTCCAGATACCGAGCTTATAACTGCAACCTGATCAAGCAATGTAGATTGTTCGCCATCTTGATCAGTGAAAGGGTAGTCTCGTAACCCCTTTAGTACTCCATAAGACAGAGCTGCAGCACGTGTTCCTCCGCCCGAGAAGCTAAGCAGAACCAAAGTACTTTCTTGTTGATAGTCTTGAGCTTTGCTTTTCAGTGAGTAGGTAGGAGGTGGATCGTGACTAAGCGGCGCTGATGTAATTGGTGAGTTAGTAATGGTTGAAGTCGCTGAGCATCCACTTAGGAAGAGGATAAGAAAGGAAGTGAGAATATTCTTTCGATTGGATCGGGCCATGTAAACCTGCTGTTTCGAGATTGAAAATTGCCTTAGCCAATTATATTGGCTAAGGCAATTGGCTTAAAGTGTAGTTTCAGTTGGAAGAGACCAATCGCCTCCCAAAGCCTTATAAACCGTTACTGTGGCTTGGGCGGTCTGAAGTTTTGCCGCAACACTTCGGTCCTTCATCATGCGCTTTTGCCTTTGCGCATCAAGTACGGACAAGTGATCAATGAGCCCTGCTCGGTAGAGTGATTTCGCTTTATCCACTGCGCGGTCTGTGGCAATTAATGCTTTATCAATCTGAGTCTGATTCTGCTGGCTACGGCCATAGGCAAATAAGGCAGTATCCACTTCCGTGATGGCTGAATCTACGGCATGTTGGTAGTTCAGTGCTGCGGCTTCAAAACGGGCTTCATTCATTTCGATCATCGCATCACTCCTTCCTCCATCAAATACATTCCAGCTCATGCCAACTGCACCGGCCCAACCAAATGAGTCGCTGCTGAATAGGTCATCAAAGCTGCTTGCAGATACCCCAGGTGTTCCTGTTAAGAAAAATTTGGGATATTGATTTGCCATACTAGATGCCAACTCTTCGTTTATTGCAGCCATCTCTCTTTCTGCGATGCGGATGTCTGGGCGGCGTTGCAATAAGTCAGAAGGTAAACCTACAGGAATGCTGCCTTCTAGAACTGGAAGAGTCTGATGTGACGCTAGGCGAATATCAACATGAGACAAAGGCTCACCCAATAAAGTAGCGATTCTGTGTTTGTGAACTTGCTCTGCGATTTCCAACTGAGGGATGAGTGACTCAGTAGCGGCGAGTGACGCTTGCGCTTGGGCGTAGTCGAGGTCAGAGCCAAAACCGCTGCTTACAACTCTTTCAACCAGTGCGAGTGTTCGTTTCTGATCTTCAATGTTCTCTAACATAAGCGCTTTGCGTTCTTGCGCACCTCTAAACTGCAAGTAGTTATGGATGAGGTCAGCAGTTATCAGCGTATTCAGGCCGCTTTGCATGATTTCCGCCTGCTCAACACGAATTTGTGCGGCGTTGCTTTGCCTGTCGATCCGACCAAAGAGATCAGCCTCCCATGCAATGGAAGCCCCTAAAAAACCACCATCGTGTTGATTGTCCAATAAGCTAACGCCAGTGCTTGATTCTAATGTGTCTGACAGCCCAAACGCGGGTCCAAGTAGGGAGTCATTCTTACTCAACTGATAGTTAAAGTAACCGCCTCCTACATTGACGGTAGGTACCTTAAAGGAATCGACCATGCTTTTGTAAGCATTGGCCATTTGGATGCGTTGCGACGCCACTTTTAATGGTATGTTTTGTTGCTGAACGTCTTTAACCATCGTGTTTAAGACATCATCATTTAATGTCTCCCACCAAAACAGTGCCGTGATCGTTTCATTGATGGAGTCATGAGCACCAGTCGCGTTTAGGTAGGTGTCCGCCATAGACACCGTGGGTTCAACGTAATCTGGTCTGACAGCACAGCCAGAAAGAATTAATGCCAGAGCAATCGGAGTGAGCGTCTTATTAGAAATGTTCATTGTCTTCTCTCCTATGCGTTTTCAATTTCAAGTGAGCGTTGAGTTGCAGTATCGCTTTGTTGCTCGTCTTTACTCGTGAGCTTGTACAAAGCAGGCATGACCAGTAACGACAGGACGGTTGCAGCGGCTAAACCACCAATGATGGTTGCAGCCATTTGATCAAATAGCAGGTCACTGATTAGAGGTATCATTCCTAGAGCAGTGGTGAGAGCCCCATGGAAATTGCCATGGTTCGGTTTATCGTTGCCGCTTTAATCGCATCGGAAAGGTTAAGACCATTCTTTCTTTCGAGTTCAATTTGGTCCATCAAGACGATACCGTTTTTTATGATCATGCCGGTGAGAGTCACCGCGCCGATCAACGCCATAAAACCAAAAGGTTTATTGAACGCCAGCAGTGAGAACGTTGCACCGATCGAAGCCAAAGGCAGTGTCATCAGTATGATGAGAGGTTGCTTAAACCCGTTAAACATAGCTACAAGAATGATCACCATAATCAACATAGCTTTTGGCAATTGCTTCAGAATATCGCTAACCGCTTTGTGTTCATCATAGTACTCGCCGCCCCATTCCATGCTGTAACCGTACGGGAGGTGAATGGCTTCAATATCGTCTTTGATAGCATTTCTTACGCGAGCAGGAGTAGTATGGCTTTCAATCCCTGCTTGAGCGGTAATGGTTTTCACTCGGTCACGTCGCCAAATCATGCTCTCTTCTGGAATCAGTTCAAATCCATCGACGACTTGCCCTAGCGGTACACTGTGATTGCCAACAATGGATTTGACGGGCAATGTTTCCAATGAGCTCATGGTTTGGTTTGAACCTCGAAGCTGAATTGGGATGAGTTCGTCATTCAGGTTCATTTGGCCTAAAGGCATACCGTCAGAGGCGCGTTTCAAGGCAAATGCGATATCCGCACGATTAATCCCTGCTAAGCGGGATTTATCTTGGTTAATAATTGGCACAAGCGCCTTGCTTTGTTGACGCCAGTCGTCACGCACATACTTGCTATCAGGGTGTGCCGACATGATGTCTTTCGCTTGTTGTGCTAGATCACGCAGTACCACAGGATCTGGCCCAGAAAATCGAGCTTCTACCGAGAACTTGTCAGAGGTGGCCAGTTTCAATGCTCGGAATCTTGGCTCTGCATTCGGGAAGGTTTGTGCAAGCCATACATCGCCACGCTGAATGAGAGGTGCGATTCCATGGAAGTCAGAAACATTGATGAGGATCTGACCATACGATGGGTCGATTGGCTCCGGCTCTACAGTTACTGAGAAGCGAGGCGCACTCGCCCCAACAGCTGTCGAAATACTCTCAACTTCCGGTTGCTCCAACAGCCAAGTTTCAATCTTGCGCATATCAGCGGATGTTTGCTCAATCTTTGCACCATTAGGTAGCCAATAATCTAAGAATACGATTGGACGATCGGATTGGGGAATAAAGTTGACGGCGATGTAGGGAACCGCAACCGCTGTTGCAATGAGTAGCGGAATCAACCCCGACAGTGCTTTGATTGGGTTATCTACAGTCCATTGAATTATTCGATGGAACAAATTTGGTTTTGCATCTTGATCGAGGACTTGTGGTTTTAAGAGTAACCAACACATTAGCACCGTGAAAGTCATGGCCACTAACCAAGACAGTAATAGTGAGGCCGCGACAATATAGAAAACGGAACTTGCGAACTCCGCAGCGTCAGTTTGTGAGAAAATGACTGGGCTAGCACCCATAATGGCGATAACTGTTGCGCCTAAAAGTGGCAAGGCAGTTTCTTTTACCGAAGAGATAGCGGCTTGAGTGCGTTCCATCCCCTTAGACATCTTCGCTCTCATCATATCGGCAATCACAATGGCGTTATCGACCAACATACCTAATGCAAGAATGAAGGTGCCTAAAGAGACACGATGGAGGTCAATTTGCTGTAGATTCATGTAAATGAGCGTTAGCAAAATCGTAATTAACAAGCTAGCGCCTACGATGGCTGCGCTTTTGAAACCCATGAAGATAAGAAGCACAATGAATACAATCGCGACACTTTCCAAAAGATTCCATACGAAGTCATCGATGGCTTTTTGAACCTCTTCGGGTTGGTAAGCTACGGTAGAAATCTCGACGCCAATTGGAAGCTCTTGTTCGTATTGTTGGATGACTTCACGAATGGTGTCACCTAAAGACACAACGTTGATTCCGTTGACTGGGCTAACGGCGAGAGTCACTGCAGGCTCACCATTGAATCGATTTTCAATCAACGCAGGTTTTAAGTAACCCATTGTCACGTCGGCAACATCACCAAGGCGCACAAGCCCTGTGCCTAATTGACTGACACCACCTCGGATTACGAGATTCTTCACATCTTCAATTGATTGGAACTCACTACTTTGTTTGATTCGGATACGTTCTAGCCCAGCGCTGAACTTACCCGCTTCAAACGTCATATTCTGAGTATTGAGCTGATTCCAAACTTGAGAAATCGATAAACCATATTGGGCTAAGCGTTCATCCGGAATATCAATGTAGACAACGCGAGGCTGCACGCCGTGGAGCTCAATTTTCTTTATGCCATCGACCGTTTTGATTCGTCGTTGAAGCTCTTCCGCATACTGTCGCAGTTCCATCGGAGTGGCGTCATTGCTGTGTATTGAAAAAAGCATGCCGTACACTTCGGAAAACTCATCTTGGACAATGCTAATTTGTGCGGTGGAAGGGAGTTGAAGAGATACATCATTAACTTTACGGCGCAATATGTCCCACTGTTGCGGGAGTTTGTCCGAATTCAAACTCTCTTTCAAATCGACAAACACCATCGACACGCCCGGCTTTGATAGAGAGCGTAGCCGGTTCAGTTCACCCATTTCTTGAAGCTTGGTTTCAATAGTGTCCGTGACTGATGTTCGACTTCTTCGGCGGATGCTCCAGGGTACAAAGTGACAACGACCGCTGTTTTTACGGTAAAGCTTGGGTCTTCCAGTTTTCCGAGATCGTAATACGAATAAAGTCCTGCGATGATAGATAATACGGTGAAGAACAGTACAAATGTTCGCTGGCGAATAGCAAATTCAGCAAAATTCATCATGAGTGCGGCCCTACAGTGTTTTCACAATTAGGTTATTGACTACATCACCATCTTGGACATAAGGCGCACCGCTGACCACGATATAATCACCTTGCTCAAAGGTGCCATCGACGCAGGCTTGGTAAGCGTCAAGCGAGCGCATTTCAACACTTTGCTTTACGATTGTGTTGTTGCGTACAAGGTTAACGTGTAGCGCGTCTCGTTCTCCGACTAATGCTGAGTAGGGAATGCAGTAAGCAGAATTTGTAATGTCACCAAGTTGGCTAGACACAGTAACAGAGCGGCCCGGTAGTAGAGATTGGCTTGGCTCATCGATGGTAAAAGTGACACCATAGGTTTGCTTGATGATATGAGGGAATGTCGTAATTTCGGATACGGTAGCGGCCAATGTCTTATCCGATTGGTACCAGCTGACTTCGCTCGAATGGCCAAGTGAAAAGTCATTGATCATCGTCTCTGGAACATCGATGGTGACTTCAAGCTTTTGGTTGTCTTGCAAATCAATGACAGAAACGCCCGGCAACGTTTGTTCAAAAGCATCGAAGTTTACACTGCCAATGACGCCGTCAAATGGCGCTTTAAGCTCTGTATAACGTAGTGTGTCGCGAGCTCTTTGAATGTTTTTGTCGATGACTTTTACCGCAGAAAGGGCGCGTTCATAACCGCTCACAGCGCGGTCCAGATTAACACTGGCAATCGCCTCGTCTGCCGTTGCTTGTTTTACTCTCGCCAGTTCAGCTTGAGCGAGGCGTAATGCGGATTCGGCTTCAAGTTGACGTGCTTTTAGCTCTTCCAATGTGACTTGGTAATCATGATGATCTAGACGGGCGAGAACCTGACCGCGCGTGACGCTGTCACCTTGTTTAACCAAGATTTCTTCTATTGTACCGGGAACACGGAAGCTTAGACCCGCTTTGTGTTGTGATTGGACGGTGCCATTAAAGTGTTTGGTCGCGCTTGATTTACTGTTGGCTAATTCGATGACTTGAATGGGACGTTCAAAGTCGGTTTGGACGCTGGGTGGAGTTTGGTTACACCCTAACAGACTGACGTATAAGCTTCCAATGCATAAGTGCTGAATAGATTTTTTCATAATATGGTCCTCTTTTGTTGGAGCCATACTACAATTGAACGGTGTTCAGATAATTATCTAGTAATGAGAATCACTGTCTCAAAAATTGAGACAGTGTTCTGGAAGGGTTTTATACTTTGAACTGATTCATAGCTGCAGACTGTTCTTTAGCCAGAGCATTTTGTTCATCTATAAGAGCTGAGGTGTGATTGTTGCGCTGAGAGATTTGCTGCGACAGTTCTTTGATTGTCACAGTATTTGTATTGATCTCTTCAGCAACCAAGCTTTGTTCTTCTGCTGCAGAGGCGATCTGAAGATTCACCTCAGTAATGCTTGAAACGGCTTGTTTAATGTTTGATAGAGCTTCACTTGCAGACTGAGCGCGCTCCACCGTTTCTGACGCCAGTTTATGGCTGTTTGCCATCGCGCTTGATGCGCTGGTAGCCCCTTGTTGTAGCTTATCGACCATCTGGCGGATTTCATTGGTGGATTCTTGAGTACGCTGCGCCAGTGTACGAACTTCATCCGCAACGACCGCAAAACCACGACCAGATTCACCTGCACGAGCCGCCTCGATGGCAGCGTTAAGCGCGAGTAGGTTTGTTTGCTCAGCAATGCTGTTGATGACTTCAACCACAGACTCAATCGCTTCAGTCGAATGCTCAAGTTCATTGACGATAGACACCGCCTGTTCCATTTCACTTGCCAGTCGTTCAATAGACAGGGTAGTTTGAGAAACCAGTTCTGCACCCGCACTTGTAGAGCTATCTGCAGACTGCGTTGAATCAGCAGCTTGTTGTGCGTTTTGTGCAACGAGAGCCGAGGTAGTGGACATCTCATTCATCGCTGTCGCCAACTGTTCGACTTCTTGAACTTGGTTGTTGAGAAGTTGGCTCGACTCCATAAATGCAGATTGTGCATCTTCTGTCACCAGCGACACCTTATCTGTGGTGGCTTGAGATGTTTTCACCAATGTTTGGATCTTCTCGACAAACAAATTGAAGTTTGTAGCCAGTCGTTTGAACTCTTCGTCGCTATTGGTATCAAGGCGCTTGGTTAAATCACCATCGCCAGATGCAACGTTTTCCATCGCATCGTTTAGAACATGCAATGGTTTGGTTAAGTAATTCAGCACGAACATGAAAATACCAGCAACAGCAACCAAGGCAATCAGGGTTGCGAAGACTGAGTAGTTACGGATATCGAACAAGGTTTGATGGGTCATATCGTAGTCAAGAATGATACCGACATACCAATCTTCACCCGGTATGCGATGGAAGTCGAGGTAAGCGTCCTTTCCATTAATGTTGGTAATGACAGACTCACTACTAATAGGATGTTGACCGATGGCTTTGGACAAAGGCTCCCCATTAAGGCGTGAATTGGGATGACTGATCAAGCTACCGTTTTTATGTACGATAAACATCGTAGTATCGAGGCTATGTTTATTGTTGATAAGACCTGAAAACGACGTCAAATCAACATCAAAAAAGCTCACCCCGAGTAACTCATTGCTTGCGTATACAGGGTAAGAGATTGAAATCAAAATCGCGCCTGTACCTTCGTCTCGATACGGCTGAGTAATCGCACGATCATTGTTTTTCATTGCGTCTTGATACCACGGGCGACCACGTGAATCCCACTCCTGTGGCGGTATCCAGTTATGATCGTTATGCTTAATCGCACCATCGGACTCAAACCCCATGCCTGCGGTAACAAAGTTCTTTCGAACCGTTGAAGTGTTGAGCAGTTGATCAAAATCGCCCCTATCCTGATGAGAAAACTGCTCGGAAATGTATTGGCCTAGGGCGTACTTACCATTGATGGTTGCTGAAATCAGAGAAGACGTCTCCTCTAGCGTGCGATCAATCTGCTGATCGATGGTTTTCTCGACATTGTTACTGACAGATATGTACTGAATGGTGGACAGTATAGAAAGTGCAGCGACGCTGATGAGCGCACCAGCGGCTACGATTTTAGTAGTGAACTTCACGGCTTACCTACGAATAAAAAGCACCTATTAAATCGACTGGCAGAATTATTTAGGAATTTCCGTTATTCTGAATATCCAGTGGATCATTTATCGAGCGTTCATCTAGTAAAAAAAGAGGGTCGTGCTTTACTAAAATTCAGACTCGAACCGTGTCTAGATACACCAAAATTTCATTAAATTGTCATTCTTAAGTAAAATTTGGATTATAAGTCTAAAATTATTAATAAAGTAGCGATTAAAATTTACTATGTGACTGTTTTATAAAATTTTAATTGTTATCACTGTGTTTCAAAAAAGCAGTTTAACTGGCTAAAACCTCGGACAGAGACGGTATTTCTTTCGTTAAATAATCAATCAGTGTTCGGCTCGCATGGGTAAGCGTATTTAGAGGTGGATGAAGTAGCCAAGCCTTATCGATTTCACTTTCCGTGTCTTTTAGAACAAAGACCAGTTTGCGCTGTTTCAACTCTTTATGAATCATAACTTCAGGTAAGTAACCAATGCCACGGCCAGCTATAGTGGCAGATTTCATAAAGCCTGGGCTGTTGCACATGAGTTTAGGATTGACTTCAACATTCTGTCCGTTGAGCTTCCAAACATTATCGACGTTACCATTTGGCCAACGAAAACAGATACTCGCATGGCGCGGTAAATCTTCAATACTTAGGGGCGTACCATGTTGTGCGAGGTAGTCGGGAGAGGCCACTAGGCGACGTTTAATATTCAGAACCTCTTTGGCGACCACATTAGAGTCGTACAGCTCGCCACCGTGAAAGGCGATATCGAGGCCATGTTCAAGTAGTTCATCAAAACCATTACGGATGGTTCGGACATCTAATGTGATCTCCGGATGAAGGTCTTGAAAGGCGAACAAGATGGGCTGGACGAGTTCGTGAGTTTCTGGAAGCAGCCCAAGCTTAATCTTGCCTTTGAGGTTGGTGTTGCGAATATTAATTTTGTGACTCGCTGTGTCGATTATCTCAAGCGCTTTGAGCATCTCATAGTAGTAGGCCTCGCCACTGTTTGTGAGCGACAAGGAGCGTGTTGTGCGATGAAACAACTTAGCGTTGAGCTGGATTTCTAACTCGTGGATCTTGCGGCTTACTTTGCCGCGCGGAATGTCAAAAGCGTTGGCGGCGGCGGTAAAGCTGCCAAGTTCAACTACCTTGGTAAATAGTTTTAAGTCATTGATTTTCATTGTTAGGCTTTGGGGAACAGGAAAGCTTGGCGTTATGATATCAGATTAGTATTTGAATTTGATAGGAAAGTAATGGATTAGGTGATTAAAGTTGGAATAGACGATATTCCAACTTTCTAACCCTTTGTGATTAGTATTAAGGAGTTAAGTTTTTAGTTAAACAGATTGGTTAAAACAGATTGGGTAAACCAATCTGTTTAACGCTTTTCACGGTGCTAGGCCACCGGTAAAGGTAATATTTTATGCACAAAATGACTTCAATCGCGCTTGCGATCTCCTTGTCTGCCGTTTCTACTTTCGCGTTAGCAGACGCGTCTCAACCAAAACTTGTACTTCAGGTCACGGTCGATGCCCTCAGAGGTGATCTTCCTGAACGTTTCAGAACAAACATGGGTGAAGGCGGTTTTACTTATTTACTTGATGAGGGAATCCATTACACCAACGCTCACTACCAGCATGCCAACACAGAGACGATTGTTGGCCACGTTGCTCTTGCGACCGGAGCGCCACCGGCTGTGAACGGCATGGTGGGGAACGTATGGTACGACAGGGGGTTAGGGCGTTCTGTGTACAACATCGAAGATGGCGACTTTTCCCTTCTAACATCAGGAGCGGGGGTCGACCAATCGGTTGAAATCGATGATACACAAAAAGCGGCGCAAGGCGATGGCCGTTCGCCACTTAACATCCATACTTCCACAATCAGTGATGAAGTGGTTAAAGCCTCAAATGGTAAAGCGCGAGCTTACTCTGTTTCGTTTAAGGATCGCGGGGCAGTATCGTTGGCCGGCGAGTTAGGAAAAGCATTTTGGTTTTCTAAAGCCACCGGTGGATTTGTTACCAGCGATTACTATTTTCAGGATTATCCAAACTGGGTGATGGACTGGAATGATAAGGGTTTTTTAGAACAATATAGTAATCAGCGTTGGGAACTCATGCTTGATCGAGAAAAGTACCTATTTGCTGAAGAGGGGGATGTGAGCTTTAAGACCGAATTGGCTACTTTCAAACGATCCTTTCCTTACCCATATGGGCCATCAAGTTTTAAGTACTTTACCACAATGCTGAGTTTGAGCCCTGCTGGTGACGAAATCGTTGCTGATTTTGCCAAAGATCTGATCGCTCAGGAAAAGCTTGGTCAGAATGACTACACCGATTACCTCGCCGTAAGCTTTTCGGCAACCGATTACGTTATTCATACTAGTGGGCCATCGAGCATTGAAGCGGAAGATAACTTGTTGAGACTTGACAGAACGCTTGCCGATTTATTCGAGTATGTTGATGAGAAAGTTGGGTTGGAAAACACGTTAATTGTTTTGTCTTCAGATCATGGTGCGCCCGATGCGCCGGGCTTCATTACCAATCATGGCGGTTCTAAGGCTGGCTATTTTGGATTGGCAGCGCTTGAGGAATCTGGCTTGTTTGAACGCACGCAAGAAGAGTTTGGTGTTGGCAAGGAGGTCTTACTGGCTTATTCCGATCCGTATTTATACCTTAATCATGAGGTCCTCAAAAACAACAAGCTGAACCTTGCGGAAGTGCAGTCTTTTATAGCCAAAGAGGTTGTTAAGATTGTAGGGGTTGATCAGGCATTCACCTCTCATGATATTGAATCTGGAACCTTAATGGACACACGTATCGCGAGATTGGTATCGAACAATCACTTTCCTTCACGATCTGGTGACATCTATCTGGTTTATAATCCAAATGTGTATATTAACGACTTCGATAGCTTAAGAGTGGCATCGGTTCATGGCTCTCCTTGGCGTTACGATACTCACGTACCAGTGATTTTTGCAGGCCTTAATATTGAAGGTGCAAAGATCCACGATAAAGTGACGCCTTACGATATTGCACCAACCATCTCCGCAGTACTGGGCATTCTGCCTCCATCTGGTTCAACGGGCTCGGTTTTGACCGAAGTTTTGGATTAAAATCGTTTTATCGCAATGCAAAATGATAAGGCTCTCGATTTGGGAGCCTTTTATTTGGCCCAGTCTTCACATAGCACTCAGCAAGGGAAAGTGTTTGCGTTCTTGATAGGTGAGAGCAAGCGTCAAACAGTGCTCAATCGCCGAATAGGGGAGAGGTTGGTCTAAAGAAAGTACAATGGCTCTGTTGCCTTGAAATTGAAGCTCGTCGGCATAAAGTTCGCGAAAGGTGTCGACCAGCTTAGTTTGGCAGTGGAAGAACAAATAGCAATGATTGGGCGTTTTCAGTTTCCAATCCATCCTGATAGGGCTGCCACTTGGGACAGTTAGGCTAGGCTCTTGCCATTTCAAGCTTTCTTCAACTTTTCCAAGCTCAAGGTCGCCTGCGACTCTGTGAATCATTGTCCTCAGTTCGTTGAGATATTTCTTCGCGTTACTTGGGTAGTGAGAGATTTGATTATCAATTGGAGAGCTCATGTTTTCCTTACTAGCTGTCGGTTTCGATTAATAGCCTAGCACTCAGACGTGAGGCTAGGCGTTGGCAATTATGGCTCAACTTATGCACGGCTTAGCCCGGGACTTAACTCATGGAATGAAGCCCAATCATGTTGCCTTCTGTATCCGTGACCATAGAAATAAAGCCGTGAGGGCCAATCGAGAATTTACTGTGGACGACTTTTCCGTCAGCACCTGCCACTCGACTTTCCTCTTGTGCGCAGTCTTGGCACGAGAAATAGACTAGGGTGCTGTTTGCTCCGGCGGATACGCCATCCATTTTAGCCAACGCGCCAGATGCGCCATACTCTTCCATGGACGACGGAAATGCCCACATTTCCACGCCATTTTTTGCCTCATCATTAATTTTATCTAATGTGACTTCGAATACCGCTTCATAGAAGGCTTTTGCGCGCTCTATATCGTCGATATATATTTCAAACCAACCCACCGGATTCATCATGCTACTCCCTTAAATAACCGTAATGCATCAAGTTAAAGTTAGCGGATTTCGCCAAGTTCGCGACTCCTATGAAGCGCAATCTCATCGTTAATACACCGGCTCGTTCGAGAATTAAGAATTCAAGCCAATGTTTATTTAGACCAAGTTATTGAGACAACATTACTTAGACAATAAGGTTTGGGCGTCATGCCACACGTACAGTAGGTCGTTGACATGGTAATTTGCTCCTGGCGGTTGCCATAGGTTTGTCTCTTGGTGGTGTGCCCCTAAAGCCAAATAGAACTTACGCGCCTTAAAGTTATCTTCTAGTACTTCAAGAAAGAGCCCCTTATGCTCGCTTGTGTCACGCGCCCACTGGGCGGCAGATTGCATGAGCAGTTTACCGACTCCCTTACCTTGTGCCGCGTTGGTTACATGCAGGTTATCGATGAAACAGCCCCATTGCTCACTTTCATTACTATAAAGGCAGATGAAACCTACTATTTGGTCATCTTGAGACGCAACAATAACGTGCTGGTTGGGCTTGGGATAGTGAATACGGCGCTGCCATTCAATCAAGCGATCTTGATCCACAAGTCCCTCTAGAAATTCATCAGGAAAAATGCCCCGATAGGAGTCTCGCCAGCTTTGTGCGTGTACGGCCGCAATCAAGGGGATGTCATGTTCAGTAGCGACGCGAAGTTCCATCTTTAGATCCTATTTAAATCAAAATGTTTTACTAAACGATACGTGAATCAGTATCAAAGTGACATAGGGCTAGTTACGATGATCTGAGAAATAGATCGAAAGGTCATTATCTATGTGCGTGTCTGAAGTTGGGTTCTATTTCTAATTTTTCTGAAGGAACTAGTAAACCTCACTAATCCCCTTACGCCAGTCAGGTTGCCTGTCTTGGAATGCCCAAAACGTTTCCATATGCTGAATCAAACCTGACGAAAATGTAAATACGCTGGTGGCATAGAAGCTGTCTTTGAAAGAAGGGCTTGAAGTATAGATGATACTGATGACTTTATCGGATGTTGTTTCCTCTAGGTGAAGAACTTCGAAAGTCCAATCCTTGCCAAATAGTTCATTAACTTCAAGAAAGGTATCGAGCTGTTGATAGTGTTCTCTGCTGGTCGGCCAAACGATTTTGATATCGTCCGAAAATAGCGTCTTTGTGCTGTCGTAATCGCCAAGGCTGAATTGTTGCCATAGCGTTTTAACGGTATCTAAATGAGTCATAGGGGCTCCAGTTATTACTGATTCAGGATCGGTGAGGTTGTTAGATATTGGCTGTTGGTTGGGCTTGTTCAAGCATCAATTGACTTGGGTCGACGCTGGTTGTTTGGGCACAAAATGGCACCAATGCTATGGTAGATACACCCGTGCCACACCCAATGTCTAAACCGTGTTTGAACGGCTCGGTTGGAAAAATGCTTTCGAGAATGGCTTTGTGTACTGGCGGACGATAAGCGGCATAATGCTTAGAGATTTTGTTGTTGTATACATCACTCATAGGGTTACTTCATGCTCTTTGACTGTGTTAAATCAACGCAAAGAAAGTAACCTGAATTCCATAACCAATCTTAGATGCTGTTAGCAAAATCATGATGTTACCGTTTAAATTTACGGCGTAATAATTAAGTTGTGAGCCTGACTTACTGGGTAGGAACCAGAATAGAGTTCAGCCTTGGAAGGCTGAACTCTAACGAATCTAGCGTTGAGATCTTACGAACTTCTTCACTTTCTTTAGGGCCATCTTTTGTTTTAGTGGCGAGAGATAGTCAATGAACAGATTACCCGATAGGTGGTCAATTTCGTGCTGCATGGCGATAGCAAGAAAATCGTCGCTCTTGATGGTGATTGGGTTACCTTGGCGATCGAGTGCTGACACTTCGACGCTAGTGAAACGTTCTACGTCGGCGTAGTAATCCGGAACAGACAAACACCCCTCTTGGCCAAGCGCTTTGTTCGAGCCGCTGACGACTTTCGGGTTGATGAGCACCAAGGGATCATCTTGGTTTTCAGAAAGGTCAATCACGACGACGGCTTCTTGTCGACCCACCTGCGGTGCGGCAAGGCCAATTCCGTTGCTTGTTGAATAAAGGGTTTCCAACATGTCATCAATAAGTGTTTGTACTGATTGAACATCCTCAACATCGATTGACGTTCGTTTCAATCTTGGATCGGGTGCGGTAACGATATCTAATACTGCCATAGTGACCTTGTAGTTTTTAAATGTTTATCCCCAATTAGGAATTAAAGTAATTATTCTATTGCGCTTAATACGCAGTGAATCATCTTTGGATCATTCCATTTGTGCTGCGTGGGGTAAGGTAACAAACAGAGTGTTGTTCAACGGTTAGCCATTGGGTGGTCTGAATTGAGCTGGAGTAAATCCCACAAATTGCCGTAGAGATCTTTGAACACGGCTACTGTGCCATATTCTTGTTCTTGTGGCCCTCGGATGAACTCGATACCAATTGACTTCATTCGTCCGTAGTCACGCCAGAAGTCATCCGTGTTTAAGAACAAAAAGACGCGGCCACCTGCTTGGTTCCCAATGAAATCCTCTTGCTCTGGCTTAGACGCTTTAGCAAGGAGCAGGGCCACACCGTGTGAGTTCGGCGGAGCGACCACAACCCAACGTTTATTTTGCTCGGGTTGATAGGTGTCTTCCAAGAGCTCGAACTTGAGCTTGTTGACGTAAAAGTTGATTGCTTCGTCGTAGTCATTGACGACAAGCGCGATGTGAACGATGTTTTGTTTCATAGAGATTCGCTAAGTTTTATTCTGGCTATTGGATGATTTCAGTGACGACTTCTGTTTTAACTGAGTTAGCAATAAAACAGTTTTCGTGAGAGAGGTGATGCAACTTTTCTAGCTGTTCAGTGGTGGGTTGTCGTTCTCCAGCAAAGACAATTTTAGGACGCAATGTTACTTTGGTGACGGAAGTTTTTCCTTCATCGTTCTCGCCCAATATACCAACCGCCTCGTCTTCATAGCTATCAATGACGTATTTACGCTTGGCCGCGATCGCAAGAAATACCAGCATGTGGCAACTCGAGAGCGCGGCAATGTAGGCCTCTTCGGGGTCTACGTTAGCTTCAACAGAGAGTGGGACTGGAACAACATGAGGAGAAGGAGACGCTGGAACGATCGCGCCACCATCAAACTCCCATGTGTGCTCTCGGCTATATTGATTATCGCTAAAAGTTTCAGTGGGCTTACGTTTCCAACTGATTTTGGCGAAGTGTTCTGACATCTATTTATCCTCAATTATTGTGCGCAGCCACTAGTATGGTTTGTGTGTCACGCTACGTTACGGTGTCGCTTTTTGACGCGCTTGGATCTGACGATGGCGATTAGGTTGCCCGCAAGCATGACTAGTGCTCCAATGAACAGCGCGAAGTCGATATCCTCTCCATAGGCGATGGCTCCAACGATGCCAATAGCCGGCAATCGAAGAAAATCTAAGATTACGACCACACTGGCTTCGGCAGTTTGCATGGCTTTAGTGATACAAAAGTGCGCGGTAAGCGCAGTAACGCCAATAATCAGTAGCCAGAACCATTGTGTCGAGCTTGGGGATACCCAACCGTTTAGGTTGAGCAGCAAGCTCATTGGCATTTGAATGCTGCACATATAGAAGAGTATGGTGAGGGGGCTTTCAGTACTCGCAAGAGCCTTGGTTGATGTATGTGAAATGGCGTAGCAAATCGCAGCTCCCAATACAATAAATGCGGAAGCATCAAATATATCGGACGTCGCTTTAAGATAATCACAACGCCAATCAAGCCCAGAAAAATCGACAACAACTTTCTTTGACTGAGTGGCTCGCCCAGCCATAAGCACGCGATGATGGCTGTCCATAATGGAACGGTAAATTCCAAAGCGAATACTTCCGCCAACGGTAAGGCGGCGATGCCGAGCAGCCAACCGTATTGCCCCATAAAGTGGAATAGGTTGCGAATACCATGCAGCTTTATTTTTTGAGACTGAATGTCGCTAAGCTTGCCGGTGGCGATAATAATCATGGTGACTGCTACGAATCCGACAACACTTCGTATTAACATGACTTGAGAGCTGTTAATCTCTCCGCTCAGTTCTCGAGCGCCAATGGCCATCAAGCAAAAGGAAACGATAGTGCCTGACATCCATAATACTGCGTTTAAAATACTGGCCTCCCAGTTCGGGCTCTACGCTGGCTGTTTAAAAAGGTTTTTACGTCGATCTAATCGACAATCATGAGGATGCGCTCTTACTATACTTATAGTTGAACCAAAAATAGTACAGCCCGAGTATGGTTCCTATCGGAAAGATAAACAGCCAACCAAAGGAAAGTTTGAACAGAGCAGGGTAAGCCCAGTTTTTATTGTTTAAGAGGCCGTAACCGCTGTAAGCGGAAAGTACGAAAAGGGCACTGATAATGAGATTTAGAATTAGTGATGGAAGGAAGTCTGCATTCAACTGAGTGAGTGTTCGAAATAGTGAAAGTAGTGCTCCGAACCCATAGCAGCCCCAATGCCCATAAACGCCCAAGCGAGTACATTTCTGTTCCTGTTCATCTATTCATTCCTTGAATGTAGTCTTGTTATTTATTTATGTAACATAGCATGTTATAAGTTTTCATTTCTATAGCTGTGCGTAACCTTACTAGCAAGCATAAGAAAGCCAGTCCATAACGATGGACTGGTTAATCTCGGTGACAGCTATAACTATCAATTATCGGTGATACTCAGGGGTTATGAACGACCCTAGCAACATATTGAGCTTTCTGAACAAGCCTTGATGTTCTGCTTTAAACAGTTTCTCCGCTTCTTCCGGGCTGTCAGCAGGGACAATTTCAGCTTGTTAAATAAATCCATGTTCAACCAATTGAACCGCCTCCTCTTTGAATGTAGGAGAAGACAGGTCCAAGAATGTATAGTCTTCATCTTTGGCAATAAACTAACATTCCATATTCAACTCCTTGGTGTGTGAGTGTGTTTACCGCTATCGCTTATGCGAACCTGATTTAAAGTGTTTGGAGCGTGTTCTATGCTCGAAAATAAAATACTAATCAGTTGTTAAAGCAGTAATGTAGAGTTGTCTGAATCAGTTACTACGAAAGATTTTGCGCGAGACATCGGGCTTGTTCATCAAAAAGACTTTTGGCTTTCGCGTTGTTTGCCTTGGCGACAGATACCCATTGAAGGCCAGTCTCATCGATGTGTTTAAATTCAATTTGCAGTTCATACTTTCGGATCGTCAACAGCGCTGCTAGCATACCGACAATGAGTGAAAATGGCCCAGTGAGTTTACCGAACCCTGCAGGCATATAGCCCAAACAATGCTCGAAACGAGAAGGCCAATAATGATTAATCTGACAAGATGATCTTTGATGGTATTGGTTTTAACACGCACTCGATTTATTTTAGCCAGTGGATATTCATCCTCCCTAAATGTTAAGGATTGATTATCGATTCTAAAATCTTGCGGTGAAATCATATTGCTCTCCAAGCCAAAAGGTAGACGTAGCCTAACGTTTTACTTGGCTGGTGGCGAACGACTGAATCTTATATGCGATCAGTTTCAACTATCAATGAAAACGGTACAACCTTCTATTTTCACGGACAAGAGTCGTTCCAAAGTAGTGATCAAATCTATGCAGGGCGCAATGCCTCGATCGCGGAAGTAACATCGGGAAACTGGATTTTGGTGATACATATTTCGGCTTTAGAAAATTCGTGGGCTTGAATGAGTTCAGTGACTTGCTGCAATGACAGTTTGACACTTAACAATTGGTATTGAACCGAAGCAGATACGTTTACGACTTGATATTGATTGCCACAACTGTCAATTAATAAATCCTCTTCACTCCAAATCAGAGCTTGAAGTTCCTTAATCAGTTCAAGCTCGGAAGATAGAAAGATAAGTTCATCATCGCCTTCAAGTTTGAACAGGCACGGCCATTGGATCATAGCGGTAATTAGCGTCAGTTAGCAGAAACATTGTTAGCTTATCTTATGGAGTTAAGCTCATCCTGTAAACTTATGCGCGCCTGAGCTAACTAGTCATCTAATAGCTGTGGCCAAAACTTGTCGGCATTAGCAATGTTTCCAGGGATGTCTTGCTGCCAAGTCGATTGAACAGATTTGCTGTAGTTAAGATAAAGTTTATCGTCATGGATGTACCATGCATTAGGGTCTATTTTTGCGGTATATCTTTTACTCACGGCCCAAGCGCAATATCCGCCGTATTGAGGTGCGTACTTGTTGGGGTTAGCCGCAAATAGCTCTAGATTTTCTTGCGAAGTAAAGTGCCAGTCTGCACCGTTCCATTCTAGTTTGTAATTATTGCTTCCTTTGGTCGGTTTGCTTTCAGTGAAATAGGCAACCGGATCATAGCCTCGAATAGCGTTACCAAAAAAGTCAGTGTACGTAGGCTCAATTGCGGCAGCGGATGACACCGACCCAAACCATAAAATCAAGGTTGCAAACAAACTGGTTAATTTCTTCATAGCACTCTCCCTATTCTTTTTATTAGACAGGTTTAGCTTGGTTAAAATTTCAAGGGTTTGTACAACATAAACGAGGTTATGCCAGCTCTCTAGCTATCTCTCAATAATAGAAAGGTGCCACAGCTTGCAAAAGCACCGCCGCATATCTTGTTAAGCCAGTGCTTGCTTTGACTGTTTACAAAATAGCGACGAGATTTTGTGGCGAACAAAGCGTAAAGAGATAACACGCCGCCGACAGCGAGCGTTGAGATCGCGATAACGATGAAAGACTGTTGGACTGTTATGGCTTGTAAATTGATGAACGCAGGAAAAAAGCCCATATAAAAAAGAATGGCCTTCGGGTTGCTCAGTGTCATTATGAATCCCGTCAAAAGGCTAGCGTGACTTGCTGCTTTTGATTTCACCTCGGTAATATCACTAGTCACTGCGGGTTGGCACCATGTTCGGTAAGCAAGCCAAAACAAGTAAACAACACCAAGGTACTTGATAATACCTGCTAGGTCGCCCATCAAATTCGCTATGAAAGCCAAACCAGTAATAGCTAAAACGATAAACACGTAATCCGCGATGAGCACGCCAATGACAACCAATAGCCCTTGAATCCAGCCCGCTGATAATGTACGTGATACGACGGCGAGCACTGAAGGCCCCGGGATCGCTGCGGATAAAGCGATGGCGATAAAAAGTGCGATACTCGATTCAATGGTCATGATTTTTCCCAACGATACTCCATTTGGTGGGCGACTTGATTCGCAAAATCTAGATCGATGAGCTCGCATACCAAATGCAAACTCATATCAATGCCCGCAGAGATTCCGCCTGAAGTGGTATATTTACCTGAGCTAACCCAGCGTTTGTTCTCTAGAACGTCAAGGGTAGGGAATTGGCGCTTTAAGTCAGGGATATCTTCCCAATGTGTTGTGACGGAAAGGTTGTCGAGCAATCCTGCACCTGCAAGCAGAAATGCGCCAGTGCAAACCGATACCACTTTTGACGCTTTAGTATCGACGTCTTGTATCCAGCTAATAACTTTGCTGTTGTTCATCTCCTCGGTATGAACACCGCCAACGACAACCAGAAGATCGACATCGGGATGTTCTTCGATTGTGTAGTGAGGCAGGACATTAAGGCCACCGCGCGCGAAGACGGGTTCCGCCTTTTCTGCCACAAAAAACACATTCCAGTCAGACGCTCTAAGTCTTTTCGCTGTGCTGAATACTTCAAATGGCCCAGCAAAATCGAGGACTTCGGCTTCGTCATAAATATAGATAGCGATGTTCATTTTGACTCCCGATGAAAGGGCAACAGAGTAAATAGATAGCTTACGCTAATGAAAAAGGATGGGTTAACAAGCCGTTGGTTAAAAACTTGTGCTACAACACCAAATAAATTTAGGACGCGTACACGCTATTACAGCCATGTTAATTCTTTCGTTAAATCGACATGGGCTTAGACTAGTGCGCAAATTTCTCATTTTGAAAGTGAGCGTTCATTTTGACAAATAACTTCTCAAATTGACGAAAGATAGGGGGATGGAAAAGGTTAGTACTCAGCGAACTGAGCAAGATTGTACCATCAGGATTTGATAATAATTCATTATAAAACAACAGCTTGATTAGATTGATTTGCGATAATTAGACTGAATTAAAGTTGTATTGGTAGTTTGGCAAAGCCTTGCAATTGCACTGTCAGGATTAAAATAAAGACAGAGGCAGTTATGGCACATTATCTAGTTACAGGCGGTTGCGGGTTTATCGGTTCTCATTTAGTGGATGCGTTAATGGCGCAGGGGCATCGTGTGAGGATCTTAGATAATCTTTCTACCGGGCATCGAAGCAATGTTCCAAGGCATTGCGAAGTCAGGGTGGCAGATATATGTGAGCCCAGTGTGGTAGAAGCCGCAATGCAGGGTATGGACGGCTGCTTTCACTTAGCTGCTATCGCATCGGTAGAGCGCTCGAATGAAGCGTGGGTAGAAACCCACGAAGTAAACTTGACTGGAAGCATTCGTGTTTTTGAAGCCGCAAGAGCAAACAGCACGCCCGTTGTCTATGCCTCTTCGGCGGCTATCTATGGTGATAACGAAAATATGCCGTTGTCAGAGAAAGAAGCACCGAGCCCGCTGACCGCATATGGTGCAGATAAACTTGGGTCAGAGCTACACGCTCGCGTGGCTTCTCTTGTTCATGGAGTGCCGACGACTGGTATGCGTTTCTTTAATGTGTTTGGGCCGCGTCAGGATCCAAAATCGCCTTACTCCGGCGTTATTTCAATCTTTGCAGATCGAATCATGGCAAGCCAACCACTGATGATATTCGGAGATGGAGAACAAACTCGAGATTTTATTTATGTCGGAGATGTCGTTAGATTTTTGATGGCTGCAATGCAGAATGTCGGCGCGGAGGCTAAAGTTTACAATGTTTGTCGCGGAGGAACGATGTCGGTCAACGAGCTTGCTACAACGCTGATGAGCATCACCGGTTATAAGACAGAAATCAGCTATCAGCCAGCGCGTAGAGGAGATATTCGCCGGTCAATTGGGGACCCAAGTAAAGCGAACAGAGAGATCAATATCCATGCGAAAACGACAGTCGAGGAAGGGCTCCGTGAGCTTGTATCTTTCATCAATGGTGAATGGCGTCAACGCTCGGCATAAACCCCAATGGCTAGCAGGTTGCAATCAAGGCCGCAAGATGCGGCCTTAGTTATTTAATTAGGTGGATGTAATCGCTTAATCAACCTAAAACAGGGCGGAAGAAACTTCGCTCGTAGCTAACGATACAGTCAACGTTGTCTGCATATTGGAAAGCTTTGATACACTCCTGATCATTTAGCGAGTCAGCTCGATATTGTTCATAGGCAGCAAGGCTTTCAAAATTAAACAGAGCCAAAGCGATGTTGTTGGCGCCTTCTGAGGGAAGAAAATAACCATTGTGTGTCCCGCCAAATTTCTCAACAAGCGGTATCCACATGCGGGCGTAGGTTTCAAACTCTGCGACTTTTTTGGGATTAATGACGTATCGAATGTAGCAAGTGATCATCGATAAATTTCCTTAATTAGTTGGTAGCTCAAATCGGTCTGTGTGTCAGTTAGCAATCAGAGGTTATTGAATCGACAAGACGAGCGGGTTACGTGTACGCATACTTGGCGATTAAACCATAAAGTGCGTCGCGCAAATCTTGTTTCTAAATGGGTCACGTAAATAAGCCATATACAGCTTTCTTTCGGGGGTTGCTCTGATCCCAGGTGGTTCTTCGCAGGTAGTGCCGCCATTTCTCAAACCGGCTTCATGCCATGCGTCGACCAGTTCTGGGCTACTGGCTTTAAATCCGATCGTCACGCCGTTTCCTATACTCATAGGTTCGCCATTAACTGGATTGGTGATACCGAAGACACTCTCTTTACTCATGTAAAAACAACGGCCTTTAGCGTCAATGACTCCTTCCGAGTAACCTAAAACGGATAAGATAGCATCGTAAAACTCTTTGGAACGTTCAATATCATTCGATCCCAACATTATGTGGCTAAACAAGCGAAATTCTCCTTCTAATTGTTATGTATGCTCAGAGACTACTAGAACAAGCTTTTCACGCCAAACTATTTAGCAAACGTTCGGCGAAGTTAATAGATAGATAAGTAACGCTTTGTAAATTAAAGATAAAACCCAATTAGCTTTGATGGGCCACATGAATGTGAAATCGGTGATATCTGGGTTATTTCAATTTCGGCAAGTATTTGGGCCAATTAGCGGCATAGTAAACAAACACGAGAAGAAAGCCATACAAGCCACTTATCATGCTAGAAAGATAGTAATCGGGTACGCCTTCTAACATTTGCTGAAATGTCGTCGAGGATATTTCCCCTGACTCAATTAGAGCGTAACTTTTGACAAGTTCAAAGGTGAGTTGCATGTTTTTAAGAATGGAAAAGTAGAGGAAATAGCCAACGGCTGATATTGGGAGTAAAACCAATAGAGGTTGTGTGACTTTATTGGGGCGTAAAAAATGAAGTAAACCGATAATGCTAATAGCCCAAACTTGGATCATGGCTGCTGCGTAAGTGACACCAAATATTTCATAGGTATTGCCAATATGCATTCGAAAAACAAACATGGCCGCTAAGCTAAAAAGTACAAAGAGTGCAGGTTTTCGCCAACTCGGTTTTATCATAGAGAGAAGTGAGACTATCGCGACGAACACGGTAAATTGGATGAGGAAGTCCGAGTCAGGTAACCATGCGATGGTTCCAGCGTAGGTTGCCAAATACCCCCAAAATAGAGACCAAGTGGCGCAACCGCTAAGATTAAAACCAACCTAATTACAAACCAGTAGACAACGCCGATGTTCATATCGCTCACCTCCGAGCACGACAATATGGCTTGGATTAGCCTAATACTATCGTCTCAAATCAAACTTCTTGTTTCCTAGCGCTGTCGTCAGTTACACAGTTTGAAGTGCTTATTATGCTGTTGTGCTCATTTCTATGAGCGGAACATTTTAGCCTAAGTATAGGGCAAAACTGGCGAGTTGAAGGCTTATGCTTCGTTGAGAATATGAATAAACGCTCTAATGGGTTTAGTTTCGTTCAGTCACAACGAAGCATGGGATTGTTCTCTTATACCCGCGATACCTCGATGATTCGGGTTAGTTTTGAGAATTTCGCTTACAAAATCGTTCATTGACGCTTTGGCAACCATGATTGAACATCTTTAAGGACAAGACTGACAGCGCTTTCGCCATCGGTGGTTTTGAGTGAGTGGTCGAGTTCTTCGTAGAGTTTAAAGGCAATATTGGATTTACTTTTTTGCAGAGTGTCCGCTTGGATTGTGGCAAGTTCCACCGAAACGTTTTTGTCCATGCCTGCTTGGATAAGAAGAAGAGGTGAATTGACCTGAGATAGAACCGCTGTTTGATCGATCTCGAACATGTTTCTCCACCATACGTAACCATGGCCACTTATATTTAAGTCAAAGGGCTCACTATTTAGTACGTGATTATGGAAACCCTTAAAGCCATTCGAAGCTTCTTGATAGGCCTCGCCAGAGCCCATTTCAGCTTTCATACTGTGTAATACATCATCAATGAACTTGCGCCCACCACCATTGAACGCAATCGTTGCATCGATATAGTTGACTTGGGACGCCACCATTCCCGCCACGACCGCACCTTCACTCCCCCAATGAAAACGATGTAGTCATACTGGTTCTCTGCATCTAATGTGTCGAACACCTGAACATAGTCTTGAACACGTTGGTCTGGGGAGTCATTTTGTATGTATTCGGCAGGACAGTCCTCCCGATTGGGATTTGCATCCCAGACAAGTGATTCGTTGATACCATACTTCTCCACGGTGAGTACATCGGCATCTGGAATGAGTTGGGAAAATTCGTTATTGATGCGAGTATTTTGGCGAACACTGTTGCAATCAGAGCTTGAGCGATAACCAGTAGTGCTTCTGAATCTGGCTTGGACTTATCAAGATAATAATGAATGGTTGAGCCGTTTTCGCGCTCAACTGAAAGAGAGCTGATAGACTCAGGTTTAGATTCAGACGCCCATGAAAGAGACGACACCATCGTCACCATACTTAATGATAAAGTAACCGTTTTCATCTATGCTCCTTGGTTTGTCTGATTTAACGTTAATTTAAGCCGTTAATCTTCCTTGCTAAAGTTTGGAATTTGCCGAATAAGAAGTTCAGACTAGCAAGAGATGTAAGTGCCTGTTAATACCGTTATACGACTAATTTACTTACGTATTAAAGCCAAGACATCTGTGCAATAATTGTTGTCACCACTTTTGACTCAATAAAGTGGTGACTTGCCCCTTTAGTTGGGAATACTCATTGTACCTTTGATCACCGTCACCGCTTGCCCTTTGAGTTTCGTTCTATTCTCTGGCACCGATTCGACGTCGACGTACCCCCGTCTTTCAGAGGCTTGAAAAGCTTTTAAATGCGTCTTCTTTAGCTATTTTTAACAGTGAACATTGAGCGCACAATGCGCCGAGCCTGTTACACCAGAGGAAGAAAAAGATTGAATAGCTTATATTGATTGGTGTTTTCCATAGCAACTTCTCTATCTTTGCGTATCGAACGGGGTTCTAATGAATCTCAAGCGCAAAGCGTTCTGCAAAACGGTCGTGAGATGTTGAAAAAGCGACGTGTGTGACTTTACCCATGATTTTGTCGCTTTCTACAAAACCCCAATATCGAGAATCTGCACTGTTGTTACGATGGTCACCAAGGACAAAGTAGTTATCGTCAGGAACGGTAAAGGCACCATTGATCTTTGGTAGATTGCCTTCCTCGCCGTATTGGATAAAGTGGCTTGCACCATCTAGGTATTCAAGATTGATGTCCGCATTACTATCTGAAGGGACTTTTGTAGACGTAAGTTTCTCGCCATTCACGAAGATTTCTCGCCCAGCGAAACTGATGTGGTCGCCAGGTATACCCACTACGCGTTTAACGTAGAGCTGGGTGGTATGCGGTGGAACGAACGTAACAACGTCACCTCGTTCTGGGCCGCCATAATCGAACAGGCGTTTATTGGCAAATGGCAGAGATGGACCATAATGGATTTTGTTCACGACTAGCCAATCACCATCATATAGGGTTGGCTCCATTGAGCCACTGGGTACCCGATTCCAATCAGCGACCGCAGTGCGGAAAAAGGCAAGACCAACTAAGAACATAATAAAACCTACATTATTCTTAAATAGTCGAAGTACCTTGTTAGTCCATGTCATGAGCCGTTTCTCCTTTCAAGCCAATAAGCCATAGTTGGAGTCCAAACTTATTGATTTAGTTCCAATAATATTGGCTTGCGATTTTAACGCTCACTTAAAGCCACTTTACTAGCTAAACCGATAAGAAGTACACCAGACACACCTTCCATGATTCGAGTGTAGTGTTGTGAATTTGCACGGCTAAACGCCCAGCTGCCTACGCAGGCGTACAGAATATTGCATAGCGTCGCGAGAGCGCTAAATACGAGCCCAAGCATCAGCAACTGCGAACTTGCTGAACCATGAGTCGTGTCAATGAACTGAGGTAAGAAGGATAAAAAGAATAGGGCGACCTTTGGGTTCAAGATACTGACCACGACACCTTGGACAAACACTCCACGTTGAGATTCTACTTCATCGCGAACAACAAGAGTGCTCTTCCCACGCCACATTGACAGCAGCGCTTGAACGCCTAAGTAGACTAAGTATGCTGCACCAAGCCATTTGACAATACTAAAGGCCAACGCAGAACTCAGGATAATGGCAGAGAGACCCAAACAAGCAGCAAGCGTGTGAACAAAATAACCAACACCCAATCCAAATGCCGCCTTCATACCGCTGGTAAACTTACCTTTCATTGTATTTGAAACAATGTAAACGACATCAGGTCCAGGAATCATATTGATGGTAAGACAAGCAACAATAAACAGTAGAATTGAGTTGAAATCCATTGCGTCTTCTCCTTTCATAACAATCGCTCAAGATTATACGTATTAGCACTGCTCATAACCGAGACTTATTAACAATTGATCGAGTACTAGAGATACATGTAAAAGCCAGCGTTGGTAGCGCTGGCTTTATCGAGGTTACTTCAGTGGATCGTTGTCAGGCAATGCCTTATGAATCCATAGCGCGAGTCGTTTCTTAAGATTTGCGCCATCCATCTTGTCTTCAGGGAGGGAGGGATTTGATTGACTCCGACAAGGAAAAGATACACCGCTTTAATTTTCGTTGGTTGAGGAGAGGTGGGTAAGTCGAACCCTTGCATCTTTGCCATTTTAAGACCGACTTCTACAGCCTTTTTTACCAGCTTATCTTCGTTATGGAGCTTGACGGTTTTGGACATAGCATTTCCCTTAGAAACTGATCGTTAAGTCAGTATATCAAACAAAATCGACGCGAAATCAGGACAGTACATAAAAAGAGAGCTAGGTAGTAGAAACCCACCATTTTATGGCTACATAGTTGGTCATCGTCCGGTATCCGCCATCCGCCATTACTACGTTTCCAAATTCGAATTTCTCATATTCCTTTATGTTCGCTAAAAAAACGATAAATTAAGCACAAACATTACTAATATTCATTAAATTGTAACGTAACGTTGTAGTGCCTTTCTAGATACCGTTCGGTACTTTACAATACAGTATAATATAAAATTAGGTGCATAAATGATTTTCGTCCCAACATCATTTTAATGAATGCGGCGTTACAAAGTTACCTAAAGCAGTAGTGGTAGAATTATGGGCTTCAAGCACAGAAAAACTTTTGTACACATGTTGGAAAAACATGACCAGAGGTACTGGATAAAGTTATGTGGAGAACATAAAAGGAATTTACTAAACAGAGGGATAAATAGAATCTTTAGGTGGTTTCAGGGTACTAGTGACTGGATCTTACATAGCGGACTAGATACTAAGACACGCTTCCTATTGGAGCAAAAAACGTTAAGAACCGCGTACGAAAAATCACTGCCAGTACCAAAAATTATTATGGAAGGGCGTGGTCTGTTTGTTACGGAGTGTGGTGGGCAGCCAATCACATTACCACACGAAGTTCACCCAAAGCTTCGCTTACAAAGGGCGATGGATGCATTGGTAAAGTTCCATCAAAATGAAGTGATTCATGGGCGTCCAGCCATGCGCGATATCCTCATTAATGAGTCAGGTTCGGTCACTTTTGTGGATTTTGAAGAGGCCCGAATTTCAGGTTGCCCAAATTTAATGGCGAGAGACACCTTGTTGCTTCTGCTGGATTCTTATCGTTTAAATAAGGTGAGCCAAAAAACGCGAGTTGAAATGCTTAATCAGTGGTTGGAAGAAGCGGGCAAGGGGAGTCAACGTGCGATAAACTGTGCTGCCCGCACTTTGGCAGCACTGCGCTGGCTCCCTAAAACGGTACTCGTGTTTAAGCGCAATCGCTTATCAAGGCAAATATTGCTGCTGGAACGTGTCTTGCAAAAAGGGATTCGTTAATTCGAAGATGCAACGCCTCGCTTTTAGCGAGGCGTTGTCGTTTTTAAAGACGCACTAACTTAGTTGCTATTAGCATGTTCAAAGTGCTATATCAATTGAAGAACGAGGGGCAGTGATGTCAAAAAAACGGTCTTACCTATTAAGCCTTACCTAACTATGACGAACCTCTCATTAATGACGCTAGTTAATTACTAATTCTATTTATTTACAATTTGAAATATGGCTGGGTAAATAAGTTCCTTTGGAATAACGGTTATTCTCAATGTAGGCGCCATATATGCTAGACTACTTCCAGAAAATAAAATCAAGGTAAGAATCTATGTCTGCACCCAAGATACTAACAGTTGCCTCAAAGGAAGAGGGTAATCGAATTGTAAGGATCATAAATAACACTCTCTCCTTCGTCATCAGATGGGCAATTTATATGGGTACTCTCGTAGGTGCTTCGATACTGTTGTCTAAGCTTGGCACTATCCACGGTAAAGATCTTCCAGAAGATTACTTTTCAAATGGTTACCCAACTATTTTGAAGCTTCTCGATTCTGAAGTGTTCATGGGCTTTGTATTCTTTGTTACTATCGCGATTGTTGTTTATGTTCTCTACTTATTATGGCAATTGCATGAGGTAGCCGTGCATAAAGCGCAAGCCATGTCATCGGCTCATACGCAAATTGTTTTCGCCTTGTCCCTTTGTGGTTTGTTCATCAATAAAGCGTGGTGGGTGCTGGCTATCATCATCGCATTCACACGTTGGGATGTGGTATCGGAGTCAATTTCAAATATCATCCGCAAGGGTGTTACGCCGATATCTACTGAACCAATGTCCACTGAACCAAAATCTGAGAAGTAGACCCAATGAAAGAGATTATGCTCCCTTACATTTTAGTTTGTATCATTCTAGTTAAGGCTGGCATTGTTCAGTGGACTTTGCGAAATGCCGTAATCATGATTGGTACCGGTGGTTTTCTAGCCTTTATGCTATTCACTGCTCACCGCTTTTGGTCACCTGCAGATTTGACTGACAGTACCACCGTTAAAGCTCCGCATGCGGTGTTAAGTCCGCTTATCGGGCAAGAAGTTGAGCAGGTGTTTGTAACCCATAACCAACAAGTAAAAAAGGGCGATCTTATCTACACGCTCAAAGACGTGGACACTGACGCACAAATCCGTGGTCTTGAAGCACAACGTGCAGCGGCGGAAGCAGAAATTTTAGCGCTTCACCATCAGATTAAGAATGACGAAAGACAGCTAGACAGATTGACTCGGTTAGATGACTTTGCTCAAGAACAAGACAGAGACGATCTACGTACTCGAATAGATGCGAATTTTGCAAGCATTGCGTCTGCGAATGCACAAATTCAATCAATTGAAGCGCAAATCTCTGCGGCGCTATGGCAAAATGAGCGTCGTGAAATCCGAGCGCCATTTGATGGGCAAATTTCAATTGCAAACATCGCTGAGGGAACACGAGTTGGTAATATGCACCTTTATAACACGAATAAAAAATTCGTAGAAATGCGTATTGCAGACCAAAGCTATCGCGGTATCAAGAAAGGCCAGTTCGCTGAGTTCTATGTCGATGCTTACCCAGGTGAGATTTTCCGTGGTCGTGTTCATAGTGTTACAACCGGAACGGGTGAAGCTCGAGTCTCAGTGATCAATGGTACGCAACATGTTCGCCAGCATGTGGGTAACAATATGGGTTCTCACGGTCGTACGGTTATTATTGAGTTCGAAGAGCCAGCAGGTTACAACGTCCCAATTGGCGCGACCGGTTCGGGTTGGATCTCGGCAGAGAAACCGCATCCAATGCTTGGTTTTATGGACATCATTGGTGGTGCAACCGTTCGCCTGAAAGCATACAAGGCTTACTTGTCTGCACTGTAACAAGAAGTGATGAGTAAGTTTCTAATCTAAATAAACGCCCTCAAGTGAGGGCGTTTTTTTATATCAGCATCTACATACCAAGAATAACGGTTATTCCATTTGTAGGAGATGCCTTAAGTAGAATAGGGACTTAGCTCAAGTCTTAGAGCGATTCCAAAAATTAACTACGCAATTTGGTCCGATAATGAAATCAAATCAACGCACTGCCATCAAACGCTTTAACAAAAGCCTACTGACCCATTCTGTACTCGTTGCATCGCTGGCCCCTATGTCTGCACTGGCGAGTGGTATTTTTCTACAAGAAGCGGTCGTCGCAAATGCCGGTACTGTAGGTGCAGGAGATGGTGTTTACACTCAATCAGCTGCGGCACAGTGGACTAACCCAGCGACGATGTCGCACATGGGCGAGCGACAAACTACGCTCAATATGTCGGTATTTGATCTAGAAATGAAGTACAAGCATGACGGTATCGGCAAAGAAGCATTAGACGGCAAGGCCAGTACTGTGGCACCGACCATTGGTATTTTTCATGCCCACCAGATTAATGAACAAATTCATTTAGGTATTGCAGCGGGCGTAGCGGGCGGTTCAGCGCTTGATTACGGCACTCGTTGGGCTGGCAGTGCTTTATTGAACGACATCGACTTAGCTGTGGCGCAAGTTAACCCGACGATTGCATACAAAATGAATGACCAGTGGTCCTTTGGCGCTGGTGTTCAAATGAGCTGGGCAAGCTTGAGCAAACCTTGTTTTTTGGGCAAGCAACAGTGGAAGACTCGTCTGATTGGGCGTTCGGTTATAACTTTGGTGTGATGTATCGCCATGCAGAAAACCTTGATTTTGGTTTGAGCTACCGTTCGAAAGTTGAACACAGCTTTGGCACCGATATTTCTGGACCATTAGGCTCTCGTACTAGAGTCAATGCAGATATCGATGTTCCAGCGATTACGGATTTCAGTGTTCGCTACGGAGTTAACTCAGATCTTAACTTGTTAGCATCGATCCAGTTTCACAGTTGGTCTGACTGGGATCAGTCGGTGTTTAATCTAGAAGGTGGCGCTTCACCTACTATTCCCCGAGATTGGATGATGTTTGGCATTTTGCGGTAGGTACAGATTACAGACTGAATGATGCTTGGCGTTTGAAAGCCGGTGTTTCTTACGAAACGTCTCCACTTGATGATCCAAGCAAGCAATGGGTGGATTTACCTGTGGGAGAACAATGGCGTTATTCGGTCGGTGCTTCCACTCAGTGGGACGAGTACACGTTTGACATGTTCTACGAGTACGCTGATTTAGGTTCGACTGAAATCGATAATGCATTGAATATGAAAGGCCAGTTTGATGGACGTATTCACTTTGTTGGGGTTAGCGTCACCTTTTAATCTCGTCTAGTTGCAAAAACCGCCTGAAAAGGCGGTTTTTTTTGGTTTGTCTTAAGCGTTAACAATTCGTGTAATCAGGTCACTCAACCACACTAGCTTAGGCGAATGGCGCTTTGATGCTTTCATGATCAACGCAATTTCAATATTGATGTGAGAGTCTGGATTTGGGCTGTCCAAGCGGTGGTACCTCAGCGTATAACCGATATCCATCATTTCCGTCATCACTGAGTAATTATCGACAATGACGCGCTCTTCAATGTCGGGGCGTAACACGTGGTAGTAATTGGTATGGTCGTTGAAACCTGAGACGATAAACTTGATGTAATCACCATCTTCATTGCCGTTGAAGTACGCAGAACCGGTATGAACTCGTCGTTGATAAATGGTTTGCGGTTTATCTGTTAATACGTGAAGGCCAATATCCACTTCATCATCAATGATCATGCTTTCACTGACTTTGTTCCATGTACGAAGTTCAATAAGTGCATCGGACTCTTTACGAATCTCCTGGATGAGTTTTTTGCCAAACGCGACCACATAAGGCTCTGCCATGTGTATGGTGACTTTATCGACCCTATCAGGAGAAAAGGTAGCGGGTTCTAATGCAAGGTTAACGCTTTCGAGTGCTTTACGTAGTTTGGGCTCAATTGAAATGGCATAAGAAGTTGGGGATAAGCCTTCGTTACTTCGCGTGAAAAGTGGGTCATCTAAATCTTCACGCAACTGCGCAAGAACTTTGGAAATGTAAGACTGAGAACGTCCTAACTTACGCGCTGCTCTTTGTGTTGATTGGCATTGCATTAAGGTTAAAAAAACATGCAAGGCATTGAGGTCGTGCATTTGGATTCGTCCGAAACTAAAACAATCTAATTGGGGCTCTTTTTACCACAGCTAAGCCGTACATGATATTCTAAATTAAGCTTAGCGGATTAATTCGGGTGTCAGAGCCTTAATACGGGAATCGGATCACGTTCTGGCCCGAATAGGCCGCTTCGCTCTTTCGCGAAGCACCAATATTGCTTGCGGTAACAACGACATAATGATCATGGCGGCCATCAAGCCATACTGAACTGCAGTAAAGCGTTCACCGACCAATAACATACCACTCAGAATACCAGCTATTGGATTGGCAATCCCTCCAAATGAGAAGTCGACGACAGACATACGTTGCAGTAGCCACACATACATACCATAACTTAACGCTGTATTAAGCAGGATAACCCACAGCAACCCACCAAGATTTTTAATATCAATATTAGCTATGCTTTGCATGTATTGCTGCGGCACAAATAACGCATGGACCAGAGCAAATAGAGATAGAATCACACCGCCTATAATGAGTTGCCAAGTGAGCACCTTCCACCAATGCATGCGGTTACCCAAAGATTGAGTCAGGCTACTACCCACAACAATACAGATAATCGCAGCCAGCATAGCAACTAGGCCAATAGGGTTGAGTGAAATCGAGCTAGGATCAAATAAGTTCCAAGCCAGTAAGATGATTAATCCACCGGATATCGCTTGTACTAGGTTAGGGCGCTTTTTATGGATAAGCCATAAATACATCATCGCAAATACGGGTACTGATACCATGCCAACACCCGAAATAGCAGAAGGGAGAGTCAGTGCCATAACAAAGATTAGGCTGAAGAAGGCCGCAATGTTAATTGAACCCAATCGAATCAGCACTGGCCAATCCTGCTTTTGTGGCAAGCTAGGTTTTAGCGCAAGAAGCAACAGACCAGCAGGTAAGGCGCGCAAAGCGCCCAGCAGTAAAGGCGGCCAGTCTGCTAACGCATACTGGGTGACAGCGTATGTGGTTCCCCAAAACGTGGCGGGGATCATTGCGAGCAATATGTTCATATAAAATATCTTTACATTAAGATAAAAAAGAATGTACGCCTAAAGTTACTCGTTGTAAAGTATCTTTACGTTGAGATAAACCATTCAGTGATACATTGGAGTATTCCATGGTAGATGCGATAGATCGCGTGATCGTGCAGTGGGCGAAGGAGAAGCCTCACCTCGATACACAACCAATGGCAATGATGGGCAGAGTATTGCGCATCGCCAAGCATTTAGAATCGAGTGTTGCTCAGCTGCACAAGCGTTATGATTTGAAAATCGGCGAGTTCGATGTTCTTGCGACGCTGCGCAGAAGTGGTGAGCCTTATTCACTTACTCCCTCAGACCTTATCAACTCGCTCATGCTGACGTCTGGCGCGATGACGAATCGAGTAGACAAGCTTGATAGTAAGGGTTTGATCGCGCGGACACACAGCCAAGAAGACAGAAGAAGCGTGACGGTGCAGCTCACCGAAAAAGGTTTTCATTTGATCGAAGAAGTCATGGATGAGCACGTGAAGCTTCAACATGATTTGGTCGCATCTTTATCTGATGAAGATAAAGAACAAATGAACCAAGTGTTTAAAACCTGGTTAGGTCAGTTTGAGTAGTGTGTTAGCAAACGAGCAATAGATATAAAAAAGCCGAGCAGTTAAGCTCGGCTTATTAACAACAGCTGCAATTACATTACGATGGAATCGGTTTGCGGTAATCCTTCTTCCAACTGCTTTGCGCCTCTTAGCATCGCTTCAATTAGCTCCGCGGCATTAAATTTTTCAAGCGCCTCGTGCGCTCCGACTTGATGAGCTCGCTCTAATGACATCTCACTAGAAAGCGAGGTATGCAAAATACGGTAAGAGTTCGACAAATCAGGTGAATTTTGCACTTCGAACGCCAATTCATAACCATCTAAGCCGGGCATTTCGATATCGCTCACAAGTAGGTCAATAGATTGTGGCGTTCCTGATTGAGCCTTCATCAAATCCAAAGCATCAATCCCATTTCGACAAATTTGATATGGGATATTAATTCGATCCAAAGCATCAGAAAGCTGCTTACGCGCAATCGAAGAGTCATCAACCAACAGGATGTTGAGGGCTTTTAATCGCTCGCGCTCAATATCAGTCAACATTGGCACTTTGGCTGATTCGTACTGCGGATAAATTTTAGAAAGCAACAACTCAACGTCCAGCATTTGAACGATTTTGTCTTCATAGCGAGTAATTCCCGTGACAAAGACATTATGTCCGGCAGTGCTTGGAGAAGGCTCAATGGATCGCCAATTACATTCAATGATCTTTTCAATTGAGCGAACCATAAACGCCACCACCGTTCTCAAACAGTCAGTGACGATTAAGTAGCAATCTTTATATTCTTCAGGCGCGATAGGGCGAAAGCCAATCGCGGCCGCCATGTCAATCACTGGTACAGTCAGCTCTCGAATCGATACGGTGCCAACGACATGATGATGAGAGTACGGGATTTGCGTCGTTGGCAAATAAGGAACGATTTCCCTGACTTTCAGCGTCCCAATCGCGAACAGTTGCTTCTGCATATTTAACGTAAACATCAGCATTCCTTGCGATTGATTTGCTTTACTAATTGTCTTTGCCATCTTGTGTCTCAAAAGTACGAACTCAAGTTATAGTAACCGATCTAGCCCAATGAGCAATTATAGCAGTAGCGTTTTAGTGTCTAACTGCGACTAAATTGATCAATAACAGGCTTTAGTTTGGATGAAGATCTCATAGGATTCAGTTAGAATACGCAAAAATTTCATGAGGAATCCCCATGGCACGCACAGCAGCCGCACTTCATATTTTAGTGAAGCACAAAGAACAAGCAGAAGACATCATCAAGCAGCTAAAGAAGGGCGCGAAGTTTCAAACGCTAGCCAAAAAATATTCGAACTGTCCATCAGGTAAAAAAGGTGGCGATCTAGGTGAGTTTAAGAAAGGTCAGATGGTGCCACAGTTTGATAAAGTTTGCTTTACTGGCGAAACTCTTGTTCCTCACCTAGTAAAAACCAAATTTGGATGGCACGTAGTGAAAGTGCTTTATAGGACTTAATACTACAATCCCCCTTTTTAGATCTCTAGAAGCGCCAACACCAATTATTGAGACGCTCCTCAAGCATTAGTTGGCGCTTTTTCATAATATGACTTCGTTTGCCTATCTAGCCCCCACATTCCACACAATCAAGGCGATCAAAGCACACAGAGTTGCTAAGCTTTCTTTTTTCATTAGATGTGATGGTAACGTGACATTTCTCACCGACGTTGAACGATTCAACTTTAAATCTGCACCTCATTTCGACATTTATATGTGTGGCTTTGAGCCTGACCTTTTCATGGAAATACACTTTGCCGAATTTGAGATTTTGGGACAAAAACATGTTGAAGGTGCCGTTGATAAGCGCAAGGCTGAGTTTTTGGCAGGGCGAATCTGTGCTAAATCTTCCCTTCAATCGCTTGGTGTGTATGAGAATGTTGGGCGCAGTGTAAACCGATCGCCTATTTGGCCTGAAGGTATCGTAGGCAGCATTTCTCACACCAGCAATTTGGCGATGGCGATTACGCTGCCAAGTGAGACAGTCAATTATGTCGGTATTGATTGCGAAGTTATGATTGAAGAACATCGCGCGAGAGAGCTGTCCTCATCGATTCTTGTCGATTCCGAGTTGATGGATTCGTTAACGTCGCCATTGCCCTTTCCAGAGTTTTTCACCCTCTGTTTTTCCGCCAAAGAGAGTTTATTTAAAGCGCTTCACCCAACCGTGGGTAAGTTTTTTGGCTTTGAGGCCGCAAGATTAGTCAGCCTAACTCCAGAAACGGGGGAGTTTTGCTTAGTGCTTAATGAAGATTTAAATGATGTCTACCAAAAAGGCACCTGTTTCGATGGTCACTACCACAACAAAAACGGCGTGATTTCGACCATGGTAGTTGGGTAACTATAAATCTAGGTATTTAAATTCACTATTTCGGCGAGATTGAGCTCAGGGCATTTGGGATAAAAAAACTCTCGACGCGGACACATCGAGAGTAGGGTGCTCGATTTCCTTGCGGGCGTCTGGGAAATCAAGCAATTCGGTGAGCACTTTTATGCAGTAGAACTTGGTTGTTTTTGGACTGCAATCCATATGCACTTTTCAAACGTTTTATTGCGGAATTAAAACTGTATCAATTACGTGAATGACGCCGTTTTTCGCTTTGACATCTGCCATCACGACGGTTGCATCGTTAATCATCACTTTGTCGCTCGCCTTCACTGACACGTCGCTGCCTTGCACGGTTGTGGCGCTAGTTAAGCCGACAACATCCGCGGCCATCACTTTGCCAGACACAACGTGATACGTGAGAATAGCAACTAACTTGTCTTTGTTTTCTGGCTTGAGCAGCGACTCAACCGTACCTTCTGGTAATTTCGCAAAAGCGTCATCAGTCGGCGCAAACACAGTAAATGGACCTTCGCCTTTCAAAGTGTCGACCAGCCCTGCTGCTTTAACGGCAGCCACTAGTGTGTTGAATGAGCCATTGCCAGCTGCAACGTCAACAATGTCTTTTTTCATACCGTGGTGGTCAGCATGCGCAACTGAAGTGAACAACAGTAACGCAGCGAACATGGTTGTGATTTTTCTAATCATGAGATTTTCCTTCTCTATCAATTTGTAATCAGGTCGATTTGTTGTGACGTCGGAAATTAGATACGAGCAAGAATTAATATCGATCATAAATTTTTTGATATTAGCGCAAGAGGCTGTGACCACGTAGGTCATTGAACTGTAGCGAATTTACCTTCAGCCCTTTAATCATCCTGGTTTTGTATACAGAAAGGCCTTTGAAATACTGGGTCTAAATTGTTTGAGAAAAGTTAGAAGTACGCCGTAATCATTGAGTTTTGTGTCACGTTTGAGCGCCATACACTGCGGCCAATGTTAATTCCAAATGCAATGATGGGTGCCGATTTGATGATGCATAGGATGCCTTAGAAGGCAAAAATTAGGGCGAGGTCGTAACCATAGTACACAATTGAGTGTTTTGTCATTTATATTGATTCAACTCATAGAATTAGCACATCCTGTTATTTGCTTGGTCAATGTGTGCGCTGCGCTGACCTTTTGTGACTGATTAAATCTCTGTATGTCTGCATCTGATCTATATCAAAAGATAATTAGTGTTTTTATTAATAATCCAAAAAGGAATATAAATCAGATGGAGCAACAATGAGCCAAGTTCAAGAAAATGGATATCAATCTCGCAGACGGAAGGCGAGTGAATTTGACAATCGGTCGGAGTATTTGGAACACGAACTCTCGGTCATGGACCTAAAACGATGGCGTGTCCACTTACCGTTTAGAGATTTCGGTATTGAGATCGAAGACTGGGTACCGGCAATTGCCGCCACTATCGGTAAGGTGGTGATGGTTACTGCAATGGTAGCCGCGTTTGCCGCGCAGTTTGGCCTTTCATCAGAGTTCGTTGCAGAAAACGTGCGCTTTGAGCTTTTAATCGCTGGCCTACTTTTTGTTATCTTCTTTTCAGCGATTTTAAACCCTCTTAGTAATCTTGCGGGTACTCACGGCCCAATGATCCCATTAATCCCTTTGATAGCCGCGGCTGGTGGACATCCTCTGGCGCTCGGGGTGATGGTGGGCGTGTTCGGCCTAGTTCTAAGTGCCACAAAAGGCGGGTCAAAGCTCGTCAAGCTCACAGGTGAAGGCGTCAGAGGAGGCTTGTTAATCTACCTTGGGGCAGTCGGCCTAATCGGTCAGCTCAATCGATTTGAATCATGGTCGGTAAGCAGCGGCTTAGACGCAGTGTCATTCATCGTCATATTCGTCACCATCGTTATTTACGCTTACTTGGCTAAAATCGAGAAGCGTTGGCTAGCTATCCCACTGTGTTCGCTAATTGCGGGTGTGGTTGCCTTTACCATGGGTGTTCCGTTTGAGTTTACAACGGAGCCCGGCTTGCCAAACATGAATCCTTTCTACTGGTGGGGCGAGAATACAGGTTGGCAACTTGGTTGGCCTAAGCTTGAGCATTACATTGCCGTGATCCCGTTTGCTGTACTCGCTGTTGCCATGTGGTCTCCGGACTTTTTAGGTCACCGCGTATTCCAAGAACTAAATTATCCGAAAAAAGCGAAGGGTGCTTTGATGGATGTGGATGATACGATGACGGTGTGTTCGATTCGTCAAATCGTGGGGGCTGGCTTAGGCGGTGGTAACCTTGCGTCTTCTTGGGGGACATACATGATCCCTGCGGCCATTGCCAAGCGTCCTATTCCCGGTGGCGCTTTACTGACAGGTTTGCTTTGTGTGTTTGCGGCCGTGCTAGGATACCCAATGGATCTCGCAATGTGGGAGCCTGTACTTCGCGTTGCGTTGCTAGTCGGTGTATTCCTTCCTCTATTAGAGGCGGGTATGCAGATGGTGAAAAATGCGCGTAACTCTCAAAGTGCGGGGATCTGTATGTTTGCTTGTGCGCTAGTTAACCCAGTATTTGGTTGGGCACTCACGATGTTGCTCGATAACATGGGACTAATTGGCAATAAAGAGCGTGCTGACTCTCTGACCAAAGTAGACAGACTCGCGATTCCACTGACTGCTGTGATTGTTTGTGTCGGTGCGCTTGCGGTAGTGGGTCAACTTCCGGGTATTCCAGCATTACTCTAATAAATACTCTAACAGCGTTAGGCTAAATAGGGTAAAGAGCCGGTGATTCACTGGCTCTTTTTTTGACTGATATGTGATTGATTTTTCACCGCGTTATTGAGGAGAAATAAAAGAAAGATAAGTTATGTAAATGGTTTTATATTTATAACGCACTGAATTTATGGGTATTAATAGTTATTACTTCTGACTTCATAAATTGCGGCATTTTTATTTCACCTATTGGAATTAGGCGCTATATTGGTCGCAATTTTATAAATGGAGTTAAAGGATGAAACTCTCGATATCAGGGAAGTTGCAGTTAAGTTTTCTGTTGCTTGCGGTACTTTTTATCGTCTCATCGCTGTTTGCTTATCGCAGTGTCAATCACGTAAAAAATCACACCCAATCGCTTTTACAATCGGATTTGCCAACCGTAGATGCCAGCCGCTCACTGCAGCAATCTGTCTTGTCGAGCATTTCAACGGTGCGGGCTTATATGTTGCTAGGCAGTGATGAACGAATCGGAATGCAACAGCGCGAGCAATTAAATCAGATTATACTCTCCACCAACGAGCTCCTGCCTACCTTAGAAAGACTCATTCCTACTTCAGAGTTTGAGCAAGTGAACGTGCTTTGGCTTGAAGTGACGGAACACCTTAATGCGATTGCTGAGTTAAGTCATAGTGAAGAAAATCTTCCAGCACACAGTTTGTTTAAAAATGAAGCCGCGCCGATTGCTGAGGTGGCACTAGACCAAATTCAGGGTCTCATTAATGAGGAAGCGCAAAATCAACAAGGAGCAGACAGAAAGCATCTGTTTAAGCTCTATGCGGACAGCTACACATCACTTTCTAACGCGTTAGCCTCAATGCGAGACTTTCTCCAATACGGCAACCCAGAGTTTCTGACTAAGTATGACGATTGGATGGGTATCCATGACAAGTCGGTGAAAGAGATTGAGTCGATGAAGAACCTAATCTCAAGCAACGACATCGTTCTTTGGGAGCTGTTTAAAGAGATGCAACAGCTCTATTTCCCGACCATTGTCAAAGTCATTGAACTAAGAAAATCCAACGGTTGGAACTTGGCTAACCAAAAACTTGCACAAGATTTGATTCCGGCCGCTAACAAACTTGAACAGCGACTTGATAGGGTAGTTTCTAGCCAGCAAGCAAAAGCAGATCGAGCTGGGCAAGATGTGTTTAGCACGATTACTCAGGTTGTTGGCATTCTGATTTTTGCCGCTGTCTCTGCGATATTGGCGGCATTCCTAATTTCTCGTTACATGGGCGCGAATATTGGCAATCGCATTAGTTTGATTTCTAAACGCGCGCAGTTAATTGCGGCTGGTGATGTCTCACAACAACCGCTGCAAGTGAAAGGTAATGATGAGCTGTCGAGCTTGATTGATTCGGTCAACCGAATGAATGAATCCTTGGCTAACATCGTTGAAGGGGTGACCTCTAAAGCTCAAGATGTTGATGGCAGTATTTCAGAATTACTCGAAGGTAATCAGCAGACACGCTCGCAAGTCACCAATCAGAAACGGGGCATTGAGGAGATTGGCCAGCAGCTAAACGACGTGGCGCACTCTGCGCATGGCACGTCGAATCATGCGAGTCAGTCGGTGGCAACATTGTCGCAATCGAGATCACTGATTGAAGAGGGAGCGGCAGCACTGGACAACAACAAGGCCACTGTTGAAGAGCTGTATTCAGTTATTGAAAAGGCCAGTGAAGAAGTGACAACGCTAAGTCGAGAAAGCGAAACGATTGGTCGAGTCACAGAAGTTATCGAAGGGTTGGCAGAGCAGACTAACTTGCTTGCGCTAAATGCGGCAATCGAAGCGGCGAGGGCAGGCGAACAGGGGCGCGGATTTGCAGTCGTTGCCGACGAAGTAAGGCTGCTGGCAACTCGAACTACGGAATCAACTACCGAGATCAATCAGATCGTTGATGCCATTCAGTCATCGACGGCATCCGTGGTGAGCGAAATTGAATCGAGTAAAACACTTGCCCATAAGGGCGCAGAGCATACAGAAAGGGCGTTTAGCAAGCTTGAAGATACAGTGGTTCAAATCGCAACGCTCGATTCAGAAATGGATGAGTTGGCTAACGCAGCTCGAATTCAATCTGAATCCACACAGGCGATTAACCAATTAATGAGCTCTGTGACTGGGTCGATTAATGATGTCTCGCGTATTACTGAAACCACGCATGACGCTTCAGTTAAGGTAAAAGCGCAAGTGGAAGACCTCAATAGAGAGATGAGCCAATTTAAGCGCGCCTAGTTCGAAAGGAAAGTTCGCAAGCGTAGTTCATAAGATTAGTTCTAGAAGAAAGGTCGTTTACCTGTTTCCATTAACACAATAAATAAAAAGCTAAGGTCCTGTTCGGGCCTTAGCTTTTTTCGTATAGAAAGAGAAAATCACGGCTAAAGCGGGTTAATTAAGGGTCGACATTACTCGCAAAACGTAACATTTATTTACACATAGAAGACTTAAGTTACGTCTAAAAACAGTCTATTTATTGCCGCAAATTATCGAATGTCCCATTTTTATAGCTTTTGCGATTTTGTGAATCGATTGCGATCACATTAATTTAATGTAAGTGCAAACTTAATTTCATTTTAAATTTATATTAACAGCTGTAAAACAAGCCAATCTTACACACATCACATTAAAGGGACGAATAATGAAAAAAAGCCCATTGGCAGTAGCACTCTTGTCGGCAGTGGTTGCTTCAGGATGCGCGACGGAACCATCGAAAAACTCTCCTTTCGATCTGACCATCTTACACGTTAACGATCATCACTCTCATCTTGAGCCTTCGTCACAGAAACTTAAGTTAGCGGGTCAATCGACTTACGCGGAAGTGGGTGGTTTCCCAAGACTGATCACAGCATTAGAACAACGTGCTGAAGCAAACGAAAATGTGCTAAAACTTCACGCAGGCGATGCTATCTCCGGCACGCTTTACTACGCACTATTCAAAGGCGAAGCTGACGCGCGATGATGAACCACGCTTGTTTCGATGCATTTGCTCTGGGTAACCACGAGTTTGATGATGGTGATGCAGGCCTAGCACGCTTCCTAGATTGGATGAACGAAGGCAACTGCGGCACAGAAGTGCTTGCGGCTAACGTTATTCCAGAGCAAGGCGTTTCTCCGCTGGCTCAAAATTCAGCGAACGATTACTTCAAACCTTACACGGTTAAACAGTATGGTGATCAGCAGATAGGTATCATTGGTATCGACATCGCCAACAAGACGATGGGTTCTTCAAACCCAGATGCAACGACTCAGTTCCTAAATGAAGTAGAAACGTCTCAGAAATACATTGATGAGCTAGTATCTCAAGGCATCGATAAAATCGTTCTTCTGACTCACTACCAGTACACGAATGATGTTCAACTTGCTGAGAAGCTAACAGACGTAGACGTGATCATCGGCGGTGACTCACACTCACTACTTGGCGATTTCTCTGAAGTTGGCCTAAAGAGTGAAGGTGACTACCCAACGCTAAGAACTAACTTAGATGGCGACCAAGTGTGTGTGGCACAAGCTTGGGAATACAGCCAAATTCTTGGTGAACTCAACGTATCGTTTGACGAAAATGGCGCAGTAGCATCGTGTTCAGGTACTCCGCACCTACTAATGGGTCAAGAGTTCAAACGTAAAGATGAAAATGGTAAGCGTCAGCTACTTGAAGGTGCAGAGCTTGAAGAAGTGATCGCAGCTATCAATGCTCAACCGAACCTAACGCAGTTTGACGAAGACGTAGCGACTAAAGCGACACTTGCTGTTTTCGCTGAAAAACTGGATGTAATGAAGAACCAAGAGATTGCACAATCTTCAGAGCTTCTTTGTTACGAGCGTGTTCCAGGTCAGCAAAAACACAACGGTGCTGACGGGTGTGACACTCACACAAATGATCACGGTTCACAAGTGGGTGACCTAGTTGCTCAAGCGTTCCTTGCTGAAACTAAGCGTGCAGACGTTGCTATCCAAAACGGTGGCGGCGCACGTGCAAACATCCCACAAGGTACGTTCACAGTTGCGGGTGCGACTAAAGTTCTACCATTCAACAACACTATGGTTAACCTAACCATGACAGGTGAGCAAGTTAAGAAAGTGCTTAACCAAGCGGTTGATAAAGCGTACCTAGAGTTCGTTGAGAACAGTGCTGAAGGTTCAGACGGTGCTTACCCATACGCAGCGGGTATTCGTTACGACGTAGACTTCAATAAGCCAGCAGGCGAGCGCGTACACAACGTTGAAGTAAAAGCGAAAGGTGACGGTACTTGGTCTAAGCTAGCCGACGATCGTGAGCTAGTAGTTGTTACTAACGACTATATCGCTGGTGGTAAAGATGGTTACCTAGCATTTGGTGAAGTATCTCGCGATGCTGACACGTACGAAAACACGTTGAAACTTTACACTGAAACTTTCATTGATTACGTACAAAAACTGGCGGCTAACGGTCAGAAGATCGAACCAGTTGCAGCGGAAGATCGTAGTACACAAACATTTACTCCTAAAGCGAAGTAAATCGAACGAATTTACTGCAAAAAATGTCCTAAATAGTTGTTAAGCAAAATGGCCAAGTCTGTCCCTTGGCCATTTTTTTGCATGTAGGATTGGCGAGGAGTTTGGTAAACAGGCCCTAGTATCCCGTGAGTTCCATATACCCCATCCCTGAATGAGAACCCTCAATTCGCACTGGTCCCTCCCAATACGGGACGGAAAGCTGCATTTTAGCGTTTGGGTTGAGGGCAGAAACAGTAAGATCAATTTGCTTGTTCGGAATGGATACTTGCCAACGTGTGGGATATTCACGTCCTAGAATTTCTGTTTGTTCGATGGCCTCTAAGCGAATATCGTTTGCTGAAATCGCAATACCAGAACCATTTTGCTGCATTAGCCTTGCGCTGGAGTAACTGGCTTGTCCGGTTTTGGAATCCCGCAATTGGAACACCACCAAGCTGACTTCGTCACTCAATCTTAGGGCAAACCAATCCCAGCCTTGTTGTGAGTCGAGTAAGAATTGCGAGCTCCACTCGCGATCTATCCAACCTTTGCCCGATACTTTATGGGTTTTGCCGTCGATGGTGACTTCACCGAAGACATCAATAAACGGTTGGCTGTAGTAATACGAAGCTACCTGACCATCGGCGCTTTTGGTGCTGTAACCTTGCTCGCCTTGCTTTTGATACGGTGCGCTGCTGGTAAGAGTGAGCGAATAGCCAAACTGTTCCGAGTTCGCCTTCAATGAGGCAGGGAAGAGGTCGTTGGTTGAAGAAGTCCACTGCCAATCATCGAGATAAACACGAAATGGTGAAGTGTCGACGCCAGCAAGAGAGGCTTGGTCGCGAGACCATTTTTCATCGGCATAGTGCTTGTCCGCGGTCGTGACCGCGCTGTGTGCCAAGTAGATTTGCTGAGTTTGCCAATCGGTTTTCTTCGCGTCACCTTCGCCTTTTGATGGCGCAGCAGCAAAGCGAAATTGTGTCCATTGAACGCCAAGTGGACTGCCATCTTCATTAATTAAGTTAGCGGTTAAGTACCACCATTCATGACGAAAATTCGGGTGCGCTTGATGATCGGTAGGAAAGGTGAGTTCAACACCTTTTTCTACGGGTGTGAATGGGTTGCTCTCGCTTTGTATATCTCCACTGCCCAGTAACTTACCCATATTTTGCGTGCCCATATTTTTTTGTTGGGGATCTTCACAACCGAGAAGGAATAAGCTGCTCATGAATAGAGTAAGTTTGCTTGTTAATCGAACCATCACAACACCTCGCTTTGCAAACTGGACACGACAGGCTTGCTGACCAATCGCCACAGCGGGATCAAGGTGGCAATCACCGCCACCAAGATGGTGATCGCCGCAATACTTAGCGCATCACTCCAACTCCACAGATAATTTAGGCTCCAACCAAAAGCGCGCAATGTGACAATGTCTGTCAGCACATAACCTACCAGGGCACCCAAAGGTAGGGCGATAACCAGAGTAAAACTGACCAAAGCGACGATTTGCCCGACCACCATGGTCATTAATTTGCGACGACTAACACCAAGTGCGTACAGCCTTGCAATGGCGGCTTTGCGCGCGTCGAGCAACATGAAGCAAGCACTGAACAAACCAATCACCGCGACCATTAAAGTAACGGAGTTGAGCGCGCGCGTAATGGCGAAAGTCTGCGAGAAAATATCTAACGCGATGGATTTGATTTGCGCCTGATCATAGAGCTGACTTGGATGCAGATTCAATTGCTCGCGCAATTGCCCGTAGACGATTTGTGGGTCCCCCGAGACTTTAATGCCAAGGCTTTTCGGCAAGTTGGTGAATCCGCTCTCTTGCCATAACTTTGGTGCTAATAAGACTTCACCGTTGGGTGAGCCGTAATCGTGGAATATCGTACCCACAAGTAGGCTCTTATTTGGAATGGCATCAAGCGTGAGTTCGCTACCCAGTGATAAACCCAGTTTGACCGCAGTAGGTTCACTGATGGCGATCAACTCACCTTGGTAAAAACGCTGCCAGAAGTTCTCCAAGTGCGATTTGAACACCATGGTTTGCTCTAAGGTGTCTCTGTCTTTGGTGCCAAGCAGAATCGGTAAGCCCTGCAGGTTATCGTCGACGTAGTATTGCTTGTAGACGGTCTCAACATTGTCGAACTGCTCTAACGTGCGCTCTACATTAGTGATTTCCCCTTGGGCAGGGCTGACGTAAATATCGGCGTGTAGCCTTTGTTCTAACCACTGCTTTAGGGTGGATTCAAAGCTGCTCACTAAGGTGTTCATCCCCATATTAGCTGTAACGGCGAGTAGCATTGCCATCATGGCGAGAGAAAGCGGAGAAATCAGCTCGCGCAACTCAGCAAACAGATACTGCATCAAACCGGAATTGGTGCGCTTCTCGCACCAATTGGCTAATACGCAGAGTGTTTTGGGTAGATACAAAGGAATCGACACTACAAGCACGCCGAGCCACGCCATGGTAAAGCGGTGATGCTCACTCAGCCATAACCCTGCGAGTGCGAGAGTTGTCAACGCAGCACCTATCACGAACAATTGGTTTTCGTTAGAGGCTTCAGGTGCTTGATAAAATCCGCCATGAGAGGAGAGCGGTTGGCGCACTCGTTGTTTAAAGTGTTGCCAACATGCTAATAGGGTGGCGGCTAACGTGAGCAGCAGCGCTTGCGCCCACCATTGCCACTGCCAAGTGCCGGGCAGCAGTGTCGCGCCGTAAAGTTGTTCTAAAGTCAGCGCCACAGTCGGATGTAACCAATGACTAAGTTGCATGCCCAATACAAAACCGAGGGAAGCGCCGATGGTAACCAGAATAGTGAGTTCAACTAACAGCGCAGAGAGCACAATGCTCGGCGCGACACCGGCCTGTTGAATTTGTACTAACAGCCGATTGCGTTTCAGCAAGCTGTATTTTACGCCGTTGTAAGCGATGAATAGCCCGACTAAAAAGGCGAGTAAGCTCATTGCCGTGAGATTGAGGTGAAAGCTGTCGGTCAACGAGCCAAGGTCTGTACTTTGGTTATTGGCAATCCATTGTCCTTGCTCACCAATAAGGTTCTGCCATTTCGCTTGCGTGTCTTTATTTCCTTCATCACCCGAATGGAAAACCGCAATGTAACTGAGCTGTCCTTGTCTATTGAGCAGTTGCTGGGCAAAGCTAATGTCCATCAACATTCGGCTACCTAACTGCCATTCGTCAGGCAACACCACCATTTGGGTTGGAATATCGTCCAGAGTTAGGGTTTCTACCTCTCCTAAGTTTTGATGTTGCGATTGGCTCATCATCACGATTGGCTTGCCGGCTAAAAGCTCAGGCAAAGGTAAAGCACTGTCGAACAAAGACACGTTCTGTTGGTTTTTTGATGACTTTCCGTTTGCCGAATAGCGCGAACGTGACGAGATGGCGGCAATCAACTCGCTGCCTTGTACTGACCAGCGTCGACCTTGTTCGTCTCTCACCCGCCCTTCGATTACAGGTAGTGCTGCACTGAGCCCGTTTTGTCTAAGGGTGAAGTAGAGCAATTCGGGCAGATAGTTTTGCCCTGCTGGTGGAATAATTAGTTTCTGAGCTTGTGCGCTAAGCTGCTCGGTAGACTCTGCATAACTGCGCTTGGCATTGAGGTTGATGGCTTGCACCGCAACAAACAAGGTCACTGCCAGCACGATACCGATCAAAATCGCGGCGGCTTGCAGTGGCGCCTGCCGATAATGCGCCGCAAACAGGTTCAGGGCGAGTCGGGTATGAGTGAATCTGGTGTTTGATGGCTTAGCTTGTTTCATCGCGAAGCTCATATTTGTCTATGTGATGACACTTCTGAAGCTGACTATTTTCTATGCGCCCATCCTCTATACGTAACTGAGTTTGCATGAACTCAGCGCAGTCAGGGCTGTGGGTGACTAATAGTACAGCCGTATTGCCTTGGGTGGTGATTTCACTCAATAGTTTCATCACTTCCAAGCCGGCTTTTTGGTCAAGGTTGCCTGTGGGCTCATCTGCGAGTAGAAGCTTAGGTTTATGTGCCAAAGCGCGCGCAATAGCGACTCGTTGTTGTTGACCGCCGGAGAGGGCAGAAACATGTCTATCGAGCAGTTGGCTGATGCCCAAAGTCTCGACCAAATAATCGCACCAGTCGTTCCATTTCTGTTGATTCAAATGCAGAGGGAAGGCGATGTTTTGCTGTACGTTGAGCGGCGTTAATAGATTGAATTGCTGGAAGATAACACCGAGTTTTTGGTGTCGAAATCGGCTCCATTGTGGATCTTTCCAAGCCGCCGTGTTATCGCCATCTAACCACAATTCACCTTCGGAAAGTGGCTCAAAGCCAGCGATAACATTGAGTAAGGTACTTTTGCCGCTACCACTAGCGCCTGTAAGCGCAACACTCGCTCCTGTGCTCAACGCAAAGTTGACACCTTCCAGTACGCGATGTGTCTCTTTACCATCGACAAAGCTTTTGCTGGCGTGTTTGAGTGTGACAAGTGGGCTTTCCATTGATGTTCCTTCGCGTTTAATTATCAGATTGGAGACGGCGAGTTTGGGTTTAGTGTCGTGATTGCATTCTTGATTACTTAGTAATCTGTACTGAGCGAAGTTTAGATCCGATCAGTTTTGTCTATCCATTGTTCTAAATCCGAGCTATTGTCTGAAACTCTCAGTTATCGCTACCGATGTAGGTAAAGGGGTAGTGATCTTTTCTAGTTACAACAGAAGATTAGCGCAAACTTCACCCAAAGTGCCGAAAAGATACGCAGTCAGTCACTTAAGGTTAATTTCTCCTTTTCTTTTGGCCTGCCTGTGGCATATTAGAACTCGTCCAGACGACAAAGCGTACTTCGTATAATGCTATTACCTCAGCCTTCCAAGCTGATGATGCGGGTTCGATTCCCGCAGTACGCTCCAATTTCTTCTCCCTATGATAATTCCCAATAAGCCAAACCGTTCAGTGAGTAGTCACTGGTCTTGGTTGTTCTCTCATAAAAGTCAAAGTAACTTCATTAAGAAAGCTCATTGATAGAACCATCATTCTTAGAGACTGTCGCTATCACAATCCTAGTCAGTTCATATTCTTTTAAGCAGTTTGTTTGAAGTACACAGTTTGCTTGGTGAAGTTAGCTTGCTACGTATTAAAAAGGGAGACGAACGTCTCCCTTCAAGTATCACGTGATCTAATCTTACTTAAACTCAAATTTGCCTTTCATAATTGCCCAGTGGCCTGGGAAAGAGCAGAAGAATGAGTAGTCACCACCAGCAGTCATTTTCGCTGTGCTAAACGTGATGGTTGTCGACTCACCACCGCCAATAATGTCTGTATACGCATAGACACGATCATCGTTCGGCTTCACATACTGATTATCCAATCCTGCGGACATGCCTTCCGTACCCACTGCTTGAATGTTGGCTGTATCAGTGATAACAACGTTATGGCCCATGGATTGAGCAGGTAGCTGCCGGTATGATTAAGGGTAAGCGTAACCTCCTCACACGTTGCAGGCACACTCAACGTTTTACTGGAGAACTGCATAGCGTCGTTGGCATCGATTGATATTTCGCAGTCGTTAGCATTGGCGCCAACACTGATCGCTGAAAAGGCTAGGGCAGTAGTGATAATACGTAGAGACATAGGGATACTCCATTATGGTTTGGATTCATTTTTTATCGCAAACTTCAATACGAAACATTGTCTTATAGGGTTTAGCGAAAAATGTGTTTGAAGCCAAACATTGTGTCATTGAGCGTACATTAATTAAAAATACTTTCAATTTACTCGTAGCGCAGTCGAATAAACGGTTCGCTCGATGGATTAACATTGAGACAACGACTAACGTTAAATTAAAGTCATTGTTTGATAACGGTGTTATTCTCTACGGCTTATTTTT
>NZ_JYJP01000128.1 GCF_001012815.1 Vibrio mexicanus
CCAAACAAAAACGCAGAGCTATAAACCCAAGAGCTGAGAAGAAGTTTGGAATTTCGGTGGGCTTAATGTTATTGAAAATCAGCCTGTTACATAACGCTATCTATACGTCTTTGAGTTCGCCTATCCCAAACCGTACAGTCATCTTTCTACAAACCAACGTATTGGATTTAGGCTGCTAACTCAATGAAAAGCTGTTGGAAAAGTATGAGATTGCGCGCAGGCAATCACTTATTATGTATCTCTTTGTGCCTTAATTCAGAATCATGGGTAAAACTGACTTTTATGTATATATATCCAGTTCTTTAAACTATGAAAAGTCAGTTCCTACTCAGTGTTAAAGAGTTTATGTTCAGCCGTTATTACGCTAAGAAGACCGTCGAAGCCTATATTACGTGGATTAAGCGCTTTATCATTTTTCATGATATGCAGCATCCGTCTAAGTTGGGTAGTGAAGAAGTGGTGGCTTTCTTGACGCACTTGGCGAACGAGAAACAAGTGGCCGCAAAAACGCAGGCATTAGCACTCAATGCGATTCAGTTTCTATATCGGGATTACTTTAAGCAACCTTTACCAGAAACACTCCATTTTCAACGCTCGCGGCGTGAACCTAAACTGCCTGTCGTATTAAATCGAAATGAGATGCGAGCGTTCATCGACCATATCGATCCTAAGTACAAGTTACAGACAATGTTATTGTATGGCTCTGGCCTAAGGCTAATGGAGTGCGTAAGGCTTCGTGTTCAAGATATCGATTATCATTATGGTGCTGTGCGCGTTTGGCAGGGAAAAGGCGGTAAGAATAGAACAGTCACCTTAGCTAAAGAGCTCATTCCTTTATTGAAACATCAAGAGACGGTTGCGAGAGATTACTACCAAGTTGACATGAATACCAAGGGATACACAGGCGTTTGGATAAATCCAGCCTTAAGAAAGAAATACCCCGGCGCTGAGTTAGAGTTTCGTTGGCATTATCTATTCCCATCCATCAAGTTATCACAAGACCCCACAACGGGGCTATTAAGGCGTCATCATATGAATGAAATCTCGCTTCAGCGATCTGTGAAAAAGAGCGCGAAACTCGCGCAGATTGAAAAGAACGTCACTTGCCATACACTGCGGCACAGCTTTGCAACGCATTTATTAGAGTCAGGGGCTGATATCAGAACCGTTCAAGAACAGTTGGGGCATAGCGATGTTAGAACCACACAAATATACACTCACGTGATTGAGCGGGGCGCAAATGGCGTACTCAGTCCGCTTTCAAGCTTATAGACCTTCATGGAGCACTTGATTGCGAAATGCCATTGGGCTCATCTCAAATCTAGTTTTGAAACACTTAGAGAAGTAATTGCTGTCAGAAAACCCACTCATATCAGCCACAGCTTGTATAGAGAATTCTGAGTTGGCTAACAGCAGCATTTTAGCCTTGTTCAATTGAGCGTCGCGGATGTATTGAGTCGGAGATGTATCCAAAAACTGTCGAAACAATCGTTCAAGCTGGCGCTTACTAACGAACGCGGCGTTGGCGATGGACTCACTGTTAAGCTCGGGCTGCGTTAAGTGCTTTTCAATGTGTACCAGAGCTCGGCTCAGTGCCAGTGTCGTCTGTGGCTTGCTGGACTCCTGGCCTTGATAGAGGCGCGACAGCAGCACAACTAGCTGCTGCATCATGCTTGTTACCATGGTTTCAAAGCCTGCCTTTCCTTGATTGTACTCGGTACGAATTTCTTCCAATAGATTCCGAACCTTTGGCAATTGCTCATCGTCGAGAGTGAGTTTGGCTTGGTAGTCACTGGTTTGGCGCGCAATAGGCTCGACTTTAAACATGGCTTGATAGCCAGCCAAACTGCGCATAGAGGGCTGTTCAAAAAAAGGAACTGGGGCATCAAACATTAAGTTGATAAGGGACAGGTTATCAACGTCACTAAAGCCATGTTCAATATCGCCATTGATGATAAAGACGTCACCTTTTTTGATGCTGTAGCGATGCGACGCTACAGAGTGAATCCCACTTCCCTCTGTCACAAGAAGCATCTCCGAAAAGTCATGTTTATGATCGGCAAAATCACAATGATGATTACCATCGAAGATTGCAAACTTGAGATGGGGGTGAAGCTGATGGTCACTCAGCTTGTAAATGATGCTCATGTCGCAATATTCCTTTTTTATGTCGCTATATTGGTAGAGGTGCGTCTAAATGAATCTTACCATTGTTGATAGAAAAACTGGCCAATAGAAAAGCAAAATTTTACAAACTCAGATTGGCTATAACGAACAACGTGAACGAGCGCTAATCTTTACTTGAGGACTCATGCCGTGACCCACACAAAAACACCTTATTTCGAACAATGGCCGCAGATTGATTCCCTAATCAAAACAGATCCTGCAATAGAACAAGAAATTACTCGAATCTTGTCTTTGATGACGCTAGAGGAAAAAGTCGGTCAAATGATCCAACCAGAGCTGCGCGATATTACGCCAGAAGAGATCATCGAATACAAAATAGGCTCAATTTTAAACGGCGGTGGCTCTTGGCCAGACAATAACAAACAGGCAAGTGCCAATGAGTGGACGGCGAAAGCGGATCTTTTCTGGCATGCGACGGAAAAAATGTTTGCAGATAGGCCGTTTCGCATTCCCTTTTTCTGGCTACCGATGCTGTTCACGGACATAACAATGTATTTGGCGCCACAGTATTTCCACACAATATCGGCTTGGGCTGTGCTCGTGATCCTGAATTGATTCGACGCATTGGCCGAATTACCGCATTAGAAATTGCCGCAACCGGTCTGGATTGGACGTTTGCCCCTACCGTTGCCACACCACGTAATCTTCGTTGGGGGCGTGTGTATGAAGGATATTCTGAAGATCCTGAAATTACCTAGCTTACGCAGGCGAAATGGTGAAAGGTCTCCAAGGTGATGCAGAAACCTTAAAAGGCGATCAATATGTGATTTCGAATGTGAAGCACTGGGTCGGCGATGGCGGCACCATCAATGGCGTAGATAGAGGCATTAATCCATACAGCGAAGATCATTTAAGAAACATTCATGCTATGGGGTATTTCAGTGGTTTGAATGCTGGTGCCCAAGTGGTGATGTCATCGTTTAATAGTTGGGAGCAGTCGGCTAACTATGACCATGATGACAGCGTTGAAGGTATATACAATAAAAAGATCCACGGAAGTAAGTATTTGCTTACTGATGTACTTAAAGAGCAGATGAAGTTTGATGGTTTGGTCGTGACCGATTGGCATGGACATTCAGAGGTAAGCAAGTGCACTGATGGCAATGCGACCTATGCAATTAACGCGGGTAATGACATCTTAATGGTGCCAGTCCGCGAACATTGGCAAGCGGTGTACAAACAGACGGTTGAAGATGTACATGCTGGTAAGATTGCTTTGAGCAGAATAGACGATGCCGTTGCTAGGATTTTGCGTGTAAAGATGCGCGCAAACTTGTGGAACAAGCCCGCACCAAGCGAACGTTCATTGGCTGGAAACCAAGCAACATTGGGCGCAGTGGAACACAGAGAAGTCGCGCGTGAAGCAGTACAAAAGTCTATGGTATTGCTGAAAAACAAAGACCAGATTTTGCCACTCAGTAAAACTCAGAAAGTGATTTTGACAGGAAGCGCGGCGAACGATCTGCAGAAGCAATCGGGTGGTTGGAACCTTACATGGCAAGGAGATGAGAACTCTCTTGATGATTTCCCAGGCGCAACCACGTTGAAGATGGCACTGGAAGCAGAGTTGGGACAAGGGAATGTCTGCTTTGACCCAAGTTTAGAAGCCAAGTATGGCAAAGGTGACATTGCGATCGTGGCATTTGGAGAAGATCCGTATGCCGAAATGATGGGAGACATCAAAGAGTGGCAAACGTTAGAGTTTGCGTCACTAAAGCGCAGCTATGCGGCAGATAGTGAGAAGATTCGTCGTTTGCATGAGCAAGGCGTTAAAGTGATTTCGGTGTTCTTTAGTGGTCGACCTCTATTTGTTAACGAGGAAATTTCGCTTTCCGATGCCTTTGTTGCAGCGTTCTTACCGGGCAGTGAAGGTCGCGGTATGACTGATGTTCTGATCGCTAACGTAAACGGGCAACCAAATGTCGATTTCGTGGGTAAACTATCTTATAGCTGGCCTAACAAGAAACGCAGTGACGCAGTCAGCCGTATCCCTGAACATATTCCTGACTATGAGGTACCCGACCATGAGCAGTCGCCAGAGGGGGAGCATACTCCGTTGTTTGAGTACGGATACGGGCTTAACTATAGCGATGCTAAGCAGCAACGTAATTTAGACGTTCTGGATTTAGATAGAAGTGAAGGCGATGTGGATGTTCAAAAGATCGAGCACCTATATGGTATTCAAGCAACCATCGGCGACTATCAACTTCGAATTGCCGATGCTTCAACACCGAATGGCGTGGATGTGTCTCGTAACAACCTTGTTGAATTGATGGGGCTAAAACCAAGCCATTTAACTATCAACAGCAGCAAGATGCGGTTGAAGTTGAGTTTAATGATCGAAGTGCACAAGTGTATGTCGAATCGGGCACTCGTCAGTCAGAAGATTTTACATGGTGTAAAGATGGAAAAATAGTATTTGAATTAAAGGTAATCAAAGCCTCTTCTCAGCCGCTCTTTGTTACGTTGTTTCGCGAAGATCAATCGCTGTCGGAAAAGGTTGATGTGCGAGAGCAGTGTCTATATGATGCGCGCCGCAACAATCAGGGCTTTGTGAAAATTGAAGTCAATTGTCGCGATTTAGTTCATGAGCAAGCACAGCTGCGTCGGCTAGATAAACTATTTGTACTAACAACAGACGGTGACTGGCACTTGGTTTTGGCCAACGTGAGTTGGGAAAGTAACTCGCTGCTTTAATTTTTATGATCGATTAGTTGGAATTGGATATGTCCTCATCTCGTTATACCGAGGTCAAAGAACCAAAATCAGCGGCAGGATTAGCCGCTGAACATCTAACAGAGAAAGGACACTCTCATACTTATGAAGATAGTAGCGATTCAGCCATGCTCAAACGCATGTCAATCGTTGCGCTCACTTGGCCAATCTTGGTCGAAGTTCTGCTGCGAACAGCGCTGGGTACCAGTGATGTCTTCATGCTCAGTGGTTATTCGGATCGCGCAGTATCGGCGGTTGGGGTGGTAGCCCAGCTCACCTTCTTTTTGATCATCGTGTCCATGTTTGTGAGCAGTGGATCAAGCATATTGATTGCGCAATACAATGGGTCAGGGCGGAAAAAAGAGTCTAAGCAGGTTGGGGTTGCCAGTATCATTCTCGGCATTCTGATAGGCGTATCGCTCAGCGTAATGGCGGTGGTCGCTGCGCCTTATATTCTGGCGTTCTACGGTTTGGAGCCACAAGTAGAGCAGTACGCGCTTGAGTATCTGCTGATCAGCGGCAGTATGACCTTTACTGTCACGATTGCCGTGACCTTGTCGACGATTTTGCGCGCGCATGGCTATTCCAAATCGCCGATGGTAGTGAACATCATTACGGGTGTTATCAATGTGATAGGTAACTACTTTGCTCTCTACCAGCCGTTTGGGCTTCCTGTGTATGGGGTAGAAGGGGTAGCAATTGCGACGGTTGTGAGCCAAACCATTGGTATGCTTATTTTATGGTGGGTAGTGGCGCGTAGCTCAATTGAACTGCCAATGGGGCAGTTTCGACAGGTGCCCGCTGCGATATACCAAAAAATACTTAAACTGGGTGGGATGAACGCGGGCGAGATGCTCTCCTACAACATCGCTCAAATTGCGATTGTGTATTTTGTGGTGCAAATGGGCACGGCGTCACTCGCAGCTTATACCTATGCGCAAAATATTGCCCGTTTTTCGTTTGCTTTTGCTATTGCCGTTGGCAGTGCAACGCAGATTCAAGCGGGCTACTACATGGGTAAAGGGTGGATCGATGAAATTACTCAGCGTGTCCAGCGGTATTTTTTGGTCAGCGTTACGGTGTCTGTTTCTTTTACCGTATTGATTTGGCTAAACAGTGAAACCATTTTGTCCGTTTTCACCGACAACGCTGAAATCATTGGCTTAGCTCGATGCTGCTCTTTGGCTCGTTACTATTAGAATCTGGCCGAGCCTTTAATCTCGTGTTCATTTCGGCACTAAAAGCGGCCGGTGATGTGAAGTTTCCGGTTCAAATGGGCATTTTGAGCATGTGGGGTGTCGGTGTCGTCATGAGCTATGTTTTGGGTATTCATTGGGGTTACGGTGTACTTGGCGCGTGGCTAGCGGTTGCTTTAGATGAGTGGGTACGCGGATTAATCATGGCGCGCCGCTGGCATAAGCAGAAATGGGTTAGGTTTACACTGTAAATGAATTATAAAACATGGAGATAGCCTCATGTTAATGCCTGAGGCTTTTTGGTTTAGTCGCAAAGTTTTATCTAATGTTAGGATTTTTTTGCTAATCGTTAGGATTTATTTGTGATTCGATCAAAGGACAATCCGTTTATTGCCATACTTGTTGTAATTGAAGTGAGAGGATGTTGAACATGAAGTATTGGCAAAAAGTGTGCGCGGTGATCTGTACGCCGATTGTTTTGGTAGCATGTGGTGGAGATAGCAGCAGTTCATCTTCCAGTGGCAGTGCGTCGGTGTCATTTTCGGTCTCTGATGCGCCTGTTGATTCCGCCGACGAAGTGGTGATTGCATTTGATCAAATCGAATTAGTGGATGGTGAAGGAGAGTCAACATTAATTGATGTGAGCTCGGAAGACGGAACGCTCGATTATATTCAAGTGGATCTATTGGAATATCAGGGAGAAAACTCGCTGATGATCGTCTCAGATCAAGCGGTACCGGTTGGCAGCTACGACAATCTCATCTTGCATATCAGCGCTGAATCGGGTCTCAACTATGTGATTGATAACAATGGTCAGCAAGCGCTTAAACAACCCAGTAATAAACTGCGCTTAGGCGCGTTTGAAGTGACTACAGAAGACGTACAGGCGTTCACGATTGAATTCGATCTGCGTAGCTCACTAGTGATGCGGGGTAATCAAAATAACAATAATGGTTACATCTTGAAGCCACATGGTGTGTCCATAGTAAATAATGCCACTTCGGCGTCGCTGAGCGGCACTGTTGATACCAACCTATTTGATGAGGGCGATTGCTCTACTCAAGATGGCAACATGATTTACCTATATTCTGGCATCGGTTTAGATGCGAATAACCTTATAGACCTTGTCGACCCTGATGATGAGGAATTCAGTGGTGATCCTGCCATTCCTGATGATGCGATTGTGCCAATTGGTTCGACCGAAGCGGGTGATGACGGAAGTTATTCGTTTGGTTTCTTGGAAGCAGGCAGTTATACCGCGGTATTTGTGTGTGATGGAAACTCAGATGACTCGGTTGAGCATGATCCCGATATTGTGATTCCAGCAGCGCCAACAGGTAATTCTCCAGGAGAAAAGCTGGGTGAAGTGACGTTAGCCGCCGGCGACAGTGGTATTCTAAATTTTGATTATTAACCTCAGTTTTGTTTAGTAACCTCAATTTGTAGGTCAAAAAAATCCAGCACGAGTTGCTGGATTTTTTATCAGAATTAACACGTTTGATTCACATTCATAGAGACAATTGAGAATGAGATCTTAGAACGAGTGGAGAATATAAACTAGTCTGCTTGGTATTGAATGACATTGAGAGTTAAGGTTGTGAAGATTTATGAGTAATACCGTACTTGGCCCAGATGGTCTTCCGCGTTGCAGTTGGTGTGGCACTGTCGAAGAGTTCTTTGATTATCATGATAAAGAGTGGGGTTTTCCGGTTGCAGAAGATCAGCGCTTGTTTGAAAAGGTCTGTCTTGAGAGCTTTCAGTCGGGGTTAAGCTGGCGAACTATTTTGGCTAAGCGTGAAAATTTGCGTGCTGCGTTTGCCCGGTTTGATTTCAATAAAGTGGCTGAGTTTGGCGAACAAGACGTAGAGCGTCTATTGCAAGACAAAGGCATTATTCGTCATCGCGGCAAAATTGAAGCGGTGATTAATAACGCCAAACGTGCCAAAGAGATGGTGGAACAGGAAGGCTCTATTGCGGCTTTCATGTGGCGCTATGAAGCCAAAGTGGATGACAGTTATATCCCACAATCACAGACAACTTCAGTGGAATCGGTAGCGCTGTCTAAAGAGTTGAAAAAGCGCGGTTGGAAATTTGTTGGTCCCACTACTGCTTATGCGTTTATGCAGGCGATGGGTCTGATTAATGATCACGAGCTCGATTGCTCAATTCGTGAAAAAGTGACACAAGCCAGAGCAAATTTTACGGTACCAAAATAGCCCATATCTTCAAGAGCACTCAAAGAACACTATTTCCAACAACCAAATCGTCAAAAGCGATTGGCACGCAAAGAAAAGGAATGAAAGGTCGTGGATAAGATCAATAACAAAACGCTGCTTAATGCCTTGGTCAAGCAAAGTGAGAATGCCATTTCAGTGATCAACCCTGCTAATGAAGAGCTGCTCGGCTTTGTGCCTGCTCTCACGAAAGCCGAAATTGAAAGCCGAGTCTATGCATCGAAAGTTGCCCAGCAGAAATGGCAGCAAACCACAGCGGCTGAGCGAAGCTTAGTACTCAAACAGTGGTATGAGTTATTGATTGAAAATGCCGATGATTTAGCCCGTATCATGACGTTGGAGCAAGGCAAACCGCTAACCGAAGCAAAAGGTGAAGTGGTATATGGTGCTGGATTTGTGCAGTGGTTTGCAGAAGAGGGTAAGCGTGCTTATGGCGATACCATCCCAACCCCTGCAGGCAACAAGCGTATAATGACGATTAAACAGCCAGTGGGTGTCACTGCATCCATAACGCCATGGAACTTTCCCATTGCCATGCTCACTCGTAAAGTCGCACCTGCTTTAGCAGCAGGCTGCAGCTGTTTGGTGAAACCCGCCAATCTAACGCCAATCAGCGCCTATGCGATCACTGAGCTGGCCTATCAGGCGGGGTGCCTCATGACTTACTGCTGGTGGTGAGCAGTCACTCGTCATCAGAAGTTGGTGATGTGTTCTCAACCACCCTGACATCAAAAAGCTCTCATTTACCGGCTCGACGGAAGTGGGAAGAACACTCATCAAGCAAGCCGCAGACACCATAAAACGTACCTCAATGGAGCTTGGCGGAAATGCGCCGTTTATCGTCTTTGATGACGCAGACATCGACGCCGCGGTGAGTGGCGCGATTGCATCCAAGTTTCGCAACGCTGGGCAAACCTGCGTGTGCGCCAATCGAATTTATGTTCACGACAACATTTACGATGAGTTTGTCGAAAAGTTCATTACTGCAGTTAAAGCGCTTAAAGTGGGGAATGGCTTAGAAGCGGGCACGGATATTGGTCCTGTGATTGACCAAAAAGCCAAGGTGAATATTCTCGCACTGATTGAAGAAGCCACTGAGCAAGGGGCGAATCTTGTATTGGGTGGTGGCGAGTTTTCGGGGCTGGGATCCGACAACTTCGTAGAACCAACGATACTTACTGAAGTTCGCCGCGATATGAGTATTACTCAGCAAGAGATTTTTGGCCCAGTTGCGCCGATTTTACGCTTTAGTGATGACGACGATCTCATTGATCAAGCGAACGACACCATTTATGGACTCGCCAGCTATTTCTATACCCAAAACATTCATCGAGCGTTTCACATTGCTGAGAAGCTTGAGTACGGAATGGTAGGAATTAACGAAGGTATTTTGTCTACGGAAGTTGCGCCCTTTGGCGGTGTTAAGCAGTCAGGCTTTGGCCGAGAAGGAGCAAAGCAAGGCATTGGAGAGTATCTCAATACCAAGTACTTATGCTTGGGTGGTATGTAGTTCGACGCGGTTTACGATTGAATAAGTACTGAGACCCTCATACCTGCATACTAAACGAGGCGACCAATTTGGGTCTCCTTATTATTTTATCAAATGGTTAGATGCTCAAACCGATTAAAAGTCGCAATCAGCAGTAAACACCATTCGTTCTTTGCTGTAAGGGTGGTCCAGTTCCAGTCTTTCTGCGTGCAGGTGGAGGCGATCAGTTTTCTCGCCATATAACGTATCGCCAACCATTGGTAGGTTCAGCCCCAAATGATGCGCGCAGTGAACGCGCAATTGATGAGTTCGGCCTGTTCTAGGGTACAGATAGAGCTTTGATTGACCGCCAATATTCTCAATCAGCTCCCAATGGGTTTGAGCGGGTTTACCGTATTCAAAGCAGACGAGTTGTCTTGGTCGATCGTCTGGATCGCCACGCATAGGCAAATCAATATCCCCTTGTTTCCCCTCGACTTGGCCTTGTAATAGCGCCATGTAACGCTTCTGCACACTGCGGCTAATAAACTGTTTTTGCAGGCTTTTATTTGCTCGTCTTGTTAGGGCAAAAACCAATAAGCCTGATGTCGCCATATCAAGGCGATGAATCACAAATGGGCCTTCAACATCAGGAAATTGCTCCTGTAGACGTGTGTAGGCTGAATCGGTAATGGTTTTACCAGGAACGGAGAGCAGCCCAGAAGGTTTGTTTACCACTACCATAGCTTCATCTTGGTAGATGATCTCGAGTGGCTTGTCTTCGGCCCAGTTCTCTTCTAGTGGGTTCGGATCAACGTCTAGCCCTTGTAGCATGTGGCCGAGAATAGGGAAGCATTTTCCGTGACAAGACGGGTAGAACTTTTTATGTTGGCGAACTTCTGATTTAGGCGATTTTCCCCACCAAAATTCGGCCATGGCTAAGGGTGTAAATCCATGCAGATAAGCGTATTGCAGCAGTTTTGGCGCGGCACATTCACCAGCCCCCGCTGGTGGGACAGGGTTCGTCGTTGGAGCAAAGATCGCATTGAGATCTTGCGTCTTGTCCAAAGCATTTAAGAAGCGATACTGACCAAAAAGCTTGTGCTGAAGAGCGTTAGAAAGCTTTTTACGTTCAGCTTTAAGACCTGCGAGTTGAGACTCCAATGCATCGAGTGCTTGCTCGGTTTGCTTGATCTTTTCATCCCACTCTAATTTGAAGTACTTAAGCTGATTCTTGTCAGCGACACTTTGCTTTCCTAGATCTTCAAGAACCGAAGCGAGTTCGCCTTCTGGTAGGGTCGCTTGTGCCTGCTTTCGTTGAGCTTTTCGAGCTGCACGCGCTGCGATGTGGTCATTGCGAATCGACTGTTCTTCAGCTTGGTACTGCTGCGTTTGTGCCTTAAATGTATCGCGCAGAGTTTTCAGTTCCGCATCATTTGAGCGCTGAGAAACTTGAGTGTTGATTTCGGTAATTTCAGCGAGCTCCGTGCGAAAGAAACTGTCACTCGACAGCATATCGAATACAGGTGGCACGAAATGCGGCAGCAGGTTTTGGTCGGCAATCTTGCCAGAAAATGCGCTCAAGTAGCCAAGCTCGCCCTGCGGGTTTCTTACCAATAGCACGCCAAACATCTTGCCGGTCGATTTTGATTCGCGACTAGAAAGTTCGCCATCTTCAGCAACACCAAAGTCATGTTGCCAATCAGTTTGACTAAGTAGATGCGACTGCAACTCGCGAGCGGCAATCACGCACAACTCATGAGGCTGATAGTAGAACGGATAAGTAAAACGCTCAGGTAAGTCTATGCCTTCAATGGATGATTGAAATGGAGTGAAACAGTGCTCGGGCGTTAGCATGGGTGGCTCTTTACTTGATCAATAAACTGCGAGGATTGTACCGATTTATGCGGTGATTTCTATCTCAAAAGATATCATCGCAGCGACTTTTCAACACGCATAAAGATGAAGTTTGGGTTCTTTGATAAGTATTCGTAGCGCTCTGGTGATATCTCTTTCACCTTCTCATCCACTTTGCCTTCGCTGATGTTAGTGATTGTCAAGCCAGTTGAAGTAATGGCATTAGATAGTTCGGTTAGCGAGCGGCGATAAAACTGAACTTCAACCGGTGTACCTACTGTATCCCATTGCTCTTTGATCAGTTCACGATCAAAGTAGTTACCTGATTGCGAGCATTCAAAATCGGCAAATGGATGGTGAGTCGAAAACACCATGTAACCACTGGATTTGAGTACGCGATGGACTTCGGCAAACAGGGGAGCCAAATCTTCGATATAGTGAATCAAGAGCGGGCAGATAATCACATCAGCACTGTTATCCGTCTCTTTTGGTAAGCCTAACGTCATGTCTTGCTGATAGGCAGTGACATTTGGGTATTGGCATTGATTGACCATGTCCACCATGTCTTGTGATAGATCAATACTGATGACCGACTGAGCTTGATTCTCAACCAACCACTGGGTGTAGATGCCTGAACCACAGCCCATATCAATGACTTTCTTCTCTTTTACATCATCGAGTAATGCTTGGGTCGACGAGCGCTCTAACAGGGCGTTGTAAATGTTATCCTTAACGACTTCGCCTTACTTTTTTGCATGTTTGGTATACATTTCAGACATAAAAATCACCCCTCTAGAATTGAGGGGTGAGATTAGCATATTCATATACGACGGGTAAGTTAGCGTCTTGTCAACTTTGCTCGAATATTGGAAAGCTATTCGTTCGCAAATAGATGCTTGGCGTGGAAGCTTAGGTGCTCGTCAATAAAGCTCGAAATGAAGTAGTAGCTATGATCGTAGCCTGCTTGCATTCTGAGTGTGATATCACTTTGGCTCTGCGTAGCAGCGTCCACTAAGTTTTCCGGCCTTAGCTGCTCCGCTAAGAAGCTGTCGGCATCACCTTGGTCTACCAAAATTGGCAGGGTTGCTTTGCCGGCTTTTAGTAATTCGCATGCATCGTATTGCTTCCAAGTATCCGTGTTGCTGCCCAAGTAAGCCATAAAGGCTTTTTGACCCCAAGGGACATTGACCGGTTAGTAATCGGGCTAAACGCTGAAATGCTGCGATAGCGGTTTTGATTACGCAAGCCAATGGTCAGTGCGCCGTGACCGCCCATACTGTGTCCAGCGATAGAACGAGCGGTTGATACAGGGAAATGTTCCTCGATAAGTTCTGGCAGTTCTGTGGTGATGTACTCATACATCTGATAATGCTGCTGCCAAGGGGACTCGGTCGCATTTAAATAAAAGCCTGCGCCTTGGCCTAAATCGTAGTTGTCGTCGTCGGCAACACCTTCGCCGCGTGGGCTCGTGTCCGGTGCGACAATCGCAATGCCTAGTTCGGCCGCTTTTTTAAACGCCCCTGCCTTTTGCATGAAGTTTTCATCACTGCAGGTTAAGCCTGATAGCCAATAAACGACAGGCAAAGGGTTACTAGCATTGGCGCTAGGCGGAAGGAAAATGGCAAAGCGCATATCACAGCTTAAGGTCGGAGATGAATGAGTGTATTGCTTGTGCCAGCCACCGGCGACTTTCGCTTGGCTAACGTTTTCAATGTTCATAGTTCGAGTCGTCACTGTTGTTGTTATGGTTTGATTATCATACGAAACTTAATCGCGAAAAGCCCCTTAACACTCCCAATTAAAAGGGCTACGGTGCTAAGGGGCATTACGATGATTTGGATTATCTATCCATGTGCAGCACGGTACGAATAGACTCGCCTTTGTGCATTAAATCAAAGGCTTGGTTCACGTCATCAAGTGACATGGTGTGCGTGATGAACTCTTGCAAACCAAATTCGCCAGCCATGTAACGGTTAACAATTTCTGGTAGTTCAGAGCGACCTTTCACGCCACCGAAAGCACTGCCTCGCCAAACACGACCGGTAACCAGCTGGAATGGACGAGTCGAAATCTCTTGGCCTGCGCCTGCTACGCCAATAATGACCGATTCACCCCAACCTTTGTGACAGCATTCAAGTGCTTGGCGCATTACGTTGACGTTACCGATACACTCAAATGAGTAATCCACGCCGCCATCCGTCATCTCAACAATCACTTCTTGAATTGGCTTGTCGAACTTCTGTGGGTTAATCACATCGGTAGCGCCTAGCTGTTTCGCGAGATCAAACTTACTCTCGTTGATATCGATACCAATGATACGGCTTGCACCCGCCATGCGTGCGCCAATGATGGCAGAAAGACCAATACCTCCCAAACCAAAGATCGCAACGGTATCGCCTTGCTCAACTTTTGCTGTATTCAGCACCGCGCCCATACCGGTTGTTACGCCACAACCCAATAGGCAAACTTCTTCTAATGGCGCTTCCTTGTTCACTTTGGCCAATGAAATTTCTGGAAGAACCGTGTACTCAGAGAACGTTGAACAGCCCATGTAGTGGAAAATGGTTTCACCATTGATAGAGAAGCGGCTGGTACCATCTGGCATTAGGCCTTTACCTTGCGTCTCGCGCACTGCTTGGCATAAATTAGTTTTGCCAGATTTACAGAACTTACATTCACCACACTCTGCAGTGTAAAGTGGGATAACGTGGTCGCCGACTTCAACGCTCGTGACACCTTCACCGACCATCTCGACAATACCGCCACCTTCGTGACCCAGGATCGATGGGAAGATACCTTCTGGATCCTCACCTGATAAAGTAAAAGCATCAGTATGACACACACCCGTTGCGACAATACGCACAAGCACTTCGCCCGCTTTTGGCAGTTCAACATCGACAGTTTCACGTTTTAGAGGTTCACCCGCAGCCCAAGCGACCATTGCTTTAGATTGGATATGCGTTTGACCAGGTTTAAGTTCTAGAGCCATTATTGCTTCCTTATTTGTGTTATTGGCTATCGCGTTAAGGTTAGTCAACCTTTTGCCATCCCGCCTTGCTATCTCAGACGGACTTTGCGGTGATGCGATAGTCTTCGTTTTTTAGGTTGGGGTTATTGTATTTATTTACGTATTATTGATAATCCATGAAAATTGAAATTCATTATTACGCATATGCAATAATATAAGGGTGGCGATGGTGCTTTGTAGGCGTAGCGAGGAAATGAGATGGTCAATTGGGAAGGAGTAGTCGAATTTGTTGCAGTCGCGGAAACTCAAAGCTTCACAACGGCTGCGATCAAGCTGTCGACGTCGGTGGCACAAGTCAGCCGCAGAGTGTCTGCGCTAGAAGATCGCCTTGCAGTGAAGTTGTTAAACCGAACCACAAGGAAAGTGTCTCTCACTGAAGCGGGCCAAATCTATTTTCATCAGTGTAAACCGCTTATTGAAGGGTTGGAGCTTGCCGAGCTTGCCGTTACGCAAATGCAATCTGCGCCGAAAGGCGTTTTGCGAGTCACTGCGCCAGTGACTTATGGGGAAAACCAACTCGCGCCTTTGATCCACCTGTTTCTAAAACGCTATCCAAAATTGGATCTAGAGCTAACCTTGACTAACCAGAAGTTAGACTTAATTGAGTCGGGTATGGATTTAGCGATTCGCCTTGGCAATCTGGAAGACTCCTTGCTGGTGGCGAAAAAATTGTCGAGCCGTCAGCTTTACGTCTGTGCCAGTCCCGATTACTTGCAAAAGTATGGGGAGCCACATTCCTTGTCGGAACTGGCAAATCACCATTGCTTGGTTGGTTCCGTGGATTACTGGCGTTTTACTCAGCAGGGTAAGGAAAAGTCGTTAAGAGTCAGTGGACGAATTCAGTGTAATTCGGGTATCGCGTTGTTGGATGCCGCGAAGCAAGGCTTGGGGTTAGTGCAATTGCCTGACTACTACGTGAGCGAATATTTGCTGTCTGGCAAATTGATCGAAGTTTTGCCGAGTCATCGCTCGGAACGAGATGGTATTTGGGCGCTCTATCCGCAGAATCGCCATTTGTCGCCAAAGGTACGTTTACTCATCGACTATTTGAGTGAGCAACTAACGTGATCTTTATTTACTAGATAATTCACCAATAGTTAGTGCTCACTGACTTTCTTAAATCATCGGCAATGTCGAAGCAATCAGCAGTGCAGCCATGGTAACGTTGAAGCCGCGAATTCGAAGTGGCGTTGTTAGCCAATGTTGCAACTTCTGCCCAGCAATGGTCCAAAAGCTGACCGAAGGGATGTTAGCCAGAGTGAAAGCAATGGCAATAATGCCCACTTCAAACCAAGCGCCAGAAGCACTAAAGAGCGTCACGGCAGTTAGTGCCATCGACCATCCTTTTGGATTCACCCACTGAAAACTCGCGGCACCTAAAAATGTCAGAGGTTTGAAATCATCCACCTCTTTTGCGCGCCCGCTCATGGCAATTTTCGCGGCTAAATAAAGAAGATAACCCAAGCTAACATACTTCAAAATCTGGTGACTCACTGGGTAGGTGTTGAACACGCCAACAAGGCCAATGCCAACTAATATGACCATGAACGCAAAGCCTAGCGCGATCCCCAGCATGTGCGGTAGCGTGCGCTTGAAGCCGACGTTGGCACCCGATGTCATCAACATGATGTTGTTTGGCCCTGGAGTGAATGTTGATACAAACGCAAACAGTAACAGCGCGCCCATTTGTTCAATGCTCATGGCGGATCTCCTTTAATAATCTGATGTAATATCCATGCTTCTATACTCACAATGTTAAGTAGATTCGCGCGCAATTATGTGTTTTTATGTTGTCAGTGAAACAGACTGTACGCAATAAAAAGTGCCTTATGGATAAATTTGACGAAAGAATATTGCTCGAGCTTAAAATGGACGGAAGGATCTCGAATGTCGACCTTGCAGAAAAAGTTGGCTTGTCTCCGTCGGCGACACTACGGCGCGTTCAAGAGCTTGAGAAAAAACAAGTGATAAAAGGCTATCGTGCGGTGTTGGATAACAATCAGCTCGGTGTGGGGTTTATTGCTTATGTATCGATTGGATTAGCCAGCCATCGCAAGCAAGCGCAACTAGAGTTTGAAGAGCATGTTCGCTTTCAAAAAGAGGTGGTTGAATGCCACAACATTACCGGAGCCAATGAGTATCTGATTCGAGTGGAAACGCAAGATTTGCCCGCTTATAAGAAGTTCCATGCGGATGTACTAGGTGAGTGTAAGCAGGTGAACTCGATTACTACTATGGTGGTGATGGACACGCCAAAAGACGAAAGATAGCGGTTTATTTGCACGGAAAATCTAGGCAGTGAATCTAAATACTAAGAAGCGATGCCCAATGAGCATCGCTTTTGTGTTTGTGTGACTGAAAAAACCTTTAGAGTCAGTAAGTCAGTTGCTCTATTTTTCGCCTAGTTAGAGGTCGGAATCACGAAGTGTGGCGCGTACTGATAGCTGATCTCACCATATTGCTGACTCAGCAGATATTCGTTTAGCTCGATAATCTCCACATTGGTGTACCCGTCGGCCACCGTCACAATTGAGTGAGTCGCGAGTGGGCTAGCTGCAAGGGTCAGCGATTGATTGTCGCGAGAGCGAATCACAAGCTCTGTAGGTTGGCGAGTAAACCACGCCATCAGCTGTAAGGTCATCTGCTCGTTAACGCTCTCTGGCTCCGTGAACTCAAGTCTCAGTTCATCGAGATACGTGAGTGCTTGAATGGCGGATTCGAGCTCACCGCGCAGCTCTTCATTTTTAATCGCGGACAGATCGTTGAACATGATGACGCCAACGCCATTATCATCTCGCCAATTTAGTGTATTGAATGAAGGCGTCGTGGAAGCGTAAGTCGCGCTCGCGGAATAAGCGTTAACCATTTGAGCTTGGTCCTGCGTTTGAGTTTGATTAGGTGTAAGAGATAGATCGTTTGTTTGAAGCATGAGCTTAGGGTCATCGACTTCGACTAGCATGGCTTCAAGCAGGCTTTGCCACTCTTGCTCAGAATGCGTGTTCTCAGCTTCAATTAAATAGGGTTGATAGAGCTCATTCCATTGATGCTCGATCTCCTCATACCCTGAGTAGTTATCCGCAACGTGATCCCAAATGGCTTGGAAGTCATCGCCAAATCCCGAAGTTCGGCGCGCCGTTGACGCTGCGACGGCTTCTCGCAGGACAATCTTTACCTTGTCCGTGTTTGTTTTATCGCGGCTGTCCCTAGCATAAAGCTGGAACTCATAGGTGCCCGCTGTGGTCGGATTGGCGAGGGTGGCGACCTCTTCGGTGTCATTAAGAATGGTCAGTTGAGCAGGGCCTGATAACTGAGTCCACTTTATTGCTTCGATGGTATGGAGATCCTTGGGGTAGCTCTTTACTGAGCCATTGAGCTTAATTGACGTTTTTGGCAGGGTATGAACCTGATCTGAGCCAGCTTTGACTTCAGGCTTCTCCCATTTCTTGAAGTCTTCAAATGTAGAGTCACTGCCGCAACCAACAAGAATCAAAAGTGACAGAGGAAGTGCGATTTTCGATAGTGTGTTAGAAAAAGTCATCGTTCATTCTCCTTAATTAGAAACGGTAGCTAAAGCCAGTCGAGAAAAAGGTGCTTTCACTGTCGTAGAAAGTGATGTCTGAGTCGGTGGATTGATACCCCGCCATTAGGTGAACCTGCGCATTGCGCCATGCGAAGGGTTCGTTAAAGCTGTAAACCGAGAATATCCCTGTTGAGTCATAGTCTTGTTTTTGCTTGAAAACGGGATTCTCGGTGTCAAAGCTTGCGCTGCTGCCTCGGAAAGTTGTCACCCAGCTGTGTTTTTGGTGGTTGACTGCAAGAGAGATTTGCGCACTGATTTGGTCGAAGCTTTTGGCGTCCCCGAGCGCATCTCTTAGGGTGTAGTAGAACGCTGGAGCCACGACGATGGATTGATTTATTGGTAGAGCGATTTCGGCGCCAAATCGGTGATAGTCACTTTCTCTCGCGAGCAATTGCGACTCTTGTTCTGTCAAATCTTGAGAAACGCCAATATCTTCTCGATCCACTTCACTGTAGGCGTAAGCGTATTTTAAGGTGATGGGGAGTACGGCATTCATGCCTAACGCAAATCGGGCGCCTGCGACGGTTTGTTCCGTGGTTCTACGCTCACTATTGGTTAAATAAGGGTCTTGCCACACTTCATCGATACTTGGCACATTACCAAACAGAGCCGCGGTAAGTGACAGGTTGTCGTTGAGTCTATGCACAACGCCGAGTTCACCTTGGAATTGAGCTTCCGCAATTTGATCTTCACTATTACCGACAAAGATGACGGTATCACCAAAGCTGTACTGCAATCGGCCTAAAATGAATGGCGAGCCTTGGCTGATTTCCTCACCACTGTTATTGAGGTCGTCGGTCACAGCATTATCGCCGTGAGTACTACTTTGAGATTGGTTACTGCCTGTACCGACGTTAACGCTGAAAGCGCCGCTGAAGCCAGGAGTGAATAGGTCTGTTTCTGCAAACGTTGTTGATGAGAACAGAGGGCTAAGGGCAAGGATCAGTTTAGTTTTTGAATTCATTGGCAGGTTCATGTCATTTCCTTTTGAGTGACTATTTTGTAATGCCACTCAAAATTACATTCACACTGCCAATGAGTCGTTGGCGTTTTATGGACGGTTTGTGTCCTAATTGGTCACACTTTCCTCTTTAGTAGACGGGCCGAGCGCGTGAGTTGGCCAAGAAAGCTCAAACAGAGCACCATTCATGCTCGACTGGCGTACATTTGCGCTGCCTTTGTGCAAGGTCATGATCTGCTTAACGATCGCAAGCCCAAGCCCATGACCCTTATCGCTACTGCGTTCGTCATTGTTTAATTGTTGGAAAGGCTCAAATATTTTCTCTGCCTGTTCTCTAGGAATCCCCTTTCCGTCGTCTTCTACCCTGATCTTGTATTGTTCTTCTTCAATCAAGAATGAAATGGTTATGGTGGATTGGGCAAACCGACTGGCATTAGTCATGAGGTTTTTGACCGCTCGCATCAAGCCTTTGTTATCGACAAACAACGGCTGATTTTTTAAATCTGGCGCGCAATCAAAGTGGATATTGAAGTCTAGGTGTTCAAGCTTGAAATAGTCGACTTCCTTTAGTAGTTCTTGCCCAAAGTAGCAGTGCGAGAAATGGGTGATGTCCGCGACACGATTATATCGAGATAATAGCAATGTCTGGTTAATCAGATGATCTAAGTCTTCAATGCTGGAATGGGCCGTGTTTCGGTATTTCTGCCTCTGCAGATCGGGCGTATCTTCATCTTCCATCATTTCCAAAGCAAAGCGCAGTCGATACAGCGGGGTTCGTAAATCGTGGGCAATCGAATTGGTGAGCTCTTTTTGGCCCGCAATCAGTTGCTCGATGTTGTCGGCCATTTGATTGAAGGAGTCGCTAAGCTGGGAAATCACTGACAATTTAGACGTAGACGCACGCTTGGAAAGCACCCCGTTACCAAATTCGGTAGACGTAACGACTAGCCGTTTTAGGTCTCGCCAAAGCGGGTAAACCCATAACACTAAAGCAAGCGATACAAGAACAAAGAACGCACCGATAATAGCTGAGGTCACTTTCATTTGCGTAGACATCGAGATATCGTCTTCCACATGGAGCCAAATGTCCTCAGCGACAGGCGAGACCAATTCGAAACGCCCTTCAGAACCGATAAACGAAACGGTCTCGTTGGGTTTGTTGCTAATGGCGGCTTTTGCTTCATCAGGGAGCTCATTGTAGCCTTTGAGTCGAACGACGAATGGGGCATTGGAGGTCTGTAAAGCTAGCCTATCTTCCCATTGCTCTTTAGGGTGGCGACGCAAATCTTCAGTGGCGAGAAACAGCCCCCTTTTGCTTGATTGACGATCGCCTGTTCAGAAGATTCATTGAGCGCTACGTAAACTACCTTTTTGCTATCGCCAACTTGTTGCAGCAGGGCCAATGGGTCGCCGAATAGAAATTCTACATCACCACTTTTCAATCTTCTGTAAAGCTCTGGGTCTGATTGATACTTCTCAATATCTTGGAGTTCAATTGGGTAACCAAAGTGGGGGCGAAACTTCGAATCTTACCTTCCCACTGAGATTCTGGAAGGTTCTCAAGCTCTGCGGATATTAGTTCGAATTTTGCTTGGTAAGTCTCGATGTAAAACTTTTCAGAAAAGGTTTCATTTAAGCGCTGAATGGGGCTGACACCAGTTGGAAGGATCAAAATGATGATGGGCAGAAAGACGGCAAGCCATAAAATAGAAAACGCCCTAATCATATGGATTCAACTCCTTGCGCTGCACAAAGTTGGTAGCCTTTGCCGCGAATGGTTTTAATCAGCTCTGGCTCATTGGGATCATCTTGAAGTGAACGGCGTAAGCGAGATATGCGTCGATCGATAGAGCGATCTAATCCGTCGTATTCAAAGCCGCGAATGTGTTGGGCAATGTCATCTCTCGACACCACTTGCCCTACATTGCTAGCGAGCAGGTGCAGTAGGTCAAACTCGGATGTAGTGAGCTTTACACTGGCTTGATTGAGGCTAACGGTGCGGTGTTGCAAATGAATTTTTAGGGGACCAATCTGCAGAACATCTTGAGAACTTTCAGAATTTGTTCGCTCTTGGCGACGCAGCAGCGCGCGAATGCGAGACAACATTAATCTTGGTTTGACCTTTTTAACGATGTAGTCATCGGCCCCGAGTTCGAGCCCCATCATCTGATCGACGTCGTCATCTAGCGCGGTTTGCATTAAGATCATACCGTTGTATTTCGGGCGGATTTCACGGCAAACGTCCATGCCACTTTGACCCGGCAACATGACATCCAACACGACCAAATCAGGCTGAGTTGACAGTATAGTGCTGACGGCAGTGATACCGTCGGTCACGATCTCAATATTGAACTCGAAGCTTTGAAGGTAGTCGCGGATAAGTTCGGCAAGCTCTAAGTCGTCTTCAACCAGAACAATGTTGTATGAGGCAGATAAGTTCATAGATACACAAGTCGTTATAATCGGTCGCTCTAGCATAGCTTATGTCAATGATTTTTCGTGTGACCATTTGTGACGAAAATTAAATGTTGTATCTAATTCGGGACACAATCGAGGGGCAGTCTGCTTTCGGGATATCGCAAACTGGTGTGAAATAGCATACAGAATCAGAAAGGGCGAACAAATGTTGTCGTCCGCCCTTTCCATGGTTGAAGTGATAAGTCCGTTAAAGTGGTCAGTCGGTTAAAGTGTTATAAGAGTTTTAAGCTCTACTGGTGGAACTCGTCATCGCTTTGGCGGCCAACTTACTTGGATTTGCGGCAGGTTTAACAATCAATCCAATGCCGACTAGGAATAATGCGCAGGCAATGACTTGCGCGTGGCTTAGAAGCTCGTCATACATGAAGTAGCCTGAGATTAGCGCAAATACAGGAACCAATAGTGTTAACGGCGCTGTAGTGCTGAGCGGATAGCGAATCAGCAGTCGGTTCCAAACCCAGTAGCCAAATAAGGTTGTTGGATATGCTTGGAATACGACAGCGATGGTTGTGCTGGTGTCCCAAGCTGTGATGGCATGCGAGACAATACTTGGGCCATGGAGGCTTACCGCAAACAGCACCAGCGGGATTGGGGCGAACAGCATTCCCCACACATTAAACGCAAAAGCTTGAGTGGTTTTGGAAGCTTTTACAATCATCCCCATGATGGTCCAACAGCTTGCTGCAATCATGATAAACATTAAGCCTTGAGCCGTAATGTTGCCATTGGTGGCTGAAAGGAGAACTAACAATGCCACTAAAGCGGTGATAGCCCCCATTACCTTACGCTTAGACGCAGCTTCCTTATGAATAAATACGCCTACTGCCATACTAATGAGCGCATTGGATGAAAGTAATACCGATGACATGCCAGAAGAGAGACCAGCAGTAATCGACCATGAGGCCATACCCCAGATACCTAAACCAAAGACGACACCATAGCTAAATAGGTATCGCCATGCCACAGTTGGGCGTCGAATGAAGAAGATGGCTGGAATGACGGCTAAACTAAAACGCGCCGCGGTCGCCAACAATGGATGAACTTCTGTGATGCCCATTTTGATCATGGAAAAGTTGAAGCCCCAAATTGCCATCACCAAGATGGCTAACAATAAATCGTTCCTAGTCATAACTGATCTCCCTTTCGCTTGAAAACTAGTATTACTTGAGTACAGTTATCGGTACAGATACAGTTTTTTATTAAAAAAAAAGGTACAGTTGACTCGTGAGTATATACAAAGCGCTTGCTAACCAGTTTATCCAAGAAATCGAAACAGGAAAGTTGATAGAAGGAAATCGCATGCCTTCTTTGAGGCAACTTTCTAAGCAGCAGGCGGTCAGTATGTCCACGGCGGTCAGTTGTTACCAAGAGTTGGAATCTCAAGGTTGGATTCATTCTCGTCCCCAAGCGGGTTACTTCGTTGCTCCTAGGCAAAGCAAACACAAAACGCCAGAGTGGGCGCGATTCATCAGCAAGGTTTCGACGGTTAATCAAAACTTTGCTATTCACTCTTCCCTAAATGGCCCTTTGGGTGTGTCTAGCACCAACATTGACGAGGCCGCATTAAATGAACTGGAGAGAAGTTTTCGCCGCGCAAGTAAGCGATTAGGTCAGCGATTGAATCAATACCCAGATACGCAAGGCGAGCCCTCTCTTCGAAACGCACTCAGTGTACATTTCTCAAAGTTAGGCTTACACATAAACTCAGACGAGCTTGTTATTACCTCTGGCTGCATGCCTTCTATCAAGGCCGCATTGGAAGCTTGCACGCAAGAGGGGGATGCGATTGCTATTAGCTCGCCATGTTTTAGCGGTATTTTGGATTTGTTAGGGCGTATGGGGAGAAAAATCGTCGAGATCCCTTCACTCGACGATGGTATCGATTTGGCTCAGTTTGAAGATCACCTTAAGCAGGGCACTATAAAAGCGGGGGTGTTTTGTACATCGCACATGAACCCGCAAGGGATCACTATGTCTGCCCAACAAAAGCAGAAGTTGGCAGAGCTAGCGAATCGCTACCAAATTCCTGTGATTGAAGATGACGTGTACTTGGAACTATCCTATTCCGAGCACACACCGTTACCCGCCAAATATTACGATCAGGGCGGTTACATTTTATGGTGTGGTTCGGTGTCGAAAAGTCTGTCACCAAGCTATCGATTAGGTTGGTGCTTACCTGGACGGTATACGCAAACTTATCGTGCTCAACACACGGCTTCGTGCTTTGGTGTGTCCTTACCTATTCAACTCGCAATAGCAGATTTTATTGAATCGGGTCACTATGCAAAGCAGCTAAAACGCCGTCGTAATAAGCTTCTGAAATTGAGGCAGGCCTATCTGAGTTATCTCTCAAGCCACTTGCCAGAAAAAGTAAAAATCACTAACCCACAAGGTGGAATGGTGCTTTGGCTTCAGGTTCCGGACCTTAACGTAGCGCGTTTTAAATCTTTGATTGAGCAAAGGCATATCGACATTCGCTTGGGGCATCTGTTCAGCACCTTGTCGCTCTATGATGATTGCTTACGAGTGAACATTGGCTTTGATCTCACCGAAGCAGTCAAAGCGGAACTCGATAAGTTAGTGACTGCCATTACTCAGTCTATATGTTGAGGCTGCAATACTTTGATGTACTCATTACAGTCGAGCACCTTACCTTTAACCCGAGCAAATGCGGTGTGTTTTCTGGCATAGCTGAACTGGTTGTTGAGGAGGACTTTCTGAGACGCTGGGTTATCGACGGCTGCCAGTGCGATGAAGTGACGAATACCAAAATGCTTCAATGCGTACTCTACAATGTGTTCCACGGCTTTTGTCGCCAGCCCTTGCCCAATCATGTCTTGATCAATCCGATACCCAATGTGGGCTCGACGCTTTTCGACATCGAGGTTATGTAAGTTAATACGGCCAACAATAGCCCCGCAATTGATAATGACCAACGGTAAGGTCGCCTTTGCATGATAGTGAGTTAGGGTCTCTAATATGTGGAGCTTAACGCCATCAATAGAGTAAAAATCATTTTCACGAGGCCCAATTTTAGATTCAAACCAGCGTTTGTTCTTGTACTCAAAATCTAGTAAGGCTTGAGCATCGCCTTTTTTTAATAGGCGAATTTGGGATTTTGGGTGAGTCATTGATAAGTCTTGAGCGAATCTGATGGCTTTGATCATAATGCAAAAAAGTGATCTTAGCTGATGTTTTTATCTACAAATCTATCCAATGACGGCAGCCTTTAAGAGACAGTGCTATAGAAATAGAGACGAGAAACACAGAGATAGGGTATGAGAAACGCAAGGAGGACGCGTGCGAACACTCACTGATTGGTTACAAGCTTACGGGGTAAGTCATCAACATCCGATAAACAAGAAAATCCATAAAGTAGCGGTTCCGGGGATCTATCTGTCAGTTGTCGGCCTTATTTGGTCAATTCCTGCGATCGCGTTAATGGGTTATACCCTGAATTGGGTTTGGGTGGCGAGCTTACCGATCATGGTGTTCTATTTTCGGCTTTCGTTAAGCGTGTTTCTGATGATGTTGGGTTATACGTTGGCGTGCATTGGATTGGTTTGGTCGATGGAGCTGTTGGGTTGGCCAGTGTTGAATGTTTCCATTGGTTTGTTTGTTGGGCTGTGGGTTCTACAATTCATCGGACATAAGATCGAAGGTCAGAGACCTTCTTTCTTTGAAGATATCCAGTTTCTACTAATTGGTCCTATTTGGGTATTTAGGAAAAAGTAATTTGCAAAATGCACCTCGAATTCTTTCGCAATTTGCAATGGATTTGCATTTTGCTTGATGGTTATGCACTGAGTTTTCCGATAACTGATGCTTAAGTGACCAAAATATGGTGATTTGATGAATATTTAAAGTTGGCACGCATAGTGCATTATTTAAAATGACCCTTATTAAGCCGAGGGTCACCTAGCCAACTGACGTTGTTAGTGAACCCAATTTGTTCACAAATATATATAGCCAATCTCGCTTATTGAGATTGGCTTTTTTTCTGCCATTTTTGGTGAATTTTCGACTAAACGTCGTCTGAGCGGAACACGTCATATTCTGAGCATTGCTGATAACAACTTGGCTTACGAGGACACACTGCACCTCGGGAGCAGATCACTCGAGCTTGATTTTCTAACCCCCGCTCTATCCAATTAATATTGAGAATCTTGGCGATGGTGGTGAATTCTTTTTGAATCGATCTAGGAATGGTCGCGCTTCCTCCTTGCCCAACACAAAGTGATTGAAGCTCTTCTGCAATCGCACGCGAGTTGCCACCTTGTGCATCAATCGCAGGATTTAAGTCGATACCGGCGCACAATACGCGATTGTTACCTGCAGGGTCGGTCATGTTGACCGATTCACAACAATAAATCCTCGGTTCGTCGTTCACGTTGAGGATCGAAATCTGCGCGGAGCTGTGAGCTTGTGGTTCGGATAAACGTCTAAATACAGCCCAGTGCTGACAAGGGTCGTTGACCTTCCGCATGTTTCCCCAAGGAAGCGGAATCCCATTTCCTCGATACACGGCTTTCAGCTTGTTTTGACCGTAAGCATCAAAGTAATGCCAATGAGGATAAGGTGACACCACCGTCATTCGGCGCATAGCTACCGAAGGTGAAACGCCGGCTCTGAGGTGTACATCTATCTCGTAGCCGCTTCTATCGAGTAGTTGCCTGAATGGCACTTTCGGGCACAGCAGCGCTCCTGCAAAAAAGCTCGACTCGAAATCGCGCCAAGCTTGTAAAATATCTTGTGAATTTAGCTCGGAGGTTTGAGTCGCGGGGTTGGCATCTTCCCAACTGTTGGTGTGGCCGACTGAAAGAACATTCTTTAATCCGTCACGACTGTGAAGAACACAATGGCCGATATAGACCGCCAAATCGTACTTCAACCGAGTAGGATACTCTTTTAATATCTCGTTTAAGTAGATGGTACCTGGCGGTTCAAAAAAAGAGGTGACGAGCTGCTTGGCGCTAACTCCTAGCTCATCGACGACATCTTCTGGCGTTCTGCTTACCCATTGAATACTCACGCCCAAGCTTTTGGCAATATCAACTAAATCTTCAAAAGAGAGGTTGAGTCGTTTCAGTCCCACCTCTTCTGCCGCACGTTCCAGATCGGGAAAGTGGTTTTGATTCTTCTCTTGGTGGGCACGAATCAGAAGGTGGGCGAACTGCCTACCAGTGATACCGGTTTGAGATAGCATTTCTGGAATGGCGATTTGTAAAATGTCGTTTGAGAAAAGAAAGCTTGGCTCAAGCGCCATGCCGCTGATGCCACCGCGATTACCCTTATCAGGGGTTATGGCCGTTTGTTCGGGCTCGTCATCCAAAAACCAGGTAGGTTCTTTTTGAAAAACTTCCGCTATGACTTCCAACATGTCGATGCTTGGCACCCGTTTTCCGCGCTCAATCATAGACAAGTAAGAAACAGAAGGGGCGTACTCTGGATTGACGCGAATGCAGCGGGCAGACAAGTCTTCCATGGTTAAGTGGTTGCGTTTCCTAAGGTTTCTTATCTTTGTACCTAGGAAGTGGGACTGACGAACTAAGCTTTTTGACAAGGACATTTTGTAAAATTCACATTGTAAAATTTTTGTTGTGAAATTGTAGTCAAAAATTCGCTAGTCTTCTAATTAAGCAGTCACATAAATGAAAAAGCGTCGTCACAAACTAAATATCCATAAGTGACTAAGCAACATTTAGACAGGCTCAAAAAAACAAATTTTTATTAGTGCATCATCTTTGATGAGCGGTTGCAGACGAGGGAACGACCATGAATATGCTGACATTCGATAAAACAGAAATCCAAAAACAAACAAAACCATTTATCGCTGAAGCAGTCTTTGCTGTCGAGACCATCAGCGCGAAGATGCAGATGGAAAAACAGATGAAGTCTAAGCAGTTGCTTGACCGTCTTTTCCCACTAGAGCAAGGCTCTCACCAAGATGTGACTAGCTACGTTATCGACTACCGCCACGTAATGGCGTATTTCAAAGATGGCAGCCATGCGGGGCTTAAAAACAACAAGCACTTTGTTGCGTTTACTGGTGAACCTGAAGATCCAACGTCTATCTTGTTCAAAGATGGTAGCGGTGCTCATGTGGAAGTGACTTTTGGATGCCACAAAGGCACAGGTTGTGTTGAGTTTGTCGATATCGAAGATATCCAACTAGAAAGTTGTACTACATTCACGCAGACGACAGAAGAGTCGAACATGGCGGCAATGCGTCACTGGATCAGCTTGGTACAAGGTGATGAAAAAGGTAAGCCAAAAGCATGCAGCGAAGATAAAGAGTACACAGGTAAGAATGGCGAAGATTACAACCTTGAGTACTGCTACAACTTGTAAATATTGCTTCTAATTTAGAACTCTGCGCTAAACAAAAAGCTAGCATGATTAGTCATGCTGGCTTTTTTGTGCGTGAATTGATCAAGTAATCAATCGCTTAATCTTTTTGACGCTTATGCTTCGGTACGTAATTCAAAATCGAAATGGGTACTTCTTTACGTGGCTCAAAGCCTTCAATTACACGACGTTCGATCAAGTGGCCGAGTCGGCTTTCAATCATGCAAAGGTTTTTGAAGTTGTCTTTTGAAACAAACGAGATAGCTTCACCTTGCGCGCCAGCACGACCAGTACGACCAATTCGGTGAACATACTCATCGGCTGGGTAAGGCAAATCGTAGTTAATGACACGTGGCAGTTCATGAATATCAATACCACGCGCGCCCACACCCGTTGCGATCATGTACTGGATCTTGCCTGCTTTGAAGTCTTCCAATAGCTTGGCACGAATCGCTTGGCTGCGGCCACTGTGAAACGCTTCGGCGTGAATGCCACGTTTTTCTAGTTGGCTTGCAAGCTTGGCTGCACCGTGTTTGGTTTCGATAAAGATGAGCGCCTGATCCCAGTCGTTCTCTTTGATCATATGGCTCAGCAGCGCCGATTTCTTATCTTTGTCTACCGTCACAAGCCATTGTTCGATGTTCTTTTTTGACGCGTCTGTCTTGGCAATGGAGATCTCTTCAGCGTAGTCGATTGCTGATTTGGCTAAATCTCGAACTGGGTTCGACAGCGTTGCTGAGAACAGAAGGTTTTGTACATCTTGCGGCAGGCGAGCGATGATCTTGTTGATGTCTTCAATAAAGCCCATATCAAGCATGCGGTCTGCTTCATCAAGAACAAGCGTTTCGACTTCTTCAAAGTACACCGCGCGTTGGCCATAAAGGTCTATCAGACGGCCTGGCGTTGAAACGAGAATATCAACGCCATCGATCAATGCCTGTTTCTGCGGCTTATCATCGACACCACCGTAAATAGCTGTAGAAGTCAGTGGTAGATGCTTTGCGTAAGCCTGAATGTTGTCATTAACCTGAATGGCGAGCTCACGAGTAGGCGTTACGATAAGTGCGCGAATACGCTTCTTTTTCTGAGTTTGAGCGCCGCTTAACTTTTCCAAAATCGGTAGTACGAAACTCGCCGTCTTACCGGTACCGGTTTGAGCCGCTGCAATCAGGTTTTTCCCTTTAAGTACAATAGGAATCGCTTGCGTTTGAATCTGAGTCGGTTCGCTATAACCACGATCACTCAATGCATCAATTACAGGTTGGCTCAAGCCAAGTTTAGAAAAGGACATATGGGTATCAATCTATCAGTCAGTGAAACTGCATTATGCAGAAGAAATTAGCGCAGAGTTTAGCACGCCGCAAACCCGAACAGAGGGTAATTTCGAAATAAAAAATTAACTTTGTTCAGATACTCAGTGTGAAGTCGCTCAATTTTTCGTCTACTTTTATTGATAGTGTTAATTTTTGGTACTTACGTATGAAGCTAAGCATTGTCCAAAGGATCATTGGTGGCTACTTTGTCATGTTCTTATTACTGGCCTTGTTAGGGGGCATCAGTTATTTCAAACTGACCATGGTTAATGATCATGTGGGCCAAGTGACCGATCAAGCAACACCGCTTCTTGTGGACACGTCAGAGCTGCAAACGGTGGTATTAAAAAGCCAGCGAAGCTTACTGGAATACATCACCTATGATGACGTTGAACTATTAGCGCCAATACAGCAAACCTTCATCGCTGAGAAAGAACATTTTGGCGTCATACTACAAAAAATCTCTTTGGCGACCTCTCAATCCAATCAAACTGCTGCCATTGCTTCTGCGGCCGACGCTTACTTTAATATTGCCGATATTATCATGGCACGCCATCTGGAATCGCTAGAGCTTAACCAACAGTTAAATCAAGCGCGTGAAGTGTTTGTAAAGTTCGAGGACTCATTTCAAAAAGTGACGCTTTTACTGCTTGATAAAGTCAGTAAGAGCCGTTCGCAAAGTAATAAGGTCGATCGACTAACCAGTGGTATTAAACGTGACTTACGCACCCTACGTGCTGCCAATCCTGATATGGACCTAAGTAAGCTAGTAGACACCTTTACCACGAACTCAGAGCGGGCAAAAAAAGGGATTAGCAGTATCAAAGTGAGCAAAGGGGTGATTGCTCGATTTGAAAAAACGGTGGCCAAGCTAGAGGAAGCGGGTGTGTCTGAGAAGGGGATGTTGCCTTTGATGATTCGCCAGCGTGAATTGCAAGCTGAAATTCGTTCGCTGATTGAACAAGCGCAGCAAAGCACTCGCGCTATGGAGCAAGAAGTCGAGCAGCTAGGTGATCTGGCTCTGCAAGAAGTCGCTTCGGCAAGTAGCGTCACGTCAAAATCCGTCGAATCGGCGGAAGTCATTATTATCACCACTAGCTTGATATCAGCCTTAGTTGCAGCCGTTATTGGCTATCTGACTTCGAGAGCCATTCACAAGCCGTTGTCATTGATCAACCGCGTGCTGCGTAAGATGACTCAAGGGGATATGACCCATCATGTGAATTATCAATCGAGCTGCGAATTCGGTCAGCTTTCTACTTCGCTCGATCAGTTAGTGTCTGAGATGAAAAGTGTGCTATCCAAAATCAATGAGGGATCAGACAGCTTAGCGGAAGAGGCACAGAATGCATCGCAAATCAGTGATGCGACCATGTCTCGCGTCTCGACTCAGAAACAGCAAATTGAATCCGTCGCGGCGGCCATTTCGCAAATGGAAGTGAGCGTGTCGGAAGTATTCCGCTCTACAGAGCAGTCACAAACTGAAGTCACAGAAGCCAACACCAGTACCCAAGATTGCCGTCAGCAAGTGGCGTCGAGCCTTGTCGTGGTGGAAGAGCTATTTGATGCGATTCAAACCGCTTCAGAGATCACCCACAAGTTGGATGAGTTCAGTGACAACATTGGCAGTATTTTGGATGTCATTCGAGGCATTGCTGACCAAACCAACCTGTTAGCCTTGAATGCAGCCATTGAGGCAGCGAGGGCCGGTGAACACGGGCGAGGCTTTGCCGTGGTTGCGGATGAAGTTCGCACGCTGGCCACTCGCACCCAGCAGTCGACGGTGGAAATTCAAACCATGATTGAGAGCCTACAAGACGCATCACGTGAAGTGGTGGAAGTCATGGGGCAAAGCCAAGACAAAACCAAAGAGTGCGTAAATCAAAGCCGTATTACCGATGAAACCCTGAAGTCGGTTGCCGAGCGAATGCAGAACATTAATGAAATGAGTATGCAGGTTGCGCATGCATCAGAAGAGCAAATTTCAGTCAGTCGCGATATTGCCAAGACCATCAATGAAATCTCGGAAGTCGCGACCGAAACGGAAACAGAAGCGCGAGGGGCATCGGCGGTAAGTGATGTACTTGCTCAACTTGCGCAGCAGCAACGTACGCTGGTTCATAGGTTCAAGTTGTAGTCACCAGCAAATCGAGGAAATACTAAGGTAGGGAAGGTATGAGATATTTTTTAAAGCTCAGTTTATTCGTCGCGGTCTGCTTTTCAGCCGCAGCGCAAAGCGGCACGTTAGTCATTGAAAGTTGGCGAGAAGACGGCGCGATTTGGAATGACAAGATTATTCCGGCATTCAATGCTGCTCATCCGGGAATAAAAGTTGAGTACAAACATACGATTGCAACCGAGTACAACGACCAGCTCAACGGCCGATTAGCAGGAGGTAATGCGGGTGATATTATCACGTGTCGTCCGTTTGATGATTCCTTGAAATTGTATGACGCCGGACATTTGGTGGACTTAACCGATATTGACGGTATGGAGAATTTCCCTTCATTCGCTCAATCTGCTTGGCAAACCGATGATGGTGCAATCACTTTTTGTCTACCACTCGCCTCTGTCATTCATGGCTTCTTTTACAATAAGGCTATTTTCTCAGAATTAGGCATTGGTGAGCCGGCTACGGTCGAAGAGTTCTTCATGGCGATGGAGAAAGTGAAGGCTAGCGGTAAGTATGTGCCAATGGCCATGGGGACTCAGGACAAGTGGGAAGCGGCGACTATGGGTTTCCAAAACATCGGCCCTAACTACTGGATGGGTGAAGATGGACGCTTTGGGCTGATATCAGGCGAAGGCAAACTCAGTGCTCCAGAGTATGTGGCAGTATTTGAGCAGCTTGGTAAATGGGGCCCGTATCTAGGCGACGGCTTCGAAACTCGTGGCTACACCGACGCTATTGAACTGTTTGGTGGCGGTAAAGCGGCGGTTTATCCAGCGGGTTCTTGGGACATATCTGCCTTTAACAGCAAGATTGACTTGGGTGTATTCAGACCACCTGTCGTGAATGCGGGAGACGACTGTTTTATCAGTGACCACACGGATATCGGTATCGGCATCAATGCCAATAGTAAGAACCAAGAAGAGGCACTTACCTTTATCAATTGGATGGCTAGCGAAGAATTTGCAGGTATTTTCACTAACGCCTTACCTGGCTTCTTCTCATTATCTAACCACTTCATTGATGTAGAAGACCCAACCGCAAAAACTATGATTGCTTGGCGCGAGGAGTGTGATTCTACTATTCGTAACAGTTACCAAATTCTTAACCGTGGTAACCCAAGCTTAGAGATGGAAATCTGGGAAACCAGCGTGAGCGTCATTAATGGTTCAATGATGCCAGCAGATGCGGCAAATCGCCTGCAAACTGGTTTGGAAGGATGGTATAAGCCATAACATTAAGTTTATTGTTAGGTTACACGAAACGCGTTAGGGTGGAGAGGAATAACTCTCCACCTTTTTGTTTGTTCTATTATTGTTTGCTGCTCTGTTGTTTTACAGAAAACGTAATTAGCTAAGTGCTTGGAGAGAAATAGAAAGGTGCTTGTTTTGTCACAGATGCGAGGCCAGAACATCGTCAGGCCAGTCGGTCTTATAAGAAGAAGGATAGAAAATGACTAATGAATACGTGCCACCAAAAGTATGGAAAAACGAACCTAGCGCAGGTAACCAATGGGCGAATATCAACCGCCCTGAAGCTGGTGCTCGATTCGACAAAGATCTTCCTGTTGGTGAACATCCTTTCCAGCTCTACTCGTTGGGAACACCGAATGGCCAAAAAGTAACGATTCTATTTGAAGAATTGCTTGCCGCGGGCGTGAGTGAAGCAGAGTACGATGCACACTTAATTAAAATAGGCGATTCCGATCAGTTCTCTTCGGGCTTTGTTGGCGTTAACCCCAATTCTAAGATCCCTGCATTGGTGGATAACTCGGGGTCAGAGCCAGTCAATGTATTCGAATCGGCTTCTATTTTGGTTCATCTGGCTGAGAAATTTGGCAAGTTCCTCCCTGAAAGTGGTGCAGCAAGAACTCAGGCTTTCAACTGGTTATTCTGGGCACAAGGTTCAGCGCCTTTCCTAGGTGGTGGCTTTGGTCACTTCTATGCTTACGCCGACGAGAAGCAAGAGTATCCAATTAACCGCTTTGCTATGGAAGCGAAACGCCAGCTTGATGTGTTGAATAAGCAGCTTGCGAACAACGCCTATATTTCGGGTGACGAGTACACCATTGCTGATATGGCGATTTGGCTTGGTACGGCAGCCTAGTGTTAGGCAGACTCTACAATGCGGCTGAGTTCTTGGAAGTGCACACCTACGAGAACGTGGTTCGTTGGGCGAAACAGATCGATGAGCGTGAAGCGGTTAAGCGCGGCCGTATTGTTAATCGACCATTCGGTGAAGAGTGGGAGCAAGTGCTAGAAAGGCACAGCGCGAAAGACATCGATGACATCTTGGCTAAAGCGCCAAAAGCGTAGTCATCACAAAGATTCGAAAAGGGTCACATACGTGTGACCCTTTCTATTTCTATTTCTATTTCTATTTCTGTTTTTAAACGCATTAATCATGCTTTAGCTGCTTTCAAACTACGAGGCCACTTAGCTGAGAACACCAACATGACATTAGCAAAGATGATTAAGCAAACGCCGACCGCTTTTTGAACGCTCATAGAGTCATCGAAGAACAGCAGTTGCCACACTAAACTAAACAGAAGGTTAGTGAAGATAAGTGGGGCAACTTGCGTGTTACTCGTGGCGAGTTTGTACGCTTTCGAACGAAATACTTGATTGCTGATGGTCGCTAAGGCCAAAAGGCACAACCCTAGCCAGATGAGCCCGTGTTCAGTAGGTGCAGTTGCGAAGGAAAAGTCATCGGCACTGGTGCCTGACAGCATCATTACAGGGACAATCAGCATCGAACCAAGTAGAAACACCCAGCCATTGACCACAATCGGCGACAAATTACTTTTTGACGCTCGATACAAACTTACCTGCGCTCCGGCATTAAAAACACCAGCCATCAATCCAACTAACAGCTCACTTCTGAGTGAGATTTGAGTGACGTCACCGGCCAAGAAGAGCACGCCTATAAAGGTTGTCACAAGAGCGATGAGATTGCGCAGGGGAAGTCTCGTCGCAAAGAATAGTTTCTCTACCACTGGAATGAATAAAGGACCAGTGGCAAATAAAACGACGCTCTCAATCAAAGAAAGATGTGCGAGTGCATACAAGAAACACCATTGACACCCTGCGATGCAAAATGCTCGAACAACGATCGGCTTTAGTAAGTTTTTATTGTAAAAGGTGTGCTTCAAAACAAACGCAGTCCCAAGCATAAATAGCGCAGGAAGCAGCAAACGAAAAAACACTAACGGGTTTAGGCTTGCGTACTGGGCAAGAAGCTTAGCAAGAACCCCGTTGGCAGAAAGGCTGAGCGTAGAAAGCAACATAAAGTGCGTAGCACTGAAATTGTACATCATCGAATACTCCTAAAGTTGATAAGATCTTAGGGCAATGACGTCTGTGAAAAAAGCGAGTAATATTAACTGATAATGTAAGAATAACTTACAGGTTGATTTGGATGAGACTACCACTGAAATCGATTCATACTTTTATAGCCGTCGCCAAAACAGGCAGCATGACCAATGCCGCCGATGGACTTAATGTTAGCCACTCTGCAATCAGCCAAGCGATCAAATCGCTGGAAGAACAGCTCGACCTTAAGCTGTTTGTTCGAGTGGGACGTAGGGTAGAGCTGACTGAGATTGGTAGCCGTTATTATCAACAAGTGGCTCCTGCCATGCAGCAGATCATCGATGCCACTTATGCCCTACAAGTACCGGTTAATGAAAATCGCCTAACGTTTAATATGATTAACTCCCTTGCCATCCACTGGTGGATCCCCCGAGTTCATCAGTTTCATAGTGTCGCACCGGAACTGGATATTCGAATTTCCAACTTGGTCGGCGTGTTTGAACTTGAGCGAGAAAATGTTGATGTGGCCGTGATTCATGGTAACAAGAAGGACTGGACAAACTACCATTGTGAAAAACTCAGCGACGATGAAATGGTACTAGTGTGTAGCCCGAAACTTGCGACTCGCTCTAGTAAGCCCAGCGAATTGCTCGCAAAGTACAATGCCATATACAACACCAATGACCGAAGAAAAAACGACTGGATTTTTTGGTGCGAGTCCAAAGGCCTGGGCATGCCGAATCAACAGCCAAACTTGACCTTTATGGCGTCAGTCCACGCGCTTCAAGCGGCAATTAATGGACTTGGGGTGTTTGTGACGCATCGGCAGTTTGTGAAAGATCATGTTGAGCAAGGTTTGCTGGTGGAAGTTGGTGAGCCAGTGAAGCACCCTTTTCAGGACTTCTATTTCGCCTGCTTGCCCGAGAAGTTGAAGTTAGCCAGCGTTGAAAAACTTCGCCGCTGGCTAATGAGTGAGTTTAACTAAATTAGTAAGCTAATGAATCCTAGTTCCAACGCAGTACGTTAACTTCGTTGTTTTCACTTGGGTGGCGTGGGATGTTGAGCGATAACACCAGAGAAATCGCGGCCATTACAGCGCCAATAATGAATACCAATGATGGCGATGTAAGCCACAGAATACCGAAAGCCGCAGGTATCACGACAGCTGCAATGTGGTTAATGGTAAAGCTTACGCCCGCCGTCGATGCCATGTCGGCAGGGTCGGCAATCTTTTGGAAGTAAGTTTTGATGGCCAGTGCTAACGCAAAGAACAGGTGGTCGATGATATATAGTGCCGCCGCCCAATTGGCGTCCTGTACAAAGGCATAGCTTAAGAACACACCTATCAAACCAACATACTCAAATACCAAGCTTTGCGCTCACCGACTTTGCCAATGAATCGGCCAATTTTCTTAGCAAACATAAAGTTAAACGCGTAGTTTGCTAAGAAAAGCAAGGTAATATCGGCCGCTGAGTAGCCAAATTTCTCAACGAGTAGGAAGCCTGCAAATACTGTAAAGATCTGGCGACGTGCGCCGCTCATAAAGGTTAGGGCGTAATAAAGCAGTATCGTTTTCGAAGCACGAGCTTAGTGGTTTGTTGAGTTTTGGATTCAAACATCGGGAATGCAAAAGCAATCCAAACCAGAAGAACAAAGCCAGCACCGCCAAACAGTAGGTAGACCCATTTAAAATCCAGCTTGAGCTGTTCCAAGCAAAACCACAATGAGGCGTAGGTAAACAACGAAGCCAGAGCTCCAATTGAAATCAGCTTACCGAGCATTTCTGGGGCTTCATCTTTGTTTAGCCACTGCAGCGACAGGGACTGTTTCAACGTCTCGAAATAGTGGAAACCACTCGACATCAAAAGTGTGGTGAGCATCAGGCCCCAATAACTTGGGAAAAAGCCAGTGGCGACAACCCCCAGAGTCAGCATAGCTAGAGCAATGATCATAAAACGCTGTTCTTTAATGAAGGCTAAAACAAAAATGGCGGTGAAAGCGAGAAAGCCAGGAACTTCTCGAATACTTTGAAGAACACCAATGTCGGCGCCATCAAAATTGGCTTTTTCAATCACGAAGTTGTTAAGAAGTGCCATCCAGCTGGAGAACGATATCGGGACAATAATTGAAACGATAATCAGAAAGTTGAATGGTGTTTTCCAAGTTGTGGAATTTGAGTTGGGTGTGTTTTGCTGTGACGAGCTCATGCATCGCTCCATTGATGCTCTAAACACATAGATTAAATCTATTGAATGTCATTTTCCAATAACAAATAGAGCGCATACCAAAACAATCGGGAATATAGTTAATTCGTTGATATTAGTGCCGAACTATTATTCCTACTGCTACCTGTCGTGTTGTCGAAACTGGCATCCATCAGTGAGTACATTCACGGTTTTATGTAGCGATTGGCTATTAGGTACGGGCGCAAAGTCCACCACGATATGGCAGTTGACGTCCAGATCGGTCTCTTCAATATAGAAAATGGCTTGATCGCCGAAATGGCGATGGCGATTTAGGTTCAGGCTTAAGTTGGTTTTGATGAAATGACCAATATTGTCGGCGTGTATGTGGTAGTGACTGTTTTCCTCAATAACCGCAATATCTGTGGCAATTGATCGAGCATTAATCAGCAGTAGGTTGGATTTGTAGTCCTTCGCATCGGCGGCACTCGTGCACAGTAAAGAGGAAACAAACAAACTGATATGAAAAGAAGGAAGAACGCGGTTTTTCATCAAAATTAACAAAACTTCTATTGATATAGGGAAAGACGAACGATTTACCAGGCTCTTCGAGTTTCAAACTTCTCGCTTTCATCCTCTAGCTTTCGAAAGAAAAAAGTGGTCGTTGAGTAACAAGAAGGCTCGAGTAAACATAGAGTTACGAAATGGTATCAAGTGGAAGTGATGAATTTAGAATAACGATTATTACTTATGCGGCTTAACTTAAGCGCCTTTACATATACGACTAGGAAGCTAGAGATAGCCTCAATCGTTATCAATCAAGGCTAGTGAGACATTTAAACGTCCGACTCCACACAGCATTCGTCTTCAAGAAAGCTCAGCACTGTTTCTCTCATATCGTAGTTGGCACGACAGTACAAAATTCGGCCGTCTCGGTGTTGGCTGATGAGCTCTGCCGACATTAAACTGGAAATGTGATGTGACAGAGTTGAGTTCGGCACGCCTAAACTTTCTGCAATTTTCCCAACGGCAACCCCTTCGCTACCCGCTTTCATGATTCGTTTGTAAATACCAAGTCGGGTAGGGTGGCCCAATTCTTTCAATGCTTTAGCGACAACTTCAATACTCATATTACTTCCAGTTCAAAAATTATATTTCGATATTACTAGAAATAATTTGACTCCGCCAGTTTATAAACCTATATTTCGATCATTCTAGAAATGCAGAAAAGAGAATCTAATGACTATTTCACAATCCATGATCACCGATACACTCGGAATGTTCGCATTTTTGGCCGCAGAGCTTACGGTTCTGTTTCTTTTGATTAGCTATGGCGTTGGGGTACTGCAGCACTACATCCCGCCTGCGAAAATTCAAAAGATTCTGAGTGGTCAAAATGGTCGAGGTTATGTCGTGGCGAGCCTGCTTGGTGCCATTACTCCATTTTGTTCTTGCTCAACCATCCCGTTTCTTAAGGGGTTGTTAAGAGCAAAGGCTGATTTTGGCACTATGTTGGTTTTCCTGTTTGCCAGCCCACTGTTAAACCCGATCATTATTGGTTTATTCGCCGTGACGTTTGGCTTACAGGTGACAGTGTTCTATTTTGTTGTTGCGATGGGCGTGTCAGTGATTGCTGGCTATACGCTAGAGAAGTTAGGCTTTGAGCGTTTTATCAAAGAAGAGGCTTACATCGAACCTGAATCAAAGGGTTGCGGCTCTAGCTGTGGTCAAAAACCACAGGTGTCGAAATGGCGCAAAATCTGGAACAGCACTTGGACTGATTTCAAAAAAGTGTTGCCTTATCTGCTGGGCGGTATTGCACTAGGCTCGTTGATTTACGGCTTCATGCCAACCGAGTTCATTGCTTCTGTCGCAAGTGACAACAACCCATTCGCGATTCCTGTTGCGGCTGTGATTGGTATTCCATTGTACATTCGCACTGAAGCGGTTATTCCACTAAGTGCAGCCTTAGCGGCAAAAGGCATGAGGTTAGGCGCGGTAATGGCTTTGATTATCGGTAGTGCAGGGGCGAGCTTAACAGAAGTTATCTTACTCAAGTCTATCTTCAAGAATCAGATGATCATTGCCTTCTTGACTGTCATCTTGAGTATGGCGATTGGCGCAGGTTTCTTGTACCAGTTCCTATTCTAATTCGGCTTCAGTTCTACGCTCATTTCGGTGATGAGTTCCAGACAAACAGCGGCGCCTTTGAGCGCCGCTTTTTCTATATTGTGGTTCGCCTTGATGATGAGGCTGGGCATGTGTAATGAAAGTCAATGTAACCCTAGCGCCAAATGTCGCAATGAAGGTCAAGGTTTGGCGATTATCTATAGAAATGTTAGCGACTTAGTCGCAAGGCTTCTCGCGAGGAGCGTTATTGACGACTACCTTTATAGAAGCAATGGCTAATTAAGGATAATGGCATGATAGGTTCAGTATTCAGTTGGATCACTCGAGGGTTTTTAGCGGCATTACTTTTATTCTCTGCGGCGTTTACCAATTTGGCGTATTCGGAGACAACACCTGAACTCGTAGGAGACCCCATTCTTTGGGTTAGCGGTAAGATCACCAACACCAATACGCCAGAGGGGCTGGTATTGGATGAGATGTTCATTAGCCAAATGGATATGGGACATATTGCAACATCCAACCACGTTGTGGAACAAGTGGCGTCTTATGAAGGGCCAACTATTGAGAGTGTCTTAGAACTTGCGGGTCACCAAGGGAAAGATGCGAAGTTCATTGCTTGGGATGATTATGTGGTGACCATTCCTATCGAAACGATCAAACAATATGGATTACTGTTGGCGACGCACGAAAATGGAAAACGGATGACTATCGATGACAAAGGCCCGTTTTTCGTTGTGTTCCCGTTCACTGATAACCCAGAGCTTCAAAATGACCTTTACTACAACCTGTCGGTTTGGCAGGTCAGAGAAATTATCGTCGAATGATGAATAAGCTTTTGCAACGTTTGAGTCATCGTCAGCTCTTTTTGGGGCTGACTTTGTTTGTATTTATCATTGTTGCAGCGCTGCTCGTCTCAGTGCTTAAGTTTTATCAAGCCGTGGGGAGCAACATGCCCATGCCCTACGTGGCCGTTGTAAACAACAATGTGGGTTCTAAGATAAAAATATTGCAGCTTGTGAATGAAGTGGACAAGTATTCCAGTAATCCGACACTCAAACAGCTTACGAGCTTGAAATTTAAGAGCCGCGTACTCAAATCGAGTATATTCCAAGACCTGAATAGCCAAACGACGGAAGCGATTCATAAAGAGTTTGGCGATTTCGAAGAACTCAACAGGCTGCGTAGTCAGATTGAACATGTGTTTGACCAAATCGGGGCGTTGAACGGTGAGCAAGAGTCAAACATTCACGTGGCTCAGATTAGCCAAGATTTAAATGCCTTGTACAGAGACTTGAACTTCTATTTATCGGACTTTGTAACGGATGTTCAGCACACTCAAAATACCTATATCGAAAGCAAAGACAAACTGCATAAAGATCGCTACGTCTACATTACTGCCCTGCTGTTTCTAATTTTGTTCGGATTTGTAGCGGTTCTATTGATGTTTATGAATCAGCGTAAGTTGCTCACTCAATTGAACGAGCAAAAAGCCGAGCTTGAAGAGGCGAAGTATATTGCCGAAGAGAGTGCTGAGGCCAAAGCTCGGTTCTTGGCCAATACCTCCCACGAGATCCGTACACCACTGAATGCCATCATTGGTTTGAGTCATTCCGAGTACTATAAAACTGCTTCGCAAGACGAGCGCGACAACATTAGCTTGATTCATGAGTCAGGGCAGCATTTGCTTAGCTTGATTAACAACATACTCGATTTGAGCAAGATAGATTCAGGTAGAATGACGACGGAAAATATCGATTTCGACTTGTATGAGTTGGCAAAATCAGCAGCAAGTTTGTTTGTCAGTAGCGATAAAGATAAGCACGTCGATGTTTCTGTTCACCTTCCTTCAAATTACAAATACGTGCTTAACTCAGATTTCACTAAGCTCGCGCAAATCGTGACGAATCTGTGTTCCAATGCGATGAAATTTACCGAAAAAGGCGCGATAACGATAAAGCTTGATATCGAGCAGTTGACGACGACTCAAGCGACTTTAGTCATGACGGTGAAAGATACCGGCATCGGAATGAGTAAGGAGCAACAAAGTTCCGTGTTTGATGAGTTTGTTCAAGCAGATGAATCAACCACTCGCCGCTATGGCGGTACGGGGCTTGGGCTGTCAATTTGTAAGTCGTTAACAGAACACTTCAATGGCAGCATAGCGGTTCGAAGTGTGGTTGGGCTGGGGAGTGAGTTTAAAGTTTGTATTCCGGTTACGGTGGCAGAGAAAACGCCGATTACCAAGACGGCAAATACCCCTCGAGTTAAGGTGTATTCTAAGAATGTCCACATGTGTGAAATGATCAGGGCGGAGTTAAAACTGCATGAACTCTATTCCCCGAGCGGAGAATGGGTGATTTACTATCACGATGCATCAAGCAACTTGGCTCAAGAACTGGCGAAGCTCGAACAGGAATTCAGTGAAAAGATCATCGTAATCATACATATTAATCACCGCAGTCAGTTAGGGGTGAGCAAGCTCTTTATCGCTAAACCCTACTGCAATCTAGAGTTAGTCGAAGCGCTGCTTGAACAAACATCTGAGATTGAAGTAGACAACAATCCATTAAGCGTTGAGGTGCCTACTGACTCGAATGTCGAGGCAGAGGCTGAACTCACATCGCCCCCTAACTTGTCTGGAATCAGAACCCTATTGGTCGAAGACATGCGAGTAAATCAGATTGTCGCACAAAAGACGCTCAGCCAACTCGGGATTCAACCTGATATAGCGGAAAATGGTCAAGAGTGTTTGGACACGTTGGCAAAGGCAGACTTTGATGTGATTTTCTTGGATATTCAGATGCCAGTTCTTGATGGTGTAGAAAGCTTTAAAGCAAATCAAAAAACGCAATCTTGCGCCTAATACGATTGTAATCGCGATGACGGCAAATACCTTTGATAGCGATGTCGCCATGTACTTTAACCTTGGCTTTGATGATGTCATCGCAAAACCCTACACACTTGAAGGGGTCAAAGCGGTGCTTCTTAAACACCTAAATCAAACGCAAGTGGCATCATAAGCGAGAGATCTCTGAATCTAATTCACGAGTCGTTACAATTTCAAATTACGTGTTTGTTCGGCCTCTTGACTAAGCTTTAGTCAATATAGGAGGTGTGTATGAAGCGTTTCGAGAACATACTTTTCGCCACACAAGGCTTACCAGGACATGCAGAGGCCCTCGGCCAAGCGATGCAAATCGCCGCGAATAACCGTGTGCCTCTTACTGGATTGATCGCCTGCCCTTATTTCCCAGGAGACATGGCGCAATATCAGGTGAGCTTTGAACAAGCTTTGATGGATACGGTTCAGCAAAGCATCGACACTTGTCGAGTGGAAAGCCAAATCACGAGCGACGCGGTGCCGTTTCCTATTGAAACCAAAACCAGCGAGCAACCTGCCGTGTGCATCATAAAACACGCGCAGTCGCATCATCATGATCTTATCATCAAAGAAGCCGAACCACTCAATGAAGGCGCCGAAGGGTTTAAAGCGATCGACATGACCTTGTTGCGAAAATGCCCAAGTGCAGTCTGGCTTCAGCGTCCTACCGACAAACCCCGCCTCAAAAGACGAGTGGCTGTAGCGATAGATCCTTTTACCGAGACGGAAGAGCACCACGCACTCTCATTGCGACTGCTGGAACTGGCCTGCTCAATTGCTGATTCTTGTGATAGCCGACTTCACGTCGTTTCCTGTTGGGAAAACTATCTAGAGAGCTATTTAGACAATCAAGGCTGGATTCAAATCGATGAGCAACAGTTAGCCAGTGAAGTCGCTAAAGCTCAACGAGACCACCATCATGCTTTGAAAATGCTGATTTCTGAAGCTGGAGTGTCTTGTGAAACGGTGATTCACCATTTGCACGGTAAACCAGATCTGAAAATTCCAGAAAGCGTAGAAGAGTTGGATATAGACGTGCTGGTCATGGGAACTCTAGCACGAACAGGGATAGCTGGGTTTGTGATAGGCAATACGGCAGAAAACATCCTGCAGTCAATCACTTGCTCTTTAGTGGCAATGAAGCCAGAGGGTTTCATTTCCCCCATTCGATAGCTGCAAGAACAATCGTTATCGAATTAAATACCTAGATAGAATCGCGAACTGACTTATTGCTGTGAGTACTCAGCAGGGCTTTGTCATTACCTATATGCCTTGGCTAGGGCATATAGGTAATGACAAAGCTTAAGTGTATTTTTGTTTAGGTTTACTAACAACGTCAGTAATAAAGAAGGAGATAAGTATGAAAGCTCAATGCCCGATTTGCCGCACAGAACTATTAGAGCGTGCAGACAGCCATATCTGTCCGAGAAACACGATTGGTGATTGCTCCTATGACGCGCAAAGTGTTTCGAGCTCTGAATCGAGACATGAGTTTGAACGGACGGAGGAATTCGGTGACACCATTTTTCTTGAGCGCTAGGTAGAGGAGATCTAAGAGAGCGGGCCTAGGATTTTGGGCCCGCTTTTTACTGATACCTTCCCCACGTTGGGTATTATCAGAGTATACCCAAAGCGAACGAAGCGACCAAAATCAGATCCTCTAGACGTGTAAAAAACCGATATCGAAAATCCGCAATTTTATTCTATTCACCATAACTTGGGCTCTCTATACTGAATGCATGTTTCAAACTAGCAGAGCACAATGACATGGAAGAGCAATTCAGTTATTTAAAAAGCCCTCATACTGCTGGTTTGAGTGCGTTCAGCGCCAAAATGAAAGAGTTCAGCTACGTTAAACATGCGCATGAAGAGTACAGTATTGGTGTGACTTGCAGTGGCCGACAGGACTTTTTTAGTGATGGCAAATACCACAAAAGTAATGCTGGAAACATCATCTTCTTTAATCCTGAACAGGTACACGATGGCTGTGCTGGCGCTGGGGAGGAGATGCAATATCGCATGCTCTATATTCCTGAGCCGGTCATTACCGACCTTGCTCAAACTATTACAGGCAATCAAACACACCCGATTCGCTTAACCTCATCATTGTTCCAAGATCGTTTGCTAAGAGAGCAGGTGTTTAATCTAGCTGGTTTAATAAACCGTGCTGAACCGTCTTCATCATTGGAAGAAGAGCATTTGCTTATGGCTGTCGCCCATTCAATTGTTCGACTTGGCGGGAAGTCAGTTGAACCGCTATCAACAAGGCATCGCAAAGAGACTTTGTTGGAGCGTGCCAAAGAGTTCATCCACTACAACCTTCATCGAAAAATGACGATTGATGAAATCGCCAGTGCAGCGAGTATGTCTAAGTACCACTTTATCCGGCTGTTCAACGAACAGTTTGGTATGACGCCGCATCAATATGTGCTGAGTTCGAGAATCAATCGCTGCAAGCAAGCACTTGAATTAGGCGATAAAGCGGTGAATATCGCGACCCAGTTTGGGTTTTCGGATTTAAGCCATTTAAATCGTAACTTTAAAAGTACTTTTGGCATCACGCCAAATCAATACCAGCAACAGCTTTTTGAATAACACCCGACAGTCACTCTGTATGGGGTAGTCAAAACAAGCAGTCACACAATCTAGTCAATAAAAGTCAGCTCTTATGATAGACATAATTCTTTATGCCTTCGGGGTCATGTACACCCCTGGGCCAGTGAACGCTATTTGCCTAAATAGTGGTGTACAAAGGCAAAAAGCCATCTTGGGCTTTTGCCTCGGGGTTTCCATTGCAATGTTTGCGATGTTCAGCTCCGTGTCATTGTTGGGTGAACAACTGGTGAACGATGCCTTACTGCGAGGGACGGCGATATTGGGTAGCGCTTATGTTTTATAGCTTGCCTACAAAGTGTTTTCTAGCTCGGTAAGTCGTCAAAATGATGTTCAAAAGCAGTTACTGACCGCACGAGATGGGTTTATGTTGCAAATACTAAACCCTAAGGGACTGACTGTGGCTCTGCCTATCGCCACCGTCCAGTTTCCATCTGCTGGTATCACAGGTAATTATCTATTGGTCTGGTGTGCCATCTTGGCAGTATTAGCCTTCGGTGCGCCGCTGGTTTACTTCGTGATGGGCCGCTTGATTGGACGAAATATCCGGCAGACAAACGTTCTGAACTTGGTGAACAAACTAATGGGGTTACTACTTCTGTTTGTTGGGGTGAACATGGGGTTGCCAGCTCTACTTGAGCTTGCTGAATGTTATGGTTTAATAGCAGGGTAAAAACGATAAGCAGTCAGTGAGTCAACATGGTGAAGTTAACGATATTAGATGGTGGTATGGGGCGTGAGCTAGAGCGTATTGGAGCGCCGTTTTCTCAGCCATTGTGGAGTGCACAAGCGCTGATTGAATCGCCACACTATGTTAAGCAAGCGCATCAAGCATTCATTGATTCGGGCGCTGAGATCATCACGGTTAACAGTTATGCGTGCGTGCCATTCCATTTGGGTGAAGAACTCTACGCTAAACAAGGCGTTCAACTGGCGAGAAAAGCGGCTCAGTTGGCTTATGAAGTGGCTAAGGACGCCGAGCCTAAAGTGCTGGTGGCGGGGTCGATTCCACCTGTGTTTGGCTCTTACCGACCAGAGTTATTTGAAGCCGAAAAAGGCAAAAGGATCAGTGCAGAGCTTCTGCAAGCACAAGATGAGTATGTTGATCTTTGGCTGGTTGAAACCGTCGCGAGTATTGCTGAAGCGAAAGCGCTTAATGAGGTGTTAAGCCTTACCGATAAACCCTCCTATATTTGCTTTACCTTGCAAGATGAAGAAGAAGCAACGGCGAAGTTGCGCTCCGGCGAGGAAGTAGCTGACGCCGTAGAGTGTTTGTTGGACGCGGGGTCAAAGGGGCTATTTTTTAACTGCTCTATTCCAGAAGTTATTGAGCAAGCGATTCGCGATGTGAATCGAGTCTGTAAGTTGCGAGGAATATCGCTGGAGATTGGCGTGTTTGCCAATAGTTTCACCCCGATTAAATCAGGCCATCAAGCCAATGAGTCGATTCAAACCGTAAGACATTTTTCTCCAGAGGAATATTTACAGTTCGCCAAGCGCTGGCATGAGTTAGGCGCATCGATTATTGGTGGGTGCTGCGGCATTGAACCGAGACACATTGAGGTGCTGGCAAGGTGGAAAGCTGGCTTAGACTCTGAATGATCGAGAAGGTTAACCGCGATTGATAGACGAGATAAGAGCCGCATAAGCGGCTCTTTTGTCTGATGCATGATTAGCCTTTGGAAAGGACTAGTCTTTTTGAAGTAGTGGCAGTATTTCAAACTTCATGTCGAATTGGTCTAGCGCACCTTTTAGGTCGTTCAAGTTGCTTGAGCTGCCGTTTAGACCCGCTTGTCCACTCTTGAACAGTTCATCTAATGTTGTTTGACCCGTCAGCACTCGAGTGAGGTCTGCTTTGTGAATGATGATTTCAGTGTCCATTGCTGGAATTGAGTCTTCTAGTCCAAGCTCAGTCACAGGTAGGTGAGAGAACGTTGCGTTAGAAACCTCGATGTAATGGCGCTCTTCAATATCTGGATGGTAAACCCCCATGTTGAAGTTAAGGCCTGCCGCTTCTGCTTTCGGTCCGTTGAGCTGCACGCCGACCAAATCAAGGAAATTGGTCGTTGGAGTATTCGCAATCACATCTTCTGAAGCGGTCTTTAATGCTTCGCCAATCTCGTTGGTACGTAGTTCTACTGCACCTTGCAAGTAAGAGTTACGCCATGCCATGGTTTCTGACTGGTAACCTTGCTGTTCGAAAGTATCTGCAAGCAGATCGCGATACTCTAGATTAGTTGGCTCACATAGGACCAAATCATTGAGTAGTTGGCCTGCTTCTTGGTAGTTACCTGCATCAAAGTGCGCTTTTGCTGATTTGTAGAAATTATCCGCGCCACCTGCTTCAACATAAGTACAAGACATATCGACCGATGTAAGCGGGTTAATGTTTACCGGGTTTAGATCTAGGTAACCTAGGTACAGGTTCACAATCGCACGAGCGTTGTGGCTGTATGAACCATGGTAACCGCGCGAAGCCCAATTCTGTTTTTGCGCTTCAGGCACAATGTCTTCAATCGCTCGGCCAACATCACCAATCTTCACGCCATGGTTAGCAAGGCGTACGGAGTTGTTATGTAGCAACTGTAGTTATCACGCTGCATCTCCATGTAGTGGCCAATTTCGTTAATCTCAGTTTCTGGGTTGTTCCACACTGGCGCAGAGTGGGCAGAGTGAATGTTGTCCACTAAACCTGAGTCGACGAAACGCATCTTAAGTTCGGTTAGGTACTTAGACCAAGCCAACGAATCACGGACTTTCGCCCCACGGAACGTATAGATGTTGTGTTGACCATCGTACGTGAGTTCAGCAGTGTTCAATGAACGGTATGCTGGCACGTAGTTAACGATTTCAACCGGGGCTTCAGCGCCTGGCATGTTGATGAACAGCACTTCAAGGCCATCGATCACTCGAGTTTCTTCGCGTTCTACGATTTTGGTTGTTGGGGTAACTAATGTGACTGCACCTTTACCAAAGCCCATGCCGAGCGCGTTATCAACGATACCCGTTGGGTCGTTTTCTAGTGACTGTCCATACTGATACTGGCCTCGACGAGACATGGCGTTACCCAGCATGATGTTTTCATCCGCCATTTCTTTGATGAAATCTCCAGGCGCAATTATTGGCGCGTCTTCAACCACGTCACCCGTATTGAGGATCCCGCGAGAGCCACCAAAATGGTCGGCGTGCGTGTGCGAGTAAATCATACCTGTGATTTTGTGTTCACCATTGACGGCTGGTAGGTGCTCTTTGGCAAAGTTCCAAGCGGCTTCGGCGACTTCATCGTGCAGAAGTGGATCGTGAATCAGGTAACCATTGTCGGTACGGTAGATCGTCATGTTTGACAGGTCTGCGCCGCGAATCTGATAAACACCATCGGTTACTTGATAAAGGCCGCCTGAAGCATAGTTCATTTGACCTTGACGCCAAATGGAAGGGTTTACTGTGTCAGGTCGATCGTCACGAATGTTCTCTACGTCCATATGAGCCATGCGGTTACGCAATTCGCCAACGCGATGGTCACCAAAAGCCGCGATAAGGCCACGCTCTGAGCGCTCAAATGCAGAAGTATCGTGCCACGGTAGGGTTTCAGCAAGTGCGTTGTTGGCTGCGATAGTATGCTCCGTCGCCGGCTTGCCGACGTAGGTTTCGATTGACTCGTACTCGTTGTCTGCGGTTGCGCCAAATGACACGATGATTGCTAAAGATAGAACAGAACGATTTAAAGACGTTTTCATAGAGAACCTCACTTTGTCTCTCGGGTTGGTATGAGGTAAATCTATAGGATTGACACATAAGAAAACATAAACGAGTATGGATATAAAACATCACAAACTGTTATGTGTTGAACTATGCTAGAGAAACTTGATTTAAACCTTCTTAGAGTGTTTTCCGCTGTTTACCATCACCAGTCGATTACCCTTGCTGCGGATGAGATGGGTATGACCCAGCCAGGGGTGAGTGGCCTATTGAAGCGTTTGCAGAACCAAGTTGGATGTCAGCTGTTTATTCGTTCTGGGCGTGGAATTGCCCCTACGCGTCAAGCTCAGGAGCTGATTCGTCAAATCGACCCTGCTTTGGTACAAATTAATAATGCATTAGAGAATCTAGAGGGATTTAGCACCGATCGGCCCCATAAATTTGTTGTTTATGCATCCGAACCAGTCATGATGAAGTTGCTGCCTTTAATGCAAGCGGATTCGACTCTGGGTAATGTCACAATCGAACTTCATCCCACACGGTCTGATGAAGCACAATTAATGGAAGATCTTAATCAACGCAAAGCGGATCTTGCTATCGAGTTTTCCAATCACTCCTCTAGCTCTTTTTTTAGCGAAAAGCTGTTTGAAGACGAAATGTGCATTATCGCGAGAAAAGGTCACCCCAGAATTAACGGCAGTATTTCTAAAGCAGAGTACTACAAAGAAATGCACATAACGTTGAAGCTGCGTCGTGAACAGGCTTATTTGGCTGATTATTTTACAACAGAAAGCCTTGAGGAAAGGGTTGTTGCTGCAGAGTGTTCATCGTTAGTTTGGCAAATGTCCATGGTATCAGTCAGCGACAGTATTGCATGTATGACGAAGAGTTTAGCGGATGAATTAGCCGACAAGCTAGGTATCCAAGTATTAAGAGCCCCTTTCTCGACAGTTACCATTCAACACCAGCTTTTTGTCCATAATCGAGATAAGAAAAACCCGGCTAATGTTTGGCTCAGGAATAAGCTGAAATCGTATTTAGCGAACGACAACCTTGTTGAGTGACTAGGGATAACCGATCCTTTTACGAAAGCCCTCACGATGTTTGAGAACGGTCAACCCATGATGGCATAGATGAATTTCTTTAATGTGTACGTGATTTTCACTTTTTCGCGAATGTTATTGCCCTCGCATAATGATGCGAAATTGGCGAGAAACTTGAAGAAAATCAGTATTATTTTTGTTTCTGGCTGGAGCCGTTATCCCTTTGCAAAGGAGTGTCACTATGGGCAGCGAGTTTTTTTTCGCGTCAATTCTTAACCTTTCCATTAATCTCATTTACACCATTATTTCTTTGTTGGTCGGTGTTTACGCCTTACTTTGGGTAGACAGAAAGCTTTTGAAAAGTGTCGATATTGAAGATGAGATGAAAAAGGGCAATATTGCGGTTTCTATTTTCGCCTCTACTATTCTAATTTTCGTCGCGGTCATCGTCGCGTTTGGATTTCGATCATAAGCTATGAGCTCTAAGTTTTATCTTCCTTTAATTGCTGCTCTGGTCATCCTAGTAGCATTTCTCGAAGAGCAGAAAAATGCGTTGCCGAGTGTGGCGGAAATCCGAACTATGGAGTCGCCGGAGGCTCGGTCATTTTCTGCAGCGAGTGTTGAGTTCAATGGTAGCAAAGGTTACGTCACCATCGAGGAAACAAAACAGGTGGCTGATCATAGTCTGATTAGTCATTGGATCGAGTCTTTGAAAGGCGAAAATGGTTTTTACACCTACAGCTTCAGGGCGGAGAGGCATTTACGGGTTTGGCGTCCGATCACAACACCGACTTCCATCTGGCTCATAGTTATTTAGAAGGTTTTGAACCGTTTAAGGTTGATAACCCGATGCTGCCGATGTTAACGATCGCCCGCAAGAAAAACTATCAATATGACCATGAGCAGTACGGTGGACTGATGGAGGTTTGGCAATCGAGCAGACAGTCTTACTACTATCCTTCTGGAGATTGCGAAGACCACGCTATTCTACTGACCGACTGGTTGATTGAATCGGGCTATAACGCCTACGTTGCTTTGGGGAAATACGATAATGAGGGCCATGCTTGGGTCGTTCTGTTCATAGACGGGAAAGAGTACGTGTTAGAAGCGACTCAAAAGTCTGGTTTTGGTCGAAAGTATCCTTTGGCATCGACGCTTCCTAAATATCAGCCACAATATAGGTTTAACCGCACTGAGTTTTGGCTCAATACGGGATCATCTAAAATCACCCAATATGCTTCAAAGCATTGGAAGTTGATGAGCCGCTATTCCAAGCAAGTACTTTGAGAGGTCGAGGCGCTTTATTGATGCACCTTCAATTTTCATGCTCGATTGTACCCGATGTCGTAAATGGAAATACCTGTTGTCATATAGGTAACGCGCCAAGCTAAGTTATGTCTCATATCATCCTCGTAAACCCACTTGTTTACGAGGTCATCATGAAACCAATCAGTGCATCCAGAACCATAGTATTCAGAAACCTTGCCTCCAGAAACATAGCATCCAGAAATCTGGCTTCTCGATATCTGCTCTGCAGCTTTGCCTTTGTATTGCTCTATCCGACAGCCATTGATTTCTACTTGGTTGCCTTGCCACAAATCGCCAGCGATATCTCTGCAAGTGAATCCCAACTTCACATCGCCCTTTTTAATACTTGCGAGAAAACTCAAATCAAAAGACACCATTGTCATTGGCAATATCACCGCCACTGATGAGGGAGTACATGCGCATTGAGAAATCGAGCGCTTGAATAGAGTCCCAGTGCTCAACAATTCTGCCATCTTCTAGGCGCCATTTATCAATGATGTTCAAACCTTTCTCATCATTACCTCGATCTTCAAGGTTCAGCGTGGCGTGAGAATGGAAGATCACATAGTCGCCATCCACATAAACATGTTTCACGTCGTAAGTGTAATCTGGGTACTCCTCTACAAACTCTTCAAGGAAACCAACAAGGCCTGTGACTTTGTCTGGTAGATTGCGGTTGTGCTGAGTATAGGCACTGTCGTTGTAGTGCTTGAGGATATAGTCGAAGTCATGATTGTTCATTAAGTGCTGAACAAAGTCAGTGATGATTTCTGCGTTTTGCGCTTCTTGTTCTGTCCAGCTTGGTTTTTGTAGCGATGGAAGATCAATAACGATCGGGTTCTTAGCTTGCGCTGCAACAAGAGTGCTGGTCAATAGTAGAGCGGTTGATAATAGTACTTTAAACATAGGGAACTCCTGTATATTATTGGTCTTTAGTACTCAATAATTACCATAGTAATTATTAGTAACCAAGGTTACAAGAAGGCACCAAAAAGTCGGGTAGGCACATTTTGGTAACTGTTGAGAGCAATTTGAAGTGAGTAACAGCTTATGGCTGATCTAGAAAAACAAGAAAAACGTATATTTTTCAACACAGAAGAGTGCCCAGTACGCAATGTAGTGGCGCAGATTGGTGATAAATGGTCACTGTTAATTCTTTTTGCATTAGTTGATGGGCCAGAGCGTTTTAATGCGTTAAAAGGCAGAATCGAGGGGATTTCTCAACGAATGCTCACTCAAACAGTTCGCGATCTGGAGCGAGATGGTTATGTGAATCGCACGGTTTATCCTGAAGTGCCAGTTCGTGTTGAATATGAACTAACAGATATGGGTAAGGATCTCGTGAAGCCACTGTATCAGTTGGTACTATGGGCCGAGACGCACCAAGACAAAATTAACAAAGCACGCGCCACTTATGACAAAAATGCTGCATAGCTCATGTTTGAGATAGGTATTATTTCAGGGGTGTACAAATAGTGACACAACAACCGTAGTTACCATCGCCATAGTCGCGGATGCCACTCGAGCCTATTCTCACGCGCAAGAGCTTGGCCTAAAAGTCTCTATGCCTTTAAAAGAAGAAGTGTGGGGGCAAGTTCATTTCATGGTGCAAGACCCGTCAGGAATCAATATTGATATTGTTCAGCATCAAGCGGTTAGTGAATAACGTCGTTATTCAGATTAATGTAAAAGGCGAATCCTAGGGTTCGCCTTTGAGTATTACGTCATGCTATTTGGGCTACCTTAATTGTTTTCGGTAATGTGCCTAATTAATTTTGCTGGCGTACCGCCATATAGACTATCTGGTGGCACGTCTGAGTTAACAACTGAGTTGGCCGCAATCACAGAACGAGCGCCAATCGTCACCCCTTGGTTTATCACCACATTCCCGCCAATCCACACATCATCTTCTACCGTAATGGGTTTACAAAACGTCTCCCATCTGCGTCGAGAACGGTAATCAAGGGAATGGCTAGCCGTATAGAACTGGGTATTAGGACCAATCAAAACGTTACTGCCAATGCTGATCTTTGCCCCATCTAGCATGGTCACGTTCATGTTGATGAATGTCTCTTTGCCGATGAAAATAGTCTTGCCGAACTCGCAATGAAAGGGCGATCGGACGATACTCGAAGCATGCATCTCGCCCATGAGCTGGAAAAGAAGCTCGTTTCGCTCGGTGGAATCGATCGTTTGGTTGAGGGTCTGGAGGGTAATAGACGCATTATCGCGAATATCGTTGATGCCTTGATCGGCACCGTCGAAATCAAGCCCTGCTAACATCTTTTCAAATTCAGTCATAGTATTCACACGTCATTGTAGGTTGGTTCGAGGTCGTTTGGAGCAATAAACCGTAAGTTTAAGTGATGAGATGTAATCTAACCTATTACTAATGTGACAAGAAGTGAACGGTATTCATTATTGAACTTACTTCTTGTCATACGGGAAATAGGAATATCAGGGCAAACAAAAAAAGGCGAACCCAATGGTTCGCCTTTGTCTATTTGATAGAAAAACAATTAGTCTTCGTAGTTGTCGATGCTTGGGCAAGAACAGATAAGGTTACGGTCGCCGTATACGTTGTCGACACGGTTAACTGTTGGCCAGTACTTCCACGTTCTTTGGTGCGCAGATGGGAAGCTACCAAGTTCACGTGAATATGGGCGATCCCACTCTTCGTTTGTCATATCAACTTGAGTGTGAGGTGCGTTTACTAGCGGGTTATTATCTAGTGGCCAAACACCCTCTTTCACTTTCGTCATCTCTTCACGTATAGCGATCATTGCTTCACAGAAACGGTCTAGCTCTTCCAAGTCTTCCGACTCTGTTGGCTCAACCATTAGTGTACCTGCAACCGGGAACGACATCGTTGGCGCGTGGAAACCGTAGTCCATTAGACGTTTTGCAATGTCTTCTTCACTGATACCCGTCTCTTCTTTCAGCGGGCGAATATCGATAATACATTCGTGTGCAACGCGGCCGTTGCTGCCACGGTAAAGAACAGGGTAGTGAGGACGTAGTTTTTCCATCACGTAGTTGGCGTTTAAAATCGCAACTTTAGTCGCTTCTGTTAGGCCAGCTTCACCCATCATGGCAATGTAAGCCCAAGAGATAGGTAGGATTGACGCACTGCCAAGGTCTGCAGCGGCAACCGCGCAATCTGAACCTTCAACGCCATTTTCAATGTGACCCGGTAGGAAAGGCGCTAGGTGAGATTTCACACCAATTGGGCCCATACCCGGACCGCCACCACCGTGTGGGATACAGAATGTTTTGTGCAGGTTTAGGTGTGATACATCTGAGCCGATTAGGCTGGTGATGTTAGACCAACCTGTGCGTTCATGTTAGCGCCGTCTAGGTAAACCTGACCGCCAGCTTCATGAACCATTTCACACACTTCTTTCACTTGCTCTTCATACACGCCGTGCGTTGACGGGTAAGTGATCATGATGCTTGATAGGTTGTCGCGATGCTTGTCGATTTTCGCTCCTAGGTCTGCGATGTCGATGTTGCCGTCTTCGTCACATTTCACCACAACCACTTTCATTGAAACCATTGAAGCCGTTGCAGGGTTAGTACCGTGCGCTGAGCTTGGAATCAAACATACGTTACGGTGACCTTCGCCGCGGCTCTCATGGTAGCGTTGAATCGCAATCAAACCTGCGTATTCACCAGAAGCCCCTGAGTTAGGTTGTAGAGAGAAATCATCGTAACCCGTGATTTCACACAGTTTCTCTTTTAGGTCTTTCGCTAATGCGGTGTAACCTGCGGCTTGATCTAATGGTGCGAATGGGTGAATTGCGCCAAACTCTGGCCATGTCACTGGGATCATTTCTGCCGCTGCATTGAGCTTCATGGTACAGCTGCCCAGTGGGATCATACCGTGAGTTAGCGAGAAGTCTTTGTTCTCAAGCTGTTTTAGGTAGCGCATCATTTGTGTTTCGCTGTGATGCGTATTGAATACTGGGTGCGTTAGGTAAGACGTTGTACGACGCAGCGCCTCTGGAATAGCGGCGAACTCATTACCCGCGATTTCCACAGATAGATCGGCAACGTTCTCATTTACATCAAAGATTGCAAATAGCGCTTGGATATCTTCTGTTGTGGTGGTCTCGTCCAAGCTGATGCCAAGTTGTTCAGGCAGTTTACGCAGGTTTAGCTCTGCGGCTTGCGCTTTGTCGTATATCGCTTGCGTGTTTGCACCCGTGTTCAGAGTGATGGTGTCGAAGAAGCTATTATGTGCCAATTCGAAGCCAGTTTTAGTTAGACCAGCCGCTAGGATGGCTGTCATGTGGTGCGTGCGGCGAGCGATAGTGCGAAGGCCTTCTGCACCATGGTATACCGCGTAGAACGATGCCATGTTGGCAAGCAGTGCCTGAGCAGTACAGATGTTTGATGTCGCTTTCTCGCGGCGAATGTGCTGCTCACGAGTTTGCATTGCCATGCGAAGTGCTTGGTTGCCGTTGGTATCAATAGATACACCGATGACACGGCCTGGCATAGTACGCTTGTGTTTGTCGCGCGTTGCCATGAAGGCTGCGTGCGGACCGCCGTAACCCATAGGTACACCGAAACGCTGCGCGCTACCGATAACAACATCTGCGCCCATTTCACCTGCAGGCTTAAGTAGTGCGCTCGCAAGTAGATCTGTAGCAACCGAAACCAATGTTTTGTTTGCTTGTGCTTTGGCGATGATATCTGTCAGATCGCGAACTTCACCGGTTGTGCCTGGGTATTGAAGCAATGCGCCAAACACGTCGTGTTCAGGTAGAGTTTCAAGCGCATCAATCACAACATCAAAACCGATGTATTTCGCACGAGTTTTTACCACTTCAATGGTTTGAGGGTGAACATCGTCTGCTACAAAGAAGACTTTACTCTTGCTCTTACCGGCGCGCTTACATAGGGTCATCGCTTCAGCAGCAGCAGTCGCTTCGTCTAGTAGAGAAGCGTTAGCGATCTCCATACCTGTTAGGTCCATGACCATCTGTTGGAAATTCAGCAGTGATTCTAGGCGACCTTGTGAAATCTCTGGTTGATAAGGCGTGTATGCGGTGTACCAACCTGGGTTTTCAAGTACGTTACGTAGGATGACGTTTGGCGTGAAAGTATTGTAGTAACCCTGACCAATGAATGTTCGGTTAACTTTGTTCTGCTGAGCAAACACTTTCATTGCCTCTAGCATGTCCGCTTCGCTTTTCGGCGCATCTAAGCTAAGAGGTTGCTCTAAACGAATTTGGGATGGCACGGTTTCGTCAATCAAGCTTTCCAAGCTGCTGGCATTGATTGCAGCGAGCATTTTTTGTTGGTCGGCTTTATTCGGGCCATTGTGGCGCGCAACAAATTCATTTTGCGTGCTCAGTTCGTTTAGTAGTGGGCTGTTTAATTTATCAGTCATGGTTCCTTTACCTTCTCAATAAGGCCTTCATCATTTTCTTGTTCGTTGCTATATCAGGTGAGTAATGCCTTGTTGAGCAAGGGCTTGGCAACGAAAAGTAATAAGCGTCCTTATAAAAAAGCTGCTCAGCTTTCACTGAGCAGCTTAACTTTTACTGCTTACTCGTCTTCGATCGAGTTTAGGTATTCCTCGGCGTCTTTCAGGTTGTTAAGCTCGTCTGCATCAGACATTTTTACTTTAACAATCCAACCACCTTCATACGGCTCTTCGTTGATCAGCTCTGGGCTATCTTCTAGCTCTTCGTTGATCTCCAAGATTTCGCCGGTTATTGGTGCATAGATATCTGAAGCGGCTTTTACAGATTCAACCAATGAGAAGCTTTCACCAGCTTCGATTTCGTCTTCAACCTCTGGTAGGTCAACGAAAACTACATCGCCTAACATTTGCTGAGCGTGCTCAGAAATACCGATTGTTACTGTACCGTCACCGTTGTCTTTTACCCACTCGTGGCTATCTGCAAACTTCAGTGTGTTATCCATTGCTTATTCTCCAAATAACTGTAAGGACGTGTCCTAAATATAAAATTGTTTATCGGTAAAGTGGGTAGCGAGCACACAGTTCTTTCACTTGTTTGCGAACGCGTTGCTCAACTTCTGGGTTGCCTTCAGGGTTTTCTACTAACCCGTCTAGAACATCACCAATCCACTCACCAATGAGTTTGAATTCTTCTTGGCCAAAACCACGTGTGGTTCCAGCAGGGGTTCCTAAACGGATACCCGATGTAATCATAGGCTTTTCTGTGTCAAACGGGATGCCATTTTTGTTGCAGGTGATACCTGCACGTTCAAGTGCTTCTTCTGCCTTGTTGCCTTTTAATCCTTTAGGGCGCAGGTCAACCAACATCAAATGCGTGTCAGTGCCGCCAGTTACGATGTCGCATCCGCGCGTTTGAAGTACTTCAGCCAGTACTTTCGCATTCTGAATGACGTTATCGATGTATGTGTTGAATTCAGGGCCTAATGCTTCACCAAATGCCACTGCTTTCGCCGCGATGACATGCATAAGTGGGCCACCTTGCAGGCCTGGGAAAACGGCTGAGTTGATTTTCTTGTTGATCGCTTCGTCGTTGGTCAGGATCATGCCGCCGCGTGGGCCACGAAGTGTTTTGTGCGTTGTCGTCGTCACAACGTGAGCATGAGGAATTGGGCTCGGGTGAGCCCCTGTTGCGATAAGGCCTGCAATGTGCGCCATATCAACCATCAATAGCGCATCGACTTCATCTGCAATTTCACGGAATTTAGCAAAATCGATAGTACGTGGAATCGCGCTACCACCGGCAATGATCATTTTCGGTTTGTGTTCTAGCGCGAGTGCACGAACGTCTTCGTAGTTGATTTCTAATGTTTCACGGTCAACGCCATACTGAATTGCGTTGAACCATTTGCCTGAAAGCGCAGGGCGAGCACCGTGCGTTAAGTGACCGCCAGCATCAAGTGACATGCCTAAGATTGTGTCACCAGGCTGAAGTAGAGCGAGTTTGACTGCACCATTGGCTTGAGCGCCAGAGTGTGGTTGAACGTTTGCGTATTGGCATTTGAAAAGCATTTTTGCGCGCTCGATAGCAATCGCTTCAACGGTATCTACATGTTCGCAACCACCGTAGTAGCGGCGGCCTGGGTAGCCTTCAGCATACTTATTGGTCAGGCAGGTGCCCTGCGCTTGCATGACGGCTTTAGATACGATGTTTTCAGAGGCGATGAGCTCAATCTGCTCATTCTGGCGACCGTTTTCAGCTTGGATGCCGGCAAAAATGGCATCGTCGGTAGCGGCTAGGCTGGTGGTGAAAAAGTTTTCAAGACCTTGTTTTTGGTATGCATTGTTCATGGTAGATGACCTTCCATACTGCCAGCGAGTTTTATCTCTATTGTCATTACTCACTTGGCTTAATTAATACTTCTGCACCTTATAAAATGTAGGGCGGTACAGCGCGAATTAGTCCCTAAAAATGTGGGCAAAATGGTCGGCTTATTTGTTAAATTCGACTTTAAGCAAGACCAGAAATAGCATCTCTTCATCTAACAAGTCGATAACATACCCCTTGCGCAACAAACATTCAATCAAAAATTTCCAATAGGAAACATAGTTTCTAAATTTGTTACGTGGAGCACGGTTTATTTGCGCTTGTCCTCTTTAATCAATTAGTGGCTTCGTGCAACAATGATGTTTCATATAGGAAGCAGTACTAATTGAGGGACAGGTATGTCTGAAGATATCTATGATGAGTACCCATCGTTGACGCTAGCCAAAGAGGCCGGCGACCAAAATATAGAGCCCCTAAAGTTAGGCCAAAGAATTAAAGAAATTCGAGCAAAACTCGGAATTACTTTAGAAGAGGCAAGCCAACGAACTGGGCTGGCTCGTTCAACGTTGAGTAAAATAGAGAACGAACAGATCTCACCAACGTTTCAAGCGATGCAAAAGTTGGCGCTTGGCCTTCAGATAGATATGCCTCAACTCTTTGAACCACCAAGAAAAAAAAGTTGCAACAGGTCGGCGAGACATCTCGATTGCTGGGCAAGGTAAACCTCACCCAACGCCAACCTACGAACACGAGTTGCTTGCGACTCAGTTATCGAACAAAAAGATGATGCCTTTTAAGAGTCGTATCCGCGCTCGAAGTTTCGAAGAGTACAGCGACTGGGTTAGGCATGATGGCGAAGAGTTTCTACTTATTCTTTCTGGTGAAGTTCGATTCTTTTCTGAATTCTACGAACCGGTGATTTTGTCGGAAGGGGACAGCGTTTATTATGACGCGAATATGGGGCATATGCTCGTTTCAGTCAGTGAAGAAGACGCTCATATTTTGTGGGTGACCGCTAAATAACTCAATTCTATTAAGTTTCCTATAGTGAAAGCACACGTTTGCGTAGGCAGATGTGTGCTTTTTTTGTGGTCGAAATAGGGCTGTTTATTGTGCTGTCTAGCTTGTTTGCTAGGATTGGTTATGTGACAAGGGTGTTAAATGTCACATTTTTGCTTGTTTAAAAGTTGTTAATGGTGAATTTTAGTCCAATCCTTGTTTACTATACGAAACATAATTTCCGGACTGTTTAGTTTGCTTCCACTGTTAAACAGGAAAAAACGGTAAGCAGGCAAAAATCACAATCAATACCATCCTATGTAGTAGGGTTTGGTGAATGGAGAACACAATGACACAAGATGCAGCGACTCAGGATTTACTAAAGACGCCACTTTATGATTTACATAAAGAAGTAGGAGCGAAGATGGTTCCATTTGCGGGCTACGAAATGCCTGTGCAATATCCGCTTGGTGTTAAAAAAGAGCACATTCATACCCGCGACGCCGCAGGTTTGTTTGATGTATCGCACATGGGCCAATTGCGTTTACATGGTGAGGGTGCGGCTGCGTTTCTTGAATCACTGGTTCCTGTCGACATCATTGACCTGCCTTCAGGCAATCAGCGTTATGCCTTCTTTACTAACGATGAAGGCGGCATTATGGATGACTTGATGGTGGCTAATCTTGGCGACCATCTATTTGTAGTGGTCAATGCGGCTTGTAAAGAGCAAGACATTAATCATCTTGAAGCACATTTACCTGAAGGCGTTGAGCTTGAGGTGATCGACGATCGCGCTTTGCTTGCATTACAGGGGCCAAAAGCAGCAGAAGTGCTAGCACAAATCCAACCTAAAGTTGCGGATATGGTGTTTATGGATGTGCAAACGCTAGATATCGATGGCGTTAACTGCATTGTAAGTCGCAGCGGCTACACCGGCGAAGATGGATTTGAAATCTCAGTACCAAACGAAAGTGCTGAAGCGCTTGCGAAAAAGCTTACAGGCTTTGATGAAGTAGAGTGGATTGGTTTAGGTGCTCGCGACTCTCTACGCCTAGAGTGTGGCCTATGTTTGTATGGTCATGACTAGATACGACAACTACCCCTGTGGAAGCCAGCCTTCTTTGGGGCATTCAGAAAATTCGTCGTATTGGTGGCGAGCGTGAGGGTGGGTTCCCAGGTGCCGATATCATTCTTAAACAGATTGAGTTGAAAGACGTATCACGTAAACGTGTTGGATTAGTTGGGCAAACTAAAGCACCAGTGCGCGAAGGTACAGAGTTGTTTGATACAGACGACAACAAGATTGGCGTTGTAACAAGCGGTACAGCTGGCCCAACAGCAGGCAAACCAGTTTCAATGGGTTACATTCGAGCAGACCTAAATGTAATCGGTGAAGAGGTCTATGCCCTCGTTCGAGGAAAAAAATTAGCGATGACCATAGAAAAAATGCCTTTCGTTCCACAGCGATATCACCGTGGATAAACTATACTACCAAGTATCAATGTAAATGATTAAAGCCTTCTATTTAGAAGGCTTTTTTTATGTGACTCACGTTGCGATGGTTCGAAGTTCTAGTGAAAGGATATTTCTATGAATAAAAGTTCTCTACTGACGGTTTCAATACTTGCTACTTTTCCAATGAGTTTGAGTGTATCTGCGTCGGATGTTGAGGTCAGCCCTTATATTGTTAATGGCTCGAGTGCATCGGTGACAGAATTTCCTTCAATAGCGACTTTGTTCTATGACCGTATCGATTACGATGGAGTGTATGGTAGCGGAAGTTTTTGTGGTGGAACGCTATTGGATGAGCAGCATATTTTGACAGCGGCGCATTGTTTTTATAACGATAACGGGAACACAATCGATGAAGATACAGTGCTCTTTACGTCGATTGTCCCTCAGCTCTCTGATGAAGGTGATTTTCCGAACGGTAATATCCAAAAAGTTATGGCGGAGACGTTTTACTTTCATCCGGACTACAATCATGCGACTTTGTTGAATGATATCGCAATCATTAAATTGGCTTCTCCGTATAATATTGACCCCAATACTGATGGTATCCAACGACCTGCAGATGAAAGTTATCGAGGTCCGAACACGTTTAAAGCTCTTGGGCATGGAAGAACAACAGATACCACCAACCCGATTGGAGCATTACTAGAAACCACATTGACTTATGAAACAAATGCGACTTGTGATTCAGTATTCAATACTGATATACAAGACAGTCATTTTATGTTTTAGCGGTGCATTTAACGTGAGCTCTCAATTGAGTAACAGCACTTGTCAAGGTGACTCTGGCGGGCCAGTCTATTGGCAGCGTGGTGCTAACGATTGGGTACAAGTCGGCATTACTAGCTTCGGTCCAACTAGTTGTGGGACAGGAGCGATTACATCAGTCTTTACAGAAATTTATGATTATCGAACGTGGATCGACAGTGTAATTGCGGGAAGTGAAACTGCGAGCTACACAGCGACTGATGCTAGACGAGAAGAATACTTAGCATCATTAGTAGATACGGGAAATACTGATTCCAGCTCTAACTCAGGTGACAGTGGTGGCAGTTTACCATTGTGGGTACTTGCTGGCTTGGGACTATTCTTTAGCCGCAGACGCTAATCAGTCACTCTGGCCCAAAAAGGAGGACGGTGCTTACCGTCCTTTTTTTGAGCCTAACTTTTTGTATTAGAGCTTAAATCTAAAGTACTAGATTTTTCTTATTATTGCCTCTAATGCATTTAATTGAGTATTCTCTCAAAACTGAGAGAATGATAATTATTCTATGGGAAACATACGGTTATGCAACTTTTGTTCTATCGCGCAAAAAGTAGCCATTGACACGAAAAAATAGTTCTATAGATTTGCTGAATGTTTGTTGGCGGATGAATATCGGCGAGAGGGGCAAAGGAAATGAGTGAGACAGACACCAAACAGATCACACTGTTATCTGACCATAGCATGCAGGCGAATCTTTTTAAGCAATCGATAGAAGCAAACTTGAACGTGTCATTGAACATTGTTCCATTTTCTCAACTAGTTAACAGCTTCAACCCGACGCTGTTACTTAATGAAATAATCTTGGTTGATTACGCTTATCTAGACCAAGAGAAGTTTGAGCATTACACACAAGTGCGCAGCGCCTGCAAACATAACGTGAAAGAGATAGTGATTAACTGTCCAAAAGACTTGGGATCTTCACACCTGTTTAAGTGGCGCGGTCTTGTTGCGGTGTTCTATGTAAACGATGATCTAGAGCTGTTACTTAAAGGAATGAAAAAAGTCATGCAAGACGAAATGTGGCTATCTCGTAAACTGGCACAAGATTACATACAGCACTTCCGTTGTTCTAATAGTGTGACAACCTCTAAGACATACACTAGCCTGACTAAGCGAGAAAAAGAGATCATTCACTTACTCGGACATGGTGCGTCAAATATCCAAATCGCAGAAGAGCTGTTTGTTAGCGAGAACACAGTGAAAACGCATCTACACAATATCTTTAAGAAGATAAACGCGAAGAACCGACTTCAGGCTTTATTGTGGGCGAATAACAACATTGGCATGGAAGAACGTGTTTAGCGTTGACTGAATAAATGCGAATAAAAAAGGGAGCGAAGTGCTCCCTTTTTGATTGTTCACGATTCGACTTTTATTAATCGTATATCGTCGGAATTGGCTGACGTTTGTGTTGCGTGGCTTTATAGATACCAATCAACCTTTCAGATACAAACTCAGGGACAGGTTTACCTTCCAAGAAATCATCAATTTGGTCATAGCTTAGGTTTAGTGCATCTTCGTCGGCTTTTTGAGGATCAAGCTCTTCAAGATCGGCTGTTGGCACTTTCTTAACCAGCAGTTCTGGCGCGCCAAGTGTCGCTGCGATTTCACGTACTTGGCGTTTGCTTAGGCCAAATAGCGGAGCCAAATCGCAAGCACCGTCACCGAACTTAGTGTAAAAACCAGTAATGTTTTCCGCTGAATGATCGGTTCCAAGAACTAAACCACCAACGTAACCAGCAATCTCATACTGAGCGACCATGCGGGCACGTGCTTTCACATTGCCTTTCACAAAGTCGACTTTTGCTGGGTCTTCAGGAATGAGGCCAGTACCTTCAAGGGCAAGGTTAGTGGCAGAGTGAATACCATCAACGCCTTGTTGAATGTTAACCGAAACGGAATGCGTTGGCTTGATGAACCCCAACGCCAGTTGAGCTTCGTCTTCGTCTTTTTGCTCACCGTATGGAAGACGCACAGCAATGAATTGATAGTCGTTACTGTTGGTCTGGGTATTAAGTCCTTCGACGGCCAATTGAGCGAGTCGGCCACAGGTTGTTGAATCAACGCCACCGCTGATCCCAAGCACAACTGATTTACAACCAGACTCTTGCAATTTGCGCTGAATGAACTCCACTCGACGGTCAATTTCAAAATGTGGGTCGATTGATGGGAGTACGCGCATCTCATCGCGAATGATCTGTTCCATGGTTTGTCTTCCTGCAAGCAAATAAAAAATCGATTGATGTCCGTATCATAACCCCATCGTTTATTGACTTCAAAATCCGCGTAAGGGTTGATGTGCCAAACAATTGACCGAAATTTGACTTAGATTGAGTTTCTCGAGGGAATCGTTGGTTGCATACTGTACAAATTATTTGGTTATTATTGCGGGCTGGTAAGGTGTAAGATAGCGCCGAAATAAGACGAAGTAGGGATAAGCGTGAAAATAGCCGTGTTTGGGAGTGCATTCAATCCGCCGAGTTTGGGGCACAAAAGTGTTATCGAATCTTTGGGCCATTTTGACAAAGTACTACTTTTGCCGAGCATATCGCATGCTTGGGGAAAGCAAATGCTCGAGTATACGAGTCGGTGTGAGTTAGTCGATGCGTTTATCCAAGATTTAGCGTTGCACAATGTAGAACGATCCAAAGTAGAAGAGCGGTTGGAGGAACCTGGACAAAGTGTCACAACTTTCGCCGTTTTATCTCAGTTGAGTGAAGATTTTCCTCAATCAGAGATTACGTTTGTATTAGGGCCTGATAATCTCTTCAACTTTTCAAAATTTTATAAAGCAGAAGAAATACTCAGCAAGTGGTCAGTGATGGCTTGCCCAGAAAAAGTGGCGATTCGAAGTACGGATATTCGAAATCGTTTAGCCAACGAGGCGTCAGTGGATGAGTTAACCACGCCTTCGGTTGCGCGAATTTTACAGAGTAATCATTACTATTAATTAGGGCACACGCCCATTTACTCTGTGCATGTTGTGAGGTTGCAGTACGCGGTATGCATTTTCGTTTGTTGTTGGTTGGGATGTGCGCTTTCCCAACGTTTGCTTGCGATCTTTTTACGCAAAGTTATGGGGATGAACCTCGCTCCGATCTTGCGCCTCCTTCTTACGGAGTCTGCATATCGATGCTTGATAGTTATAACTACGCAAGTGAAACGGTTATCTCGATACAAGAGAAAGAAAAGTCCTTTGAGACAGAAAGCTATTGGGAGAGTTGGGCCTTTCGATTAGATTCGGATCCATTACTCAGCCAGAGTCTTTCTTCTAACCACTTTGGCGTGGGCGTTTGGATGCCATCAGATCTATTGGAAGAATCAAAAACCATGTCGACCGAAGACTGGATCCGAAGTCATGGGTTGCAGTTTAGTGTTGGCTTTGGCGATCGTAAGCCAGGTGAACCAAGAATGCGTTTTGATTATCGATGGCATGAAAAATATGAAGGTGATGTAATGATGCAGATCGAGGTCCCTTTTTAAAACCAATTAAACCGCCAAGCAACACTCCTCGTGTTGCTTTGTTGTTTTAGGGCGCTCAGAAACTAGTGATAGCGAATTTCTTCTTGGTCATAGATGATGTAGCTGCGTGTCGACTTAACCTTCTTCTTTCCTGCGATTGTATTGCTTTCTGCTTCCTTGTTCAGTCGAAGCCCCAAATAGTCATTTTGCGTCCGCGCAATTCTTAATACACCTGTGAGCTTTCGGTCTATCTCATTGGTTTCGTTGAAGGACATGGCAGGCATGTCATTGTAAAATTTCACGCCATTGGATATCGGGAAAATATCACATTCCACCTTTTTAGGTGTGTAATTAAATGCAATAGACAGTCTGACATAGGTAAGGTCAGCCACGATAAACAGCTTCTCTTCCGATAGGTTACTTTTGATATTGTGGAAGCCAGCGTTCGACAAGCTCTGGCAAACACGATTTAGCTGATCTTTGTAGTTCATTTTGGTTCTTTGACGTAGTTTGTGAATAAAGTTGAGCGAATAAAGGTCATGGTAGTGCTCACAGTGAGGGCTTTTGTTTATTTATTGTCAGGAAAGCAACCTGATTGACAAAGCTTGATGTTCAGCCCAAATTGTTTCGCTCCCTTTCAAAGTGAATGCAAAAGAACAACTCTTGAACTTAGTCACATTCATTGTTATTTGTCTGGATTCGGTTACAATACTCGCTCGCATTTTTAGCGATGCATTCGTATTTGCATTTCTGGAGATGCTCATCACTTATTTTAGATGTGTTTACAAACACTAACTGAACACGTGTTGCTTGGTGTGCAACACCACTGTAAAGGATACCTAATGCCTATTATTACTCTTCCTGACGGCAGTCAGCGCGAATTTGATAACCCAGTTTCAACTCTAGAAGTTGCTCAATCTATTGGTCCTGGTCTTGCGAAAGCAACCATTGCAGGCCGTGTTGATGGCAACCGTGTTGATGCATGCGATCTCATTGAAAACGATGCAAGCCTTGAAATCATCACCGTAAAAGATGAAGTTGATGGTCTAGAAATCGTTCGTCACTCTTGTGCGCACCTTTTAGGTCACGCGATCAAGCAGCTCTACCCTGAAGCTAAGATGGCGATTGGTCCAACCATCGATAACGGTTTCTACTACGATATCGACATGGAGCACTCTCTAACGCAAGAAGATCTTGAAAAGATCGAAAAGCGGATGAAAGAGCTGGCAAAAACCAAGTACCAAGTTATCAAGAAAAAAGTTAGCTGGCAGGAAGCACGCGATGCATTCGAAGCTCGCGGTGAAACTTACAAGATGGAAATCCTAGACGAAAACGTATCAAAAGATGATCGTCCAGGCCTATACCATCATGAAGAATACATTGATATGTGTCGTGGACCTCACGTACCACATATGGCTTTTGCCAACACTTCACGCTATTAAACGTTGCTGGTGCATACTGGCGCGGTAATAGCGACAACAAGATGCTTCAGCGTATCTATGGTACTGCATTCCATGACAAGAAGGCACTTAAAGCTCACCTAACACGTCTGGAAGAAGCGGCTAAACGCGACCACCGTAAAATTGGTAAGCAGCTAGACCTGTTCCACATGCAGCAAGAAGCACCAGGTATGGTGTTCTGGCATCACAACGGTTGGTCTATTTTCCGTGATCTTGAAGTATTCATCCGCTCAAAGCTTGATGAATACGGCTACCAAGAAGTAAAAGGCCCTCTAATGATGGACCGTGTTCTTTGGGAACGCTCTGGTCACTGGGATAAATACGCAGATGCGATGTTCACTACGTCATCAGAAGCTCGTGAATACGCGATCAAGCCAATGAACTGTCCAGGTCACGTTCAGATCTTTAACCAAGGTCTGAAATCATACCGTGATCTACCACTTCGCATGGCGGAGTTTGGTTCTTGCCACCGTAACGAACCATCAGGTGCGCTACACGGCATTATGCGTGTGCGTGGTTTCACTCAAGATGATGCTCACGTTTTCTGTACTGAGAGTCAAATCCAAGAGGAAGTGACTAACTGTATTAAGATGGTTTACGACACGTACCAAACGTTCGGTTTTGATAACATTGTTGTGAAACTATCGACTCGCCCTGAAAAGCGTGTTGGTTCAGATGAAATCTGGGATCAATCTGAGGAAGCGCTCAAGCAGTCTCTTGAATCAATGAACATTGAGTACGAGATTCAAGAAGGCGAAGGCGCATTCTACGGCCCTAAGATTGAGTTCACTCTTTACGATTGTTTAGATCGTGCGTGGCAATGTGGTACGGTTCAGCTAGACTTCAACCTACCTGGTCGTCTAGGTGCAACTTATGTTGGTGAAAACAACGAGCGTCTTGTTCCTGTTATGATTCACCGCGCAATCCTAGGTTCACTAGAGCGTTTCATTGGTATTCTAATTGAAGAGTACGCTGGCTTCTTCCCAACTTGGTTGGCACCGGAGCAAGCAGTTATCATGAATATCACTGACAAACAGTCAGCGTATGTGCAAGAAGTTGTACAAAAACTGCAAAAAAGTGGAATTAGAGCCAAAGCAGACTTGAGAAATGAGAAGATTGGCTTTAAAATCCGCGAACATACTTTGAAGCGTGTTCCGTATATGCTTGTTTGTGGCGACCAAGAAATGGAAGCTGGCGAAATCGCAGTACGTACACGTAAAGGTAAAGACTTAGGTAAATTTAAAGTGGATGACTTTATTGCACACATCCAAGACGAAGTCTTTACCCGTAAGCTCAATCTGGAGGAATAAGCTATTAAAGGCGGAAGACGTGGCCAACAACCGGCCAAACAAAACCAGCACCGTTTAAACGGTGAAATTCGTGGCGTTCGTGAAGTTCGCTTAACAGGCGCGGACGGTGAAGCCGTTGGCATCGTTTCTATTAACGAAGCACTTGAAGCAGCTGTAGAAGCTGGTATGGATCTCGTAGAGATCAGCCCTAACGCCGAGCCACCAGTTTGTCGTGTGATGGACTATGGCAAGTTCCTCTTTGAAAAGAGCAAAGCTGCTAAAGAGCAGAAGAAGAAGCAAAAACAGATTCAGATTAAGGAAGTAAAATTCCGTCCTGGAACTGATATTGGAGACTATCAGGTAAAACTACGCAACCTGACGCGTTTCCTAGAAGACGGCAACAAAGTGAAGGTAACAATTCGCTTCCGTGGCCGCGAAATGGCACACCAAGAAATCGGTGTCGACGTTTTGAATCGTCTGAAAGAAGATACAGTGGATTTAGCTGTTGTAGAATCTTTCCCGACTCGAATCGAAGGCCGCCAGATGATCATGGTGTTAGCCCCTAAAAAGAAGTAATTAACGGCTTTTGCAAGTAAGAAAACCCTGCCGTGCTTTCTCACGAAGGTCTAGCGGCGGGGTTTTGTTCGCCCTAATTACTATTGTTTAATCAACTCAACAATGCGGAGTTCTTCATCATGCCTAAGATGAAATCCAACAAAGGTGCTGCTAAGCGTTTCAAGAAAACTGCTGGTGGTATTAAGTTTAAGCACGCTGGTAAACGTCACATCCTGACTAAGCGTACTACTAAGAACAAGCGTCAGCTACGTCCTAACTCTCTACTTCCTAAGTGTGAAGTAGCAGCAGTTGCTCGTATGTTGCCATACGCTTAATTCTTTTTAGTTTAATAATCGTTTAGTTTAGGAGAAGCATAATGCCTCGCGTAAAACGTGGTGTACAAGCTCGTGCACGTCATAAGAAAGTTCTAAAACAAGCTAAAGGTTACTACGGTGCACGTTCACGTGTTTACCGCGTAGCTTTCCAAGCAGTTACCAAAGCTGGTCAATACGCTTACCGCGACCGTCGTAACAAGAAGCGTCAATTCCGTCAACTATGGATTGCACGTATCAACGCGGCATCTCGTCAAAATGGTCTATCTTACAGCCGTTTCATCAACGGTCTTAAGAAAGCATCTATCGAGATCGATCGTAAGATTCTTGCTGACATCGCAGTATTCGACAAAGCAGCATTTGCTGTTCTAGTTGAAAAAGCGAAAGCTGCTCTTTAATTAGCAGTTTCAGGTTTAAGAGAAAGGAGAGCTTCGGCTCTCCTTTTTAATTGCCTAAATTTTGCTTTTTGGTTGAGATGTAATGACTTTATAAATATTCAAAGTTCTCGAGATAACAAAAACTATGAAATTGGGTTAATTTCTCGTAGACAAAAGTGTGATCTATGTCTAGTATTCGCGCCGGTATCAAGAATGCTACATAAACCTGATGTTAATCATTTATTGGGAAATCACATGACCCTTTCTTTCAAAAACCTCTCTATTCGAGCACAAATTCTCGTTCCTGTTCTCTTTATTACCCTAGCTCTTGCTGTCGCTTTGTGGGTAACGCAAAGAAATCTTGAAGAAGAACAAACCACGATGATTTCGAACTCAGACTCATTAACTTTCTACAAAGATTCGATTGCGGATTTAACCAATACAATCTACCCGTTGAGAGTGAATGCGGTTTATTCCATTTTTGAAGCGGAAAGACGTGACGTGTTTGCCAATCAGGTTGCTCAAGCTGAGCGAGAAGTGAATAACGTACTAAGTGTTATCAAGAGCCGTGAAACGTTCGCCCGTGATGCGCAGACAATCGGTAATGCATTCAATCAGTACATAGAGTTAGCCAAGCGCTCTACAGGCGTTTTCAATGCTTATGATAACGGCCAACTGTCGCAATCTGAATACCAACAGTTCTATGCGTCTTATCGAGGCGCTGGTGAAGTGCTTATTCAGCAAATTGAGAAGTTCTCTACAGACCTCAATCAGTTTGCCCAGCAAGCCATGCTAGATACTGCCGATGAAGCGGATGCCGTGCTAAACAAAGCGATATTGTCGATCTTTGCAGTACTTGCGGGAGCTCTAGTGTTTGCTTACTTCATATCTGGAAAAATTGTTGCCCCTATCTTTGCACTGCGTTCAGTGATGGCTCGCCTGTCAGAAGGTGATCTAACTGTAACAGCGCCTAGTGATGGTGAGAATGAGATTGCACAACTGGGTAAAGATGTGAACGTGACGGCTGAGCGTCTGAATCAAACGGTTGATCATCTGAATCGTATTAGCGAAGAGGTGGCATCTGCTTCCACTGAGTTGGCTGCGGTGATGCTTCAAGCGGAAGGTAACGCTCACAAAGAGCTAGCCGAAATCGAACAAGTGGCTTCTGCTGTTAATGAACTTGCGAGCACAGCGAATAACGTAAGTGACAATGCAACTATGGCGGATGCGACTGCACGTGAAACGGATGCTTTGGCCAAGTCTGGTTTGTCTATCTTTGAAGAGAGCAGTCAAGCGACAGCTCAAATGTCGAATGCTCTAAATGATGCAGCTCAAGTGGTTTCAAGCCTAAAACAACAATCTGAACAGATTAACGATGTGATTGAGGTAATTAAAGGCGTGTCAGAGCAAACGAATCTGTTGGCGCTTAACGCGGCGATTGAGGCAGCTCGTGCAGGTGAGTCCGGTCGTGGCTTTGCGGTAGTGGCAGACGAAGTTCGTATGTTGGCAGCACGTACGCAAGATTCAACGGTGGAAATTCAAACCATTATTGAAGAGCTGCAGAAACAGTCAGTACTTGCTAACGACTCGATGCAAGATAGCCTAGAAATGATCGCAAAAAACAGTGAGCTTGCCCAACGTGCGAACGAGGCACTAGTTGGCATCACCGAGTCTGTAATGAACATCAACGATACCAATACTCAAGTGGCCACTGCGGCGGAAGAGCAATCTCAGGTGACCCAAGATATTAATCGTAACGTGGTAAACATGTCTGAGCTGGTTAACCAGAATGTAGCTGGTATCAGTCAAAGTGCTTCGGCAAGTACAGAGCTATCAAAACTCGCTGAGAAGCAAAAAGCGCAGCTGTCATTCTTCAAACTGTAAGCAGCAATATACTGTTTTTAAGCCGATGCCTTTAAGCATCGGCTTTTTTGTTTCTGCTATTTCCATATTAATCAACTTCTCAATCAAATAATCAATCTTAGTTACGATGCTAGGTATTGAGCTAAAGCTTGGTATCATGAGGTTAAACATTTGAAATGCGTTATGTTCATGAATAGAGATAAATTAAAGGCTTGGCTAGAAAACTCAGACTACATTGATTTACCGGATTTGTATCAGGAGATAGAAGAACATTACTCACTCTATGACCTGATTGATGCTTTGAAGGAAATTAAGCGAGAGCACGGGCTAACGAGCCGTTTGAGTATTCAGAAAACGCAGATTGAAAACCTTGTGTGTCAATCACAGGAACTAGACATCAAAAGCCAGCTTGAATACATAGTGACACAAAGCGATACACAACAAAGAGGGCACAGCGTGAGCCGCTACATTCAAAGTACCGATAACCATCGTCGCTTTACACCTAAAGCTGACATTGTCATGTTCGGCGATTCTATCACTGAATGGGGCCCTTGGAATGACGCTTTGGATTACAAGATTGTTAATCGAGGCATTGCGGGAGATACGACTCAGGGAATGCTCAAACGAATCGATACCTCTATCGTGGTTAAGCCTGATTTTGTTTGTGTGATGGCAGGCATTAATGACTTAGCTCAGGGTTACAGCGTTGACCAAGTGTTTGCGAACTACAAAGAGATGCTAGCGATATGGAAAGAGTCTGACTGCCAAGTTTTGGTGCAATCTACACTCTTAGTAGGTAAACGTTTGGATGTATTGAATAGCCAAGTGAACGAGCTTAACCAAAGGCTTGAAGCGTTGTGTGCTAAAGAAGAAATTGAGTATCTTGATGTAAATTCTGTTTTGGTCGAACAAGGTATGCTTGATGCCAAATACAGTTGCGATGATTTGCATTTGAACGCGATAGCCTATGAGCAATGGCTGGTATTGCTTAAAGAACGTTTGGCCAAACTACTTTAAGTCAGTAATGGTTGTTTTAAGTTAGTAATGAAAAAGCGCTAACAGAGTTAGCGCTTTATAAAAAATAGCTATTCTTGGCGAGCTTTTCGATTGTTGACGTTGTTTCGAGGCCTGCGATTTTTACTCGCGCCTTGTCGTTGTTTTGATGTCGCTTTGTTGTCAGTACGGTTTCCGTTAGCTTCGGCTCTATTCCCGTTGCCTTCTTGGCGGTTACGGTCAGAACGATTCCGGTGACCATCGTGACCTGAACGGTTGGCATGTGACTTTTGACGATGGTTGCGTGGCTTGTGTTCACTGTTGCCATTGCCATTGCCATTGCCATTGCCTTGACCTTGAGGCTTACGGCGTCGATTTTGTGGCTTTCTGTTACCAGTCTTGCTCTCCTGAGAATGATTCTTCTCTTGAGAGTTTGCTTCAGCGTTTGAATTCGAACGACTTTTTTGACGACGCCTTTGTGGTTTGTCTGCTTTTGGCTCTTCTTCGATTTCTTCTGGCAGTTCTTCACCCGGCTTGAGTATTACCGCCTTTTTTACAAAGAAAGGGTTGTTGTACTTTTTCTCTGGCCCAAATTCAGAACGGACTAGACGATTCCAAAGTGCTTTATCAAACTCACCTTTTGGAATAGAGGGGTAAAGGGTTTCCTCTTCTTCGTTGGCAAAGTTCAAAAACTCTTTCAGTTTGATTTGGTTGTATTTATTTGCAATTTTGTTGTGCTTTTCTATCCACTCAAGCTTAAAAGCGATCAGCGCCTTTTCAGCTTCCTCTAATGGAATAGTAGAAAGATAAATGCGTTTGTAGGCGACTTTACGATCAATCATTGAACGCATTGGCGTTTGAATATAACGACCATGATGAGTGATTGAAGCTTCGTCGCTAGCGAATAAATTTACAGCCCACCCTGTTGGTATCAAGGCTCGGCTTTTGAACTTTTCATTTCTGACAAGCAATGCTTTATGAAGCACAAGATCGGATGTGCCTCTGAATGTTTGTTGCCATTTACCAATTCGGATCTGAATTGAAGTCGGTAGTCGGTAAATATTGGTAAACTTATCTGTATCCATGGGCTTTACGCTAAATCATCGTTGCGAAAATAGTGACTGGGTTCGTAGAGATAAAAACTCAGTCGATGGCGTCAAATTACGCTTATTACGATATTGGATTATAGGTGAATCCGCGTCGGTCATGATCAATAGACGCGCAGTTAGGCGTTATTTTAGCTTGAGATGATTGGTGTGTGCCAGTCATTCAATCAAAATTTACAAAATTATTAATTGGGATGGGCGAATATCTGAATGGGGTAAGCATTATGTTAATTGAGGTCCTTCCAATCAATTAAAGAGCAAGTACTTAACGCGTCATTAATATATGTCTAAGGCGATAGCTTGGATAGAAAATGAGAGGACCAATAACTTCAAACTAAAAGATGCAATGCTTAGCAAAATCACCAGCTTCGTTGGCTGTCCAGTCACCTTTGGGTTTTTCTTTCATATCCTGCACCACGCTTCGCTGCCCACTTCAGTGCAGGCCATGAGTTGAGTCGCGATAAATACTACCAATGCTAACTTTTTCACATACTTTCCTTTTGGATTAATCCTTGATGTGTCGAACAATTACCACGTAAATTGCGTGACGTTTTCAATTATTATGCAATCATAATAGATTAGTGACCGTTGATACACCTCGGTGACAAGAAACAGTTTAGATATGCGTTAAAAAGAGACAACCGGAACGCTATGAAAGTAAAGACGTTCGTTAAAATTGCTGTATGTGGTTTTTCAGTGTTAATGATTGCGTGCAGTAGTATAGATACCGCTGCGATAGAGAATAAAGTAGACAGTTATCATAGTGGGTACCAAGAAGGGAGCCTGCTAGACTCGTTTTTTAAGCAGGATGATTTCGATACATCGACACATAGCGGATTCTTCCCATTGAAACGTGGGCATGATGCCTTTCTGGCCCGATTGGCATTGATTGAAAGTGCTGAAGTGAGTCTTGATCTTCAGTATTACATTTATCGTGAAGATGAAACGGGGCAGCTCCTTACTTGGCGCTTGTACGAAGCGGCGCAACGCGGTGTTAAGGTCCGCTTGCTGCTGGATGATTTTCAAAAACGCAGTGATCGCTCACTGGCTCGCCTTAACGCTCATCCAAACATTGAGGTTAGGCTGTTTAATCCAAATCAGTTTAGAAGTGTTCGTGGCGTTGGTATGGCGACGGACTTTGAGCGTCTCAATCGCAGAATGCATAATAAATCTTTAACAGCAGATACAGTAGCCTCGATTGTGGGAGGTAGAAATGTTGGCAACGAGTACTTTTCATTCAGCAGTGCAGTAGAGTTTGGTGATTTAGACTTACTTTTGTATGGCAATACAGTCGAGCAGATCGCGGATCAATTTGATCTGTATTGGAACAGTGACTTTGCCGTGCCAGTAGAAGCCTTCGAGCCAAATGTAACGGCAAGAACAGACGAAGAGGTTCAAGCTTGGTTGCTCAATCCGGGCTGATCGAGAAGTTCAGCTATGGCGAGTATGACTTTACCCAGTTGGAGATATATAGAAAGTTTGAAAATCAAGAATTGGAACTTTTTTGGGGGCCTGCCAAACTTTGGTACGACACACCATCTAAAATTGGTGGCGCAGAGAGTGAGCTCGTTGCAAGCCTAAGCGCATTTTTAGAGCAAGTGAACGAATCAATGATTTTGATTTCACCTTACTTTGTTCCTACTGAAGAAGGGACTCAAGAGCTTATTGATGCGGTTCAGCGAGGCAAAGAAATCGTTATTGTCACCAACTCTTTAGCTTCTAATGATGTCTTTGCTGTTCATGGGTGGTACGCAAAGTATCGTGAGGCATTGATTGAAGCTGGCATAGAAATTTGGGAAGTAAAAGCAAGCGCGGACGTTGGCAATCAGTGGAGTTTAACGGGCAGCAGCCGCTCTAGCTTCATGCCAAAGCAATTATGTTTGATAAAAGAAAGCTCTTTGTTGGCTCGATGAACTGGGATCCACGCTCTGCTCATTTGAATACTGAAATGGCAGTTGTGATTGAACAACCAAACTATATCGAGGAGTCACTACTGAGTTTTGAGTCAGCGCTTCGCGATAATGCTTATGAACTGAAGATGCAAGATGGGGATATAGTGTGGAAAGACCATGTGAGTGGCGCTGTTTATACCAGTGAACCTCATGCTGGTATTCTGCGCAGGATGGGAGCAACCATAGCAGGTTGGTTGCCCATTGAAGAACAGCTGTAGTGGAGAGTCTTTAATATGAAAGTGCGACTAAGTAGAGAAGTCTTCGGATTTATAAGTAGCTAGAAAATAGGAACGACAGTTAACAAGCATAAAAAAACCTGCTCATTGAGCAGGTTTTTTTTTCAGTTCGTTATCCGACTATCGGATTAGTCTTCACGGCGTGAACGACCATGGCCACGTTCGCCACGGTAGTTACCACGGTGGTCACCACCACGGTTGCGATCGAAGCGACGCTCGCCATCACGGCCACCTTCACGGTTACCACGGTAGCCGCCTTCGCGGTTACCATCACGGCCACCTTCACGGTTGCCACGGTAACCACCGCCATTACCACGACGACCATCACGGTTACCATCACGGTTACCACGGTAACCGCCGTCACGACGACCACCATCACGACGACCACGAGGCTCACGGAAGTCATCAAAGTCACACACTACTGCGCCAACTTCTTTCTGACGGATGCGTAGTTTAGCAAGCTTGTTTGCAGTTTCGCTGTTCATTGCTTTAGGAAGCTGAACGTAAGTTTCGCCTTGAGCAAGCTTGATAGCGCCAATAGAACCTTTTACTAGGCCAAGTTCGTTTGCAAGCGCACCAACGATGTCTTTAACTTGAACGCCTTGCTCGCGACCAACTTGAAGCTGGTAAGTATCCCAATCTTGGGTGTTGAAGCTGCGACCACGACCGCCATCGCGACCGTCACGACCACCTTCGCGGCGTTCTTTACGACGTTGCTTATCACGCTCGATAGCAGCAATCATTGGGTCTTCACCAACGTAGAACAGTGGGCGCTTACCTTGTTGACGCTTAAGTAGAATTGCTGCCAGTGTTGCGGCATCAATCTCTAGAGATTCTTGTAGCTTCTCAACCAGTTCTGCAAACTTGTCGATTGCTTTGTGTTCTTTTTCTGCTTCTAGCTCAGCTGCTAGCTTCACTAGACGTGCCTCTGCAACTTTGTCGCGTAGTGGAAGTTGGATTTCTTCCATTGAAGACTTAGTTACGCGCTCGATAGTGCGAAGCATACGGATTTGGTTTGTGCGAACAAGAAGGATCGCTTTACCTTTACGTCCAGCACGACCAGTACGACCGATACGGTGGATGTATGACTCAACATCGAATGGGATGTCGTAGTTAAATACGTGTGTGATACGTGGAACATCAAGACCACGCGCTACAACGTCCGTTGCAACTAGAATATCGATAACACCTTGCTTGATGTTGTCTACTGTACGCTCACGTTGAGACTGTGGGATATCACCGTGAAGAGCCGCAGCTTTAAAACCACGTGCGCTTAGCCAGTCAGCTAGACGTTCGGTATCTTGACGAGTACGTACGAATACGATTGATGCGTCAGTCTCTTCCGTTTCAAGAAGGCGAGACATTGCTTCGTCTTTCTCGATGCCTTTTACAACCCAGAACTGCTGTTCTACTTTGTCTACTGTGTGGTTTTTACCTGCAACGTCAATCGTTACTGGTTCACGTAGGAAGCGCTCAACAATGTTTTTCAGCATTGGAGGCATAGTTGCAGAGAACAGAACACGTTGCGCTGATTCTGGAGCGTGCTCCATGATTTCAGTTACATCATCAACGAAACCCATGTTAAGCATTTCGTCTGCTTCATCTAGAACGAACGTCATCACTTCGTCTAGGTGTAGACGATCACGGTTGATAAGATCTTGAACACGGCCAGGAGTACCAACAACAATGTGTGCACCAGATTTAAGTGCGCGCATTTGATCAACGATAGAAGCACCACCGTAGATCTCTAAAACTTTTAGGCCCTTGATGTTTTTACCAAGGTTTTTCATCTCTGCTGCTACTTGAATTGCAAGCTCACGAGTAGGCGCAAGAACAATTGCTTGAGGCTTACGTTGAGAAAGATCAAGTTTAGTAAGCAGAGGAAGAGAGAAAGCAGCTGTTTTACCAGTACCTGTTTGAGCTTTACCTAATGCGTCAGCACCTCGCAATAGGTGTGGAATAGCCGCTGCTGGATAGGCGTAGGCGAAACAAAACCCATGTCATCAAGTGATGATAGGATTTCTTCGCTCAGGGCTAGTTCACTGAATTTGATTTGATTTTCTTGGTTTTCCATCGGGATCCCACTATGTAAATTAACGAAAGGTCCCACGAGCTCTACCAATTCCAATACCAATCCAGTTTGAGCTGATTCCATTCAGATGCAGACAAGTTTCAAAATGCATCAAGCCGCTAGGGACAACAACTTAAGGGCGCGGATTATTCCCTAAATACACAAAAAAAGCCAGAAAAAATTGAAATACATCACATATTTTTCTCATTCTGGGAGAAATGGTCATTAAATCTTCATTAACCGCTTAAAAGTTAGTGTGTCGGTGAAGATTATTGATAAATGACGTATTTGTAAGGTGCGTTCATGGTGCTAAAATTTCGCCTTTCACCGTAGCCATACCCTAGTAATAATTCGCCTCTATGTTTATAGTGTGCGCAATCGTTCAATGTAGACTAGATAAGATGTTTCAAGACAATCCGCTACTCGCTCAGCTTAAGCAGCAAATCCAAGAAACGCTTCCAAAAAAGGAAGGGACAATCAAAGCGACGGAAAAGGGCTTCGGCTTTTTAGAAGTCGATAGTAAAACCAGCTTCTTTATTCCACCCCCTTACATGAAAAAATGCATGCATGGTGACAAGGTTGTGGCGATCATCCGCACCGAAAAAGAGAAAGAAGTGGCTGAGCCTGAAGAGCTTTTGGAGCAAGGAGTTACGCGATTTATTGGTCGTGTGAAACTGTTTAAAGGTCGCTTGAACGTTGTGCCTGATCATCCACAACTGAAGAAACTTTCACTCAAAGCCAAGGCGAAGAAAGGGGTAAATCCCGAAACGCTTGGTGAGGGTGACTGGGTAGTCGCTCACTTGGTTCGCCACCCATTGAAAGGTGACAACAACTTCTTAGTTGAGATCTCAGAGAAGATTACCGATGCGTCTGACAAGATCGCGCCTTGGTGGGTGACGTTGGCGATTAACGACCTACCAAACAGCGAACCAGCAGGTATTGACAATTGGGAACTCAAAGACGATGCGGATCTTGAACGTCTTGATATGACGCATATTCCATTCGTGACTATCGACGGTGAGTCGACTAAGGACATGGATGATGCGTTGTACGCGAAGAAAACAGAATCAGGCGACTTTGAACTGACGATTGCTATCGCCGATCCGACCGCATACATCACGCCGAATGATGAGATGGATAAAGTGGCACGCGAACGTGGATTCACCATCTACATGCCAGGACGTAACATCCCAATGCTTCCTCGTGACCTCGCTGATGACTTGTGCTCTTTGATTGAAAACGAAGTTCGTCCGGCGCTTTGCTGCACGGTTAGCGTATCGAAAGAAGGTGTCATTGGTGACGACATCAACTTCTTTGCCGCGAACATTAAATCTCACGCTCGTCTTGCGTACGACAATGTTTCGGATTGGCTAGAGAACGGCGAATGCGAAAAATGGTCTCCAAGCGAAGAGATTGCTGCGATTGTTTCTGATCTATACGATTTCTCTAAAGCACGTGCTAACTGGCGTGAAGAGAATGCGGTTGTCTTCCCTGACCGTCCTGACTACCGTTTTGAGTTGAGCGAAGACAACGATGTGGTTGCGATTCATGCTGATATGCGTCGTAGTGCCAACCGCCTTGTTGAAGAAGCAATGATCACTGCCAACATCTGTGCAGGTAAAACGCTGAAAGCAACGTTTGGTGCAGGAGTATTCAATACACATGCGGGCTTCAAGCCAGAGAAAATTGCAGACGTCATCGAGCTGGTGAACCCTGAAGGCGAGCTAGAATACACAGCAGAAAGTGTCGTGACGTTGGAAGCTTTGCCGCGCTGCGCCGTTGGTTGGGATCGCAAGAGACAAGCTATCTCGACAATCGTATCCGTAAAGCGCAAGCATACAGCGAAATGGGTAGCGAACCTCTACCACATTACGCAATGGGCTTAGACATCTACGCGACTTGGACATCTCCAATCCGTAAGTACGGTGATATGATCAACCACCGTATGCTGAAAGCTCACATCTTGGGCAAAGAGCCAGTTCAAAAGCCAGATGAAACGGTCGGTGAAGAACTTGCACTACATCGTAAGCACCATAAGATTGCTGAGCGTAACGTTGCCGATTGGTATATGCTCGTACGTTAGCGAAAGAGCCAGAGAACAAAACTGTTTACACTGGTGAAATCTTTGATATTAACCGCGCGGGTGCTCGTATCCGACTGCTTGAAAATGGCGCAGCTGCGTTTATTCCAGGTAAGCTGATTGTTGATAACAAAGAGCGCATTGAATGTAATGCCGACCTTGGTACCATCTCTGTAGATAAAGCACTTGAGTACCGTTTAGGCGATACACTAGAGGTTGTTCTAACTGAAGTGAATCAGGAAACGCGCAGCTTGGTGGCGAAACCGACCAAAGAGTACGCGCCATTGCCTCAAACGGAAGAAGAGACACAATCTTAAAAATTGCTTCGAAAAAGATTGTTTCGAAAAAGAAAGCCGATGTTTATTCATCGGCTTTTTTATTGGCAAAATTACGATCTATGGGCAGATTAATCCCAAAATAACGATTTTGGATCTTTGTCGATCTCACGCATGATTGCGGTTAAGTCTTGGCTCTTAATCAAATAAGGGTAAGGCAACCAAGTCGTTGGCTGGTTGTCGTCTTTAGGGATCATTAGATGCCAACAGGCTTGCGTTGGATTCCACTCAACACGAGCAACTGAGCTGGTGTAATCCATGTGTGAAGAGTCCAACAGGTAGTGCTGTTTAATGAATTCCACACCACAGTCGAAAGACTCAAAGCACGACTTCCCTAGCTCTACAGGTAAGCTGCGGTTTCGATTTTGGCACACGATAAGTGCGCGACTTTCTACCTGCTTTTGCAACAAACTGACTAAGCTCACAACACCACCTCAACTTCTTTTCCGTGTTAATTATAGTAGTGCTTGAAAGGTTAGGGATCTGCATCCACTTTCACAAAACTGTCATCAAATCGACATATGATAGCGCCTGTAATTTTTATGAATATTCTTATCAGTCACCTGTATTAACGGAGTTAGATATGTTTCGAGCCGCTGTAACAGCACTCTTGTCTGCGACAATCCTAAGTTCCCCAGCTATTGCCTCTGAAGTGAGTGTGTCAGGCTCTACGTCTGTTTCGCGAGTCATGGAAGTGCTAGCAGAAGATTTTAACAATGACCACCCAGACACCTATGTCGCCGTGCAAAGCGTTGGGTCAACAGCAGGGATTACGCTATTGAAAAAAGGCGTGGTGGATATCGGTATGAGTTCGCGCTACTTAACTGAACGTGAGCAAGATGAGTCGATCTCGACTAAGACGATCGCACTCGATGGCTTGGCTGTTGTGGTGAACCCTGAAAATAACGTAGCGAACGTCACCCGCGAGCAGCTGTTTGACATCTACAAAGGCAAAATCACCAATTGGAAAGAGCTTGGCGGTGCGGATCAAAAAATTGCAGTCGTGACACGTGAAGCGTCTTCGGGCTCTCGTTACAGCTTCGAAAGCCTATTGGGACTGACAAAAATTGTTAACGATCGAATGGTGTCTGACATCAGTCACGACAACCTAGTAGTAAATAGCAACAGCATGGTGAAAACCATCGTCAATCATAACAAACAAGCGATCGGTTTTATCTCTACAGGTTCCGTTGACCGCTCAGTGAAAGCGATTAACTTTGAAGGCGTTGCGCCGACCAATGAAAGTATTGCATCACGCAAATACGAGCTTTCTCGTCCATTCATTCTGCTCTACCACACTGAAGAGCTGGATGAAAAAGCGACCGAGTTCTTGAACTACGTGACGACAAATAAAGCTGCAGCGCTGATTACTGAGTACGGTTATACGCCAGCTAAGTAAATGCGGATACAAAAAAGGAGAGCACAAGCTCTCCTTTTTTAATACTTTGAAATTGATTTAACCACTAGAAGTGCAGCTGGATAACAGATACTGCAACGCAACCTGGGCGTCTTACACCGTCGATTTCAACTTTGATTTCGCGCTCAATTTCTAAGCCTTTGCGAATAGGGGTCACTTTAGTTAGCGTGCTCACGGCGCGAACTTGATTGTTCGCTTTCACCGGGTACGGAAAACGTACTTGGTTCAAGCCGATGTTGACGACCATTTTAGCTGTCGGGAACATAGCTGAATCTGGGTCGACACTGTCTGTTAACTTTGGAAGTAGTGACAGCGTAAGAAAACCATGAGCGATAGTCGTTTTAAATGGAGACTCTTGCTCGGCTCTTTCTGGATCAGTATGGATCCATTGCATATCTTCGGTTACTTGGCCAAACTGGTTGATACGCTCTTGAGAAACGTCTAACCACTCACCTGTGTGAATGACTTCACCGATCTTCTCTTGAAGCTCAAGATATACCGCTTCTGCTTCAGGTTTTAACTGAATTGGCTTCGGCTTTGGTTGTTCATCATTAACTGCAGCTTTTGTAGATCGCCTAAATGGAGGTCGCGCAAACGCGTAAACAAGGTGCGGTTATTCGCTTTGTTTAAAAACTCTTGCCAGTAATCACGCACGGCAGGAGACATCCATTGCATAAACTCCGAGTGGTGCTTAGACATGGAATCACCACGATGCTTGAATAGATTCGCGACCTTCATAAAAACCTCTGTAAACAACCAATAAATTGGCAACCCTATAATTTTGAAATAGTTCACACTTATGTGCAACATCTTTCGGGCGAACACTTGTTAACTTAAAGTGGTTTTATTACTAATTATCATGCACTTATAAATAAAACATTATTTTATTAGATTGTGCATATTAGAGCCTAAACTCTTATAAAGAGTATGGATTAGATCAAAAAGTTCTCTGTTTCTTTACTAAACAATTTGGTCAATATACGCCCAAACGGGTTCAGGTAGCCAAAAATAAGCTTTACAAAACTCATGCCAAAACATAGGATACAAACCACTGGAGAGATGGCTGAGTGGTTGAAAGCACCGGTCTTGAAAACCGGCATACGTTAATAGCGTATCTAGGGTTCAAATCCCTATCTCTCCGCCACATTTAGAAAAAGCCCGCTAAGAAATTAGCGGGCTTTTTTGCATCGGTGCATTTAAAGGGATTTCTTCAAATCCCTAGTTGGACGCAACCCCGGCACTCCGCCACATTCTAGGCCCTAGCAGAAATGCTGGGGCTTTTCGTATCCGCAGTGAAAGAGGGATTTAGTCAAATCTCTCCTTCGATACCAGCCTAGCTCCTTGCTAGCCCCTCGCTGCCTCCTATTCATAGCCATTACTTTTTAGTGGGCTTCAATCCTTCCAAACAAATTTACGATTTCGCCATTTCTTGTAACGTATCCGGTAGTGCTTTTAGCTATTGGTCGCTTAGACACAATTAATAGTTGATTTATGAGTACAAATACATGAAGTTAACGGGGTTTGAGGCGTGTAGGGAACTTATACGCCTGAGTTTATGAAAATAAGAGAGATTGGAGTGAGGTTATAGCATGTCGAAGCGAGATTATTACAGCGTGCTAGGTGTTTCTAAGGGAGCCTCAGAGAAAGATATTAAGAAAGCCTACAAGAAGTTGGCGATGAAATATCACCCAGATAAAAATCCCGGAGATGCCAAAGCAGAAGCTAGCTTTAAAGAGATTAAAGAAGCTTACGAGGTGCTGACTGACAAAGATAAGCGCAACCAATACGATCGATTTGGTCATGCTGCGTTTGAAGGTGGCGGCTTTGGTGGTCATGGTGGTCACCGTTCTCAGGGTGGTGCGGGCTTTGAAGATATCTTTGGTGATGTCTTTAGACAGAGAGGCGGCGGTTTCGGTGGCGGCGGAGGTTTTGGTGGATTTGATGACATGTTTTCACAGTCCCGTGGCGGCCGTGCACGTCCACAGAAAGGTCAAGATCGTGAATACACGCTCACCGTTGATTTTGTTGATGCGGTGCAGGGCACTGAAAAAGTTGTAGAACTGCCAATTAATGGTGAGCAGAAGAAGATCAACGTTAAGGTGCCGGCGGGCATTAAAGATGGTGAGAAAATTCGCTTTTCCGGAAAGGGTGGTCCAGGTAGCCATGGTGGCCCTGCAGGGGATCTGCTGCTATCGGTGGCCATTCGCTCACATGCATTTTTAGAGCGAGATGAAAACGATTTAATCTGCAACACCAAAGTTGATATTGCTACAGCTGCGCTAGGTGGCGAAGTTGAAGTCAATGTTCTTGATAGCCGATTCAAGCTCAAGATTCCTGCGGGTACTCAGTCAGGGCGTAAGTTCAAGATGGCTGGAAAAGGTGTGACGAGCCGTAAAGGTCAAACTGGCGATCTGTTAGTCAAGATTCAGGTAGAGACACCAACGAATCTTACAGATAAACAGCGTGACTTGTTAGAGCAGTTGAGAGCGACACTGTAAATATTCGCGCTGCGACCACCTCCATATTATGTAAAGCCTGCATGACTGCAGGCTTTTTGATAGGTGTACCTCAATGGATTCCACCCTAGTTTGGGTAAGAATCTATCTAAGAGCGATCAAACAGCCTTCTTGGGCTTAATGGATGGCGGTAGTCTAGAAATTGTAGCGAGGCGGTAGATCAAGATGTCCCCATAACCGCCGTTGCCAAGTTTGTTGTAGTAATAACGGTACATCACAGTCGCACTGATGTCTTTCGTGATATTCCAGCCTAGGTTTAGGCCGCCGTTAACACCTGTGTCGCCATAGTTGTTAAGCGCGTATTCATCTGAGCGAGCCATTTCAATTTCTGTCCAGTTACTAAGAATGAAGGATTCTCCAAATGCATTGAATACATAACCTGCGCTCCAACCTAAAGTCGCACCATTAAATCCGTTCGCGTTGGTAATGGGGGCAAACTCGTTGTAAACCGTCGTGTAGTTGGCGGCAAGCATGGCGTAAACCACCAACCATCGCCTTTGATCTCGGTGTACCCCAAGCCCAAAAAGCTGTTGGTTTCTTTTATCTCGGTACCTTGCGTGTTGTAGACCTTGGTAAACAGACTCAAGCCTGAATCACTTAAATAGGTATGGGCTTGTAAGTTCATGGTTGCGGTTTGTTGGCCTGAATCGCGGTCGATACCCTCGAAATCATAGAAGCCAAAGACCTCTCCCCATTCGAAGTTCATTCCGCCTTCCACGCCAATCAGGCCTTGGCTGAAGTCGCTGTCAGAGGCACCGTGCCCCCATTCTTGCCAGTTGATATGGAGGTTACCCCATCCAGAGTAAGTACTCTCATCTGCCAAAGAAGAAGCTGTGAATAGAGTAGAGAGCAGGAGAGTAGAACAGAGCTTTTTCATTATTGTTTCCTATATTACAGGCGCAACAAAGCAAGCAACGACAGGCGTGTCAC
>NZ_JYJP01000129.1 GCF_001012815.1 Vibrio mexicanus
AGCACCACCACGCTAATACAAAAGGCGCAATGTAGACAAAACGAAGGGAATGCATTGGGCGACCCACTGCTAAAGTTTTATCGTTGACCAACGTAATAGAATTCTGAGGATCGCTATAGCTATCTAGAGTGATTCTTTGATTGAACCACTCTCTCAACTCGTTAAACTTTTTAGCGCGCTTCAGCATCCCGAAGTTGCGGCTCTTGTTTCTTTTTTCAATCATTACATTAATTCATCAGCAGTTACTTGCGTTAGAGTTAAAATGCCGAGACTCTAATAACATTATTCTCATAGGCTTCAACTAGGTTGTAGTCCGCCGCAAGTGCGGCTTCAATACGCTGTTCTAAGTTGTCTGGTACAGCTGAATCCCCACGCAAGAAAAATTTTGCTGGTTCTCGTTGGAATGAAGATTCGGTAATGATGGCCTCTTTACCTTGTTCCATGAACGCTAGGATCTGAGCGAGTAAGTAGTCGAGGTCACCCTCTTGGTGAAAAATGACTTTACCCACATCAAGGTTCATTAAAGGCATTGGCCAATAACCGCCCTCTTTTTTAGGGTCTTCGAACTGAAGGTAGATATCGAGCCATTATGGCTTTGTTTGATACCCACTTTATCGAAGTGTGCCGCACCGACTCTTCCTCTGCGCCATGAGTAAACAATCTGTCTTTTACGATCGAAGTAGATTTCGGCGTCTCTTGGCTTTAATAGGACTATTAACCATAGAGCAATAGCGACAGAGGATAGAAAAATAGTGAAAGCCAATGAGATCAATATTCCGTTGAGTCTTCCTTCAATGCTCTTTGCTTTGAGGTATGAAACAAGAGTGACTTTTCCCGAAGCTCCTAAGAGAGTCTGATAGTAAACCTCCCGTTGCTCTATATTGATACCCGGATAATTGTTGTAGCCCCTTTTAGCATTTATTGTTTTTGCCTCTGCCAGCCACTCCAGTCTTCGTTCCGCTATTTTTTGCTCTGCAGACAAGTTTGGCCAAGGAACATTTGTAGATTGAAGGAATGCAAAGAAGGTAAGAGTTAACATCATCGGAATGAGTGCTACATTGCGCCTTGTATGATATCCCGTACGCAGAGTCATTATGTCACTTTTCACTGACATGATTGGATCTAACGGGTCCTTCATTGGAATGACAAGAACTTCGGCGCGAATAGCTTCCCACCATCTTGAGAAGGGCTGTCCGTACTTAGTAAATAGACCTTTCGAGCCTCGATTCATATTTTCCCGTTATTATTCACTTACTGGTTTTCGTAAAGTTCTGCCATTGCACCATCCCGTTCTAGTACTTCTGAGAGTTGCGTATCAAAGTCACTCGGTTTTTGTCAATGAAGAGATACATTTTCGGTTGTGGCCTTTCGAAGCTATCTCCAGTAATTACTGCGTTCTTGCCTTTATCCATGAATGCAAAAATCTGAGCCATAAAGAACAGACTGTCCTTTTCGGTGTTCATGTGGGCTTTTCCTGTTGGTTGGAGACAGTATGAATGCGCCCAGTAATTTCCAGTGCCTTTCTTTTTTTCTCCGTATACAAACAGATGAAGCCCAATTTTGTCCTGACGAAAACCTAAGTTATCAAAATG
>NZ_JYJP01000130.1 GCF_001012815.1 Vibrio mexicanus
GGCAAAACGTGTTCGTGTTTTAGGGTTTCTTCTAATCGCTTTTCAAAGTTGTCGGGCTTTTCATCAATATATAGATAGCTGGTAGGTTGAGGGCGTTCAAAGCTATCGCCAGTAATAACGGCGCTTTTACCTGTATCCATGAAAGCAAAGATTTGAGCCATAAGAACAGTATTGTCTTTTTGAGTGTTGTAATAAGCGTTGTTGGTTGGCTGAATAGCAAAGTCGAGCGGCCAGTAGCCTTCTTTGCGTTTTTTGTTCTCACATTGCAGATACAGCATCAAGCCGAGTCGCTCTTCTTTGAAGCCAAGGTTCTCGAAACGACAGGC
>NZ_JYJP01000131.1 GCF_001012815.1 Vibrio mexicanus
TACCTACATCTTCAAAAGACATAGGATTTGAGAACTTTTAATTTGAATAACAACGCATATCCGTAGATATGGGGATTGTTGTTATTCGTCAGCTTTCCAAATTGTTAAAGAGCAGATTTTCTAACGAAAACCATTTTTAAAAACTCTCGCAAGAGTGCTTAAAGATGGTGGGCGATACCGGGCTCGAACCAGTGACCCCCTGCTTGTAAGGCAGGTGCTCTCCCAACTGAGCTAATCGCCCACGTTAGTTTTAATTCCTGTGGAGGAATTCAAGATGGTGGAGCTAAGCAGGATCGAACTGCTGACCTCCTGCGTGCAAGGCAGGCGCTCTCCCAGCTGAGCTATAGCCCCATTCTTGAGATTTATTCTTCTAA
>NZ_JYJP01000132.1 GCF_001012815.1 Vibrio mexicanus
GGCGTTATGCAGCCTTTTGAGTTTTTGTCATGTTATCTGAATTACTACATCTGATTAACTGCCTAGGATGACTCCGTTAAGCGACTTCTTCCATGCTAGGCATCACTGACTTTGCTGCCAACACCTCAGGTTCGAAATCATCGACGTTAATGGTGTAGAGTCTGTGTTCTTCTGCTTCTTTTAGCAACTGAGCCTCTTGATGGTCAATTAAGCCGTGCTCTAAACCTTGTTCAGCTACCAAATCGAGACGCAAGAACGGTTTGCGTTGGTTTAGGCCTTTGCAGACTTTATCGAAGATAGGCTCTGCACTCAGAATGACCTCCAGTGCTTTCTCGATTTTGCCTGCTGGGTTATGGCTGGTGGCCTCTAGATACTGGTTACGACCTAATCGAGAACGTGTCGCGCTCGGGGTCTGAAGAATCTGAGCTACTTTGCTGTCCAGTTTGTCACTTGGGCCTCGACGGATACGGCCAAATGGCATAATCAATAGCTTGAGAAGCTTACCCACCGCTTTGTTGGGAAAGTTAGCCAAGAACTCATCAATCGCGATTTCGGTTTGTTTCAGGCTGTCTTGTAGGCCCCAGTGAACCAAAGGTAAGTCTTCTTTTTGACGCCCTTCGCTCTCAAACCGTTGCAAAGTAGCTGAGCTCAAATACAGTTGGCTTAGAATATCCCCAAGACGAGCAGACAGGCGCTCTTTACGTTTGAGCGAGCCGCCAAGTACCGCCATTGAAATATCCGACAGCAAGGCTAAGTTGGCGCTGTATCGGTTCATTTGTTGGTAGTATCGCTGCGTCGCATCTTTGGTAGGCGTTGCGGAACCATAACCATCGGTCAAACCTAACCATAAGCTGCGAACCATGTTACTCATTGCAAAGCCCACGTGACCGAGTAGGGCACTATCGAATTTGCTGAGAGCATCGCTATTGCTGGAATGAGCGGCATTCATTTCTTCCAAAACGAATGGATGACAACGAATCGCCCCTTGACCATAAATAATCATTGAACGTGTAAGAATGTTTGCGCCTTCCACCGTAATAGCAATCGGAGCACCTTGATAACCGCGAGCGAGGAAGTTTGATGGGCCAAGGCAGATTCCCTTACCGCCAACGATATCCATCGCATCAATGATGCTCTTTTGGCCTCGGTGGGTACAGTGATACTTAACTATGGCCGAAATCACTGAAGCTTCTCGCCTAAATCGATACCTGCAACAGTTAGGTTGCTGGCTGCATCCATCACGTAAGCGTTACCTGCTAAACGCGCAAGCGGCTCTTCCACTCCTTCCATTTGGCCGATTGGTTGTTTGAACTGGCGACGAATACGAGCGTAAGCGCCTGTTGCGAGTGCGGCAGTTTTAATTCCACCAGTCGAGTTAGAAGGTAAGGTAATACCTCGGCCTACCGACAAGCATTCAACGAGCATACGCCATCCTTGGCCTGCCATTTTCTTGCCACCAATAATGAAATCAAGAGGCACGAAGAGATCATTCGCTCGAGTCGGACCGTTTTGGAACGGGACATTGAGTGGGAAGTGACGATTACCAATCTCCACACCTTGCAATGAAGTAGGGATCAGCGCGCAGGTGATACCAAGTTCTTTTTCACCACCCAATAAACCTTCAGGGTCACGCAGTTTGAATGCTAAGCCCAATACCGTCGCAACTGGAGCAAGCGTGATGTAGCGTTTGTTCCATGTTAGGCGCATTCCAAGTACTTGTTCGCCTTCCCATTCGCCTTTGCAAACAACACCAAAATCAGGAATCGAACCTGCGTCTGAACCCGCTTCAGGGCTGGTTAAAGCAAAACAAGGGATCTCTTTACCTTCAGCAAGGCGAGGTAAGTAATAGTCTTTTTGATCTTTGGTACCGTAATGTTGCAGTAACTCTCCAGGGCCTAGTGAGTTTGGCACACCCACCGTTGAAGAGAGCACACTGGAGACACCAGTTAGCTTCTGCAGAACCAGAGATTGAGCGTAAGCTGAAAATTCCAAACCACCGTATTTCTTTTTGATGATCATGGCGAAGAACTTGTTGTCTTTTAAGTATTGCCAGATCTCTGGAGGAAGGTCGGCCAACTCGTGGGTGGTTTGAAAGTCATCCATCATGGCGCAGACTTCATTGACTGGGCCATCCATAAAGGCTTGTTCTTCTTCGGACAGCTTAGGATCTTTGATGGCATGAAGTTTTTGCCAATCAGGCTTACCTTTGAAAAGATCCGCTTCCCACCAAACGGTACCTGCATCCAATGCTTCTTTCTCGGTTTGAGACATGGCTGGCAGAACTTTCTTGAAAGCAGCAAGCGCACGACGTGTGACCAATGACTGACGTAATGGCGGGAAGGCAACGATGGCACTTAAAGTGACAAAAACAAGCCAACTGATTGCCCCGATGCTGCCAATGAAGGAGAGCGCAATCATAGCTACAGTCAGTGCTGTGAGCGATAGGAGGAGTGAAGTTCGATGATAGAGACAGACGGCGACAACACCGGCTAATCCTAATGTAGAGAGCAAGATGTCCATATAGTATTCCTTTTGTAGGCTGCTCTTTGTCAGCCTTTCTTGTAAGAGGTCTAACCAGTTATAATTGTAATAACTTTATTAACGAAATGTAAAACCCCTTAGTGGTCAAAAAGTGATCTAAGTAGAGCTAAAGTTCTAAAGTTATGACTTCACTGGGTGCTCTTTACGCTAAACGGGTAATAAAAATGGATTTCTTGAAGCAAGACTATCGACAGGAAACTTTGTTTGAGTAAACTCAAATGTAATTCCATTGCTCATGGGTATAAGGACGGAAGTTATCTTTCTTTTTACTCATCACCGAGCGTAATAAATAGAAAAAGAAGGGATACTTCCTATGTATCAGGATCTAATCAAAAGTGAATTAACTGAAGCTGCTGACGTACTCAACAAATTTTTATCTGATGAGCACAACATTGCTCAAATCGAAGCAGCAGCGAAAACGATCGCTGATTCATTCAAGCAGGGCGGTAAAGTTTTGTCTTGTGGTAACGGTGGTTCACATTGTGATGCCATGCACTTTGCTGAAGAGCTGACTGGCCGTTACCGCGAAAATCGCCCTGGTTATCCAGGTATTGCGATTTCAGATCCAAGTCATCTTTCTTGTGTCAGTAACGACTTTGGTTATGACTACGTATTTTCTCGTTATGTTGAGGCGGTAGGTGCAAAAGGGGATGTGCTGTTTGGCCTGTCGACGTCAGGTAACTCCGGTAATATCTTGAAAGCTATTGAAGCTGCAAAAGCAAAAGGTATGAAAACCATTGCCTTAACGGGTAAAGATGGTGGCAAAATGGCCGGACTTGCTGATGTTGAAATTCGCGTTCCACATTTCGGTTACGCTGACCGCATTCAAGAAATCCACATTAAGATTATCCATATCGTTATTCAACTTATTGAGAAAGAGATGGAGTAAACCCTTAGCGAAAGCTTGAGGTATTGGTTTATAAAAGGAGTCGATTAAACCATGTGTGAATTGCTCGGAATGAGCGCAAATGTCCCAACAGATATCTGCTTTAGTTTTACCGGCCTGATACAGCGCGGAGGCAACACCGGCCCTCACAGAGATGGCTGGGGGATTACGTTTTATGAAGGCAAGGGCTTTCGTACGTTTAAAGATCCTAATCCAAGCTGTAAGTCTAAGATTGCTGAGTTAGTTCAAAACTACCCAATTAAAAGTAAAGCGGTGGTTAGTCATATTCGACAAGCAAATCGCGGAGGGGTGAACTTAGAAAATACTCACCCATTTACTCGGGAGCTGTGGGGACGTTATTGGACTTTTGCTCATAACGGTCAATTAAGTGATTACCAAGATTTAGTCACAGGTCGTTACCGCCCTGTCGGACAAACCGACAGTGAGCTCTCGTTTTGCTGGTTGCTGAACAAACTAGAACAGCGCTACCCTGAACCCCCTCAGGATATGGTAGGGGCATTTCGATACATCGCTGAGTGTTGTGATGAGCTGAGAGAGAAGGGCGTATTTAACATGCTTTTCTCAGACGGCGAGTACGTCATGACTTACTGTACCAATCATCTGTACTGGATCACTCGTCGAGCTCCATTCGGTAAGGCAAGTTTGATCGATGAAGATGTGACGATCAATTTCCAAGAAGAAACGACGCCAAATGATGTGGTGTCGGTCGTTGCTACACAGCCACTGACTGACAATGAAGTCTGGCATCGAATGAAGCCCGGTGAATTTGGCATCTTTCATTTTGGTGAGTTGATTGATGGTAATGCCGAGCAATTGGCAGATGTTGAATTTGCCGAAGCGAAGCCAAAAGATCAGTCTCCAACCGAGCCTTTAGAATAGCTAGAGTGTTTCACCGACAATAAAAAAAGGGTTGATACTATCAACCCTTTTTCAATTCTACCAAAACCTAAAATCAGTCTTGTGCGTAACCTGTTAGCCCAAGTTGTTCGCCGTCTAAGAAGGCCTTCCCTGCTTTCATTTCAAGACGACCATCGACAAACCATTTAGCTACAAGTGGATAGATTTTGTGCTCTTGCGTTTGAACACGCTTAGTGAGAATGTCGACATTATCTTCTTCAAAGATAGGCACCTTTGCTTGAAGAATAACTGGGCCACCATCAAGCTGCTCTGTCACAAAGTGAACGCTAGTTCCGTGCTCTTCATCTCCAGCGTGAATTGCACGTTGATACGTGTTCAACCCTGGGTACTTAGGAAGCAGTGATGGGTGAATATTGATCATGCGACCCATAAAGTGACGAACAAAAGCGCCACTTAGAATACGCATGTAACCCGCAAGAATAACTAAGTCAGGTTCATATTCGTCCATTTGACGCATCAGTTCATTGTCAAATGCGTCACGAGTATCAAACGCATCAGGGTCGACAAACTTAGCGGCCGCCCCTGCTGTTTTTGCTCGTTCTAAGGCATAAGCAGTTGCTTTGTTTGAAAAAACAGCGGTTACTTTGCCATTGTCGATGCTCGTTTCACAAGCATCGATAATCGCTTGTAAGTTAGAACCATTCCCTGAAACTAAAACAACAATACTTTTCATGCTTAGTTGATCTCTACTTGCTCTTCGCCAGCTTCAGCAATAGCAATCTCACCGATTACCCATGCGTTCTCGCCTTCTGCGTTTAATAGCTCAACCGCGTCTTGCGCTTGATCTTTAGGAAGAGCAACAACCAAGCCAACACCACAGTTAAATGTACGGTACATTTCGTGAGTTGTTACGTTGCCTTTCTCTTGTAGCCATTTGAAGATGACTGGCCATTCCCAGCTGTTGCCGTCTACAACTGCTTTCGTACCTTCTGGAAGTACGCGAGGGATGTTTTCCCAGAAACCACCGCCAGTGATGTGAGAAATTGCATGGATGTCATGCTTCTCGATCATCTTAAGTGCTGATTTAATGTAAATTTTCGTTGGTTCTAGAAGGTGCTCACCAATAGTGCGACCGTCTAGCTCTTCGTTCTTGTCTGCGCCAGATACTTCTAGAATCTTACGAATTAGAGAGTAACCGTTAGAGTGTGGGCCGCTAGAACCGACAGCAATCAGAGCATCACCAGCAGCGACTTTCGTGCCATCGATAACGTCTTCTTTCTCAACCACACCAACACAGAAGCCTGCTACGTCGTAGTCTTCACCTTCGTACATACCTGGCATTTCAGCCGTTTCACCACCAATAAGTGAACAGCCTGCTTGGATACAGCCGTCAGCAATACCTGTTACTACGTCTGCTGCAGTATCAACGTCTAGCTTACCTGTCGCGTAGTAATCAAGGAAGAATAGTGGCTCTGCACCTTGAACGATTAGGTCGTTCACACACATAGCAACAAGATCGATACCAATGGTGTCGTGCTTGTTCATATCCAATGCAAGACGAAGTTTCGTACCTACACCGTCAGTACCTGAAACAAGAACAGGTTGTTTGTATTTAGTCGGTAGTTCACATAGTGCGCCAAAACCGCCAATGCCACCCATTACTTCAGGGCGACGAGTACGTTTTACAGCACCTTTAATTCGGTCAACAAGCGCATTGCCTGCATCGATGTCTACACCAGCGTCTTTATAGCTTAGAGAAGAGTTGTTACCGCTCACAGGGAAGTCCTCGGTCATAAGTTGGATATGAAAACGGCGCTATTCTACCAGTGCTTAATTGGCAATAGCAAACGTTTGCGCAGGTTTTTTTCTTTCCCCCTTTTTTTGTTAGGGATAGGAGCAAGATATTTGCCACTAGATCGTTTATAATCGGAAAGTTTGATTAAATATTCCTAATTATTGCCGGAGCTGGAAATGAAAGTTGTTGAAGTAAAACACCCTCTTGTTAAACACAAAGTTGGCTTGCTAAGAGAAGGTGAGATCAGCACAAAGCGCTTCCGTGAGTTAGCAACGGAAGTTGGTAGCCTACTGACTTATGAAGCAACAGCAGACTTTGAAACGGAAAAAGTAACCATTGAAGGTTGGAACGGTCCTGTAGAAGTAGACCAAATTAAAGGTAAGAAAGTGACGGTTGTGCCTATCCTGCGTGCAGGTCTAGGTATGATGGATGGTGTTCTTGAGCATATCCCAAGCGCTCGTATCAGTGTGGTTGGTGTATACCGTGACGAAGAGACACTAGAGCCAGTTCCATACTTCAACAAGCTTGCGTCTAACATCGATGAGCGTATTGCGCTTGTTGTAGACCCAATGCTTGCAACAGGTGGCTCAATGATCGCAACGATCGATCTATTGAAAGAGCAAGGTTGTACGCAGTTTAAAGTATTGGTTCTTGTTGCGGCACCTGAAGGTATCGAAGCGCTGAAAAAAGCGCACCCAGATGTAGAGCTTTACACAGCCGCTATCGATGAGAAGCTAAATGACAAAGGCTACATCGTACCTGGCTTGGGCGATGCAGGTGATAAGATCTTCGGTACTAAATAAAAAGGTACTAAGTAATATTTATTGCTGAATAGAAAAGGGAGCGTGATGCTCCCTTTTTTGTGCTTTCAATCTAGTAGTCACAGCAACGCTTGACGTAATTTCGGAGCCTATTTCTTGAGGCTCAAAGTGCCTGACTTACGAGGGCGAGGTGTTTGGTTACTCTCATTAGACTGAGCTTTAGGCGCAGAGCGATAAGGTTTTGCTGGGGCTTTAGGTTTCCCACCGCTAGATTGGTTGTTCGATTTGCCATTGCGACCTTTCTTAGAGTTCGGCGCATGTCTAAACTCGTCCGCGTTTCGGCCTTGGAACGTACGTTGTTTTTGGTTACGTCTTGCTTTCGAACCTTGATTTTCGTCACGGCTATCAAACAATTTTGCGTCTGTCGCTTTGCGAATGCGTCGACCTTTTGCATCAAGCTTTGATGCGTCTTCGGTTCCGCTAGAACCTTCACACATCGCCAGTAGAGTTGTGATTTCATCGTCTGATAGGTAGCGCCATTTGCCATTTGGAATACCATCAAGAGAGATGTTCATGATGCGTACACGACGTAGCTTAAATACTTCATATCCTAATGCTTCGCACATACGACGAATTTGACGATTTAGGCCCTGAGTCAGCACGATACGGAATGAGAACTTAGTCTCTTTGGTCACTTTACATGGCAAAGTCACAGTATCAAGAATCGGTACGCCAGAAGACATTTTCTTAATGAAATCGTCAGTGATAGGTTTGTCGACACGAACCACGTACTCCTTTTCGTGATTGTTACCTGCACGCAGGATTTTATTCACGATATCACCGTCGTTGGTTAAGAAGATCAAACCATCGGAAGGTTTATCCAAACGCCCGATTGGGAAGATGCGTTTATTGTGGCCAATAAAATCGACAATGTTGCCCGGAACATCACGTTCAGTTGTACAAGTAATACCGGTCGGTTTGTTCAAAGCAATGTAAACGGGACGCTCTTTTGACTTGACGGGCTTGCCATCAATACAGACGTCATCGCCCACTTGGACTTTCGTTCCCATTTCAGGAACGGAACCATTGATGGTTACACGACCTTGTTCGATTAATTTGTCGGCTTCGCGACGTGAGCAGTAGCCAGTTTCACTGATGTATTTATTCAGTCTTTTTGCGGTATCTTGTGACATGATGTTCTCTCAACGTTTCACAACGGTCTAGGGTTGTTTTACTCGCCTAATTTTATAGGCAAACAAAAAGCAGCATTGCGCTGCTTTTGATCTATTTTAACACCAGTAGACAATTTATCCCATGCGTTTTTGATGACGCTCGCGGGTTTCAATTTTCTTGTCATTACTTTTACGCAGTAAGACGTAAACCGCGCCAGTGCCACCATGAAATCTTTGCGCTGAATGAGCACATTGCACTTCTCGAATTTGGGTCAACCAGTTTGCTACGTAGCTTTTCATCAGAGCTGGTGGATTTGAACGCTCACCGCGGCCATGAACAATCACCACAGTGCGAATGTCCATACCCATACACTGTTTGAGAAACTTCACCACTTCATCGCGCGCTTCTTTTAGCGTCTTTCTATGTAAGTCTAATCGAGCTTGAATAGGGTATTTGCCTAATCGAAGCTTCTTATAGACGCCGTCTTGAACACCGTCGCGTTTAAATTCAATGATGTCTTCCGGCTTAATCATTGGCGCATGGTCGACAGAAAGGTGTTCTGGATTGTCATCGGCAAGCCACATCGCGGCTTCGCGTTTTGCTAATTGCGATTCGGTGACTTCATGCTTTTTATTGAGTTCAACGAGGTCATTGTGGATAGGCTTAACATCACCCATCATCTGTTGGAACAGTTCTAAGTCATCGTCATGGGACATAGCTAGATACCTAAAACGATAGAAAGGATTTGGAAAGTATACCAATAGAAGGTGGGATGGGAAGCGTGGACAAAGTAAAAAGTAACTAAAAAACCGAAGTAGACAAACAATCTACTTCGGTGCGTAGGTTCACTTTACCAAATGGCAAAATGCTATGCGATTTAGTGAGGAGATTCGTCGTTGATCACTTTGTAGATGAAGAAACCGCCGAAAAATAGCATCAGACAGAAAGCGCCAAATATTACTATCATTGATGATAGTCCCACCGCATTACCAAATAGGAGATCGAGCCAAAAGTCCATATTTCCTCCGTCAAAGAATCGAAGACAAGAGTTACGTTATAGTTTGGTGACACGTTAAGGGATGATCTGGATCAAGTGTGCTTGAAGTGTTAATTGTTTGTAGTGATTGGTGTGTTTTTCATCACATTTTGGAATGGATTGTATGGTAATTGTTCGAACGAACTGGAAAATTGAAAAACCGTCATAAAATGACTTGCGTTGGTAACAGATATCAGTAATATACGCATCCGTTGACGGCAATAAGCCACAACGTCTCGGTGAATAGCGCAGCTTGGTAGCGCATCTGGTTTGGGACCAGAGGGTCGGGGGTTCGAATCCCTCTTCACCGACCATATTAAGAAAAGCCTGCTAGGAATAGCAGGCTTTTTGCGTTCTGATATCCAAACAAAGTCTGGGACCAGAAGGTCGGGGGTTCCCTGTGGTTTAAAGAAAGCCTCTCCACCGACCATATTAAGAAAAGCCTGCTAGAAATAGCAGGCTTTTTGCATCCTAACAGTTAGTAGCTTTGGGCATTTCGAATGCGACTGGGGTTCGCCTAATGTTAGAAAATGGTTTTTTTTCCCAGCACTAGCTTTCTTCAGAGAACGAGCAAGTTGCCTGTTTGGATGTCGATAATTGAGTGGTCGAGTAACCTTCATTTTCGAGTAGAGCTATTAAATTATCTTCACCTACTAGGTGGAGTGTGCCCACCACGACAATGTATTTGCCAGAATCTTCAGGAATAAGTTTGCCACTGGCTAATTTTTTCGCCCAATCTTTGTTTCTGTCTGTCATGAACGCTTGTTGAACGTCGGGGTAATAAGAAAACTCTTCTGCGACTTGTTCAAGTTTGTGTTTGTCACCCACTTTCCAGCTCTCAGAAAGGCACTCAATATAGGGAATGGTTTTGTCATAATCGGAGATGGTATCGATTAGCAGCTCCTCCCCGTATTTACTAAGCAGATCAATTTGGAACTGAACGGATTCGAACGCGAGCACTGGAACATCGTACTTAATCGCTAACGCCTGCATGTTGCTATCGACACCATAAACCGCACTTTGACCTGCAGTTTCATTCAGGGTTTTTTGTAGTGTCATTGCTGCTGCCCACGCCGGACTATTCGCTATTGCATAGGGCTCGATACCTAAATCAACGCTAATCTCTTTTAGTGTCCTTAACTGCTCATCTGACAATACTTCTTTAGCGGTGCGATTGTTTTGTGGTGGAGTGATGGGATCACTACTCTCGAGGTTCGCTTCGAGAATCAAACCATCGCTATTTTGTAGAAATTGAGTAATAGGCTGAGGTAGTGGGTACATATCCTCTGTACCTAAATGCATCGAGCCATAGATGAGCAGCTCTTGGCCGTCTTTCTCTGCACTCCAAAACAGCGGCTGAGCGATTAGCTGTTGGCTTACGAGTAATAATAAGGGGGCGATCCATTTGTATGTCATAACAGTCCTATAAAGTGATTAACGACAAAATTGTTAATTACAAAAATATTGACGGAGTTTTACGGAGTACTAAGTGAGAGAAAAATCACAGTTTGGTTTAAATCGTCAAGAATACCCAGGGTAGTACTCACTACTTTCGAATGAGTTTGCCCCTTTTTAAACTGGTTGCACACTAAAAAATTCGTGATCGTCATCTCATATAAATCGTCAAAAAAAATCTTTCGATTTTGACGTTGATTGTAACTGGCTGTTTTTAAATGATTTATGTTTTTTGATTTCATTGAAGTGTGAATTGAGTCACCGCTCGAATTTAATAATTTTACGCTGGGAAATAAATCTCGATATCTTGAATGCAACTTTTTTGAGTCGCTCGTTGGCAACTCGCTGTTAACTTTTAGGGTAAGTAAGATGTTTAGACAATCATTAATCGCAACTTCAATTATCGCCACACTTGCTGGTTGTAGTTCGCTTTCTACAGAGCAGCAAACAGTGAACGCTTTGGCAGAAAATCTTGATATTAAATACCAAGTACTCACTAACCATGGTGCGAATGAAGGACTGAGCTGCCAAGAGCTTGGTGCTGAGTGGGCATCTTGTAACAAAGTGAACATGACGCTTGTCAACAATGGTGCGGCTGTTGATTCGTCGGATTGGGAAATCTACTTCCACAGCATTCGCTTAATTCTGGATGTCGATAATGACCAATTCAAAGTGACACGCATTACTGGCGATTTGCACAAGCTAGAGCCAACGGAGAAGTTTGATGGTTTTGCTGCGGGTGAAGTGGTAACGATTCCTCTGATTGGTGAATACTGGCAGCTATTTGAAACTGACTTCATGCCAGGTGCGTTTGTTACCTCGAATGGCGCGAACCCTAAATTAATCGAGTCACTGAACACGGAAGATACCTCTTCATTTGTGACGGGTCTTGAAGGAAACAATTTAAAGCGAACGCCTGATGACAATAATGTAATGGCAACGGCAGAAACTCGTTTTGAGAAAAACGCTGATCTATCACAAATTGATGTCTCTGCTACTTTAATTCCAACACCAATGCAGGTTGAAACATCAACGGGTGTGACTTCAATTAAAGGTGGTATTGCACTGCCGAAAGAAGCATTTAGTGATGCTCAATTCGCTGCACTACAATCTCGCTCAGAAGTGGTTGGTGTGGATATCAGCGGTGACGTTAAGGTTGACGTTACTGTAGTTCCAGCTGAGTTCGCCCAAGAGATGGCAAAGTCTGGCGCGTACACATTAACTATTCGCGATGGTGAAATTGCAATTACAGCATACGACCAAGCGGGTGCGTTCTATGCGGTGCAGTCTATTTTTGGCCTAGTAGACATCCAGAATCCAACTTCTCTGCCACTTTTGACAATTAAAGATGCGCCTCGTTTTGATTACCGTGGTGTGATGGTAGACGTTGCACGTAACTTCCACTCTAAAGACGCGATTCTAGCTACCATTGATCAAATGGCAGCATACAAAATGAATAAGCTTCACCTTCACTTAACTGATGATGAAGGTTGGCGTCTAGAGATCCCAGGTTTACCAGAGCTCACTGAAGTTGGTTCAAATCGCTGTTTCGATTTAGATGAGACAAGCTGTCTGCTTCCTCAATTAGGTTCAGGACCAACTACGGATAACTTCGGGTCTGGCTACTTTAGCAAAGCTGATTATGTAGAGATTCTAAAGCACGCTAAAGCTCGCAACATTGAAGTGATTCCTGAAATTGATATGCCAGCGCATGCTCGTGCAGCTGTAGTATCGATGGAGGCTCGCTACAACCGTTTGATGGCTGAAGGCAAAGAGACGCAAGCAAACGAATACCGTTTGATGGATCCATTGGATAGTTCTAACGTGACGACGGTTCAGTTCTACGATAAGAAGAGCTTTATCAACCCATGTATGGATTCTTCTGCTCGCTTTGTAGATAAAGTTATCTCTGAAGTTGCAGCGATGCACAATGAAGCGGGTATGCCTTTGCAGACATGGCATTTTGGTGGCGATGAAGCGAAAAACATCAAGCAAGGTGCAGGTTTCCAAGATATCAATGCCGAAGACAAAGCGAGCTGGAAAGGCAGCATCGATATGTCTAAACAAGATAAGCCATTTGCACAGTCTCCACAGTGTCAGTCACTAGTTGCTGAAGGTAAAGTCAGTGACTTTGGTCAGTTGCCAGGTTACTTCGCTCAAGAAGTGTCTAAGATTGCCGTAGCGAATGGTATTCCGCACTTCCAAGCTTGGCAAGACGGTCTTAAGTACATCGAAGAAGGCGCAGAAACTTTTGCATCTGAAACCACTCGCGTTAACTTCTGGGATGTTCTGTACTGGGGCGGTACATCATCGGTGTATGAATGGTCTAAGAAAGGTTATGACGTAGTGGTATCAAACCCGGACTACGTGTACATGGATATGCCTTATGAGGTTGACCCGAAAGAGCGTGGCTACTACTGGGCAACTCGCGCAACAGATACACGTAAGATGTTTGGTTTTGCACCAGAGAACATGCCTCAAAATGCGGAAACGTCGGTAGACCGTGACGGCAATGGCTTTACTGGCAAAGGTGAAATTGAAGCGAAACCTTTCTACGGCCTATCTGCGCAACTTTGGTCAGAAACGGTTCGTACCGATGAGCAGTATGAATACATGGTATTCCCTCGTGTATTAGCAGCAGCAGAGCGAGCTTGGCACGCCGCGGAATGGGAAAATGACTACAAAGTGGGTGTGGAATACAGCCAAGAAACGAACCTAGTTAACAAAGAGCTTTTGAACCAAGACTACAACCGTTTTGCCAACGTATTGGGTCAACGTGAGTTAGCGAAGTTGGAGAATTCGGGCATTGATTACCGCCTACCAGTACCAGGTGCACGTGTTGAAAATGGTCAATTGGCGATGAATGTTCAATTCCCTGGTGCGCAACTGCAATACTCGTTTGATGGTCAGCAATGGTTGAACTACCAAGATAACCAACGTCCTGCAGTAGAAGGTTTGGTTTACATTCGCTCAATCTCAGCTTCTGGTGATCAAGTGAGCCGAGTAACAACTCTTCAATAAGTCTTTCTAAACGTTACTGATTATTTCAGCCCCCTTACGTAGGGGGCTTTCTTTTTTCTGTGATATTGGCTCAACCCATTAAAAACTCACTTATTCAGCAAGTGAAATTTCTGTGAATTCAGGTGCTCTCGATCACGTTTTTTGATCGTTCAGAGAAATTCGTCATAAAAACTCAAAATCTTTGCGTGATCTATATCTCGAAAATATCTCAATGTTAGACGTTTGCGTGTGATCATGATCACTAAAGGTTCTTTTTAGAACTTTTTAACGTTAACTTATCTTGTTGATTATTAGGCCTTATTTCATTTAGATTCGATCAAGATCACTAAAAATGACGATTTATTTTGCAGTAAAAATTAAATATTGCAGTATGACAGCCAAGCCAAGGGAGGCATCGCCAAGTGTGCAGCGTAGGTAAGTGATTTACCAATAAATGACCCACACATTCATATTTTTAAAGGCAGTAGATTATGAAAAAAGTTATCGCCCTAAGTGCTCTTTCTCTAGCATTCGCTTCTAGCGCATTCGCAGGTTCTTCTTACGTAACAGGTAACCTTCAGCTTCATACAGACGACCTACACGGTTCTGATATGACTTCTACTCTAGAAGCAGGCCACACTTTTGATTTCGATTTCGGCGGTCTAACAGTTTACACTGAGATTGACGGCATCCAGCTAGGTGAACTAGCGGTACCTGGCGAGCGCAACAGCGTTGGTTGGACTATCGGTGGTGAGCAAGCTTACAACATCAACGACAACCTATGGGTTGCAGCGGGTTACCAACACCTACTAGTTGAAGGCGAAGCATTCCAGTACCGTCCTCTTGTTAAGATCGGTTACAACTTCGACAACGGTGTTTCTATCAGCAACCGTACTCGTGCTCACATCTATGATGACAGCGAGCTAAGCACAGACGTACGTCTAGACACTCGTATCGGTTACGCAGTAAACGAAGAGCTAACTCTTAGCTACAACAACGTATACGTAATTGCTGGTAACGAGTCTTTCAACGGTACTACTGAGAAGAAACAAGACAGCATGGACCACGAGCTTCGTGCAACTTGGACTCGTAACGGCGTACAGCCTTACTTCGAGTACCGTAGCCAAGCTAACGGCGTGAAGAACGAAACAGGTTCAAGCATTGATAACCACGCGTTCGTATTCGGTGCATCTTACGGCTTCTAAGCTTAGCTAGTCCGAATTATGTCCTTGTAAAAAAGCCCAGCATCGCTGGGCTTTTTTCGTTTTAATGTCTGCTCGATAACTTAGTTGCCTTCATGGCGGGCAAATTCGAAGACTTGGCCTTTGTCATTAAAGGCGTAAACAGAGTAAGTATCCTTCTTATCCCCGTACTCCATTCCTGGAGAGCCCATTGGCATTCCTGGTACTGCTAAACCTTTCGCGTTTTTAGGTGGATTGGCTAGAAATGCTTGAATATCTTCTGCCGGAATATGGCCTTCAAAGATATAGCCATCGATCTCAGCAGTGTGGCAAGATGCAAGCTGCTGAGTAATGCCAAACTGAGCTTTTACTGCATTCATGTCATCATGTAGCACCTCTTTTACTTCATAGCCTGCGTCTTCCATATGGGTAGACCATTCACCACAACAGCCGCAGTACGGAGATTTGTGGTTAATTACATCGGCAGCGAGAACTTGCGCGAGAATGCTGTCATCAATCCAATTGTTATTGTTTTAAGTTTCATTGTGCTCTCTCATCAGTGTCGAGTTTTAAACAGGCGTAATCGATTAGCATTAGTTACGACTGTGATTGAAGATAGTGCCATTGCTGCCCCTGCCACCACTGGACTAAGTAGAAACCCAAACGCCGGATAGAGTACACCTGCCGCAATAGGAATACCTAGTGTGTTGTAGATGAAGGCACCAAATAAGTTCTGTTTCATATTACGTAGTGTGGCTCTTGAGAGTTCAATTGTTCTCACTACCGTGATGGGGGACGAGCTCAGTAAGGTAATTTGCGCACTCTCAATCGCGACATCACTGCCGCTTCCCATCGCTATTCCAACATCTGCTTGAGCAAGTGCAGGTGCATCGTTAACGCCATCACCGACCATGGCAACGCTGCGACCTTGAGATTGCAGTTGGCTAATGTGCGATGCTTTCTGGTCTGGAAGCACTTGAGCGATCACTTGATCTATTCCTAGCTCTTTTGCCAAGTTCTTGGCAACCGCTTGATGATCGCCAGTTAACATTACCGTCTGGATACCTTGTTGGTGGAGTTGTTCAATGGCTTCTTTACTGTCCGCTTTTACTTGGTCCGCAATGGCAATGACACCTATTGGTTGGTTATCTAATACGAAAACGATAGGTGTCCAAGCATTGCGAATGCTCTCGTTAATGGCTCCTTGAATTTCTTTTGTTTCAAAGTGCTCCTCGGCATAAACAGCAGAACAGGCGAGTAGTTTTTTGCCCTCAAAGTTGGCACTGACGCCGACGCCACGTTGATTGTTGAAATCTGACAACGTAAGAGGCTTGATCTGTTTCTCTGTGGCAAAATGACATACTGCTTTGGCAAGAGGGTGCTCTGAGTATTGCTCGACGCTCGCGGCGAGTTGGACGAGTTCGTTTTCACTGCGATTGATGGCGAAGATTTTTTGGACGCTCGGTTTGCCTTCCGTTAGCGTTCCCGTTTTATCAAATACCACAGTGTCGATTTTACTTGCAGTCTGTAGCGCTTGAGCATCCTTAATTAAAGCGCCCATTTCTGCTGCTTTACCTACACCTACCGTCACAGAAAGTGGAGTCGCTAAACCCAGAGCGCAAGGACAGGCAATAATGAGAACCGTGGTGGTCACGATTAACACATAACTGGCCGCTGGAGGTGGGCCAACTAACCACCAAACCACCCCCGAAACGATGGCTATCGCAACAACAATAGGAACGAAAACAGAGGAAATCTTATCGGCAAGTTTAGCGATGGGTGGTTTACTGCTTTGAGCCTGACGAACCAAAGAAATGATTCTGGAAAGCATGGTATTACGACCAATCCCCGTTGCATTAATCAGGATGGTCCCATCTTGGTTAATGGTGCCAGCCGCTACTTTATCTTGGGCCTGTTTTTCTACCGGAATTGGTTCGCCGGTAAACATGGACTCATCGACAAAGGAGTGGCCTGAGATAATCTTACCATCAACCGGAACTTTTTCTCCTGGTTTAATGCGGATATGCATACCTATGGTAACGTCTGCTATGGCGATCTTTTCCTCTTTACCTTCCATCACAACAGTAGCAAATTGAGGTTGAATGCTGATCAGCGCTTTGAGTGATTGAGTGGTTTTGGCTTTGGCTTTTGCCTCAATTGCATGACCCAGTGAGATCAAGCCAATAATCATGGCGCTGGCTTCAAAATAGACATGCCTTGCTTGGGTTGGGAACCATTCAGGAAAAAGGACGACAAGGCTTGAGTAAAACCAAGCTGCCCCCGTTCCGAGTGCAACCAAAGTGTCCATGGTCGCTCGTTTATGGCGAAGCGCCTTTACCGCATTAATGAAATAACTGCTGCCAGAGGTTGATAAAAGAAGAAGTGTCACGAGGCCAACGATACCCCAACCGATTTGATCGGATGAGCTGTGAATCATCATGGATCCACCCATCATTCCCCAAAGCATTTGAGGGGCTCCGACAATCAATCCCATAAACGCAGCACGTTTGTATCTCTTTTGTACGGCTAACTGCTCTTCTTCATTACTACTGGAAGTTGCGTCATCTTTAAGGATAGTACCGCTATAGCCTGCCTGTTTAATGGCTGAAAGTATGCCGCTTTCGGTCTCTTTTGAGTCGTCTTCTACGGAGACAATTGCTAACTGTTCTGCGAGGTTAATTTGTACCGAGCTAACTTTATCAACGCTTTCAATTGCTACTTCAACAGAGCGGACACAGCTTGCGCAGGTCATTCTCTGTATCGATAACTCGACAGAGTGCGTGGCGATCTTTGATGGTGTTGAAGTTGGTTCTACTACCGCATCGCGGTTGGCAGAGCTCTCTTCCTCATTAGTTGGCTTAGGCTCGTGTGCTTGATAGCCGCATTCACTAACGATGTTTTTTATCTCTTCTATAGATAGAAGCGTGCTTACGGTGAGTTCTGTCTTTGATATGTGCTTTAGAACTATTTGGTTATTGCTCTCTAACTTTGCAGAAAGTTTTAGAACACACTTCTGACAGCTAAGTCCTGTCAGTGAGAGGTGTATAAGATGGCCTGCCTCATAGCCCAATGAATGAATAGATTGATATATCTGGGCAAAACTTGCCGGAGTTTTGAGAGCAATGTGCTTAGGAGTCAACTGCTCAATTTCAACATCATGATTCTCATTAAGTAGAGTCTTAACTTTTCGCGCACAACCCATGCAATTAAGCCCGGTCAGCGGCATATCTATTAGTGGCATCGTGGTCCCATCTCATACTCATAGAAGTCAATATTCATAGAGGATAAACCTTCCTGCAAGGGCAAGGTCAAGCAAAACGCTTGTTGAATTAACGTCAAAACAAGCTCAATTACCAAAACTGATATATCTTACAGGTGAGAGAGTGATCAAACTATTTACTCATTTAAAATAAAGTTCCCTGAATTGATAAAAAATCATAGTGATTGAGATCTCAAAAATAATGAAATACAGGTATGAAAATTAAACTAAAGAACTATATTGACGAGTTTGTAGATACTGGGTTGGAATTTAACTTATTGTTTTTATTGTCTTTATTAAAATTTTGTTTTCTTTATTTTGAATCTCGTCGCAAAAAAAAATCCACCATTTTTTGATGCGAAAAAAGTTTGCCAAGATGCCCCTGTCCATAAATAGTCCACTCGTAAAACAGGGCTTTACAGCCTGAGTGACAAAAGAAAAAGCAAATAATAAATATAGGGGTTAATAACCATGTCTTTCAAGAAAACACTACTAGGTGCAGCAATTGCAACTGCAACTATGGCAGCGGGTACTGCTAACGCTTACATGATCGGTGATGCTAACGACGCAAACGTAGAAGTTTACGGTGTTGTATCTATCTCAGCTGTTGATTATGGTGCGTCTAACGACACTGGTCCAGAGGATGGTTGGGCATTAGAAAACGAAACACGCATCGGTTTCCGTGCAGCTAAAGTAATGACAGACAGCGTGACGGCATTTGCACAAGTTGAATCTGGCTGGGTTCTAGACGACGGTGCGAAATTGGGTAATCGTGACACATTCGTTGGTTTCCGCGGTGACGATTGGGGTCAAGTACGCTTTGGCCGTATGCTAACGCCACTTTACGAACTAGTTGATTGGCCATATTCTGCATCTAACCTAGGCCGCACGTTTGACCGAGCTTGGCGTAGCGGTGAGCGTTACCACTTTGACCGTAAGAGCCAAATGATGCGTTACGATTCACCAATGTTCGGTGATGTTGTGAAGTTCAGCCTAGCGGGTGGTAACGGTAGCGAAAACCACAAAGATTCCAACTTCTTCGGCGGTTCTGTATCGGTAACTCCGTTCGACATGTTAACTCTACACGCTGCTTATGAAGCGGCAAAAGAGACGACATTTGAAGGTGGTGAAGACGGCTACTTCGATACGAACAACCCTGTACCACCAGGTGATACTCCAGCTTGGGTTCCAGGTGTAGCTGCATCAATCGGTGATACAGATTCTGCATTCGTTGGCTTCGAGCTACGCCCAGTAGATAACTTCAATATCTTGGGTGCATACAAAACAGGCTCTTACGACTCGACTAACAACGGTGGTGGCTACGGTTACAAAGAGCGTGAAATCGAAGCTTACTCTATTCAAGCAAACTACTACCACGGTGCAATGAACTTCCGTCTTGGCTATGCAGACCAAAGTGGTAAGACAGATAACGTAACAGACAAAGATCTAGATGTGACTTCTATTTCTGGTGAAGCAGGTTACTCATTTAACTCTGTTTACACGTTTGTTCGCCTAACTCAACAAGATGACGTAGATTTTGACAAAGATCTAATGATCCGCATCGGTACTGAGTGGGTATTCTAATCTAGACTGTTCCTAGTATGAATGAGTTCTAGTATGATTTAGGCGGGCTATTAGTCCGCCTATGTTCGTTTTACTCAATAAGGAAATCTTTGCATTCCAATAACCATTATTTGAATACCACGATGGAGTAGGTAATGAAAAAACTCGCAATCTTATTATGTGCACTAATCAGCGTTCCTGCCTTTTCTAAAGTGACGGTTCAAACTGACAATCGTGTAGAGATTTTAGCGGTAAATCAGGCCATTAACGATGTACCAAATATAGGCCGAGGTGATTTACAGATCGAAAACGGTGAGAATCAGCTACTAATCCGTGTTACTGCGATGATTGATACCAATGGTGGTAAAGAGAAGTTTAGCTCACTACCAATGGTAGTGAAGTTTAATGCCAGTGATGAAACTCTAAAATTTGAAACGCCATATGCTATTCGTGATAACCGAGGTGTAACTCGCTTTAAAAGAGCGCCAGAAGTCAAAGTTACCAGTAGTAAAGGCGCTATTGATGTTGTGACTGATAATATTACTAATCAAACATTTGACTTGATTAAAGATTATAACGCGATGTTGGCAAACTATAATCGAGAAGGTGGTGTGGCTGCCATTACAGCGGCCCCTGTGCAGTTGCCAGAAGTCGCCCCAGTGCCAGTTCATCCAATCGAAACAGCTGTATCAAGCAAGCAAACCAAACCTATGGTCAAACCAAGCCAGTTGCAAAAAGATTTTATGGCGATGACGCCAGAACAGCGCCAAGAGTTCGTTTCTTGGGCAGTTAAGAACATGAGTAATTAATCCTACTGACAGGATTAAATCCAAGAAATTACTGCAAGCTTTTATTGTAGTAGGCAAGAACGGTGCTAAAATAACGCGCAAATTTTAGCGCCGTTTTTGTATTTACCATTCTGGTCGATGAGAAAGCGCGCAGATCAAAATCATTAAGGTACTTTTCATGACGGTTAAAACTCGTTTTGCTCCTAGCCCAACTGGCTATCTTCACGTAGGTGGTGCTCGTACTGCTCTGTATTCTTGGTTGTTCGCAAAGAGCCAAGGTGGTGAGTTTGTGCTACGTATTGAAGACACGGATTTAGAGCGCAACTCGCAAGAAGCGGTAGATGCAATCCTTGAAGGCATGCAGTGGATGGGTATGGAATGGGACGAAGGTCCTTACTTCCAATCTAAGCGTTTTGACCGTTATAACGAGATGGTAGACAAGCTACTAGCGGAAGACAAAGCCTACAAGTGCTACGCATCTAAAGAGCTACTAGACGAAATCCGCGCTGAGCAAGAAGCAGCAAAAGAGATGCCTCGCTACGATGCAAACCATCCGAAAATTGTTGCGGCTAATGCCGAAGCGAAAGAAGGTGATGCTTTTGTTATCCGCTTCCGTAACCCAAAAGAAGGCAGCGTTGTATTTGACGACCAAATTCGTGGTCGCATCGAAATTGCTAATAGCCAGCTAGATGATTTGATCATTCGCCGTACTGACGGCGCGCCAACGTACAATTTCGTGGTTGTCGTGGATGATTGGGATATGGGTATCACACACGTTGTTCGTGGTGAAGACCACATCAACAACACGCCTCGTCAGATCAACATCTATGAAGCGCTAGGTGCACCAGTGCCGACTTTTGCTCACTGTGCAATGATTCTAGGCGATGATGGTGCGAAACTGTCTAAGCGCCACGGCGCGGTGTCGGTAATGCAGTACCGCGACGAAGGTTACTTGCCAAATGCATTAAATAACTACTTAGTGCGTCTTGGTTGGTCTCATGGTGACCAAGAGATCTTCTCAGAAGAGGAGATGATTAAGTTATTCTCATTGAATGCCATCAGCAAATCTGCATCGGCTTTCAATACTGAAAAGCTACTTTGGTTGAACAACCACTACATCAAGACATCTGCACCTGAGTACGTGGCTGAGTACCTTCAATGGCACTTAGACAACCAAAACCTAAACATTGAAAACGGTCCAGCGATCACGGAAGTGATCAAGCTAGTGGGTGAGCGTTGCAATACTTTGGTTGAGTTAGCAGAGCAAATTCGCTACTTCTACGAAGATTTCTCTGAGTTTGAAGCTCGTGCAGCTAAGAAACACTTACGCGGCGTTGCTAAAGGCCCGCTGGCGCTTGCACTAGCAAAAGCAGAAGCACTAGAAGATTGGACAATGGCTAACATCAAAGATGGCATAATCGCGGCTGTTTGCGAAGAACTTGAAATCGGCATGGGTAAAATCGGTATGCCACTTCGCGTAGCTGTAACAGGTGGCGGCCAGTCTCCTTCTGTTGATGCTGTGATGGAGCTAGTGGGTAAAGAGCGCGTGATCGCTCGTATCAAGATGGCTATCGCGTTTATTGAAGAGCGTGAAGCAAACGCTTAATTTTACGGTCTTAAATGACAAAGCCGCAGTGTATCACTGCGGCTTTTTTGATCCTGTTTAAGTGCTATTTTAAGGCGATGCTGTTCAAGCGTCCCATAAACTCTAAGATCTCTAAATTCTCTTTGTTGGCTTCAAGCAGTGCTTTCTTAGTCTTGGTGTACGCACCTAATCGGCCATGTTTTTTAATTGAGCACACTACACTTTTATAGATGAGCTTGCCATCTTCATCGTAATTGCGCCAAGCGGCAATGTAACACTCGTCTTTCCTGTCCGGTTCATTCTTAGTCGGGCGAGGCTTAAATATAATTCTCGGCTCGAGCGAATGAGGCAGTCGCGTCATCAGATAGGGATCTTTGAGTAGTCGACGCCAAAATTTTCCCCACATTTCTTTACCAAGCTCGTTGCGTAGCTTTATCGCTTTTTTCAGAGCCTTTTTGTCCCCAATCCGAACAAACCCTACTGAACGATGAAGCACAGTATCATCAGGGGTGTGGATGTGGACCTTATAGCAGTCTTACCCTTTGAAACAAAGCGGTGGCCAGTGTTCGTGGTTAGATTACTCTTGCTCATTACTCAGTTATCGATAATTTTGTTATTAACATTGTAGGGGATAAATAGAGCTTGTTGCAATAATCACCATCAATAGTCGGTTCTATTACGGGGCCAATGTTTTAAGGTGTTGATCTTTAATTAAGTGTTTGAACTCATATCAACGGATGACAGTTGTTTAGGTGTTTTCAGCTCGCTCAGCCAACTAATGGTGTTCTGCCACAATGCTTTATCAATTGAAGTGTCGATGGGTCTTTTGTAGTAGAAAGCATCTTGATAAAGGTGACTGTCTGACATACTTCCTAAAGTAGGAAACTGCCGAAAGTGATTGAGCAAGTTTGTTACTCGTTCAACATTTTTGTTTTGCTCGGCGCAGCGATTGATGATGAAAGATAAAGCGATGTTCCGCCGAGTCAGCACTCCAGAGTCAATCACATCCTTGATAAACGGCAAGCTGGCATGAAGATCAACAGGAGAAGGTGACATAGGTAGGATAATAGCATCAACAAAGTGTGTGTATCGCGCCATTTCTTCTCGGGAAAAGTTGGAGGGCGAGTCGAGTATGACAAATTCTGCGTCCCGAGAAACCTTTAGCGATAATGCCATTTCCGATAGACTTCGAAACGATGGACTATAGGTTTGGGAGCAGCCACTATTGATACAATCAGCCCAATCGTGGCTAGAACGCTGCTTGTCAAAGTCGATGACATTCACCTTATAGTCGCGCTCAATTAGGTGGCTGACTAATGCCGCAGTTACAGTCGACTTGCCGACGCCGCCTTTTTGATTCATCACTAATATTTTGGTGGCTTTGGCGTGGTGGATACTGACGGTATTTTTGTTTCGGGTGCTAAGTTTATACTGCATTAGCCTGAATCTGCTGAAGAGAGGGGGAACAAACAGAGCGCTAGATTGGCATACTTTGCTTGTCAAATAGAGTAAATCAAGATGAATTATGAAGCTAAATCACAGACTCTTTGGCAGCGCAGATTAATAGGGTTCGGTCATATTGGAAAAGGTTATTCCCCAACTAGTGGTGATAACTTCTGTTAAGCAAAAGAAGGCCTAGTCATTAGACTAGGCCTTCTTCAATATGGCGCTCCCGATAGGATTCGAACCTATGACCTGCCCCTTAGGAGGGGGCTGCGCTATCCAGCTGTGCCACGGGAGCTTTGATGTGACTATGATACTGATTTAAATAAACTTTGTTAAGATGTGATCTGTACTTAGTCGATTTGCTACAGAAGTTTATGCATCACATCGCCGATCTGAATACTGCCTGACAGATCCGACTGATCAACGGTGAGCTCGGCTTCGTGTTCATAAACTCTTGATACAGTCACGGTAATATCCGACTGTGTCACCTTATTGCGCGGCAAACCGTTTTGATCGATGAATGAACCCGTGTGCCAAAGTTGAAGTTTATCGCCTTCTTCCACGCCGTGCATACGGCCAAGATCCATAACAATGGTGTTGCCAAATTTTGCGACGACTTCCGGCAAAGTGACTTTACATGACACTTCCGACTCAAGATCCAGCATGATGTTGCGGCTGACACGAAGCATCATTTCACCATAAGTCGATGCCCAGAAGCGTGCGCTTTTGGTATCAATTTTACTCGTCTTAGGAAATGGCCAACGCGCGACTTCACGATAGTTTCGGGTATAGACTTCGTGGCCTGTTTTGCCGTCGAACACTTGCATCTCCAGCGCGAACTGACGATTGATCTCGTCGTCTCGAAGGATTTTTTGATCGACTGTCGCCGTGAGGTCTGTGATGACTCCACCAATGATGTATTGAGCGCCAGTATCTTGAGCGATCATTTTTAGTCTTTCTGGGTAACGTTTACTGATCTCGTAATCGGTGGTTCCAACAGAAACGAAGCTTGCTGATTCCTGTTTAAGCTGACGATTAATGACGTGTGCAAAGTCATCACCTAAGCGGTAAACCTGGCCCATTACCGCTTGTTGTGGGGAGGCAATGTCAATGTTACCCACTAAGAAAGTCTTCTTGTATTGACTAACGTGGCAACCCGTTGCCGATGGATAGATATCAATTCGAATGCGAACGGACATTACGCCTCTGCGAGAGCGTTGCTGCTCTACCATTATGTATCGAACTTCGTGATTCGCAAATTGATACTCTTTACGGTTTTCTTCAAGAAGTGGACGAAGGTTACTGATGCCGCCAATATCCGCGCCGGCAAAGCTTACCGCCTTATAGATAGCGTCTTCTAGCGCATGAACCCTTGCCACCTCTTCAGATGAAACAACGGTTGCCGTACCGGTCACTTGATACCAAGCGGCACTGACACTCGATGAAAAGAGTGCTGAGTAAAAGACTGATATAGCGAGGAAAAAAAACTTTTTCATAATTATTTGCCAGTTGGGTATAAATTTTGCTTTTTAAATCTTAGCTGATTTAGGCATTGCCTTTCTAAACAGTAGCAAATTTAGAAAAGCAAAGAGTGTTCCACAATTGGCAGTGACGTCAACTTATTGGAATACAGTGCCTTAGTATATCTGGAGATGAAGAGAATGAAAAAATGGCTGAGTCTTGCACCTGTTCTTTTTTTGACAGCTTGTGCATACGCCCCAATTTATAACGGCAAGGAGCCGTACTCTGGGTCGCAATTTATGTTAATGGAGAGTCCTCGCCATACACTAGACTTTTTTGTAGAGAGTATGACAGAAGACCTAATGGTTTCGAATACGAGTGTGTCTGCACGTACGCCGATTGCGGTAACATCTTTCGTCGATTTACAGAATATGGACGTGACGAACTGGCTAGGTAATTCGGTATCAGAAGGTTTTATCCATCAGTTCCAACGTCGTGGCTTCAAGGTCGTTGACTTCAAGACTACTGGCTCAATTCAAGTTACCCAACAAGGTGACTTCGCCTTTAGCCGAGATTGGAAAGATCTGGCGCAAGAGCAAGAGATTCAGTATATCCTAACCGGCACCATGCTTCGTCAAGAAGGCGGTGTGTTAGTGAATGCCCGTGTTGTGGGAATGCAGTCACGTGTTGTGGTTGCGACCGCACAAGGTTTCTTACCAGCCGATCGTATTGGACGTGATTTAGATACGTTGAACTCAATGCGTACTGAAGATGGTGTTCTGATCCGTTCAGACCCAACTATGACGCAACCTTATACCGTTATTTTGCGTCCATAGGAGTATTAAGATGAAAAAGTATCTATTAATCCTAGTTGCCTTTGTTATGGTGGGTTGCCAACCACTGCACATGAATATGAATGATTGGTTAACGGCAGTAGGCTATGCAAGTATTAGCGAGCAGCAGGGCCGCAATGAAGAAGAGAAGCAAGTGCGAGCAATGCGCGCTTCAAAGATCGACGCCTATCGAGAGTTAGCAGAGCAAGTGTACGGTATGCGCGTAAGTGGTCGTGCAGATCTGAAAGATCAGCGTTTAGGCACTGAACGTACCTCAGGCGCAGTTGATGGTGTGATCCGTGGTGCTGAAGTAGTAAGAAGCTACAAAGTGGGTGACAGCTATGTCACAGAGCTTCGCCTCGATATAAAGAAAATGGATATGTTGAGAAGCTACGGTGAAGTTCAACAAGTTCCAGAGAAGCGACAACAAACGATCTTCTAGTTCGTCAATTTGATACAGAACAACTTCATTCTCTTCAGCACAAATGAAAAAGCGGCAATTGGAATTGCCGCTTTTTTGTGTCTGAATGTTTTTTAGGTTATCAAAAAGTTCTTAGGCTTATCTAAGCCAAGTTTCGGAGTGAATCCTAATATTACGCTTTAAGGTTTGTGCCTAAGGTTGAAATGTTTTGTGTTTGACCCCAGAGTCATAGGTCATGCCTATCTTGCCTTGGCTTTGCTGCATCAAATTATTGAGCTTGTTAAAGCTAAGCTGAGCACGTGCCAATGCTTCCCCATTGATTAGGTTGGCTTGCTGGCAGTCGTGAACGATAGATCGGATTTGATCAACGAGAGTGCTGAGTTCAGGGTCGTCCGTGAGAGTGGAAACATCTGGGTGAGAGCCAATACGTTGATCAGTCTGTTGTAATTGTGAGATTAAGGTGACTTTTTCTTTGGCAAGTGACTCAATATCTTTTGAAATTCTTGCAGCAATAGCCGTCTTCTCTTTCTCCAATAGTTGGGAAAGATCAGTTGCATTTTTAAGTTGAAAATCAACTAAGCTTTTCAGGGCAGCCATTACAACACACTACTTCTTGATTACTTATTCTGAATTACTCAGAGACTTAAAAACCACCAAGCTCTTTTTCAAACTTGATCATGTTATCTGCTAACTTTTCTGGGTTCACGGTGTAAGAACCGTTAGCGATCGCTTCTTTAATCGCAGCCACTTTCGCGCTGTCAAAGCTTGGTTGCGAGGCCATTTGAGAATGCATTTCACCAATGTCCTTACCTTGTTGGCTTAAAGACACTGCGTCTTGCTTCGCCGAAGAACGTTTCGTTGAGTCAGTGCTGTTGGTTGCACTTGACTCGGTACGGGCAGAACTTCTCGTTGAGGTCGTCAACGATTGTCCTGAACGTATGTTATCTATACCTGCCATATATAAAGCCTTACTCTCACAAAAATAGAACCTGTACAGTCATATCGACACTAATGGTTATTACTTTAGCGTTTTACCTAAAATAAATTGTATGAGCTATATTCCACTCACACACTGCCTAAAACTGCACAGTTACTTCGGCAATTCCACTCACCCTTGCGTCAATTATACGGTTAGATCGGCTATTTTTCACTCTTATCTGTTCACCATGTGAGCCATCCGATAGGGCGACGCCACGCGTGGTGATTTGCATGCCGTCGTTAACGGCGCGGATCATCACGGTTTCATTTCGGCAAACCACACAAATATCTCTGGTTTCAATTACTTCACCTACACGGATATTTTTCTTTAGTTTTGCTCCTAAGACCAGATTTGTTGAGGAAAAACCTTGCCGACGAAAGCGATGCAAGTCTACCATACTCATAGTGACATCATTCTCACTAATGATTTGCCCTCTATCTAAATTGGTGGCTGCAGTAACCTGTGGCGCAGAAACGGATAAGCGGACCGGAACATAAACTCGCCAGTTGTCGCTTTCACAGGCAACCAAAACGGTTATGTTACTGGCGGAAGGATTAGTTGAAGAGGATGAAGTTGCGAGTTCTTCTGGGCAGTCGGTAGCGAACAAGCGACGATCTAAGTTAGCCGCTTTGACTTCTAATTGGCCACCTGCAGGAGCGGGTACCGTGCTGAGTACATGATTTTCCGCAGCATTTTGCATCTGAAGAATTTGCTCTGGTGTAGCGGAATAAGTAAAAACACTAAAGAAAATCAAGAAAAAGCCGATACACGGGTAAAAAATATTATAGAAAGCTCTACACTTAGTTATGGAAAACGAATCTAATTTTAATTTAAAATATGGCATTCTGTTTCTCTGGTTTTAACTATAGCCTGTAGTAGATTATCACTTTTTAGCGCAAAAGTTTGAGATGGAGATGAGCTTATGACGGGTATTCTTGATTCTGTGAATCAGCGTACGCAACTCGTCGGTCAAAACCGATTGGAACTCCTGACGTTTCGCCTTATGGGACGTCAACGTTACGGTATAAATGTATTTAAAGTCAAAGAGGTACTTCAGTGCCCTAAGCTTACTTCAATGCCTAATTTACACCCTTTGGTTAAAGGTGTTGCTCACATCCGCGGCCACACAGTTTCTGTCATTGATTTAAGTCTAGCTATCGGTGGTCGACCAACGACAGACGTCGAAAAATGTTTTGTTGTAATCGCAGAATTTAACCGAACCATTCAAGCTTTTTTGGTTACTTCTGTCGAGCGCATCATCAACATGCATTGGGAAGCGATTCTTCCGCCGCCAGATGGTGCTGGTAAGGCTAACTATTTAACTGCCGTAACCAATATCGACAATGAACTGGTGGAAATTCTCGATGTTGAGAAAATCCTTGCAGAAATTGCGCCAATTGATGAAACGATGGATTCGTCAATCGGTGAAGAAATTGCCCAAGCAGAAACTGAGAAAGAGATTGTACGCCGTATATTGATCGCCGACGACTCAACCGTTGCCCGTAAGCAGGTAGAGCGTGCGATTACATCGATTGGTTTTGAAGTGGTTTCAGTAAAAGACGGCAAAGAAGCCTACGATAAGTTGGTTGAAATGGCGGCAGAAGGCAGTATTTACGAGCAAATCTCCTTGGTTATTTCAGATATCGAGATGCCAGAAATGGATGGTTACACCCTGACGGCAGAGATCCGCCGCCATGCTGATTTAAAAGATCTGTATGTGATTTTGCACTCGTCTCTGAGTGGAGTATTCAACCAAGCAATGGTTGAAAGGGTCGGAGCCAACTCATTCATCGCTAAGTTCAACCCCGATGAGCTTGGTAATGCGGTGAAGACTGCGCTAACACAAGAATAAAGAGACATTAATGACAGCGATAACTATAAGCGATCAAGAGTATCGTGATTTCAGCCGCTTCTTAGAATCTCAATGTGGGATTGTATTGGGTGATAGTAAGCAGTATTTAGTAAGAAGTCGCCTTAGCCCATTAGTGACGAAGTTTAAACTGGGTTCGTTATCGGATTTACTTCGTGATGTGGTTACTGGGCGTAACAGAGAGCTTCGCGTTGCCGCTGTTGATGCCATGACAACAAACGAGACTCTGTGGTTCCGTGATACCTATCCGTTCACCGTACTTTCAGACAAGTTGTTGCCAGAGGTTGCCGCTTCAAAGCGCCCGATAAAAATTTGGTCTGCTGCCAGCTCTTCAGGTCAAGAACCGTATTCGATGGCGATGACTATTTTGGAGACTCAGCAAAAGAAGCCAGGCATGTTGCCGAGTGTGTCCATAACGGCAACCGATATTTCTGCAAGTATGCTCGATATGTGTCGTGCTGGCGTGTATGACAACTTGGCACTTGGTCGTGGTCTCTCCCCTGAGCGTCGTCGCACCTTCTTTGAAGATGCGGGTGATGGTCGAATGAAAGTGAAAGATAACGTTAAGCGCTTAGTGAACTTCCGTCCGCAGAACCTGATGGAGAGTTATGCGCTGTTGGGTAAGTTCGACATTATCTTCTGTCGAAATGTACTCATCTACTTTTCACCAGATATGAAGTCACAAGTACTCAACCAAATGGCGAACAGCTTGAACCCTGGCGGGTATTTGCTGCTCGGCGCTTCAGAATCGTTAACTGGGTTGACGGATCGATTCGAAATGGTGCGTTGTAACCCAGGTATTATTTACAAGCTGAAGTAGATAAAAACTTGCTTTTGAACAGCCCAGTCTAATGACTGGGCTTTTTTGTACCTTTCATCGGCCGCCTAACGTCGAATCAAGCTCTAAAGAAACCCCGTAAGACGAGTTAGATGGTTTATCGCTATACTGTTAGATGAGACATTCCAAAAATCTCTATCGTTGAAGCGCTTTTTTAGGCGTGAGTTTTGCAAGATGTAAAAAAGATAGTCAGTAATTGAGAGCGGCAAACTAAAGTTGGTACGCAAATTGCTTTTTATCTAATTAGTACCAGTCAGTTCTTACAGTTGAGGCAACTATGGCTATTTCTTTTAACAACGCATTAGGTATTCACCAGCATACAGTTGGTGTACGTGAGCGCAATGCTGAGGTGATTTCCACCAATATCGCACAAGCAAACACACCTGGCTTTAAAGCAAAAGGAATGGACTTTCAACGCGCTCTGCAGGCGGCAACGTCTGGGGCAAGTTTTGGTCTTAGTCGTACTGATGCACGGCACATTTCTGCCTCGACCAGAGTGACAGGGGAGACGAAGTACCGTTTACCTACTCAACCTGATACCGGAGACGGCAATACGGTGGATGTGGATTTGGAGCGTAACTTGTTTATGCAAAACCAGATTCGTCACCAAGCGTCTTTGGACTTCTTAGGAAGTAAATTTAAGAACTTAACGAAAGCACTCAAGGGGAGTAACTAGATGAGCTTATTCAATGTATTCAACGTAACTGGTTCTGCCATGAGTGCTGAATCTGTTCGTCTAAATACCACCTCTAGTAACTTGGCGAACGCGGACAGTATCTCTAGCTCTGCAAAAGATACTTACAAAGCTCGCCACGCTGTATTTGGCGCTGAGTTAAGTAAGGCACGTTATAACCGCGACCATAACGTACCGGTAAAAGTATTGGGTATTGTAGAGAGTGATAAACCACTCAATGCGGAGTACAACCCTGATCACCCATTGGCAAATGACGAAGGTTATATCTACAAACCTAACGTTAATGTCATGGAAGAGATGGCTAACATGATTTCTGCTTCTCGCTCGTACCAAACGAACGTGCAATTAGCAGATGCTAGTAAACAGATGCTGCTGCGTACGCTGCAGATGGGTCAATAAGGATAAGGAGGTAGCGTATGGCCGAATTTAATAACGTTGGTCAAAGCGGCTTGTCCTATGTTGATCAGCTTAAGAGCCTTCAAGATAGCAAAAAGCCAGATGAAGTAACGGGTAAACAAGATCTCAAACAAGAGGACTTCTTATCCCTACTCACCAAGCAGCTTGCCCAGCAAGACCCTTTTAAGCCGGTCAGTAACGACCAGATGATTGCGCAAATGGCCTCATTTGCCACCGTTGATGGTATCGGCAAGATGAACACTCAATTTGAGAGTTTGAACTCGTCGATGACATCTAACCAAGCGCTTCAAGCTTCGTCTCTGGTAGGTCGCGATGTACTCGTACCAGGAGCGGCAGGCATGAAGGCGGATGGGCAAGCCATGTCCGCCATGGTTAAGCTTCCTCAATCCGTTGACAATTTGTTTGTCAGAATTGAGAACGAAGCTGGACAGCTCTTACGTACTTTTGATGCTGGTGCGAAATCCACCGGCGATAATAAAGTCACTTGGGACGGTTTAGATGATAACGGTAATCCATTGCCGGAAGGTAGATACAAAGTGAGAGCTTCGGGTCTACTGGATGGAGAGAATCGCGAGTTTGAGGTTTCGACCTATGCAAACGTCAACAGCGTTCTTCTTGGTAAAGGCGATGGTAACGTACTGCTCAATCTGGCTGGTTTTGAATCACCAGTTCGACTTGCTGAAGTACTAGAAGTTGGCAAAGCGTAACTCTGACATGAGTCAATATGCTAGCTAGATAGGAGATTTTGGAATGTCATATGTATCTTTAAGCGGCTTGTCCGCTGCTCAATTGGACTTGAATACGACCAGTAATAACATCGCAAACGCAAATACGTTTGGCTTTAAAGAGTCACGTGCAGAGTTTGGAGATGTTTATTCTACGTCGTTATTTACGAATGCGAAAACCACACCAGGGCAAGGTGTGCAAGCTAACAAGGTTGCGCAGCAGTTCCACGAAGGTTCGAGCATTTATACCAACAACCCGATGGACTTACGTGTATCTGGTACAGGTTTCTTTGCGGTGTCGAAAGACCGAATGGTGCCTCAGCAAAATGAGCTGACCCGTAATGGTGCTTTTCATCTTAACAAAGAAAACTACATGGTAACGTCTAATGAAGAGTATTTACTTGGTTACCAAGTTAATCCGGAGACTGGTGAAGTGCTCTCTTACGAGCCTGCACCACTGAACATTCCTGCAGAGTTTGGTAAGCCAAAACAGACGGCGAACCTAGATGTTGGTGTGAACGTACCAGCCAACGGTGACCTGAAAGATCCTGCGCTGTTTGATATCTCAGATCCTGAGACTTACAACCGCTCTACGTCTTCTACCATTTATGACTCAATGGGTCAGTCTTACAAGTTGACGACTTATTACTTGAAAGATCAGACTCAACCAAATACGTGGCAGAAGTACTATACGATGACGGACTCGGCGGGTGAGAAGCCACTCAACATTGCGGGTGGTGATGCCGCTTCACCAACGGGTCATATTGGCCATACCATGAGATTTAATAATGACGGTACATTAGCTTCTATTAATAGTGGTAATGATGTTGTTACTGATGCTCTAGGTGTTGGTCCGAACGCGATTGATCTTAATGGTGCCGATCCAAATCAAACACTTTCGTTTAACTTGGATTCGACAACCCAATTTGCCGCTCCGTTTGAATTAACGAAGATGGAGCAAGATGGGGCAACCACTGGCTTCTTAACCAAAGTCGATTTTGATGAGAATGGTAGTATCTTAGGTACTTACTCTAACGGTCAAAATGTAACCTTAGGTCGCGTAGCATTAGTTCGCGTGCCGAATGAACAAGGCTTGGATAAGAAAGGTGGTACTCAATGGGATTCGACTCAGTTCTCTGGGGCGAAAATCTGGGGCGAATCCAATAAGGGCTCTTTCGGTACCATTAGTAATGGTGCACTTGAGCAATCGAATATCGATATGACTCAAGAGCTGGTGGATTTGATTTCTGCTCAGCGTAACTTCCAAGCGAACTCTCGTTCACTAGAAGTGCACAACCAACTGCAACAAAATATCCTACAGATCCGTTAATTGCTTTTCTTGGCAATCATCTGTCTATCAACCAGCGGCAAAAGCTGGCTTGATAAATTTGCCTCTCTAGAGGCAATGATCGGCAATACCCCTCTAATAGTCCCTTAATTCGAATCTAAGATTCTGATAAATAAAGATAAAATTTATTGGCACGCCAATTGCTTTTAATGATCTGTATTTCGATTATTGGAGCATATTATGGATCGCGCACTGTTCCTCGCCATGAGTGGCGCTAAGCAGAACATGCAAGCTATGCAGCTTAGAGCAAACAACTTAGCAAACGTTAGTACCACGGGTTTCCGTGCTGATTTGGCGCAAGCTCGTTCAATGCAAGCGTATGGCGACGGGTTACCAACCGCGTGTTCAGCATGACTGAACGACCAGGGCAGAACTTTGCTCAAGGTAGCGTGATCACAACTGGTCGAGACTTAGATGTCACTATCCAAGGACAAGGCTGGATCTCTGTAATGGACAAAACAGGGCAAGAGGGACTCACGCGTAACGGTAACCTTAACATCGATCCAAATGGTTTGCTGACGAACTCAGCGGGTCACTTGGTGTTAGGTGAAACAGGCGCCCCAATCACTCTTCCTATTCCAATCAGTAAAGTTGAAATCGGTAACGACGGTACGATCTCTGTGGTTCCACAAGGCGCACCAGCAGATGCGATCGAAATCGTTGACCGAATTAAACTGACTCGCACCGATAATCAATCTCTATTTAAAGATACCAACGGTCTTTTTCGTTCGAAGACCCCAAATGCGGCATACGAAGCGGATGCCGGCGTTAAATTGCTCACAGGCTCAGTTGAAGGCAGCAACGTGAATGCTGTCGGCGAGATGACTAGCCTAATTGATCTGCAACGTCAGTTTGAAATGCAAGTCAAGATGATGAGCACAGCAGAAGAGATGGATAAAGCATCCGACTCTTTGCTTCGTATGAGCTAATAAGGATTTAAGGAGACGATTATGCATCCTGCATTATGGGTAAGTAAGACTGGCTTAGATGCTCAGCAAACCAATATCTCAACCATTTCGAATAACTTGGCTAACGCCTCGACCGTTGGTTATAAAAAAAGCCGCGCGGTGTTTGAAGATCTTTTCTACCAGAACATCAACCAACCGGGTGGCCAATCGTCTCAGAACACTGAACTGCCAAGTGGCTTAATGTTAGGTGCGGGTTCTAAAGTAGTGGCGACCCAAAAAGTCCATACTCAGGGTAATACGCAAACCACCACTAACAGTCTTGATATGATGATTGAAGGCGATGGCTTTTTCCAAATCCTAATGCCAGACGGCAATATTGGTTACACACGAAATGGTCAGTTCACAGTGAATGATGAAGGTGCGATTGTGACCTCTGGTGCTGGTTACACGCTTGAGCCTGAAATCATCGTTCCTGAAGATGCAATCAGTATTACCGTGGGTACAGATGGTGAAGTCTCGGTTCGTGTTCGGGGTCAACAAGATAACCAAGTATTGGGTCAGATCAATACGGTAGATTTCATTAACCCTGGTGGCTTAGAGCCAATTGGTCAGAACCTTTACCTTCCAACGGGTGCAAGTGGTGATCCTCAAGAAGGTGTTCCTGGCTTAGATGGCTTTGGTGCGGTGAGACAGTCCATGCTTGAAACATCAAACGTGAATGTGACCGAAGAGTTGGTCAATATGATTGAAGCGCAACGTGTTTACGAAATGAACTCAAAAGTTATCTCTGCGGTAGATAAGATGATGAGCTTCGTTAACCAACAGCTGTAATGAGAGTGAGAGGGTAGCCCTATGTTTCGTTTATTACCTGTTTTACTTATCGCTTTTGCTTCTGGCTGTGCGATGTTTGAACCACCGATTGAAACTCCAGATGTGGTTCAAGGTACCACTACGGTTGATGCCGTAGAAGGCGACAGAGCTGAAGAAGAAAGCTCTGGCCTGATCGATACACTACGTGGTCGTAATGACCCAATTGCCGGTGATCCAGCGTGGGCTCCGATCCATCCGAAACATGCACCAGAGCATTATGCAGCAGAGACGGGCTCTCTATTTAATCTGCAAAAGGCAAGTAGCCTTTACGATGACTCTAAGCCGCGCGGTATTGGCGATATCATCACCGTAATGCTTGATGAAAATACTAAAGCGGCAAAAAGCTCCGATGCTGATCTGTCAAAAAATAATGATGCTTCAATGGATCCGCTCGAAGTGGGTGGTGAGCAACTCACTATTGGTAAATACGATTTCTCATACAACTTGAGTAACGATAACAGCTTTAGTGGTAGTGCAGCGGCAAACCAAAGTAATAGTATTTCTGGCTTTATTACTGTGGAAGTGATCGAAGTATTGGCCAACGGTAACTTAGTGATTCGCGGTGAAAAATGGCTGACATTGAACACGGGTGACGAGTACATTCGCCTGAGTGGAACCATCCGTCCGGATGATATCGACTTTGAAAACACGATTGCTTCTAACCGTATTTCTAACGCTCGAATTCAATATTCGGGTACGGGAACCAACCAAGATATGCAAGAACCTGGATTCTTGGCACGATTCTTTAATGTAACTCTGTAGCGAGTCGAATAAGACAAATATTTGGCAAGATCGCTCCGGCACATAGTTACAAGATTGGAAGTTAAGGTAAGTCACATGAAACGATTCACACTGCTATTGATGGGACTGGCGTTATTTGCGCTAGAGGCACACGCTGCCCGAATTAAGGATGTTGCTCAAGTAGCGGGTGTTCGTAGTAACCAATTGGTGGGTTACGGCCTTGTAACGGGCTTACCGGGAACGGGTGAATCCACGCCGTTTACCGATCAGAGCTTCAATGCCATGCTGCAAAATTTCGGCATTCAATTGCCGCCGGGTACGAAGCCAAAAACCAAGAACGTTGCAGCGGTGATTGTGACGGCTGAATTGCCTCCGTTTTCTAAGCAAGGCCAAACGATTGATGTGACGGTTTCGTCTGTCGGTTCGGCAAAGAGTTTACGTGGTGGTACCCTAATGCAAACCTTCCTACAAGGCTTGGATGGGCAAACCTATGCCATAGCTCAGGGTAACTTGGTCGTCAGCGGCTTTAGTGCTTCTGGTGCTGACGGTTCTAAAATTGTCGGCAACAACCCGACTGCGGGTATGATTTCTAACGGTGCGATTGTTGAACGTGAGATCCCATCTCCGTTTGGTCGCGGCGACTTCATTACATTCAACCTACTTGAGTCTGACTTTACAACCGCACAGCGCATGGCGGATGCAGTGAATGATTTCTTAGGTCCACAAATGGCATCAGCAGTCGATGCAACGTCAGTTCGAGTTCGCGCACCACGTGATGTGAGCCAACGTGTTGCCTTCCTATCTGCGATTGAGAACTTAGAGTTCAACCCAGCGGACGGTTCCGCCAAAATCATCGTTAACTCTCGTACCGGTACGATTGTTGTCGGTAAACACGTTCGTTTGAAACCAGCTGCGGTGACCCATGGTGGTATGACGGTTTCTATTAAAGAAAACCTCAATGTGAGCCAGCCTAATGCATTTGGTGGTGGTCAAACTGTGGTTGTGCCAGACACAGATATTGAAGTGGAAGAAGAGCAGGGCAAAATGTTCAAATTTGACCCAGGCTTAACTCTTGATGATTTGGTGCGAGCGGTTAACGAAGTTGGCGCAGCGCCTTCAGACTTGATGGCAATTTTGCAAGCACTTAAGCAAGCAGGTGCCATTGAAGGTCAACTGATCATTATCTAAGGGGCTTAGTATGATTAACAATGGTAACGACATTGCTTCATTCATGATATCGCCAACTTAGATAAACTTCGTCAGCAAGCCAATAGCGATGACGGTACTGGTGAAGGTGAGAAAGCGGCATTGACGGCGGCGGCAAAACAGTTCGAAGCAATTTTTACGACCATGTTGTTTAAGTCGATGCGTGATGCCAACGCCAACTTCGAAACTGACCTGATGAAAAGTCAGAATCAGGACTTCTACCGCACCATGCTTGATGAGCAAATGGCCAGCGAGATGAGTGCTTCGGGTTCATTAGGGCTAGCGGATATGATAGTTGCGCAGCTCAGCACTGGTACGGTCGAGAACCAAAACGCAGCCGCACGTAATGAGAATTTCGAAGAGATCATGGATCGTGTTAATCGTACACGTGAAGCGCGTACTAATGCGCCTGAGGCCGTTGCTGCAGTGAGCCCAACTCGCCAAGCTGAACCCACATCGTTTGAATCACCAGAGCAGTTTGTATCGTCGCTTCAGCCGTATGCTGAGCGAGCTGCCAAAGCGCTAGGTGTCGATTCTTCGTTACTGCTAGCCCAAGCAGCACTTGAAACAGGGTGGGGACAGAAAGTTATTCAAAACTCGAAAGGCAGCAGTAATAACCTGTTTAACATCAAAGCAGACAGAAGTTGGCAAGGCGATAAAATGTCGACTCAAACGCTAGAATATCATAGCGGTGTCCCTGTCCAAGAGCGAGCGGCATTCCGTTCCTATCGTAGCTTTGAAGACAGCTTTAATGATTACGTTCGCTTTCTTAATGAGAACCAAGGTACAACTCGGCATTAAGTACCAGCCGTAACTCAGAAGAGTTCATTCAAGGTATTCACAAAGCGGGCTACGCAACAGATCCACTTTATACTGATAAAGTCCTGCGCGTTAAGCAGCGCATCGACAGTATGTAGTGGTCTACTACCAACTTGATAATTCACATCTTCATCAAAGAGCTTGTTACGACAAGCTCTTTTCCTTTCCTCGCAATACCCCTCTAAATTCTATTTTTTGGCACACATATTGCAAAATAACTTGTAGGTTTCAGTAATTACTGATTTTTATAGGTTTTCGGGGGCATTATGGCGTCGGATCTTCTGAATCTGGGTTCACAAAGTGTACTTACGGCTCAGAGACAACTTAATACTACTGGTCATAACATTTCTAATGTTAATACAGAGGGTTACAGCCGTCAGTCTGTGATCCAAGGTGCCAGTACCCCTCGCCAATATGGGGGCGAAACCTATGGGATGGGCGTTCATGTGGAAAAAGTTCGCCGCTCTTGGGATCAGTTTGCCGTTAATGAACTCAACCTGTCTACCACCAATTATGCGTTCAAACGCGATGTTGAAGAGAACCTAGAGATGCTATCTAGCATGTTGTCTTCTGTCGCTTCAAAGAAAATCCCAGAAAATTTAAACGAATGGTTTGATGCCGTTAAGTCTCTTGCCGATACTCCGAACGATGTTGGTGCGCGTAAGGTAGTGCTTGAAAAAGCGGGTCTAATCACGCAAAACCTTAATGAGTTTCACGAAACCATTCGCCGTCAATCGGATGTGACCAATAAGAAGCTCGATTTGGGTATCGAGCGCATGAACCAACTAGCGTTGGAAATTCGTGACGTTCACCGCTTAATGATGCGCACACCAGGTCCGCATAACGACCTTATGGACCAACATGAGAAGTTAATTGCTGAGCTGTCTGAATACACCAAAGTAACGGTAACACCGCGCAAAAATGCGGAAGGTTTCAACGTACATATTGGTAACGGACACACTCTGGTTTCCGGTGCATCCGCCAGTAAGCTGCAGATGATCGATGGCTACCCAGATGTGCATCAACGTCGATTAGCCATGATTGAAGGTAAAGGCATCAAACCGATCACGACCAAAGATATCGACGGCAAAATTGGCGCTATGTTAGACATGCGCGACGAACAAATTCCGTATCTGATGGACGAACTTGGCCGCATGGCGGCAAGCTTTTCCTTCGAGGTAAATAAGCTGCAATCTCAAGGCCTCGACTTAAGAGGTAATGTGGGTGGTTTGATGTTCACCGATGTGAATGCTGAGCTGGTGGCAAAATCTCGTGTGGTAACACCCTCTGACTCTAATGCTGACGTTGCCGCTTTTATCGAAGATACGTCGCAACTGACCTCTGGTGAGTACTCACTTCAATACAATGGTAGTGACTACATAGTTACTAGACCTAGCGGTGAGCAGGTTGCCATGCAGCTTTCTGGTAATGCATTATTTATTGATGCCTTCGCATTGAAGTGCGTGGCGGCGTTGTTGCCGGAGAGCGTATCTTGATTCGCCCAACTCGCGACTCTGCCGCCCAAATGAAGATGATGACTAACGATCCGGCAACCATTGCTGCTCAAAGTTATGAGGCATCGACGACATTTGCCCAAGGTTCGGCAAAGTTCAAAATCAAAGATGTGGGTGATGTAAAAGAATTTGAAGTGGTGGTTTCACCAACAGGTGACCAATTTGCCGTGACCGATACCAAAGGCAATATCTTACTCAACCCTCAGCCATATCCGCCAACAGGGCCTGTGGATGTGCAAGGTACGATTTTTACATTGACCGATGGCGCCTTGCCGAACGATAAGTTTACGGCAAACCTTGTCCCGTCTGAGGGTGACAACGGCAATCTGCGCAAACTTCTGAATATTCAAACGCAGAAAAAGCTCAACGACAATGAGTCCACCGTACTCGACCTATACCACAACCTAAATACCGATGTGGGTCTTAAAATGTCGACAGCCTCAAGGCTAACAGATGTCTCTCGTTTGGAAAAAGAGGCGGCGCAAGAGCGAGTAGCTTCAATATCGGGAGTGAACCTCGATGAAGAAGCAGCCAACATGATGAAGTTTCAGCAGGCCTACATGGCGTCTTCTCGAATTATGCAGGCGGCGAATGACACCTTTAACACCATATTGGCACTGAGATAGGAGGTAGAAAATTATGAATCGTATTTCTAGCTTCCATAACTATCAGTCGGTGCAAAACGACTTAAGAAGACAAGAGCATAAGGTGCATCACAACCAAGCGCAATTGGCGTCTGGTAAGAAGCTCATGAAAGCCAGTGATGATCCATTGGCAACGCACTATATCCAAAATATAGGTCAGCAGTCGGAACAGCTCAGGCAGTATACCGACGCGATTACTCTGGTGCGAAATCGTTTGGAACATCATGAAGTGATTATCTCCAATGCCGAGAGTTTTACTGATGAAGCAAAGCGTTCGGTGATGGAAATGATTAACGGTGCCTTATCACCGGAAGACCGAGAAGCGAAAGCCCGAGAGCTGCAAGAACTCGCAAATAACTTCTTAAATCTTTCCAATGTGCAAGATGAATCAGGTAACTACATTTTCGCTGGCACTAAGCCGAAGAACCAGCCGTTTTTCCGAGATAATGCCGGTGTGGTGACGTATTCTGGTGACGATTACCAAAGAAAGATGCGCATCTCGAATAGCCTTGAGATGCCGGTAAACGATCCAGGCAGTAAGCTGTTCATGGAGATCGATAACCCATATGGTGATTATGAGCCACAGTATCAACTGCAACCAGCTTCCGAACTGCTTCTTGAGCGTGCTATTAACCTAAACCCAGATGATACTTCGGTTTACAGCTTGACGTTCGTAGATATGCCTGATGGCAAATACGGTTATCAGTTAGAGAAAGATGGCTCGGTTGTGAAAGCTGACGAATTTGATCCTCTAAAAGGCATTGAGCACGAAGGATTAAGAATTCAGGTGAAAGGGCAAATCACCAAAGGTGATGTCATCTCGTTGGAACCAAGACAAACCTACAGCGTGTTTGAAAGTTTGCAAAGTGCCATCGAGCTTTCTGAAGGTTCGGTGTCTGATGCATCGGTGACCGCCAAACTGCATCAAATTACCCAAGAACTTCACTCAGCGTTTATTCATTTGACGAAGGCGCGGACTGATGTGGGTGCTCGCTTGAATACGTTAGATATTCAAGAAGAGCAGCATGCTGATTTCAAAATGACTCTAGCTAAGTCAAAAAGCAATTTTGAAGATCTTGATTACGCAGCAGCAGTAATTGAGTTCAATGAAAACACTCGAGCGCTTCAAGCTTCTCAGCAGGCGTTCGGCAAAGCGAAAGATTTAACCTTGTTTAACTACATCTAATAGAAAGAGCGATAGCCACATTATTAGATAGCGTGACTGGTTTTGATTGCCTTACGTGCCATGCCGTAAGTGCCCAAAGTTAGAAGCGAAGTTTGGCAAGTGCCACACAGTTCATGGCCAGTTCTTCATGGCAAATTACTCGTGGCAATAGGGCGGCAAGTATGCGGCAAGATTATTTTAAGACTTCTTTATATAGATGTACTGATAAGAGAAGTAAAAATGGTTTAATTGTAACTTGCTGTAAATTAAAGAATAAAATTTAAATTGAGTGAACTTAAAAATTGGCACGCTATTTGGATATATAAATTCAGAGATAAACGAAAAGTTTTTCAGCCTGTGTAATCAGGCTTAGCAAGTCATTTACGGTCAGTGCTTCCAAATGAGATTAAGCTGGCCGCTTCGCAAGCACTTGCGAACTCACTAGGAGAGCAAAGTATGACCATTACAGTAAATACTAACGTGTCGGCTATGACTGCCCAGCGTTACCTAAATAAGGCGACTGGTGAACTTAATACCTCAATGGAAAGACTTTCCTCTGGTAATAAGATCAACAGTGCAAAAGATGATGCAGCGGGCCTGCAAATCTCGAATCGATTGACAGCACAGTCTCGCGGTCTGGATGTGGCAATGCGTAACGCAAACGACGGTATCTCGATCGCTCAAACCGCTGAAGGTGCGATGAACGAGTCAACCGCGATTCTGCAACGTATTCGTGATCTATCGCTTCAATCAGCGAACGGTACAAACTCTGCGTCAGAGCGTCAAGCTTTGCATGAAGAAGTTGCGGCACTTCAAGATGAATTGAACCGTATTGCGGAAACCACATCATTCGGTGGACGTAAGCTACTTAACGGCTCATTTGGTGAGGCATCTTTCCAGATCGGTGCGAGTTCTGGTGAAGCGATCATTATGGGCCTAACCAGCGTTCGTGCGGATGATTTCCGTATGGGTGGTCAATCTTTCATTGCTGAACAAGGCAAAAACAAAGATTGGGGCGTAGCGCCAACAGCGGCAGACTTAAAGTTTGAATTTACCACCAAGAGCGGTGAAGCAGTAACGGTTGATATCATTGCGAAAGAAGGCGATGACATCGAGCAGTTGGCTACCTACATCAACGGTCAAACAGACAAGTTCAAAGCGTCGGTAGACCAAGATGGCAAACTACAGGTTTTCGTAGCTGAGCCAAACATTGAAGGTAACTTCAATATTTCTGGTGGCTTAGCATCAGAATTGGGCTTGAATGGTGGCCCAGGTGTGGCAACAACAGTAAAAGATATTGATGTTCGATCTGTTGGTGGTGCACAAAATGCGGTGGGTATTATTGATGCTGCACTTAAGTACGTAGATTCACAACGTGCGGATCTCGGTGCGAAACAAAACCGTCTAAGCCACAGCATTAACAACTTGGCGAATATCCAAGAAAACGTGGAAGCGTCAAACAGCCGAATTAAAGATACCGATTTTGCGAAGGAAACAACGCAAATGACGAAAGCACAGATTCTGCAACAAGCGGGTACATCGATACTTGCTCAAGCAAAACAGTTGCCAAACTCTGCAATGTCACTATTGCAGTAGTCTTGGAGCCCTTCATTAGCTGTATCCAGACGTGGAATAATGAAGTAATCCTTGGCAAAACGTAACGTAAGTTAGGATTTAAGCTCTCTCACTCTCACTGCTTATTTCTGAGCCCCTGTTACGTTAACGGACGGTCAGCGTGTGTTCATTTCTCTTGATCTCCACACGGCACTGACTAACCAACTAGCCCCGGTTCTCTCAAAGGAAAAGGGGCTTTTTCTTTTTCATATGCCCAAGTAACCTCAAGATGCGTGGTTCAGCGAGAATTACCTAGTTCGCAAACGCGACAACGATTCGACAATCTAGTGGTTCTAAATTGAGAATCGTTAACAAAGTGTGCGAGCTAGGCAAACTCGCCCTTCGGGAGCGTGTCACTGAGTCAATTTCTACGTTAAATGACTTGGAAAGAACGTGTTATTCCGCTGCGTCATTTGCCTTGAACTAGACTCAGTGGCCATGCTCTGAATCCTGCATATTGAAGTCACTTGGGTATAATATAACCCGCAATAATCGTTCAAAATACCCCTCGGCAAGTCCCTCATTTTCTTTAGTTTTTTTCTAAGAATTTAACTCACCATCATATTTTTCAGTCATTTAGAGAAAAAATGTCAATCTATAAAATTTTTTTCTAAAGGTATTTTTCCTAAGGTCGCTATTAAAGATAACTTTGAGAGAACTCATTGGTTGTCCGAGACGTCGGTAACCTTTCGGAACTCCGGGATAATCGGAAATCAATAGGAGAAACCACTATGGCGGTTAATGTTAATACCAATGTTTCGGCTATGACGGCACAGCGCTATTTAAACAGTGCAACAAGTGCTCAACAGTCATCAATGGAAAGACTATCTTCTGGCTTTAAAATCAATAGTGCAAAAGATGATGCGGCAGGTCTGCAAATCTCTAACCGATTGAATGTTCAAAGTCGTGGTCTTGATGTTGCAGTACGTAACGCGAATGACGGTATTTCAATTGCACAGACAGCTGAAGGTGCAATGAATGAAACAACTAACATTCTACAGCGTATGCGTGACCTATCACTTCAATCTGCTAACGGCTCAAACTCAAAATCAGAGCGTGTTGCGATTCAAGAAGAAATTGGTGCACTGAATAACGAGCTAAATCGTATTGCTGAAACGACTTCATTCGGTGGTAACAAACTACTCAATGGCACATTTGCAACCAAATCATTCCAGATCGGTGCAGATAACGGTGAAGCAGTGATGCTAAGCCTAAACAACATGCGCAGCGATGTTTCGGGCATGGGTGGTAGCAGTTACCAGGCGGCAAATGGTAAAGATGCAAACTGGGCAGTTCAAGCGGGTTCAAATGATCTTACGATCAACCTGACTGACAAGCTAACAGGAACGGCTGAAACCATTACTATCAACGCTAAAGAAGGCGATGATATTGAGCAGCTAGCAACGTACATCAACGGTCAAACTGACATGGTTAAAGCGTCAGTTAACGAAGATGGTCAGCTGCAAGTGTTTACTGACAACAACAAAGTTGATGGTGCGGCAACCTTTGGTGGCAGCCTTGCCAGTGAGCTTAGCTTTGGTGCTCAAACGGCAGTAACAGTTAACGACATTGATGTAACGTCAGTGGGCGGTGCTCAAGAGTCGGTAGCAATTGTTGATGCGGCACTGAAATTTGTTGATAGTCACCGCGCTGAACTGGGTGCATTCCAGAACCGATTCAGCCATGCAATTAACAACTTAGATAACATCAACGAGAACGTGAATGCGTCTAAGAGCCGAATCAAAGATACAGACTTTGCAAAAGAAACCACTGCATTGACTAAGTCTCAGATTCTGTCTCAAGCATCTAGCTCTGTTCTTGCACAAGCGAAGCAAGCGCCTAACTCAGCACTTGGTCTACTAGGCTAATCTGATAACAGCATGAAACAAAAAATCCAGCTTCGGCTGGATTTTTTTATGGGTGTCATTTTGTGATGGATAGACACTCTAGTAAGTAATACAGACTGGAGCATCAATACTTAGTACCTGCCCACTGAATGTTAGCTCTCCCGTTTCCGTATCTCTTTTAAAGCTCGTTAGAGAGTTAGAGTGCTGGTTTGCAGCAACTAACCATGTGCCATCGCTTGTAATTGCGAAATCTCTTGGAAAGTCTCCGTGAGTCGCAGTAGAAGACACTAAGTTAAGGTCTAAGCCATCATTTGATACTCTATAGCAAGCAATCAATGATTGAGCTCTTAGGGACGCATAGACAAATTTACCATCAGCAGAAAGGCGTATTGCTGCCGCCGCTTCTTTGTTCTCTTCACCCGCTAATGCTGGCAGCTCTTTTATCATCTTCCATTCATTGCCTTGCTTAGCAATGATCACGATCGTTTCTGAAAGTTCGCAAAGTACGTATGCAATAGTGTCGTCTTGGTTGAAGACTAAGTGACGAGGGCCGCTACCTGCCGGCATGGCTACTTCAGTTGCCTCTTTACTGTATTGGCCTTCTTCAAAGTTGTAGAAGTGAACAGAGTCTGATCCTAAGTCAACGCATACGAGCTGATTGGTTGTTTTCAGAAACTGAACTTGATGGGCATGCGCTTGTGTTTGGCGATCTTGATTTGGGCCAGATCCAGTTTGCTGAATATGTTGGACATGCTCATTCAAATGACCATCAGTATTGAGGGAGAAAACATCGATACAGCCCGAGCCGTACTGTGCAGTAGCAAGTAAAGTCTCATCTTTATTGATAGCTAGGTGGCAAGGATATGAACCCGAAATATTCAATGAGCTAGCCGTGCGTTCATTGGAGATGAAAGTCGCCTCAGGTGGACATTCTTGTTCGACCTCAGAAGCGGTGTAGACGCCGTTGGTGCCTGTAATCACATAAGAAGGGTTGGTTGCCCTTACCACAACCTCATCTAGGGTCATTTGGCCAGTGGTCGGGTCGAGGATCACAGATTGTAAACCAGGGTTAAGGCTTGGAGCTTCTGTATAAGCGCCAATATAGAGACGAACTGAAGTCATAACATTGCTTATTTACATTAGAATTAGATAGATAAGCAATTGTCTAACAAAGTGTTAGAAACTAAAAATGAAGAAGTGAGTAGGCGTGATTTAAGTTGCAAACAAAAAAGAAAACCCAGCAAAAGCTGGGTCTCTAAATAATGGTGCGGAAGGAGAGACTTGAACTCTCACACCTTGCGGCGCCAGAACCTAAATCTGGTGCGTCTACCAATTCCGCCACTTCCGCATCAATTTTGTAGTTAAAGAGATGATTGGTGAGTCTCAATAACGTTGTAATAGTGGCTTGGTTAACTAGAACCGAACCAGGGAGAATTGATGGGGCATCAACAGATGCTGTACAACTCAACCTTTTAAAATAGTGGCTGGGCTACCTGGATTCGAACCAGGGAATGGCGGCATCAAAAGCCGCTGCCTTACCGCTTGGCGATAGCCCAACAGTGAACAATTCGTTTACAAAACAAATCAGTTCTAAATAATGGTGCGGAAGGAGAGACTTGAACTCTCACACCTTGCGGCGCCAGAACCTAAATCTGGTGCGTCTACCAATTCCGCCACTTCCGCATCAATTTTGTAGTTAGAGAGATGATTGGTAAATCTCAGTAACGTTGT
>NZ_JYJP01000133.1 GCF_001012815.1 Vibrio mexicanus
GCCATTTATTCCAAGACCTCGCTAACGCGAGGTTTTTGTGAATTTGCTATATAGAATTTTAGGGGTGTAGCTCCAATTGGCAGAGCAGCGGATTCCAAATCCGCGTGTTGGGAGTTCGAATCTCTCCACCCCTGCCATCTTAGAAGCCTCAGCAGAAATGCTGGGGCTTTTTTGTATCTGTTGCTTCTGCGAAGCAATGTTGGGATAACTAGGCGTCCCCCTGGATCGCCAGCCCGGTCGAATCCTCTACCTTGGCCATCTTAGAAGCTTAGCAGAAATGCTGGGGCTTTCTAGGTTTATAGATATGTAAAAGTAAGTATTAGGAAGTGTTCCTAGCCCCCGAGTGATGTGAGTATTACCGAAGGGCTCAGTCCAAAAGGGCGGAGCTTTTTGATGTAGATTACATTGAGAGCTCTATCGCTTTCTAAACGTTACTTTAGGACTGATACATAAAGTAATAGGTATCTACTTATATGGGTTCATACAAGAGCATATAGAGCCCTTCGCGCTATGTTTGAGTGTTAGAGTATACTTTTAGGGACAATGCGACGTATCTTCACACCTAACCGCTTAAAAATGCTCACCGTGTTGTCAGGGTTGAAATCTTTGGTAATTCGCCACGCGTTTTCAGGCTCCATCTCCTCGAGCATGCCATTTCTCACGCTTTGGGTAATTTCTTTAGATGGAATGATAGTGAAGCTTTCTGTATTAAGGTTTGCACTTCTAGGGTCCAGGTTATACGTGCCAATGACAGTAGTATGCTCATCAATGGTCATGGTTTTTGAGTGCAGACCAAATATTGGCGTAGTCGGTAAACGTTTGTGCATATGTTCGGTCATTACTCTCTGTCGAACTTGCGCGTTTGGTCTGAACTCATAAATGTCGACACCGGTTTTAAGTAACGCTTTTCGATCTCTTTGATAGCCACTGAAGGCCTCTAGGTTATCGTTAGAAGCAAGGCTATTGGTGAGTATTCTGATATCGATACCTTTGTTTACTAGGTCCGCAAGAAATGCTCTGTCAGCTTTCGTTGTAACAAGGTAGGGTGTCTGTATAAGGATACGTCGTTTAGCAGTCGTCGCGAGTTCGACCAGTCTATCTTTCGTTACACTACCGCCTCCAAGAAAGGTCTCTTGATCGTTTTTTCCAGGCTTATCTGCGACATATTCTACGCCGTCAACAAACTGCAGCTTTCCCTGTTTAATTAGCTCGGCAAAAGTATTAGGTACCTCTTCAATCTGAGCTCGGATCTCCGGATGAAAATTGCTCGGGTCGCAAGCGTACTGGTGCAATTTCGAGAAGTCTGGGTCTTCGATTAAGGGACTTTTTGATACGAGATTCTGAACTGGTACAGCGAGCTCATGTTGCCAATACTCTTCAAATGACGTGTTGATACTGTCGGATACTTCGCCTGCGAGCAGTACATCTCGATCCCTGAAGTTATAGGTATGATCAAAGCCAAAGTACTCATCTGCAATATTCCGTCCGCCAGTTATCGTCAGCTTCTTGTCCACTACAAATATCTTGTTGTGCATTCTTTGGTTAAAGCCATGAAAGTCGATCGCTAGGTTTGCGACTTTCTGAACTATATTTTTGCCAACGTTCGCGTTTGGGTTATATATTTTGATATCGATATTAGGATGGCTAGCAAGTAAGAACAGTTCGTTCCCTTTAGCCTCTAGCATTATGTCGTCTACCAGCACTCTAACTTTGACACCTCTATCGGCAGCTCGTACTAGATACTCTGTTGCTATCAGTCCTATATTGTCCACAGAGAAAATGAAGTATTGGATATCAATCGACTCTTCAGCTCTATCCGTTAACCAAGCTCGGGACATCATAGCTTCTGTGCCTTGCTCTAAAACGTATACTCCACTCTTTCCTTGCAGTTGCTTTTCGTACTTCGCCATATGAACTGACAATGGTTTAATTTCTCTATGGGGAAGTTCAGAGCAATACTCGTTGGCTAAACTGGATGTACTGAGCAAAGCAGTGAGGCTTCCTAATAGGAGTATGCGAGAGGAGAGTGGGTAGAAATTGGGTTTCATTCGTGACTCCGATCCGTGGATATCAATGCCTTGCATATGCTACTACCGATACTTGTAGTGACTCAATGTCTCTATTATTTCTTTACTTTGTTAAGCCGTACGTGTCTCAAATTCGCACTGTTTTGTCTTGCACGTAACTTATATAGACTCTCATACTGTTAAATGGTTTGTGTGTTGCTAATAAGTGACTCCTGTAACTTTTTAAAACGACGTTAGTTATTCTATATAGTCTCACTGAGTTTTTTCTATTTGTAGGTCCATTTTCGAACACTTACCGCTACAATAGCGACAGTTTAAAATTTGGAGGCGTTATGAGTCAGTTCGCTATTTTAGGTTTTATTGCATTGGGTGGGCGTTTGGTGCTTGTTCCCGATATTTGGTTTCCGAGTTTTGTGCGACTCTGCTTGGTAGAGGGTTTCCTTACGGCACACTCACCGTAAACGTAGTCGGTTCTCTCATTATGGGCTGCTTAATTGCTGCTTTTGAAAATGGGTCGTTAGCCACAGAACCTTGGCGCCAGATCATCGGCCTTGGCTTTTTAGGCGCTTTGACTACCTTTTCAACATTCTCGATGGACAATGTTACATTAATGCATCAGGGTGAATATCTAAAGATGGGTTTGAATGTCATTCTTAATGTCACCTTAAGCATCACGGCTGCGTGGGTGGGTTTTCAATTTATCATTAAGAGTTAATTTAAATTTACTGCGTTAAAATTAATCGATTAACTTGGTTTAAACAAATCGATTACTTATAATGCATCTACTTGTCGGAGTGCCATTAGGCTGAGACCGTTTATTCGGGATCCGTTGAACCTGATCAGGTTAACACCTGCGAAGGGAACAAGAGAAGATACTCTATTCCGTTGTCTAAATAGATCTATCCTATATCTGTTGTGCATGAGCTTTGAATCACCGTACAACAGCACCTCTTGTCGCATCTTTCCGCCAAGCATTTTTATCTAAGTTCTTTCTTCTAGAATAACAATTAAGGAAAAATGCTATGTCGAGTCGCAAGCAAGCGAGACTGGAAGCAAAACAGTTTATTGATACGTTATCAGTACAACCTTATCCAAATTCAACCAAAGTTTATGTCGAAGGCTCACGTCCTGACATTCAAGTGCCTATGCGTGAAATCGCGTTGGCTGACAGCTTAATAGGTGGGACAAAAGAAGCGCCTATCTTTGAGCCGAATGAAGCTATTCGGGTGTATGACACATCAGGTGTCTATACCGATCCTGAGCACACCATAGACCTATACAACGGCCTACCTAAGCTTCGCAAGCAGTGGATTGAAGAGCGTTCGGATACAGAGCTGCTAGATGAAGTGAGCTCTGTATATACCAAAGAGCGCCTAGCGGATGAAACACTGGATGATTTACGTTACGGCAACCTTCCTAAAATTCGCCGTGCTAAAGAGGGCAAGTGCGTTACTCAGCTTCACTACGCGCGTCAGGGGATTATCACTCCAGAGATGGAATACATTGCCATTCGTGAGAACATGGGCCGCGCTAAGTACCGCAACGAAGTGTTGACGCAGCAGCATCCTGGTCAAAGTTTTGGTGCAACACTACCAGAAGATATTACTCCTGAGTTTGTGCGTGATGAAGTTGCCCGTGGTCGTGCGATTATCCCATCGAATATTAACCATCCAGAATCTGAGCCAATGATCATTGGCCGTAACTTCTTAGTGAAGGTAAACGCCAACATTGGTAATTCTTCGGTAACTTCTTCAATTGAAGAAGAAGTAGAAAAGCTGGTTTGGTCGACTCGTTGGGGTGGCGACACGGTAATGGACTTGTCTACTGGCCGAAACATTCACGAAACTCGTGAGTGGATTCTTCGTAACAGCCCGGTACCAATCGGTACGGTGCCTATGTATCAAGCTCTAGAAAAAGTTAACGGTGTCGCAGAGAACCTTAATTGGGAAGTCATGCGAGATACGCTAATTGAACAAGCAGAGCAGGGGGTTGATTACTTCACAATCCATGCAGGCCTTCTACTTCGTTATGTGCCGATGACGGCCAAACGTGTCACGGGTATTGTTTCGCGCGGTGGTTCTATCATTGCTAAGTGGTGTCTTGCTCATCACGAAGAAAGCTTCCTATACACTAACTTCAGAGAGATCTGTGAAATCTGTGCTAAGTACGATGTCGCTCTGTCACTGGGTGATGGTTTACGTCCTGGTTCGATTGCAGACGCGAATGATGAAGCTCAGTTTGCCGAGCTACGTACATTAGGTGAGCTGACTAAAATCGCTTGGGAATACGATGTACAGGTCATCATTGAGGGCCCTGGTCACGTGCCAATGCACATGATTAAGGAGAATATGGACGTTCAGCTTGAGCATTGTGATGAAGCGCCATTCTATACTCTTGGCCCACTGACGACCGATATTGCACCCGGTTACGACCATATTACTTCGGGTATTGGTGCAGCTATGATTGGTTGGTATGGCTGTGCAATGTTGTGTTACGTAACACCGAAAGAGCATTTAGGATTACCTAACAAGGAAGACGTTAAGACGGGCCTAATTACTTATAAGCTTGCTGCTCATGCTGCTGACCTAGCAAAGGGTCACCCAGGTGCGCAGGTTCGTGATAACGCACTGTCTAAAGCGCGCTTTGAGTTCCGATGGGAAGACCAATTTAATCTTGCTCTAGACCCAGATACCGCACGTGCGTTCCATGATGAGACGCTTCCTCAAGAATCAGGCAAAGTTGCTCATTTTTGCTCTATGTGTGGTCCGAAATTCTGTTCGATGAAGATATCTCAAGAAGTTCGTGAGTATGCTAAAGACACTGAGCAAGTTGCTCGTGACCAGGCAATTCAGGTGAAGATGTTAGACGATCCTTTAGAAGGAATGCGTAAGAAATCTGAAGAATTCCGTTCAACAGGATCAGAACTTTATCACGCGGCAGTAACTAGTGAGGCGGAGACGCAATAGTGAAAATCTTGATTCCTTCTTCGAGAATCGAGTTTACTGGCCATATCCAACAGTCCCTGCTTTTGGCTCAAGAGCAGGGGTTGTCTATTGATGATATCGAGTTGGGTGTAAGCCCAACTCAATCTATTGTCATTGAGGCCGAAGGTAAACCGAGCTTATCTCTCTCTTCTAACTTACTTTGTGATGATATTGAGAATGATGCGTGTACTTTCCATATTCAATACCCTAACGAGCTAGGTAGCCAAGAGCTCGATGCATTACCTACAGAAGGTAATGTGCTGGTATCAGTAAAGGTTAATGATGGCATTTATGACATCTGGAATGATGGCACCTTAAAAGCGCTAGATATTTCCGAGAGTGACGCTCCTGATCTCGCGGCCAATATCCAGCATCTTTGCCATATTGCCAGCTTGCTAAGTCTAGATTTTCCTATTGAAGATTGTATGACTCTGGCAGGAGGACTACGTAATGTTTCACGTGAAACATGGCCAAAGTCGTTCCATGATTTCCCAACGCCAGTATTGGAAAATGCTTTACTCGATATCAAAGTAGGATGGTCTACGCGCAGTCATCACGTTAAATTCCCGTATCATGCCGACAAGAATCTGGGCCTGTATCCTGTTGTAGACAGCGCTGAATGGATTGAGCGTTTGCTTAAACTTGGGATTAAGACGCTCCAACTAAGAATCAAAGATCCTCAACAGCCAGACCTAGAGCAGAGTATTGCGAGAGCAATAGAGCTTGGACATCAATACAAGGCCAACTTGTTCATTAACGATTACTGGCAGCTTGCAATTAAACATGGAGCCTTCGGTGTACACCTTGGCCAAGAGGACATTGAGGAGTCTGACTTAACTCTATTGAGTGAGTCTGGAATTCATCTTGGCTTATCCACTCATGGATACTATGAGTTGCTACGAATTGTCCAAATCAACCCTAGCTACATTGCGCTTGGACATATTTTCCCTACCACGACTAAAGTCATGCCATCGAAGCCGCAAGGCCTAGTTAGATTGGCTCTGTATCAGCAACTGATCGACACTATTCCTTATGGCGATAACGTGGGTTACCCAACGGTGGCTATTGGTGGGATCGATTTGGAAACGGCCCCTAAAGTTTGGGAAACAGGTGTATCGAGTTTAGCTGTTGTACGCGCTATAACGTTAGCCGACGATCCCAAACAAGTCATACAGAGCTTCGATCAAATAATGCATAGCAGTCCTCAGTTAGAGCAAACTAAGCAAGCTGAAAAGATGCTTGAAGGAACAATGTTAGAAGGATCTGTGCGTGTCTAAAAAAACGATTTCTGATGCTGAATTTCTTCGCTATCAACGCCAAGTATCTTTGCCAGAAATTGGTGAAGAAGGTCAACACAACTTAGTTAATGCTTCCGTATTAGTTATCGGTTGTGGTGGGTTAGGCAGTGCTGCATTGATGTATTTGGCTGGTGCGGGCATCGGTAAAATTGTTATCGCAGATGATGATGTAGTGGATGTCAGCAATCTTCATCGTCAAACCATCTATCGTGAGGAAGATCTCGGTGTTAGCAAAGTGGCTGCAACGAAACGACAATTAAACGCGCTAAACCCGAAAGTCAGTATTCGGACTATCAACAAACGAATGGACAGTTTTCAGCTAGGTCTTGAAGTATCGTTAGCTGATATTGTCTTGGATTGTAGTGACAATTTTGAGTCCAGACATCAGTTAAATGAAGTTTGTTATAAGTACTCGAAACCGCTTATTTCGGGAGCGGCAATTGGTTGGACCGGGCAAGTTGCTATGTATTCCTTGGGTGATGACATGCCATCAACGATGGGGTGTTATGAATGTCTATATCCGAAAGAACATGGCAACAATCAAAATCAGGCAAATGCTAGGTGTAGTGATCTTGGTGTAATAGGCCCAATCGTTGGCGTGATAGGTAACATGCAAGCACTGCTTAGCATTCAACATTTAGCAGGCATGCACGAGCAAATCACGACGAGCAAAATTCATCTCTTTGACGGGCAAACAATGCAGTGGCAGCAACTGACGATTCCGAAAGACCCAACATGTTCTGTGTGCGGTGCTCATCAGAAAGCAGATTTCTAAGTTGGCAATTAGGTTAAATATGGAAACGATACAAGTAGTAATCAATGATACGCCGACCAGCGTGAAAAAGGGTGCATCATTAAGTGAAGTTATCTCAGAGCTGGACCTACCTAACGATGGATGTGTTTTCTCTATCAACAATACCGTTGTGCCTAAAAGTACTTGGCAAACGACAATATTAAATCAGGGCGACAGTATCTCACTGTTCCAAGCGATAGCAGGGGGCTAGACCTATGTTTGCATTAGAAAGAAAACTAAAGATAGCTGACAAAACTTTTGGCTCACGTCTGTTCACCGGTACCGGTAAGTTTTCGAATAATCAGATCATGGCTGAAGCAATCAAACGATCAGGGTCTGAACTTGCGACAATGGCGCTTAAGCGTGTAGACGTTAACGACAAGCAAGATGATATTTTAAAGCCCCTGGTTGATTCTGGTGTGAACCTACTGCCGAATACGTCTGGTGCAAAGACGGCTAAAGACGCTATTTTTGCGGCGCATTTGGCTCGCGAGGCGCTTGGTACTAATTGGCTAAAACTCGAAATACATCCAGACCCAAAATATTTAATGCCAGACCCAATCGAAACGCTAGCTGCGGCAGAGCAACTAGTTCGAGATGGGTTTGTCGTTCTTCCTTATTGTCACGCAGACCCTGTACTTTGCAAACGCCTTGAGGAAGTGGGCTGTGCTGCAGTGATGCCTTTGGGTGCGCCAATTGGCTCTAATAAGGGGATCGTTTCGAAAGACTTTCTCGAGATTATTATCGACCAAGCCAACGTGCCGGTTGTTGTTGATGCTGGTATAGGTGCTCCTTCTCACGCAGCATTTGCGATGGAACTTGGTGCCGATGCAGTGCTTGTAAATACTGCAATTGCAGTTGCGAGTAATCCTGTTGAAATGGCTCATGCATTCAAGCTTGCTGTTGAATCTGGACGTATGGCTTACGAATCTGGTTTAGCTGGGCAGGTAAATCATGCGGTTGCATCAAGCCCACTAACCAATTTTTTAGATGAACTTTGAGTGATAGAAAACACATAAGGAACGAGCAATGAGCTTCGTTGATCAGTTCAAACAACTTAACTGGGACGACATCAGTTTATCTATCTACTCAAAGACGAGTGCTGATGTTGAACGCGCGCTTTCAAAAAATAAGCGGGATTTGGAAGATTTTAAAGCCTTAATTTCTCCGGCGGCAGAACCGTATCTAGAGCGAATGGCACAGCTATCTTACGCTGCCACAAGAAAACGTTTTGGTAATACGGTAGGACTTTATGTACCGCTTTATCTTTCGAATCTATGTGCCAACGCTTGTACGTACTGTGGCTTTTCGATGGAGAATCGAATCAAGCGCCGTACGTTGAGTAAAGATGAAATACTTGCTGAAGTCGAGGCTATCAAAGCGATGAAGTTTGATAGCGTGCTGTTAGTAACTGGTGAGCATGAAACGAAAGTAGGGATGAACTATTTCCGCGAAATGCTGCCTATCATCAAGCCGCACTTCAACTATTTGGCAATGGAAGTTCAACCTTTAGAGCAAGACCAGTATGCAGAGCTGAAAACTCTCGGTTTAGATGCGGTCATGGTGTATCAAGAAACTTACCATCCAAGTACTTATGCATCGCATCATTTGCGTGGTAACAAAACGGATTTTTACCGTCGTCTGGATACACCTGACCGCCTTGCGAAAGCCGGAATTGATAAGATTGGTATCGGTGCTCTTATCGGGTTAGAGGAATGGCGAGCAGACTGTTTCTACGTCGCGGCGCATTTAGATTATCTCGAAAGGACTTATTGGCAAACTCGTTACTCTATTTCGTTCCCAAGGTTAAGGCCTTGTAAAGGTGCACTTCAACCCAAATCGGTCATGACTGATAAACAACTAGTGCAGCTCATATGTGCCTATCGATTGCTTAATCCAGAGGTAGAGCTGTCCCTGTCTACGAGAGAGTCTGCTCATTTCCGCGATAATATGTTGCCGTTAGGCGTTACGTCCATGTCTGCGGCGTCAAAAACTCAGCTGGAGGATATGCAATGGAAGATGTTGAGCTTGAGCAGTTCGAGATAAGTGACGAGCGAAGTGCAGCGGATGTCGAATCTATGATTCGAAACAAAGGCTTCGACCAGTGTGGAGAGATTGGCATTCTGCTTATTCGGGATGATAGGGCACAGATAATGCGGTGTGAATAGAGTGCAGGTTCATCCTGCTCTTTGTAGATGTTTCACGTGAAACATGAAAAAGGCTTCCAAATAGGAAGCCTTTTTACTACGAGAAAACTCACGCTAGAGTTTATCAAAGAACGATGAGGGTATGCCTGCTAAATCTATGCCTGCTGAATCAATGAATGCTCAAGCGGTTGTGTTGCATTGCGGAGCCATTCCTTAACTTCGCCATCTACAAGATGATTTAAATCAGCCCAAACTTTCTGATGGTAGTCATTCAACCAGTTCAATTCAGGTCGAGTCAGTAAGTTCGCATCGATGTTTCTTACATCAATTGGGCATCGAGTGAGGGATTCAAACCCAAGTATCTTTAAGTCACCTTGCGTTGGAATCTCAACGACAAGTTCTAAGTTCTCAATTCGGATACCAAACTCATCAGCTCGGTAATAGCCAGGCTCGTTGGACAGTACCATGCCTTCAACGAGTGGGATGTCTATCTGTCGCTTTGAAATACTCGCAGGGCCTTCATGAACACTCAAGTAATGTCCAACTCCATGACCGGTACCGTGGTCATAGTCGAAACCCTCAGCCCAAAGGTGCTGTCTTGCTAGAGTATCAAGCTGGTAACCTCGAGTACCTTGAGGGAAGCGAGCTCGTGCAATACCAATATGACCTTTGAGAGCTAGTGTAAACTGGCGAATCATAAAGTCTGAAGGCTGACCAATTGCGATGGTTCGCGTGATATCAGTTGTGCCGTTTAGGTACTGACCACCCGAGTCAACTAGGTAGAGTGAATCCATTGAAAGGTTAGTCGATTCGGCTTCATTCAAATGATTGTAGTGACACATGGCCGCATTGCTGCCCGCCGCCGATATTGTATCGAAGCTCAGATCTCGCAGTGTACTGTCTTCTTTGCGGAACTCATGTAAGCGGTCGGATAGCGCGCCTTCACTATGTAGATTTCCACTTTCCACTTCCTTATCCAGCCAAGATAGGAACTTGACCATAGCGACACCATCTTTAATGTGGCTATCGCGCATGCCTTTAATCTCAACGCTGTTTTTGGCCGCTTTTGGCATTGCGCATGGGTCTGCTGATTTAACAACATGAGCACCAGCATTCTGAAGGACTAAAGTGAACCAAGCGTTGCTGGTAACGGGGTCAATGAGGACTTTCTTATTCGAAAGGTTAGATAACGCAGTTTCTAATAAGTTTGGATCTTGGAGAGATACACCAGCGCCGACATGCTTATCAAAGCTATCTTCAATACGTGATTCATCGATGAAGTAGGTAAGGTTACCTGATGTATCGATGATGGCATGCGATAGTAAGACGGGTAAGCGAGAAACATCGCTACCGCGAATGTTCAATAGCCAGCAAATCGAGTCTAACGATGTAATGACTGCAGCATCGACACCTTGAGAAGAGAGTACTTTACCGATCTGTTGACGTTTATCAAAACTGGATTGCCCAGAGTGTTCTACTGGCATCAGGTAAGTTTTAGATAGCTGAGCAGTTGGTCTGTCATGCCATAACTCATCGATCGGGTTATGCGGGAGCACAACGAGCTCCATCGCTTCGTTAAATGTTGCCTGCGCGTTCGTCAGCCAATTTCCACTGTGCATCTTAGGATCAATGGCAACCTTACTGCCTCTGTCTAAGTTTTGTTTAACCCATTCCAGGCACGGTTCTTCAATAAGATGGCGGTACTCAAACAGTTCGTTTGGTACTTGTTTAGTTACTTGAACGGTGTAGCGGCCATCTACGAAAATGGCAGCCTTATCTTGGGTAACAACGGCAGCACCCGCTGATCCGGTGAAGCCGGTTAGCCAATGCAAACGTTCGTTGTGTTCTGGAATGTACTCGCCGAGAAACTCATCTTCATGAGGAATGATGATTGCGTCTAGGCTCTGTTGTTTGAGCCAACCTCGAAGTGCTTCGAGCTTTTGTTCGGTGGTTGTTAACATCGATAAATCCTTCATATCGTCATTATTAGCGCAGTGAACGTCACTACCATAGTTACCATGGGAGCACACTGAACCCATTAAGCTAACGTTCTAATTAGTCGTTGGCTGCAAATTCTCTCAGAGAGCCAATGCTTTCATTGATTATGTCTCGTATCCAACATATCGCAGGATCATTCTCTCTATCTCTGTGCCAGAACAGTGTATACGCCATTGGCGGAAATTCTAGTGGTAAAGGCAGAGTTTGTAGGTCAAGTTGATGAGAAATCATGTTAATGAAATGACTGGGGGCAGTGAACACGAAATCAGTGTAACTACACAAGCTGGCCGCGCTGTTGAAGTCAGGCACGGTTATAGCGATGTCGCGCTCTAAACCTAGATCTGCAAGCCTGTAATCTAGCAGCCAGCGATCATTGCCATCACATCGAACTTGAAGATGGCGCTGCATAAGGTAAGCGTCTAAGTCCCATTCACCTGACAGTGCAGGGTGGTTCTTTCTAACTAGGCATATCTGTCTATCACGATAGATTTCTTGCTCACAGATATCCGGTGGTGGAAGCATCGTTAGCTTTGCATCGTTGATGTCGATGTCTTTACCAGTGATACCAAAATCGAGTTCACCTCGCTGCAACTGGCTAAATGTAGACAGATCCCAAGCATGAGTACTAATCGTTACTTTTGGCGCTCTGTTGAACACGACAGGTAGAAAGTGGGGCAAGATTAGAGGGTAGACACTTTCAACTGCAGCGATTTGAAAACGATAGTCGCTAACGCTTGGATCGAACTGCTCTGGTTGACTAATTTGTTCAAGCTGGTTGAGTAACTTGTCTAGCTTAGGTTTGATATAGATTGCTTTCGGAGTTGGAAGCATGCCATGTGCTTGCCGAACAAATAGAGGATCATCGAACTGTTCGCGTAATTTGGCTAAGTTTTTGCTAACGGCCGATTGGCTTAAGCATAACCTTTGCGCCGCTCTGGTGACGTTAAGCTCTTCAATAAGTACATGCAGACAGACGAGCAAGTTTAAGTCCATCCGGACAAGCTTTTCAATTTTCATGAAATTCTCTATTGGAATAACAGTAATGACTAAAGGTCACTGTTTGTAATATCTAGAGTAGCTTACACTTGCGTAAATTTCATCGAATAATCGGACTGTTTTGTGCAAAGTTCTACCCAAACCAATGTGACGAAAATGCAATTTGCTTTGCTAACCATGCTTGTGTTGTTTAGCCCGTTAGCGATCGATATTTACCTGCCTGCGTTACCGCAGATCTCACAGGCGTTTCACGTGGAACACACTCTGGCACAAGACACGATTACATGGTTTTTATTTGCTATGGGTGTTGGGCAACTTTTTGCTGGCCCACTAGCGGATAAGCATGGACGTCGAACTGTTGCGATTGCAGGCATTACTATCTACGGTTTGAGTGCTGTATTGGCGTGGAGCGCTCAAACGATTGAGTGGATGTTGATGGCTAGGTTGCTACAAGGCTTAGGTGCGTGTGCGACATCAGTAGCGGCCTTTGCAACAGTTCGCGACCTATTTGGTCCTGAAAAAAGCGGGAAGATGATCAGCTATCTGAATGGAGCGATCTGTTTTATTCCCGCATTGGCACCAATCTTGGGAAGTTGGCTTACGCAGCAGTTTGGCTGGAGAAGCAACTTCAGCTTCATGGCGCTGTTTGCTCTTTTTGTTGGCGCGATTATGTTGGTCAACATGAAAGAAACCAACCCAGCAACGGAAAAACAGGCTGTGTTTAAGCTTGAGCGTTACTGGTCCGTATTGAAAACGCCAACTTTCATCTTCCACTCAACACTGTGTATGTTAGCTATGGCGGTTATTCTTGCTTACGTCACTTCTGCACCAGTCGTGTTGATGGATGGTTTGGGGCTTACGATGAATGAGTTCACGTTCTGGTTTGGCATTAATGCGTGGTGAATATCATTGCATGCTTAACGGCACCTAAATGTATGGATGCGTTTGGCACTCGCACTACGTTAATCAGTGGGGTTCTTCTGATGTTGTTCGCTGGCGTGATGATGTTGCTACTAGCAAATACTGCGCAAGCGTGGGCATTCATGACGCCGATCTTTGTCTCTTCTGTCGGATTTGCATGGGTACTGGGCTCGGCAGCAGGTAAAGCACTCGCTCCATTTGGCGATAAAGCGGGGACAGCTGCGGCGCTTCTAGGTCTATTCCAAATGAGTGGGTCTGGATTAGTGGTAGGTCTAATGCAACGAGCCAATCTTGAGCCTCAGCATATGATTGCTGTTCAGATGTTGTTGGTTGCACCAGCGCTATTCATTCTACTAAGCAAAGTCGGTAAAGCATGGCACAAAGTTACTGTTTAACCTAATAAACACTGTTTTATTCATGAGTAAACAGGTGTATATTTGTTGCACTAATATAATCATTTTAAGCAGTGGATTTTCGCAGTAATGACAATGACAACTTACGAGATGGCTCGTGTTCTCGAGCAGCTCGAAGAGGCACCAGAGAAGGTGATGTTTGGCAAGCTACTGGCTGAACTTGGTAACCAAAGTGGTGAGCGTATTCAAAGCGCAGCGAAGCAAGTGCCTTTGCCTTTACTGCGCGATATGGTTTTTCAGTTTCAACAAGTGATCGAAGCTCGAAAAGATGAGCAAGTCGACCTAATGGCAAAACAACTTGCTGACCAAGGTATCTCAGCAGAAGAGTTAGCGGCATTCCTTAAGCGCTAATATTTCTTTAAAGATGCTCGTATCGTGATTGAAAGAACTCCCTAAATAGGGAGTTTTTTTATGGGTTAACGTTACGGTTAATTGGGTTCTGCAATGAGATTAATGTCTCGGTCGATTGCACTTCATCAATGGCTTGTAGCTTGTCGATCAGCACATATTGTAGTTCTTCGATGGACTTGCACATCAGCTTAACGAAGATGTTGTATGCGCCAGTGGTGTAGTAGGCCTCAACGACTTCTTCTAATGCGTTCAACTTTTCAAGCGCGGAGTGATAGTCGCGAGCAGCATTTAAGTTAATACCAATGAAGCAGCAAACGTCATAGCCGAGTTTTTTTGTATCGACAATGACTTCAGTACCTTGAATGACTTCTGCAGACTTCATCTTCTCAATTCGAACGTGGATAGTGGCAGGGCTAACATCAAACTGTTTGGCCATCTCGGCATAAGGCGTGCGAGCGTCTTCCATTAAGGTCTTCAAGATTGCTTTGTCGAGATCGTCTAGCTTGGCTTGAGTGATTTGCATCTGTCTTCCTTAGATTGATGGCGATTATGGCTTCGTGATTGAGTCGGCGTTCTTTATCACAGATAATGTTATCATTAACAACTACCTAACACCTGAGAGCCGTGCTGTGATTCTACGTCTTTTGTTCATGATTATTGCATTATGTAGTAGCTGCGTATTAGCGCAAGAGCAAGATAAAGACGTATTGGTGGTTCACTCATATCATCACGGCTTTTTTTGGACGGATTCCTTTCAGGCTGGCTTACAAGAGTCGTTGCAAGATCAGGATATTCGTACCCGCATCCTTTACCTCGATACGAAACGACTTCAAACCCCTGAATATCTAGAGCAGCTAAAAAGCCTATACAAGACCAAGTTTGAGCAAGAGTCTTTCTCTGCGATTGTTGTGAGCGATAACAACGCGTTAAGGCTAGTTAAAGAGCTTGCAGAATACGTGCAAGGGACGCCAATCATCTTTGGTGGCATCAATCACTATCAGCCCAAGCAGCACGAAGGATTACTGGCAACCGGGGTGATAGAGGATATCGACCTTGCCAGTAACTTATCTCTAATAAAGCGTATTCAGCCAAACGTAAAACGAATCCACATAGTCAGTGATCACTCAATCACCGGCGGGCTAGTTAGGCAGCAGATAGTTGAGTTTGTTAGACACAACCCAAACTATGCCAGCTACATTAGGCATCTTGTACCTGAGACATTTGATTCCCTTAAGCAGCAGCTCAAGGTGATGAACGAATCTGACGGTGTTCTGTTTTGGATCTATTACCGAGATAAGTACGGTAACATCATTAGCGATGATGACTGGAGAGAGCTCAACCAACAAGCGACCGCACCAATCTATATGGTGCAAGATTTAGGGCTTGGTTATGGCGCGGTTGGCGGTGTGATACAAAGCGGACGCAAACAAGGACAACAAGCGGGTGAAATCCTTGTTAAGGTGCTGGCCAACCCAGAGGCACCTCTGCCTAAGCCGATTGCCGGCACGCCGGAAATCAAATTGGATTACCAAGCGGTCGCTAAATGGGGGTTAGGTATTGAAGGGGAGGCTGCGTCAGTCATCTTCAATAAACCACTGTCATTTGTGGAACGTTACGAGCGAGAGATTCAACTGGTTGCTAGTTTGTTGCTTGGCTTGGCGATCATCGTTTGCACGCTCATTTACTTCCTCATTCGACTGAAAAAAAGTGAAGGTTCGGCTAAAGAAAGTCAGTTGCTATTAGAGTCTATTTTTGACCAGAGCTATCAGTATATTGGGCTGCTTGATGACGAGGGAAAACTGGTTTCGAATAATAGTAAGTTGCAAGAGCTGCTATTTTTTCAAGGTTATCAACTCGATAAGCCGATTTGGAATCATGAGCACTGGGAGGTTTCTGGTGCGAAAGCACTCGAAGCATTCTTTAAACGCAAAGGTGGGGGCGTAAGCCAAATTGAATGTGAAATCTGGCATCAGGATAAGGGATCTATGATGTTAGAGGTCTCTATTAAGCCATTGCCGCAAGGTTTGTCGACACGAAGTAAATACTTACTTGAAGCGCGAGATATCACCTCACGTAAACTCACCGAAGAGAAACTAATTCAAAGAGAAAAGAGCTTAAGCCATTATTACGATAAACAGCCCGTGATGATGATTACGTTGGATGAGCAAAATCGCATTCAGCAAGTGAATAGCTTCACTGAACAGCTGCTGGGCAAAGAATCGAACCAATTATTGGGTCACTACCTCAGTGAGCTTTATTCTGATCCCACATCGCTTTCACCTCGCCAGATACTGCTTCAGCCTAAGCAAGCGGTGCATGGGGTATGGCGTCGCGAAGTGGAGTACCGCCATCTTGAAGGGCATGACTTGTGGATCCGAGAGAACATTCGTCCACTGCCTGAAACGGGTCATTTGCTAATCGTTGGTGAAGACGTGACTGAAATGCGCAACCTAGCAGACCAACTTGCCTATCAAGCTCGTCATGACCTATTGACCGACACCTTCAACCGCAATCAGTTTGAGATCGAACTGGAAAAGGCGCTCAAAGAGGTTGAGACGCGTATGCGCACTCACGCCATGCTTTACCTCGATCTTGACCAACTGAAGGTGTTGAACGATACAGCAGGCCATGAGGCGGGTGATGCGGCCATTCAGTTTGCAGCCAGTGCGTTAGAGGAAACCCTTCCATATAACTCTGTTCTTGCTCGCATGGGCGGAGATGAGTTTGCCGTACTCCTGAAAGACTGCACTGAGCTCGATGCTGTACACGTTGCCAAGGACATCATTAATAACCTCAATGAACATTCGTTTTTCTGGGAAGAGATAAGCCTAAACTTAACGTGTTCTATTGGTATAAGACTGATTGACGATACGGCGATCTCTCCTCAAATGGTGCATGCTCAAGCAGATACGGCCTGCCATGCGGCTAAAGAAGAGGGGCGAAATCGTTATAACCTCTACTGCCAAGATGATGAAGATCTAAAACGTCGTCATCAAGAAATGGCGAGTGTCAGCTTAGTGCATGATGCGCTTGCCAATGATCGTCTTGAGCTGTTTGCCCAGCAAATCTTACCGCTTAGCGGAGATTCAACAGCGCTCCACTTTGAGGTGTTAGTGCGAATCAGGCAAACCAACGGGGATTACATTTCTCCAGCGATCTTTATGCCCGCGTCAGAGCGCTATAACATCGCACACAAGATTGATAAAAAAGTCGTAAGTAATACCTTGGCTTGGTTGGAAAGTCAGCCGCAAACGTTGGAGGCGATAAGTCGCTGCTCAATTAATTTATCGGGTCATTCGATTGGCAACGCGGAGTTTATTGAGTTTCTGATAACGGCGTTGGAACGCACCACAGTACCGAGCGACAAGCTCTGTTTTGAAATTACAGAGACCGCTGCGATGAACAACATGAATTTGGCGATTAAGGTATTTGGTCGCTTAAAAGAGCTAGGTTGCGTTATTGCGTTAGATGACTTTGGCTCTGGCCTATCATCCTTTGGTTACTTGAAAAAGTTGCCTGTCGATGTAGTGAAGATTGACGGCTTATTTGTGCGTGATATTGACGTTAACGAGATGGATTATGTGATGGTACGTTCTATAAATGATCTAGCCAAGCAGATGGGGAAAATTACGGTGGCGGAGTTCGTTGAGAACACCGATATTATTGATAAGTTGGTGGAACTTGGCGTGGATTATGGTCAAGGTTACATTATTGGCAGGCCAAAACCGATTCAACAGCTCGCTGATGAGTTGATGGCAGCAAGATAAGTACCATTTACTCGCACTATTCATTCGTAGCATGGTGCAAAATTGGGTAAACTTGCCGACCTTCTATCAGCACCAACGACCAAGCGGAGACTAAAGTGCAGCTACAACTCATTTGTGAAGACCCAAGTTTAGAGTCGCACTTTAGCGAGCTTACCTCGCGTTGGGGCTTGCAGCACGATGCAAACAGTATTCTCGCACTTGTCCACACTGGTGAGCGTTTAGAGCTGCGCAAAACGGATGAGCCTAAACTAGGCGCCATCTTTGTCGATCTCGTGGGGGTGCAGTTGGTCATCGCAGAAAGTTTGGTGGCGGTAAAGGTCAAGCAATTGCAAAAGCGGCAGGGCTGAATAAAGGAGCGCTACCGACAGTATTGGATGGCACTGCAGGATTAGGGCGCGATGCGTTTGTATTGGCATCACTTGGTTGTCGCGTGCAGATGGTGGAACGTCACCCAGTGGTTGCAGCGCTACTCGAAGATGGCTTGGCGCGCGCTAAACAGGATGCCGATATAGGCGAGTGGGTCTCCGAGCGAATGACACTGCTTTATGCCTCCAGTCATGATGCGCTGTCTTCACTGAGTTTAGATCCTAATTTTGAGAAACCTGATGTGGTTTATCTCGACCCGATGTACCCACACCCAGAGAACAAAAAGAAGTCGGCTCTGGTTAAAAAAGAGATGCGAGTGTTCCAATCTTTGGTGGGGGCTGATATCGATGCGGATGCATTGTTGGAACCTGCCTTAGCCCTTGCAAATAAAAGAGTGGTGGTCAAAAGACCAGACTATGCAAACTGGCTAGATGAGGCCAAACCGACCATGGCGATAGAGACCAAAAAGAACCGATTTGATGTTTATGTGCTCTCTTCGATGAAAGATTAAGATCAGCGGATCCTAACGATTACAAAAAACGCCCACGACTATCGTGGGCGTTTTGCTATCTAGTGCGTGACTGATTGGTGATCAATCGTTTATTGGAACCACAAGCAGGTCGACAGGCGTGCAGTTAATCAGTTGCTTCGTTGAGGACAACAGCTTGCTCCAAAAGTCCTGATGATGGCCGCAGATCACTAAATCGACCGAGTGTTCTTTAATGGTATCGCACAGCTCATTAGAAAGGTCACCACTACCCACTAGGGTGTGCTTAATAGGAAAGTCGGCATATTCGGCCAGCTCTTGAAGCTGCTTTTGCGAGCTTTCCATTGTGTGGTGTTGGGTTTCGGCAAGGTTGATATCGATGAGGCCCGTATATAGCTCGGCGTAATTCACATCGATATGGATGAAAGAAACGTCGGCATTGAGAGGTTTAGCGAGCGAAACCGCTTTATCGACGAGAAGCTTGCTGTCTTCGGAAAGATCGATAGCAACAAGGAGATGTTGGTAACTCATGGCACTTCCTCCATTTCACTGTCTGTCTTAAGAATAGCACTCGTAGGCGATTGTTTTTGTTGTTGTGATCTCAAGATCCACATCTTCGCGTATCGGTGGTATGGTAGTCAGGTAACAACAAATAAAAGCAGAAAGACAGTCAATTAGGAGCATTAGATGTTATCTCAAGCAATGGTTGAAAAATTGAATGAGCAAATTAATCTCGAATTTTTCTCATCCAATCTATACTTACAAATGAGTGCTTGGTGTGAAGACAAAGGATTTGAAGGTGCAGCTGAGTTTCTTCGCGCTCATGCAGTAGAAGAAATGGAACATATGCAGCGTCTATTCACTTACGTAAGTGAGACAGGTGCGATGCCAATTTTAGGAGCAATTGACGCTCCACAGCACGAATTCGCAAGCTTGGGTGATGTGTTCCGTCTAACGTTTGAGCATGAGCAGATGATTACGCAAAAAATCAACACGCTAGCTCACGTTGCATTCTCTAGCCAAGACTACTCAACATTCAACTTCCTGCAGTGGTACGTTGCTGAACAGCACGAAGAAGAGAAGTTGTTTAAAGGGATTTTAGACAAGCTAGAACTGGTTGGCGAAGACGGCAAAGCTCTGTTCTTCATCGACAAAGACCTAGCGCAAATGGCAAAAGAAGGTTCATCTTCTATCATGGATGCCCCAGCTGAATAAACTCAGCGAAAAGACAGCGTAGTTATCGTCTTTTTCTCTCGGGCATGGATAGTCGATGTAGGGAGGAAAAGATGATCACTGGCGATACCATTCTACTGGCATTAATGTTGGTAACTGGGGTAAACATGGCCCGTTACCTAACAGCACTTCGTTCTTTAATTTATGTCATGCGCGAGGCGCATCCTCTCTTGTATCAGCAAGTCGACGGAGGGGGATTCTTTACCACCCACGGTAACGTCACCAAACAAGTGCGCTTGTTCCACTATATAAAGAGCAAAGAATACCATCACCACCATGACACCTTGTTTACGGGCAAATGTGATCGCGTGCGTGAGCTGTTTATTCTGTCTGCCACCTTGTTCTTCGTGACGCTACTCGCGGCATTCATTGTGTAGCCCGAGTCTGTGTAGGTCTTGCCAAAGAAGTTGGCAGTTTTGACGGCATGATACGATGCATTGGCATCACGCTCATTAGTAGGTAAAATAGCCAAAAATTAAGCAAGGATGTGCAAACGCACATCCTTTTTTTATTGCCTGCTTGGCCGGCAATTGAGTAAGAGAAGTAAGCATGAGTGAAAGGTTTGACGTTGTCATAATTGGTGCGGGCGCAGCAGGGTTAATGTGTGCGGCAGAAGCGGGTAAACGTGGCCGTAAAGTGCTGGTGGTTGACCATGCTAAAAAGCCGGGACGAAAAATCCTGATTGCCGGTGGTGGCCGTTGTAACTTCACTAACTATGATGTGACTGCCAAACACTTCCTTAGTCAAAACCCACACTTCGTTAAATCGGCGCTGGCTCAATACACCAACTGGGACTTTATCTCGATGATCTACAAACACGGTATCGAGTTTGAAGAGCGCGATCATGGTCAGCTATTTTGTGTTGGGGACGATGACTCAAAAAGCATCGTTAAGATGCTGCTGGCAGAGTGTAATTTACCAAGTGTTCAACTGCGTTATCAGCAAGAAGTCACCGACATCGAGCAAACAGACTCTGGTTTTTCCCTGCAAGTGAACTTCAAACCGGTTGAGTGTGAGTCGCTTGTTGTGGCGACGGGCGGCTTGTCGATGCCTAAGCTAGGTGCAACGCCATTTGGCTACAAGGTGGCTGAACAGTTTGGTTTATCGGTTGTGCCGACGACGGCAGGCTTGGTTCCTTTTACTCTGCACAAAGAAGATAAAGAAGACTTTGCCGAACTGTCAGGTATCGCGATTCCTGTTGAGATTACGACGGTAAGCAAGAAAACCTTCAAAGAGGCGTTGTTGTTTACTCACCGTGGACTCTCTGGCCCTTCGGTGTTGCAGATCTCGTCTTATTGGAAGCCAGGTGAAAAGGTCACGATAAATCTGGTTCCTGATGTGGATGTTGATGAGCTGCTGACACAGTCTGTCGCTAAGCACCCAAATCAAAGCCTAAAGAACACCTTGGCTAAAGTGCTGCCTAAGCGCTTAGTGGAAGTTCTGATTGAACGTAAAGTTCTGCAAGATAAACCGCTGATTCAGTTTGGCCCTAAGCAACTCAAAGCGATCACTGAGACTTTAGAGCATTGGCAAATCGTACCAAATGGAACTGAAGGCTACCGCACCGCAGAGGTGACTTTGGGTGGTGTGAATACCGATCATATCTCTTCGAAAACCATGGAATGTAAGCAAGTGAAAGGCTTGTACTTTGTGGGTGAGGTGATGGATGTAACCGGCTGGCTTGGGGGTTACAACTTCCAGTGGTGCTGGTCGAGTGGTTTCGTCGCAGGTCAATGGGTATAAGGCTTCATTAAGGTTCTATAAACTTTTTACTCATATATAAACGAGCGGTTCACTCATCATTATTGTGAGATTGTTTCCGCTCTAAAGTTTACTTTTTGTCCTATAGTAATGAGAAGAAAATCAATAAGGCAAAAGGTGCAACTATGGGTCAAGAAGCGCTGATCTCCCGAATCAATGAGTTACCAAGAATTGAAAGCATACTGCAAGAGTTGCTTGAAATGGTGAATCGAGAAACCCTCGATTTTGGTGAGTTATCGAAAAAGATGTCGATGGATCAGGTGCTCAGTGCTCGTGTCCTACGAATGGCAAACTCAGCGCACTTTGGTGGGGTGAATGGGTCTCTACCATTAACGACGCCATTATACGGGTGGGGGCAGGCGCCATCCGAACCCTCATCTCCTCCTCAATACTCTCAACCACCTTTCCTAAACTTGAAACCCTCAATATTAAAGATTACTGGGCGAATACTTTTGAAATCTCGCTGATTGCGAGCACGATAGCTAAAGATATTAAGCTCGATCCCAATCTTACCTTCACTACGGGCGTGTTGCACAACATTGGCGAGCTGATGATTCATTCTCTCGTCCCGGAGCAAGCCGTCGTTATTACAACAAGGGTAGAAGCAGGTGAAGATCCAACTAAGGTGCAGCGTGAGGTGTTAGGAACCGACTCACAGCAGCTTGGCGCTGTGTTGGCAGAGACTTGGAAGTTTCCCCAGACATGATTGATGCGATCGCCAATGTCAATCATCCAGGTCAAGCAAGTGAATCCAAACATTTGGCGTGTACCTTGTTCCTTGCTCGGGATATTCATCGTCGATGGGATTCGATGCTAACGCCGAATGAAAAACAGCACTACTTAGAAAGTAGTGCTGCGGCAAAAGCGTTGAAAGTGTCGCTTAACTTGATTGATGAGATTGATGCGATTCGTGGCCAAGGTGTTGAAATGGCTTACGAACTGTTCTAGATCTCACTGATCTTTGGGCTTGGTTTTGAGCTGCTGGATCACTAAGCCCAAGATAATCAGAACCAAGCCTATTAATGTGGTTGGGTGGATCTGCTCACCAATGATGGTTGCGAGCAAAATCAATGAGATAAACGGTGAAGCAAAGATAAGGTTACTAATACGCGCAGTGTTGGCTGTCAGTTTCATTGCGCTGAGCCATAGAACAAAAGTCACGCCCATTTCAAATAAACCCACGTAGGTCACCGCCAGCCAGCCTTGAGTGGTAATCTGACTCCAGCTTTCGCCTTCATACCAGCTTAGGCCCAATGCAAATGGGATGGCAACGAGGAAGCCAAGCAATACGCCAATCACAGGGTCCGCTTTATTCTTGGTATTTAAGATCCAATATCCTGCCCACAGCAACGTAGAAAGTAGGGCAAGTGCCACACCTGCAGGGCTATCAAAGTCGAGTCCTAGAATGTCGCCTTTGGTGGCAATTACAATCACCCCAAAGTAGCTAAAGCCACAAGCAATCCAATCCTGTTTGCGAATAGTTTGGCCGAGAAAAACGGCGGCCATTAAGGTCAGCGTAATCGCCCAACTGTAATTGATGGCCTGAGCTTGCGATGCAGGCAACAAGTCATATGCCTTGAACAAGATGAGGTAATACGCCAATGGGTTGATTAGCCCTAACATCACGTAATACCAAGGGTTCGACAAGAAGGTAGTCGAGAGTTGGGAAAGCTTGCCTTGGGCAAAGCAGATAGCGATTAACGCGACAGCAGACACAATACTCGCCACAGTGAGCATTTGGATCGGAGTAAACTCTGCCAGTGTGAGCTTAAATGCAGTCGCAACTGTCGACCACAGCAGCACGGCAGAAAGGCCAAAACCTAAAGCACGACGCTCGTTCATTATTTGAATTCTTATAGTGGATGTGAAGGCGAATACGCCAAAGTGCGATTAGTCTATCTGTGATTATAAATGCGACAAACTGGACATTTATCCAGTATAGAAATACCATTTGAGTAGGTTTGACTGGGTAAAAAGTGATTACCATGCAATGGTTTATAGAACATCAGAATCTCATCTTTAGCGCTCTGAGTAGCGCTGCGCTCGCCGGTGTATCGGTCGGCTGGTGGGTTAAACAAAAAACCAATCTCAAAACGCAGCTGCTTGAGCAGCAAATAGAATCGAATCAGCAGCTCTTTCAGTCTCAGCTGGAGCAAGTAAAGAAGGAGCTGGCTGAAGCCTTGTCAGAGCTTGATGAGCTTGATGCCGCTCGCGATCAATCGGCGCACGAGCTTAAGCAATCCCACGGTAAATTCATGGCTGTCATGGAAAAGCTGCGCTACTTCGAAGCGGTAAAGCAGGAGCGTCAGCAATATGCTCAAGAGTTGAATGAAACGCGTGAGCAAAAATCCCAGCTTGATGCGCAGCTAAGAGAGCAAAGTGCGCGTCACGAGCAAGAGATGAAAGCCAGTGAAGATAAGCTAAAGCTTCTAGAACAGGCTGAAGAGCGTTTGAAGCAGCAATTTGAGCATCTGGCCAATCAGTTGTTTGAGGCTAAGACAGCCAAAGTCGATCAGCAGAATAAGCAGAGCTTAGAAGGGTTACTTTCCCCATTAAAGGAGCAGCTAGAGGGCTTTAAAAAGCAGGTAAATGACAGCTTTAATATTGAAGCGAAAGAGCGCCATACATTGGTCCATGAGCTAAAAAACTTACAAAAGCTCAATGAGCAGATGACGCGTGAAGCCGTGAATCTGACTCAAGCCCTTAAAGGTGACAATAAGCAGCAGGGTAACTGGGGGAAGTGGTGCTAGCGCGAGTGCTTGCCGAATCCGGTTTAAGAGAAGGGCACGAGTATCAAACTCAGGTCAGTTTGCAAAACGAAGCTGGCAAACGCTATCAACCAGATGTGATTGTTCACTTACCTCACGATAAACAGGTGGTGGTGGATTCAAAAATGGCTTTGGTGGCGTTTGAACGCTACTTCAATGCCGAAACCGATCAAGATAAAGAGCGTGCCTTAGCGGCTCACTTGGTCGCGCTCCGTGCTCATATCAAAGGGTTGAGTCAGAAGGACTACCATCAGCTTAAAGGTATTCAAAGTTTGGATTACGTGCTGATGTTTATTCCGGTTGAACCTGCATTTCAAGTCGCTATTCAAGCCGATCCTAGCTTGGTTAAAGATGCCATGGAGCAGAACATCATTTTAGTGAGCCCAACGACCTTGCTAGTGGCGCTCAGAACCATAGATAACCTGTGGCGTAACGAAAGGCAGAATCAGAACGCGCAAATTATTGCTGAACGTGCAAGCAAGCTATACGACAAACTCCGTCTATTTGTGGACGACATGGAAAGCTTGGGCAGTGCACTTGATCGCGCCAACCAAAACTACCAAGGCGCTATGAATAAACTCGTCACTGGGCGCGGGAATGTGATTCGTCAGGCTGAAGGATTTAAGCAATTAGGGGTAGAAGTGAAGCGTCCTATCTCAAGTAACTTGGTCGAAATCGCACAAAATGATGCTTTGTTAGAAAATGATCAGGGAGTTGAAAGACATCCCGCTGAGGATAAAGTAAACTGATTGGCCGCAACGCAGGGGGGTGATGCCTTCTAGTTGGTTAAGCGTTGCCCAAGAGGAATCATCATGACGGATACAAGCGTGCAATCAAATACAGCAACAGAAATGAACGAAGCGAATCTCGACCAAGGAGTTCACAACGAAGTGGCTCACAGTGAAGCAGCTCGTAATGAAACGACTCACTTTGGCTTCGAAACCGTAGCGAAAGAAGAGAAAGTCGCGAAAGTTGCGGAAGTGTTCCATTCAGTAGCAGCAAAATACGACATTATGAATGATCTGATGTCAGGTGGCATTCATCGTTTGTGGAAGCGTTTCACGATTGATTGCAGTGGCGCGCGCCCGGGTCAACGCATTCTTGATTTAGGTGGCGGTACTGGTGACTTAACCGCGAAATTCTCACGCATTGTTGGTGACAAGGGTCATGTCATCTTGGCTGACATCAACAACTCTATGCTGAACGTCGGTCGCGATAAACTGCGCGATATCGGCATCGTGGGCAATGTGCACTACGTGCAAGCCAACGCAGAAGAGCTGCCGTTTCCAGACGACTACTTTGACTGTATTACCATTAGTTTCTGCCTACGTAACGTTACCGATAAAGACAAAGCGTTGCGCTCGATGTTCCGTGTACTTAAGCCAGGTGGCCGTTTGTTAGTATTGGAGTTCTCCAAACCAGTCTTAGAGCCTCTATCAAAGGTTTACGATGCTTACTCATTCCACTTACTGCCTAAGATGGGTGAAATCATTGCAAACGATGCTGATAGCTATCGCTACCTTGCTGAATCTATCCGCATGCACCCAGACCAAGATACGCTGCAAGGTATGATGGAAGAAGCGGGCTTCGAGAAGACCAACTACTACAACCTCACCGGTGGTATCGTAGCACTTCACCGTGGATACAAGTTTTAACCGCGAAAGTTCAACGCGCCCTAAGGAACAGTATGCCATTTGAACCTCTGGTGACGGCAGCCATTGAAACGTCGCTCAATATTCTTATCAACGACGACCCAGAACTGGGTCGCCGTTTATCTCGCCTGAAAGGCAAAGTCATTCAACTGCATATTAAAGAGATCGATCGTGCGATTACCTTCGTGTTTAGTCAGCAAATCGATGTCCTTGGTCAGTATGAAGGCGAACCCGATTGTTACCTCTCTTTAAACTTATCGATTCTTCCTGAGTTAAGAGAGCAATCCAACATCACCAAGTTGATTAAAGAAGATCGCTTAGTGCTTGAAGGGGATATCCAGCTCGCACAGAAGTTTGCTCAGTTGATGACAGACTGCAAACCGGATTTGGAAGAGTGGTTATCACGTGTAACGGGTGATGTCGTTGCTCGAACGCTGGTTCAAGGCGTGAAAAACGTCGGCGAATTTGTACAAGGGCAAGCAAGAAAGCATCAAGACCACTTAGGTCAAGTCATTACTGAAGAGTGGAAGTTGGCTCCAGGGCCTTTAGAAGTCGCTTACTTCTGCGACCAAGTAGCGGATGCTGACCAGTACGCTAAACAGTTAGAAACTCGATTAAACGCTCTGGTGGAGAAAGCATGACCCCATCAGAGTTAAAACGTTTGTATCACATCATCAAAGTGCAGCTTGAGTATGGGTTGGATGAGCTACTGCCAACTCATGAGCTGACTAAAGCCCCTTTGCTCGCTCGCAAGTCGCTATTTTGGATCAAGAATAAGCATTCAGATAAGCCGCTTGGTGATCGACTGCGCTTAGCTCTTCAAGAGCTAGGACCTGTTTGGATCAAGTTCGGCCAAATGATGTCAACTCGACGCGACCTGTTTCCTCCTCATATCGCCGATCCGCTTGCTATGCTGCAAGACAAGGTTGCGCCTTTTGATGGTGAGCTGGCCAAACAGCAGATGGAGAAGGCCCTTGGTGGTCCGTTAGAGAATTGGTTTACCGACTTTGATATCACGCCACTGGCTTCTGCGTCGATTGCTCAGGTTCATACAGCGAAGTTAAAAGAGTCAGGACGAGAGATCGTTCTGAAGGTGATTCGCCCTGATATTCGCCCTGTCATCGATGCTGATTTGAAGTTAATGCATCGCATGGCTCGCATTGTGGCTAAAGCTCAGCCTGATGCACGCCGTTTAAAACCAGTAGAAGTGGTTCGCGAGTACGAGAAAACGCTACTCGATGAGCTAGACCTGCGCCGAGAGGCAGCAAATGCGATCCAATTGCGTCGAAATTTCGAAGGCAGTGAAGAGCTTTATGTTCCTGAAATAATTACCGACTATAGTAACGAAACGGTGATGTGTTCAGAGCGCATTTACGGCATTCAGGTTTCAGATATCGATGGTTTAAAAGCCAATGGTACTAACATGAAACTATTGGCAGAACGCGGCGTAAGTGTATTTTTTACGCAGGTGTTTAGAGATAGCTTCTTTCATGCCGACATGCACCCGGGGAACGTTTTTGTTAAACCGGAACATCCAGAAAATCCTCAATGGATTGGCTTGGACTGTGGCATTGTTGGTACGCTAAATAGCGAAGATAAACGCTACTTAGCCGAAAACTTACTGGCTTTCTTTAATCGCGATTATCGACGTGTAGCAGAACTGCATGTGGATTCGGGGTGGGTTCCACGTGAAACCAACATCGATGAGTTTGAATTTGCGATACGCATGGTGTGTGAGCCAATTTTTGCCAAGCCATTGTGTGAAATATCATTTGGTCATGTGCTGTTAAACTTGTTTAACACCGCACGTCGCTTCCATATGGAAGTGCAACCACAACTGGTTTTATTACAAAAGACGCTTCTGTACATCGAAGGGTTAGGTCGTCAGCTCTATCCACAGCTTGATTTGTGGGAAACGGCGATGCCATTTCTTGAAGAGTGGATGATGAACCAAGTTGGTCCTAAGGCCTTTATCAACTCTGTGAAAGATAGAGCGCCATTTTGGGCAGAGAAACTTCCTGAACTGCCAGAGCTGCTTTATGACAGCCTAAAACAGGGCAAAGCGATGAACCATAGAATGGATCAGCTTTACCAAGGTTATAGGCAAAGTAAGCGCCAGCAAGCAACCGGAAAATTTTTGTTTGGTGTTGGCGCCACTTTAGTCGTATGCTCAGCAATACTGTTAAGCAGCGGCTTTGAGTCGTTGTCTCTTGCGGGAGGTATCGCAGGGGTCACATTTTGGCTGTTCAGTTGGCGTGCATATCGCCGTTAACCGTTAAACTGACTATTAGTTATTGATAAATAAAGACCCGAGGAAAAGAGAATGGGTGGTATTAGTGTTTGGCAACTTCTAATTATTGCTGTCATTGTTGTTTTGCTGTTCGGTACAAAGAAACTGCGCGGTATTGGTGGCGACTTAGGCGGTGCTGTTAAAGGTTTCAAGAAAGCGATGAGCGATGAAGAATCTGATAAGAAAGATGCAGATTTCGAGCAAAAGAACATCGAACAGCAGAAAACAAACGCTGCTGAAACAGAAACTAAGAAAGACAAAGAGCAGGCGTAACACGTGTTTGATATCGGTTTTTGGGAACTGGTATTAATATCTGTTGTAGGGCTGGTGGTATTGGGACCAGAACGCTTACCTCATGCTATTCGCAGTGTGTCGAAGTTTATTAGCTCTGCTAAAAACATGGCCAATAGTGTCAAAGACGAACTGTCGCATGAGTTGAAAGTTCAGGAATTGCAGGAAAACCTACGCAAGGCTGAAAAAATGGGGATGGAAGATCTGTCACCAGAGCTTAAATCTTCGGTTGAAGAGTTAAAGCAAGCTGCGCAAGAGGTTCAACGTCCTTATGCTAAGAAAGAAACGTCTGAAAGCTTAGAGCAAGAAAAAGCGCCAGAAGTTGTCAATCAAGCAGCATCACCTGAAGCGGAAACGCCGGAAGCCACAGAATCGCTGAATGCGTCAGTGGCACAGTCTACGGCAGATAAGAAAGCCGAATAGTCTCGCATAGCTAGGAGCTACAATGGGCAAACCCCTTAGTAGCTCCTTTTTGATCTGATTGAATTGAGGTTAGACATGTCTTCTGTTGAGCAGACACAGCCTTTGATTAGCCATTTATTGGAACTTCGTAACCGCTTATTACGCTGTATTGTCGCAGTCTTGGCGGTATTCCTTGGCTTAATCTACTTCGCTAACGACATCTATGAGTTCATCTCTGCGCCGTTAGTGGACCGCCTTCCTGAAGGGGCGACGATGATTGCAACCGACGTTGCATCACCATTTTTCACACCATTAAAACTGACATTGATTGCGGCGCTGTTCATTTCAGTACCGTTTATTCTTTATCAGGTTTGGGCATTTGTAGCGCCGGGCTTATATAAGCATGAGCGCAGGCTGATTATGCCACTGCTGTTCTCGAGTTCTTTGCTGTTTTACTGCGGTGTCGCGTTCGCGTATTTCGTGGTGTTCCCATTGGTGTTTGGCTTTTTTACGGCCATCTCATTGGGCGGCGTTGAGTTTGCCACTGATATCTCAAGTTATCTGGATTTTGTATTAGCGCTGTTCTTTGCATTTGGTATCGCGTTTGAAGTGCCGGTTGCCATTATTCTGCTTTGCTGGACAGGTGCGACGGATCCAAAGAGCCTAAGCGAGAAGCGCCCTTACATCATCGTGGCCGCTTTCGTGGTGGGCATGATGCTGACACCGCCAGATATGATTTCTCAGACCTTGTTGGCGATTCCAATGTGTTTGTTGTTTGAAGTAGGTTTATTCTTTGCCCGTTTCTACACTCGCAAGGAAGATGAAGAGCCAGAACAGGTTGAATAGTATTTGTTTTGAAATGAAAAAAGGTTACCCAATGGGTAACCTTTTTTGCTGATGGCTGGCTATCTCACTTTGATAACGTGTCCGCACTTCTCGCACACGTAAAGCTCTTTAATTCCAAGAAGCTTTTGCCAAAGATTACGATGCTCTCTTCGCAGATAGTTTCTGTGATCGCACATATACTCATTCCCTGTGATTCTGCTGGTTGCATAATAAAGGGAAAGTTTATAAATTCCATCAACTATATTGAACCAATATCACATTAATAGTGACTTGGTTTCATATTTTCGGCCTATTTAATGTTTTTGAAGAGATTTAGCGCGTTTTTTGATGTTATCTCTATGATTTTGTTGACTTCTGTTCCTCGTAGGTCAGCCACTCTGTCCGCAACAAGAGAGACAAATGCAGGCTCATTGCGTTTACCGCGATGAGGTACAGGGGCTAGATATGGGCAATCTGTCTCCAAAATCACCTTACTCAGATCGAGGTGAGGGATAACCTTATCCATTCCACCATTCTTGAATGTTGAAACGCCGCCTAAGCCCAAGTGGAAGCCTAAATCGTTAATCGCTTTAGCTTCTTCAACGCTGCCACCAAAACAGTGAAAGACACCCGATAGAGAACCGTCTTGCTCGGTTTTAAGCAGTGCTAATGTCTCTTCAATAGAGTCGCGAGTATGAATAACGACAGGTAAGTTGAGCTCTTTAGCCCAGTTGAGCTGCGTGATGAAGGCTTTCTCTTGCTCCGCTTTATACGTTTTATCCCAATAGAGATCGATGCCGATTTCACCGACGGCAATGAAATTGTGCTTATCAAACCAAGAGTGGATAGTTTTAAGGGTTTCATCGACGTCTGCGTCAACATAGCACGGGTGCAGGCCCATCATTGAGCGGCAAACCTCTGGATAGGCGGCTTCTGTCTTTAGCATTGGCTCGATAGATTCAAGATCAATGTTCGGTAGCAGAATATGGCTGATCCCTTGTTCAAGTGCGCGTTTCACCACTTCATCTCGGTCATTATCAAATTCAGTCGCGTAAATATGGGCGTGGGTATCAATCATGGTTATCTCAGATGGGGTTGTGCATTTAACAAAATTATACGGCAGTGTCGGTGGTGACCACAAACTTCAAATAATACGGTCTGTAGGGAAAGGTGATTCGCTAAATAGGCATCACAGTTCCTATTTTTTTATTCTGAGGCGCTAGCGCAACGAGTGGAGAATGATATGATTTTGGTTTACCACCAAGGTGTACTGTTTCAGACAAGGAGAATCGAGTGTCTGCATCTATTCAAGGGCAATTCCCAGAGCGCCGTATGCGCCGTATGCGTAAGCATGACTTTAGCCGTCGCTTAATGGCAGAAAATCAACTATCCGTTAATGATCTTATCTATCCGATGTTTATTCTGATGGGCAAAGATCGTCGTGAAACCGTGGACTCGATGCCAGGTATCGAGCGTCTATCGATCGACTTAATGCTTGAAGAAGCTCAGTATCTTGCACAACTCGGCGTACCCGCGATTGCGCTATTTCCAGTGGTAAACCAAGATGCGAAATCACTGTGTGCAGCAGAAGCTTATAATCCTGAAGGTTTGGTGCAGCGCGCTGTACGTTCATTGAAAGAGCATGTTCCTGAAATTGGTGTGATTACCGATGTTGCGCTTGACCCGTTCACCACACACGGCCAAGACGGCATCATTGATGAAGACGGATACGTGCAAAATGATGAGACAACCAAAGTGCTCATCAAGCAGGCGCTTTCCCATGCAGAAGCCGGGGCGGATGTTGTTGCGCCGTCAGACATGATGGATGGCCGCATTGGTAAGATTCGTGAAGCGCTAGAGAAAGCAGGCCACATTCACACCCAAATTATGGCTTACTCGGCAAAATATGCGTCTTGTTACTATGGACCGTTCCGTGATGCAGTCGGTTCTGCAGCTAACCTAAAAGGTGGCGATAAAAAGAACTACCAAATGGATCCAGCCAACAGCGATGAAGCCATCCATGAAGTGGCAATGGATGTAAACGAAGGCGCAGATATGGTGATGGTGAAGCCAGGGATGCCATATCTGGACATTGTGCGCCGGGTTAAGCATGAGCTTCAAGTGCCAACCTTTGCTTATCAAGTCTCTGGCGAATATGCGATGCACAAAGCTGCGATTCAAAATGGTTGGTTAAAAGAGCGCGAGACCGTTTTGGAATCTTTACTGTGCTTCAAACGCGCAGGTGCTGATGGCATTCTGACTTACTTCGCAAAAGATGTCGCAGAGTGGCTTGCCGAAGAGAACGCACAGGCGGCGCAATATTTAAAATCTGAAGACTAACAGCGTAGTGATTCTGCGTTAATGATTGAAAAGGTTGGCTAAGGTCAGCCTTTTTTGTGTCTGATGGCCAGGAAATTATGGCCTTTTTGGTGAATTGTCGTGTAGATCAGAAGCTAGATAGCGGCTAAGTGAAAAAAAATTCACTTGTCTTAGGGGGAGTTGTTTTATATATAACTGATTGAATATTATGCCATTTAAGATTGATATCTAATCAGTTCAGCCAGTGTATACAAAATTAAATGAGAAAAGATCTCATTTAGTTGTTGACGTTTAAATGAGAATCATTATTATTAACAGCGTCTGAGGGAACGAGGTAAAGTTCACAGGGACGTGAAGTGACCAGATTTGAAATGGTGATGACGCAATACCTAACCGAACTTTTACAAGTTCTTTTTGACACGACATTGCTCACATTGCTTCCAGTGTAATTTATAGCTTTTGACAAAGCGTGGATGATTTTTTCTGAAATGGCTTTGACATATTTTTGCTAGGCGACATCTTCGGGTGTCGCTTTTTTTATGCTTGAAATGGGGATCTTTTGTGCTAGAGCAAAAGGGAACCAATAGGATTTTCCACAGCTTAGGATCGCAATGGGATCATTATGAACTTTAATGATCGATATAATAGCTGTTTTAATTCAGTGATTTAAGTTGCGTTGTTGGTTATTTTGCACCCTGTTTTGTATTTTGTGGAATTTATTATAAACAGACTTATCCACAGAAGAAGGGGCTGAGTGGATAACAATTCGGCGTGTTGGCCTTTGTGAGACTTAAAATGGATTCAAAGGGTGAGTCATGGCATTCTAAGCGGATAACTTTCTTACTCTGTTTGGATACATAAATTATGGCACGCATTCCGGATAATCCGTTGATACTTATCGATGGTTCGTCATACCTTTACCGCGCTTTTCACGCTTACCCTGGCACCATGAGTAATGGTGACATTCCGACCAATGCTGTCTACGGCGTTGTGAACATGCTTCGTAGCATGATGCGTCAGTTCTCATCCGATCGTATTGCCGTCATCTTTGATGCGAAGGGCAAAACCTTCCGTGATGATATGTATCCAGAATACAAAGCAAATCGCCCACCTATGCCAGATGATCTGCGTTGCCAGATTGAGCCGCTACACAATGTCATTCGTGCAATGGGTCTGCCTCTGATCTCTATTCCTGGTGTTGAAGCCGATGACGTGATCGGTACATTGGCCGCTCAGGCATCAAAGCAAGGCATGCCAGTATTGATCAGCACTGGTGATAAAGACATGGCGCAGCTAGTGGATGAAAACGTCACCTTGATCAATACCATGACCAATGTCGTGATGGATCGTGAGGGAGTGGTTGAGAAGTTTGGTATCCCGCCAGAATTGATCATCGACTACCTAGCTTTGATGGGAGATAAAGTCGATAACATTCCGGGTGTCCCTGGAGTGGGCGACAAAACCGCAACGGCACTTTTGCAAGGCATTGGTGGTTTAGACAAGCTTTACGATCATCTTGATGATATTGCACCTTTGGGTTTCCGCGGTTCAAAGACCATGGCCAAGAAGCTGGTGGACAACAAAGAGAATGCGCTGCTGTCCTACGAGCTTGCCACAATTAAACTAGATGTTGAGTTAGAAGAGACGTCGGAATCGCTTGTTAAAGCTGAACCTAATAAAGATGAGCTGATCAAACTATATGGCCAACTGGTGTTCAAGTCATGGCTAAATGAGCTACTAGACGGTGGCACAGGTGTGGTCGAAGCGGATGAGAAGTCAGGCGCTGCGCGTGCATCGGCATCATCTTCTTCTTCTGCTTCTACATCAGACATGGATACTTCAGCGGTAACCATTGATCGCAGCCAGTACGAAACGATTCTGGACGAAGCAAGTTTCGCCAAGTGGCTAGATAAGTTGAAAGCCTCTGAAGTGTTTGCCTTCGATACCGAAACAGACAGCCTAGACTACATGGTGGCAAATCTTGTTGGTGTTTCTTTTGCGACCGAAGAAGGGGTAGCGGCATACGTACCTGTGGCTCATGACTACTTGGATGCTCCGCAGCAGTTAGATCGTGACTGGGTTCTTGCTCAGTTAAAGCCAATTCTAGAAGATGATGATCAAGCGAAAGTAGGCCAGAACCTCAAGTACGATGCGAGTGTGTTAGCTCGCTACGGCATTGAGATGAAAGGCATCAAGCACGACACCATGTTGGCATCTTACGTTTATAACAGCGTTGGCGGTAAGCATGACATGGACAGTCTGGCATTGCGCTTCCTTCAGCATAGCTGCATTTCATTCGAACAAATTGCAGGCAAGGGTAAGAAACAGCTGACCTTTAACCAAATCGAATTGGATCAAGCATCACCTTATGCAGCAGAAGATGCAGACGTGACGCTTCGTCTGCACAATCGCATCTACGACAGCATTCAGAAAGATGAGAAACTCGCACGCATCTACAATGAAGTAGAGATGCCGCTAGTGCCTGTCCTCTCACGTATCGAGCGCACCGGTGTATTGATTGATGACATGCAGCTTAGCGCTCAATCTCAAGAAATAGCTGTGCGCTTGGATGAGCTAGAAAAGCAGGCCTTTGAGATTGCAGAGCAAGAGTTCAACATGAACTCGCCAAAACAGCTACAAGCGCTCCTGTTTGAGAAGATGGGGCTACCTGTGATTAAGAAGACGCCTTCAGGTACGCCTTCAACAAATGAAGAAGTGCTGCAAGAGCTAGCGTTGGATTACCCACTGCCAAAACTTATCTTAGAGTATCGTGGTTTGGCTAAGCTAAAATCGACGTATACCGATAAGCTACCGAAGATGATCAACTGAGACGGGTCGCGTACATACCTCTTATCATCAGGCGTGACGGCGACAGGTCGATTGTCATCAACTGATCCAAACCTTCAGAACATCCCAATTCGTAATGAAGAGGGACGACGCATTCGTCAGGCATTTGTTGCGCCTCACGGCTACAAGATCATGGCAGTCGACTACTCGCAAATCGAACTGCGTATTATGGCGCACTTGTCGGGCGACAAAGCGCTACTAGATGCCTTCCAACAAGGTAAAGATATCCACGCAGCCACTGCCGCTGAAATCATGGGCACGACGATTGATCAAGTGAGCTCAGAGCAGCGTCGCCGCGCGAAAGCCGTTAACTTCGGTCTTATCTACGGTATGAGTGCGTTTGGTTTGGCGAAACAGCTAGGCATTCCACGTGGTGAAGCTCAGGATTACATGAACAAGTATTTCGAGCGTTACCCTGGCGTAATGCAGTATATGGAAGATACGCGCAGTGCAGCCGCAGAGCAGGGCTACGTTGAAACTATTTTCGGTCGCCGCTTACACCTTCCTGAAATCAAGTCACGTAACGGTATGCGTCGTAAAGCTGCAGAGCGAGCTGCTATCAACGCACCGATGCAAGGCACAGCTGCAGACATCATTAAGAAAGCCATGTTGTTGGTGGATGACTGGATTCAGGCAGAGGGCGATGGCCGAGTGAAACTGCTTATGCAAGTACACGATGAACTGGTATTTGAGGTTCAAGAGTCAGCATTGACCGAAATTGAAAGTAAAGTACAAGAATTGATGGAATCTGCAGCACAGCTTGATGTACCGCTGGTGGCGGAAGCTGGGCATGGTGACAACTGGGATCAGGCACACTAGCCATTTTTTTAATAAAACGGTCAATTAATTATGAGCCAGCGCACAAACGCTGGCTTTTTTTATGAGTGAAATAAGTTGGTGTGATTTTGACTGTATTGTAGGAAAAGGAAATATTTTTGAAAAAAAACTACAAAATTGGTTTTCATTTCTGACCAATTGTTGTACATTAATCTGCGTAGGGTACAGAGGTAAGATGTTCTATCTTTCAGACCTTTTGTTTCACGTTATTGGATTAGGCTGATTCAGCCGCCCCAGTCAGTATTTGACTGGGGCGTTTTTTCTTGTGGCAAAGAAAATTTCTTATCACGCTTCTCTGCACCTAAATTCCCAGCCTAAACTTCTTCCCAAGTTATCGTTTGAGTGACAAGTTTGGTAATTTTTTACCAGTCACAGTTCTATTATTTTCTATAGTAAATGAAGCGCATATATTAAGCACAGTGTTATTAAGTGTTTGTTATTACGGATTTTATTGATCTTTGCGTTGTGTTCAAAAAATCAACACACTAGGTTGAATAAGCATTAAAAGTCGTTGATCCTAAGTGAACAATAATAACGATTAATGATTTCTCTCCCGTTTCCCCGCTCTAGTAGCGGGGATTTTCTTATTAAGCGCGAGTTCTTACGGGAGTTATCCCTTTTACTGGTTTATAGACTGACTCGGTTTATAGACGGCAGAAACGAAAACGCCCCGCGATAATCGCGAGGCGCTTTAGTAGCTTTAGTCTTTGGGTATAGACGAATAAGAAGGGGTTACTCTTGGCTATCGTCTTCGATGTGTTGTTCGCTTGCCAGCTCGTCTGCTTCTAGTTCTTCAACTATCTCTTCAGTAACGATCTCAAAAGCAGGCGCAAACCAGCTGTCTAATCGGCTGCGTAGTACGTCAACGCCAATCCCTTTTAATGAAGAGAAGGCATCAACTTTAACGTCACCACCGAATCCTTTTGCTTCTTGACGAATCTTCAGAAGAGTTGCCTTACGTGCACCGCTTTTCAGCTTGTCTGCTTTAGTCAGCAATACTTGAACAGGAATGTTGCAGTCTACCGCCCAGTAGATCAGCTGTTGGTCGAGATCTTTCATTGGGTGGCGAATATCCATCAATACCACCAAGCCCTTTAGACATTTACGTTTTTGCAGGTATTCACCCAGCGACTTCTGCCACTTCTTCTTCATCTCAAGTGGAACTTGAGCAAAGCCATATCCTGGTAAATCAACAATATGGCAGCCATCATCCACTTTAAATAAGTTAATAAGCTGAGTACGACCTGGAGTTTTACTCGTCTTTGCTAGACTTCTTTGGTTAGTCAATCGGTTTAAAGAACTCGACTTACCGGCGTTGGAGCGTCCTGCAAACGCAATTTCGATCCCTTCGTCTTCAGGTAGATGACGAATGTCTGGCGCACTGGTAATGAAATGCGTGTTTTGATAATGAATTTTTACGCTCACTGTTAACTCCATCTCGACTTTGTGTAGTCGATTGATTACTTTTTTGTGAAATTGTGTAAAATAACCGTGCTCGGCATAGGGTCGCCTATTGTATCACGACTGGATACAGCAAGTGATACTGGAAGCTTGATAATTATAATGGAATGTCATGAAGAAATTAGCGCTAATCTTGAGTCTTTTAGCCAGCTGCTCCGCGTGGGCGCAAGGTAATATAGAAGCTGGTAAAGCAAAATCCGTAACTTGTGCTGCCTGTCATGGAGCAGACGGCAACAGTCAACTCGCCATTTACCCAAGCATTGCGGGTCAACATGCGAAGTACATTGAAAAGCAGTTAAAAGATTTTAAACTCGGAATGACGAGTGGCGGCAAACAAGGCCGCGTCGATCCTGTGATGGGTGGTATGGCTATGCCGCTATCAGAGCAGGATATGGCAGATCTGGCTGCGTATTACGCTTCGGTTCCGCTTGCACCGAACTCCACCCCTGAAAATGTGGTAGAGCAAGGTAAAATCTTGTACACCGCAGGTGATGCAGAGCGAGGCCTAACGGCTTGTATCGCTTGTCATGGCCCTCGTGGTAACGGTACTGAGCTATCTGGCTTCCCGAAAATCTCGGGTCAAGGTGCTGAGTACATCAAGGCGCAGCTAGAGAAATTCCGTGATGGAAGCCGTGCCAACGACATGAACGCAATGATGCGTGATGTCGCGAAGATTCTTACGGATGAAGATATCGATACTTTATCTAAATACGTTGGCGGCCTGCACTAATCAATCCCTATACTAAGAAATCATAAAAACGTTCGAGCACTGTTTTACCGAAATGCCTCAGCTTATGCTGGGGCATTTTTGGTTTGAAATTAGTGTGATTTGTTCCCACTTTGGGTTTTCCTATCGGATCGCCAGTTGGCGGTGAGCTTTGTAAGATATTTGCCATACTTGTGTCATCAAACTTTACCTTATCGTTTGTAACTTACTGTCTTTTATATGGTTATTTTTATCGGTGCTAAATGGGTAAAAATAATCGAAATGGCGCCATTGTTTCATTTCTAAGAGTGGGTAAAGTACATCCATCGGCAGGAGCTGATAACGGATTTAAGACCAAGACGGTCTCCATGGATGCAAGTTAGGATGACTTGGCAGATTGAATGGAAAAGGTAGGTAGGAAACCTACTCGATAGGGATGGTCAATTTGTCTAAAGGTTAAGACAGCAGAAACGGACCCGGCTTAGGAAGAGCTGTGTGACAGGAAGTTAAACGGAAAGCCAAAATTCATCAGGATGGTGAAAAACAACACTTGGCAGGGAAAGCTCTAAAAACAAATGGAATATTGATGCACTGCTTTGAGTGCAACACAGTTTCGCCACTTGATGGCATTTGGAAAGCGATGAGATGACTCATCGCTTTTTTTATATCTGCAGTTTGGCTGAGGGTAGATTTGGTGTGGCTTTGCATGATTTGACCAGTGAAGCAAAGCGCGAGGCACTTTTTTTTCAAATATGGTGATAAATTACACAATTTCGCTCCACTCCCTAAGCAGTTTCTGGTATGTTGCGCATCCCTGTTTGAGGTTCAAAGCATGCAAAACTGTCCTTTATGTCACAATCTAGATACGCACCATTATCACAGCGATAAGCGACGCAACTATCTGCAGTGCAGCGAGTGTCAGTTAGTATTCGTGGATCCTAAGCAACGGCTAGATGCAGAAGCTGAGAAGGCTCACTATGATCTGCACGAAAATGATCCCAGTGACCAAGGGTATCGTAGATTTTTATCTCGAATTGCCGACCCAATACTGCAGAGAGTTGAACCTCAATCCAACGGGTTAGATTTTGGTTGTGGCCCAGGTCCAACACTCTCTTTGATGTTAGAAGAGCAGGGGCACAACATGAAACTGTACGACATCTACTATCATCCGAATCGTTCGGTGCTAGAGTGTCAGTACGATTTTGTCACTGCCACAGAAGTGATAGAGCATCTCTATCATCCTGATGAAGTGTGGCAGCAATGGTTAAATTTAGTTAAGCCAGGTGGCTGGATTGGTCTGATGACTAAGATGGTCATCGATAAAGAAGCGTTTGCAACTTGGCATTATAAAAATGACGTTACTCACGTTGTCTTTTTTAGCCGTCAAACGTTCGAATATTTGGCAGAGCGGGATAAGCTCCAACTAGAATTTGTAGGCAATGATGTAATTTTGCTGAGGAAGCTCCAGAAATGAGTCGTAGTAAGAAATCAAGAAAACCAAGTGCGTTAAGACAAGACGAAGTCGTCGTTACGCGTAATCGTACAGAATCGGATGTAGAAGGTCGCCTTCGTAAGCGTTTGAAAAAGCGCAAAGGTCTTAAAACCGGTAACCGTAATTCAGAAGCGACGGAGAAGAAGCTTCGCCAAGAGCAGCAGAAACGCGATCCACGTTTAGGCAGCAAGAAGAAAATTCCTCTTATTGTTGAAGCGAAGAAGAAGCCAACTAAGCAAGAGCGTCGAATCTCAGCAGAGAAAGAGCTTGAGATGCTTGAAAACGATGCGCAACTGAATGTTCTGTTGGATCGTCTAGATAACGGCGAAAACCTAGGTGCCGGTCTACAAAAATACGTAGACGAGAAGTTAGATCGCATTGAAGTTCTAATGAAACAGCTAGGTTTGTACGAAGAAGAGCCAGAAGAGATCGAAGAAGAAGTATTCGAAGAGTCTGCGCCAAAAGCAAAGAAAGCCAAAGCGCCAGCGTCTGACGATGAGCTGCTTTCTCAGTTTGAAGGCTTAGATCTGAACGAATTTAAAGAATAAAGGGTAAAGAGTAACTAGACAATGAATGTAACCGTATTGGCAGTATTGGGTGTCCTTATCATCCTTGGGCTTGCTACATACGCAGGTTACCTTCTGCTCCAAGTTAAGAAGCAAAAGGAATTGCAACTGCGTCATCAAGCTTTAGCGATTGAAAAGCGCAACTCAAACATCTTTGAGAATGTGCATACCTTGTGTCTTGCAGGTATCCAAGGCCAGTGTGATTTGTCTGAGATCAGCATCCGTGTTTACAACATCATGGATTATGTTCAAGGCGAAGCGCGCGTGGACTTTGATGAAACCTATCCAGCAACGGCTGAGCTATACCACATCGTTAAAGACATGGCTCGCGGTGAAGAGCGTCAGAAGCTTGAAAAGCGCGATCGCATGAAGCAGAACTTAGAGCGTCATAAAGCAGAAACTCGCTTAAATGACGCCATCGTAGAAGAGCTCAAACGTCTTCAAGAAACAGTAAAGCCACTGAATAATCAGATTAATATTCAGATGATGTAGTGACTAAATGGGTTGCCATGATCCCTAACCTTGGGGCGCTCATAAGTGATCCACTTAGCAGATATACAGTTAAGTTAATAAAAAGCGCAAGGGTGGCCGAAATACGCCATTGTCGTGTGGCAAAATAGCCCCTGAAAGCGTTTAGATAGATAACACAACGGAAAACACCATGCCGCAGTCAGACATACCTAGTGAGCAAATCGTATGGGATCAGGCGATCCTAGATAAGTACAACTATTCTGGGCCACGTTACACGTCTTACCCAACTGCACTAGAGTTTCATGAAGCGTTCACCATCGCTGATTATGATATGGCGTGTACGCAGTATGAAGAGCGTCCGTTGTCGCTGTATGTCCATATCCCATTTTGTCATAAGCTTTGCTACTACTGTGGTTGTAATAAAGTCATCACTCGCCATGCTCACAAAGCGGATGAATACCTCGATGTGATTGAGCATGAAATTCGCCAACGTGCGTCTCTACTGCAAGGTCGTCGAGTGACGCAGCTGCATTTTGGTGGTGGTACACCAACGTTTTTAAGCGAGCGCCAAATCAGTCGCTTAATGGCGATTTTACGTGGTGAATTTCAGTTTGAAGTCGATGCCGAAATCAGTATCGAAGTCGATCCGCGTGAAATCGAATTGGACATGCTGGATCACCTACGCAGTGAAGGCTTTAACCGTCTAAGTATCGGTGTTCAAGATTTCAATAAAGAAGTGCAGAAGCTGGTTAACCGTGAGCAAGACGAAGATTTCATTATCGCGATGGTTAAGCGTGCCAAAGACTTAGGTTTCCGCTCGACTAACCTTGATCTGATTTACGGCCTGCCAAAGCAAACCAAAGACTCATTTGCGAATACACTTTCTCAAGTGCTAGAGATGCAGCCTGGTCGTTTGTCTGTGTTTAACTACGCTCACATGCCGCAGCTGTTTGCCGCGCAGCGTAAGATTAAAGATGAAGATCTGCCTGAGCCACAAGAGAAGATGGCGATTTTGCAAGACACCATAGCAACCCTAACGGGCGCGGGTTACCAGTTTATCGGCATGGACCACTTTGCACAGCCAGATGATGAGTTGGCTGTGGCGCAGCGCGAAGGCGTGCTTCATCGTAATTTCCAAGGTTACACCACTCAAGGAGAATGTGACTTGGTGGGTTTCGGTGTCTCTGCTATCTCAATGATTGGCGATGCTTACGCGCAAAACCAGAAAGAGTTGAAGAAGTACTACGCGCAAGTGAATGAAGAGCGTCATGCACTATGGCGGGGCGTTGCTCTCGATAGTGATGACTTACTTCGCCGTGAAGTGATTAAGCAACTGATCTGTAACTTTAAACTTGATAAGACAATGATTGAGTCAGAGTTTAAAGTGACGTTTAATCACTACTTCAAAGAAGATTTAGAGCTTCTACAAACCTTCATTAACGATGACTTAGTGGAAGTGGATGACAAAGAGATCCGCGTGACGTTACGTGGCCGTCTGTTGATTCGTAACATCTGTATGTGCTTCGATAAGTATCTACGTGATAAGGCGAGGCAGCAGCAGTTCTCTCGCGTTATATAGATTTTCTTAGTACCAAAGCGACAAATTAGAAAAGCCACCGTTTTACCTAAATCGGTGGCTTTTTTTGTATCTGAACCTCTCTACGATGCGATATGTTTATGGCGCGATGTAAGTATCGCACGCCATATCCCATAAGGCTTTGACCAGTGGGTTGTCCAACTGGGAACGCTTGCAACAGACCCCAAGCTTGAACGGCTTTATTGAAGCGACTTTGAGGCGTTGAATCTTCTCTTTCACTGGGCTGTTGTTGATCACCACGTCGGGCGCAATGCCTACGCCACAACCTAACGCCACCATACTCACAATTGCTTCATGACCGGAAACTTGGGCGTAAATAGTGGGTTTAATCTTCATGGTCTTAAACCACACATTGGCGCGCTCTCGAGCCGTTCCCGATTCGGGTACGATGAAAGGGATGGATGACCAATCCGGTTTGTCTTTCTGCAGCTCATCGGCAAAGTTACTCACGCCAATTGGCGCAATGACCGACAGTGGAATTTCACTGATGGTTTCAAACTCAATGCGAGCGGGGAGCTGCTCTGGTTGGGCAGAAATGGCAATATCGACATCGTCGGCAAGCACTTTACCTATCGCTTGGGCAGGGTCGCCAGTTGAGATCTTAAACTCAATCAAAGGGTGCTGAATTCGGAAGTCAGACAGCAAGTCGGGCAGGTGGCTATAGCTTGCGGTTACTGAACAGAACAGGCGAATCTCACCTTTCAACTCTTGCTCATTGCCATCGATCTGGGCGTTGTACTGTTGCCACTCAGACAGGATACGCAATGCGACAGGAAGCAGCTTTTTACCTGCAGGTGTGAGCTCCACACTGCGGTTATCACGTAAGAACAGACTTTGCCCAGTTTCATCCTCCAGTTTTTGGATCTGCCGGCTCAGTGCCGAAGGGCTAATATGCATCGCCGAAGCAGTTTTACTGAAGTTCTTACTATCACACAGATGAATGAACATCTGCAGGTGTTTAATATTCATAAATCGATCATCTTACGTTGCATAAATTGCAATAACTAATTGTGAATATATCACTTTAAGCAACGACTTGTCTGTTTTAGTATGAACTCATTCGGTACGAAGAGACCGACCTACATGGAACAATTTCAAAGGAGCGCCCGATATGGCTAACTATTTCAATACCCTAAACCTACGTGAGCAATTAGACCAACTTGGTCGTTGTCGTTTTATGGACCGCGAAGAGTTCGCAACAGAAGCGGATTACCTAAAAGGTAAGAAGGTCGTAATCGTAGGTTGTGGTGCTCAAGGCCTTAACCAAGGTCTAAACATGCGTGATTCAGGCCTAGACGTGGCTTACGCTCTACGCCAAGCAGCGATCGACGAGCAGCGTCAATCGTTCAAAAACGCAAAAGACAACGGTTTTGAAGTAGATAGCTACGAGAAGCTAATCCCACAAGCAGACCTCGTTATTAACCTTACTCCAGACAAGCAGCACACTAACGTTGTTGAAACGGTAATGCCGTTAATGAAAGAAGGCGCAGCACTAGGTTACTCACACGGCTTCAACGTTGTTGAAGAAGGTATGCAAATCCGTAAAGACCTAACGGTTGTTATGGTTGCACCTAAGTGTCCAGGTACAGAAGTACGTGAAGAGTACAAGCGTGGCTTCGGCGTTCCAACACTAATCGCTGTTCACCCAGAGAACGATCCAAAAGGTGAAGGTTGGGATATCGCGAAAGCATGGGCTGCAGGTACAGGTGGTCACCGCGCGGGTTGCCTAGAGTCTTCATTCGTTGCGGAAGTTAAATCTGACCTAATGGGTGAGCAAACTATCCTATGTGGCATGCTACAAGCAGGTTCTATCGTTTCTTACGAGAAGATGGTTGCTGAAGGTATCGACCCAAGCTACGCAGGTAAACTTCTACAATACGGTTGGGAAACCATCACAGAAGCACTGAAATTCGGTGGCATCACGCACATGATGGACCGTCTATCTAACCCAGCTAAAGTTAAAGCTTTCGAGCTTTCAGAAGAGCTAAAAGAGCTAATGCGTCCGCTATACAACAAGCACATGGATGACATCATCACAGGTGAGTTCTCAAGCACTATGATGGCAGACTGGGCTAACGACGACGCAAACCTACTAGGCTGGCGTGAAGAGACAGGTGAAACTGCATTCGAAAACTACCCAGCTGGCGACATCGAAATTGCAGAGCAAGAGTACTTCGATAACGGTATCCTTCTAGTGGCAATGGTTCGTGCAGGTGTTGAGCTAGCATTCGAAGCAATGACAGCATCAGGCATCATCGACGAGTCAGCGTACTACGAGTCACTACACGAGCTTCCACTAATCGCAAACACGGTTGCACGTAAGCGTCTATACGAAATGAACGTAGTAATCTCAGACACAGCAGAATACGGTAACTACCTATTCGCTAACGTAGCAACTCCGCTACTACGTGAGAAGTTCATGCCTTCAGTATCAACTGACGTTATCGGTAAAGGTCTAGGCGAAACGTCTAACCAAGTAGACAACGCAACGCTAATCGCTGTAAACGATGCAATCCGTAACCATCCAGTTGAGTACATCGGTGAAGAGCTACGTGGTTATATGACAGATATGAAGAACATCGCGGTAGGCGGCTAATTACTTGCCTTAAGGCTTCATTTCGGTGTCGAAGGTGCTCATTTACTATCGTAAACTCCGCGCCTTCTTCTAGAAATGAAACCTTAATTCTGCGTAATTCGCTAACCTCAAGAATAGGTTAGTGAGAACCCCAGACAGATGGGGTCAACAATACAAAAAAACACAACATTAATGAAAAGGCTTGGTCGCCGTTGACCAAGCCTTTTTTATTTGTGTCGCGTTGTATCCAACAGGTATGAAAAAGCCGATGCAACTGCATCGGCTTTTGAGTGTTACTTTGCTTCGAAAGCGTTGGCTTTATTTATCAGCTAACTTTCTTATCAACCAACTTGGCTTCAAGGTCCGCTAGCTTCTGTTCCATTTCTGTTAGCTTTTGGCGCGTGCGAAGTAGAACTTGAGTTTGTACATCAAACTCTTCGCGGCTTACCACGTCTAGCTTGTTCAGTTGGCCTTGGATAACTTGGCGAACCTTCTGGTCTACATCTGCACCTAGCTCTTTGACAGGAGCAGGCATAGAGTCGTGAATTTGTTTAGCAATTTGCTCTAGTTTCTTTGGATCAAACATGTGGGCATAAACTCCTATTGTGTTAGCGCTATTCTATGAGAAGCTGCCGATAATGTCGCCTACTAATCGACAACTTACCGTGCGGGCTCAAATCTATGCTCAAATAAAAAGGCCACCGAAGTGACCTTTTCTCATTATTTTGCTGAGTCGTTCAATGTAGCGTTATACGTTACTTGTTCTCAGCGAGTTCACGATGTGCCGCTTTCGCTTCATCCACACGCGCAAGTTTCTCTAAGTCCTTGTCTTCGACAAACACAGGCAGAGGCTTGTGTTTTTCAGCAAGGTAGCTGTAGATAACCGGCAGTACGAATAGCGTAAACAGAGTACCAATCGCAAGACCAGCAACGATAACAATACCGATACTAAAGCGCTGAGCAGCACCGGCACCGGTGGCGTACATCAGTGGGATAAGACCCGCGATCATCGCTGCCGTTGTCATCAGGATAGGACGAAGACGCACTTTCGCCGCTTCCATTACCGCATCCATCTTGTTTAGTTTGTTGTGTAGCTGCTCTTCTTTGGCGACTTCACAGATCAAGATACCGTGCTTGGTGATAAGACCAACCAGAGTGATCAGACCGACCTGAGAGTAGATATTCATGGTCGCTGCACCCCATGCAAGCGCAATCAAGGCGCCACAAATCGCCAGTGGCACAGACACCATGATAACCAGCGGGTCTTTAAGTGATTCAAATTGAATCGCGAGTACCAAGAAGATGATCGCCAGCGCCAAACCAAATGTTGCGTACAGCGCGCTACCTTCCGTTACGTACTGACGAGCTTCACCCATGTAGTCATGGTTGTAGCCACTTGGTAGTTTTTCGGCAGCAATGTCTTCAAACCAAGCAATGGCATCACCCATCGCTGAACCTGGCGCAGGTACCGCGCCTACGGTTGCTGAGTTTAGCTGGTTGAAGTGAGGTAGTGAGCGTGGCTCTGCAACAACATCAATGGTGATCAAGCTACCTAGTGGCACTGCAGCACCGTCCGCGGCACGTACGTAGTAGTTGTTCATCGACTCTGGGTTGAGACGCCATTTACGCTCTACCTGCGGAATCACTTCGTACGAGCGACCATTCAGGTCGATACGGTTCACGTAACCGTCTGCCATCATAGTACTTAGCGTTAAACCAATGTCTTGCATGGTCACGCCGTAGGCACCCGCTTTGTCTTTGTCGATCTTGATTTTCATCGTTGCCGAATCGTAGTTCAGATCAAGATCAGAGTAGACAAACATTGGTGAGGCATTCACCTCTGTTAGCACTTCGCTAGCAATAGTGAATAGGCTCTCAAACGCATTTGGTGTGGTAATAACGAACTGAATCGGTAGGCCAGAACCTGCACCTGGTAGCTCTGGCATCTGGAATGCCGTTACTGCCATACCTGGTACATCAGAGACTAAGTTACCCACACGGTTTGCCACTTCTGCTTGAGAGGCTTCACGCTCACTCCAAGGCACCATAGAAGCGATACCAAATGCTTGGTTCGAGTTAGGCACACCCGTAAACACCTGAGCGAAGGCCACTTCTGGCTGATCCGATAGGATATTGTTTACATCGTTCATGGTGTTTTGCATAAAGTCTAGGTTTGCGTTTGATGGCGCAGTACCCATTAGCATGATTACCCCTTTATCCTCGGAAGGTGCAAGTTCACTTGGGATGAACTTGAATAGGTAGGTAAGCTAGCAAATACAATCACGGCGAACGCTAGAATCACAGGGCGATGTTGCATTACCGCTTTAAGCATTGCTGCGTAGCGATTGGTCATGCGATCTAAGAAGTGATGAACCGTTTTCTCAAACTTGTTCGGTGCTTCGTTCGCTTTCAGCATCTTCGAACACATCATTGGCGATAGCGTTAATGCCACGATACCCGATACAAATACCGCACCCGCAAGGGTTAAGGCGAACTCTTTAAATAGTGAGCCCGTAATACCACTCATTAGCGCAATTGGCGCGTAAACTGCACCTAGTGTCAGTGTCATCGAGATAACGGGTACTGCAATTTCACGCGTACCAATAATGGCTGCGCGGAATGGCGATTCACCAAGTTTGATGTGACGGTCGACGTTCTCAAGTACAACGATAGCATCATCCACCACCAGACCGATGGCGAGTACCATTGCCAGTAGCGTCATCAAGTTCCAAGAGAAGCCCATTGCTTGCATTACCATCGCTACACCAATCAATGAGAGTGGGATAGTGACGATAGGGATGATTACCGCACGGAACGAACCAAGGAAGATGGTGATGACCACCAATACGATCACTGCCGCTTCCACAATCGTCTTGATTACTTCATTGATCGACTCGTTAATCGCAATTGTAGAGTCGTACATGATGTTCATGTCGATGTTACTTGGAAGGTTGGCTTCTAGTTGAGGTAGAAGCTCAAGCACGTCGCTGCGATGTTGATTGGGTTCGCACTTGGTGCCGCGTTAATTGCAGCAACAACAGCTTCTTCGCCGTTGGCACTCGCACGATACACGTCGTGGCTCTTCTCAAGCGTCACTTTCGCGATATCGCTTAGGCGGGTAACGTCACCCTCATCAGAGCTGATAACCAGGTTCTTAAGCTCTTCAACGTTCGATACCTGAGTATCGGCACTGCCGTTGTAAAGCACGAACTCACCCACAGCCTGACCAGTCGCAGACTGATAGTTGTTGGCGTTAAGAATGTTCATCACATCCACGGCCGTTAAGCGCAACGCGGCCATTTTGGCAGGGTCTAACCAAATACGCAGGGCGTATTTCATACCACCGTAGAGGTCAACCTTAGAGACACCGTTAACGGTAAACAGCTGTGGGTTGATTACACGTTCAAGGTAGTCAGTAATTTGGCTAGATGACAGCTCATCACTGGTGAAACCGATATACAGAACCGCGGTTGTCGAACCGGTCGACATGGTTACCGTTGGATCTTCTGACTCTTTTGGAAGCTGCGAACGAACCGAGTTGGTTTTCGCCAGAATATCCGAAAGGGCCGCGTTCGGGTCGGTGTTGAGCTTCATATTGACCGTAATGGTGGACTGACCCAGTACCGACTGGGAGGTCATGTAGTCAATATTATCGGCTTGAGCAACCGCCTGTTCGAGAGGCTGGGTAATAAAGCCTTGAACTAGGTCGGCACTGGCGCCGTAGTAGCTGGTTGTGACAGTCACAACCGTATTCGTCATTTCAGGGTATTCACGAACCTGCATTTTGAAGATGGCCTGCATACCAAGCAGGGCAATCAAAAAGCTGATCGATACCGCTAAAACTGGACGTTTAATGAAAACATCAGTAAAGCGCATTACTTATCCCCTTACAGCATTGGTGTTTCAGCTGGTGGCGTTGTTGCATCGCTCTCTACCACACGAACTTTCGCATCATTACTTAAACGAACTTGGCCAGAAGTCACGATTCGGTCACCTGGGTTTACGCCTTCAAGAATGTGCGCGATCTCTTCGGTGCGTTCGCCCACTTTAACCACTTGCTGCTTAACGCGCGTTTCACCTTCAACTTCTGAAATCACGTAAACGTTGTCACCGTAAAGCGTAAAGGTGATCGCGGTTTGTGGCAGGGTTACTTGGTTTTCAAGCGTTGGTAGGATGATGTTAGCGCGAGCGAACATACCGCTTCGTAGCTGACCATCGCTGTTTGGAATATCTGCCTGAACTTGGATCAAACCACTTTGGATGCTAACGGCAGGTTCAATGGCTGAGATTGAGCCTTTGAAAGTGCGGTTTGGATACGCGTCGACGGAGATATCCACCGATTGGTTGATTTTGATGCGAGAGATGTCTGTTTGCGGCACCGTGAAGCGCAGGCGCATCACGCTGGTATCTTCTAAACGAACAATCTTAGTACCGGATTGTAGGTATTGGCCCAAGTATACGTCGCGAATACCGACCACGCCTGAGAACGGTGCTTTGATTTCACGACGCCCAATAGAGGCTTTCAAGCTCTCGATATCGGCCGATAGAGAGAAGAAGTTTGCTTCTGCTTCGTCAAATGCTTCTTTAGAGATAGAACCTTTCTTGTAAAGACCTTGGTAGCGCTTAAACTTTGCTTCTGCAGCAGGCAGGCGAGCTTCAGCACTCTTAAGGTTGGCTTTTTCTACATTGGAGTCGAGTTGTACCAGAAGTTGGTCTTCTTCAACCTGTGCACCAGATTGAAATGCGATGCGTTCAATCACGCCGCTAGTTTCATTGGCAATCGTGACACCTTGGTTAGGTTCGATAAAACCGATCGCTCGATCACCGGAACCCAATCGACCGCTTCAACATCAACAGCAGTCACTGGGAACTCAGGTTCTGGGCGATTCGCCAAGTATTCAGCGATTTTTTGTTGTTTGAATAAATTGAAACCTATCACGCTGCCGAACAGAAGTACGGCGATAAGTAACATAAAGAAAGTCCACTTTTTCATTCTGACTAGAACTCCAAATTAGTGATTTATGATGGCGTCCCAACTGGCTTCCATTGCGGCACGTAATGCCTCACCTTCCAGTTGATATAGACCCATTGACTGTTTTCGAGCAAGCACGACGCTGGTTTCAAAACTTAAGCCAGCCAGCACAGGGTTTTCGAGTGGCTTAAAAATGCCTTGCTCTTTGCCTTGTTCAAACAGCTCATTGATTTTAGAGAACATCTCTCGCTCAAGCTGCCTGTTTTCTGGGTTGTGGGCACACGGCAAAGAGTCGTATTGCACACGGCTACTTAAGGTTGTTGAGCTAGATGAAGCCAACGTCCAAATATTCATCCACATGGTGCAGTAACGTTCTTTCAAAGACATGTCATCACGTAAACCCGCTTGCACACTACTGGCAATACGTTTGACAACATGCAAACGGACCTCATCAAGAAGATGTTCTTTGTCTTCGAAATAACGATAGATGGTTCCTGCGGCAACCTTGGCTTCTTTAGCGACTTTCTGCATAGAAAGGCCTTGAAACCCAGATTCGGCGATCAGTTTTTCTGCAGCCTCTATAATTAAGGTGCGCTTATCATTGGATTTATCAGTTACCATGAATGCATAACAAATGAATGAACGTTCATTCATTATAAACCATAACTATGAATCCTATGCAACAATGTTTTGCGAAACGTAAGAATTCTTTACATTGAGAATAATTGCTTAGAGGCAACTTTCTACTGAAATGAACTTCTATTGAAACGACTTACTTTAGAAACAACTTACTTTAGAAACATAGCAATCTGATGAGGTCAGGATTATTATAGCCGCCAAGAAATGACCAGACTGAGATCCCCATGAAGCTAAACCCAAGACAAGATGAAGCGGTAAAATACGTCTCTGGCCCATGCCTAGTGCTGGCGGGTGCAGGCTCGGGTAAAACACGCGTAATTACCAACAAAATTGCGTATCTGGTTCAGCAGTGTGACTACAAAGCTCGCAACATCGCAGCGGTAACCTTTACCAATAAGGCCGCGCGCGAAATGAAAGAGCGTGTCGGTCAAACATTGGGTAAAGCGGAATCGAAAGGCTTGATGGTCTCGACCTTCCACACATTGGGCCTCAATATCATTCGTCGCGAGTACAAAGCTTTAGGTCTAAAAGCGGGTTTTTCTCTATTTGATGACCAAGACCAAATGGCGCTGCTAAAAGAGTTAACAGAAAAGCAGCTCGATGGAGACAAAGACCTCCTTCGCCAACTGCTTAGTACCATTTCTAATTGGAAGAATGGCATGTTGACCGCCGAGCAAGCCAAAGCGCGTGCTCAAGGTGAACAGCAGCAACTCTTCGCTTTTTGCTATGAGATGTACCTCAAGCAGATGAAGGCTTACAACGCGCTGGATTTTGATGATCTGATCTCGTTGCCAGTACTGTTGCTACGAACCAATGAAGAGGTGCGTACTCGCTGGCAAAACCGTATTCGCTACTTGCTGGTGGACGAATATCAAGACACCAACACCAGTCAGTATGAACTGGTGAAGCTAATTGTCGGTGAACGTGGCCGCTTAACAGTAGTAGGCGATGATGACCAGTCTATCTATTCTTGGCGTGGTGCAAAACCGCAGAACTTGGTGCTACTTGGTGAGGATTACCCTAATCTTCGTTTGATTAAGCTCGAGCAGAACTATCGCTCAACCAGTCGTATTCTTCGCGCTGCTAACATCTTGATTGCTAATAACCCGCACGTTTATGAGAAATCGCTGTTCTCAGAAATTCCAGACGGGGAAAAACTCAAAGTGTTGATGGCCAAAAATGAAGAGCACGAGGCGGAGCGTATTACCGGTGAGCTTATTGCGCATAAGTTCCTAAATCGCACCGAATATCGAGACTACGCGGTGCTTTATCGTGGTAACCATCAGTCACGCTTAATTGAAAAGTATCTGATGCAAAACCGAGTGCCTTATAAGCTCTCGGGTGGTACTTCCTTCTTTGCTCGCGCGGAAATAAAAGACATTATGGCGTACCTGCGCGTGCTGGTGAACCCAGATGACGATAATGCTTTCTTGCGTATTGTGAATACGCCGCGTCGAGAGATTGGCCCAGTGACGCTTGAAAAATTGGGCAGCTACGCCAACATGCGTGGCAAAAGTTTGTTTGATGCCAGTTTTGAGATGGGGTTAGAGCAGCACTTATCGGGTCGAGGTTTAGAAAATCTGCGTCGCTTTACCCAGTGGATCGTGCAAATAGGCGATAACGCAGAGCGTGGCAATACTGTTGAAGCAGTTCGCTCGCTCGTTCGCGATATCAATTACGAAGATTGGCTATACGAAACCTCTTCAAGCCCGAAAGCGGCCGAAATGCGCATGAAAAACGTGTCGGATCTTTATTCATGGATCGTGGCCGATTTGGAAGGCGATAACTACGATAAAGAAGAGAAGACATTAAAAGAGGTCGTTCAACGTCTGACACTGCGCGACATGATGGAACGTGGAGAGGAAGAAGATGAAGCGGATGCGGTGCAACTGATGACGCTTCATGCATCGAAAGGTTTGGAATTCCCATATGTGTATTTAATGGGAAGTGAAGAGGGCATCTTGCCGCACCAAACCAGTATCGATGAAGACAACGTCGAAGAAGAGCGCCGCCTAATGTATGTAGGCATTACTCGAGCACAGAAAGAGTTGACCTTTACTATGTGTAAAGAGCGCCGCCAGTTTGGCGAGTTGATTAAGCCAACACAAAGCCGCTTCTTGGATGAGCTCCCGTTTGATGATGTGGAGTGGGAACAGAAGAAGAAAGCGGTATCGGCAGAAGAGCGTATGGAAAAAGGCCAAGCCCATATTGCTAATATACGGGCGATGTTTAAGAAGTAGCGTTACAACGCAGATTTTAGACCAAAGATTTGTTCTCAAAACTAAAAAGGCTTGCTCCTCACGAGCAAGCCTTTTGTATAAGAGTATATAAAGCTTATAGATCTTTAATCATATGGTCGATGGCTGCGATAACTTCGTCATCTGAACAATCCATACATGAACCACGTGCTGGCATCGCATTGAAGCCATTGATTGCGTGATCATTTAGAATGTCGCGACCTTGAGCAATACGTGGAGCCCAAGCGCCTGCATCACCTGTCTTAGGTGCACCAGCAACACCGGCACCGTGACAAGCGGTACAAAACATACCATAAACAGTTGCACCATCGCGCGGGCCAGAAGGCTCAGCAGCGACAGGCTCAGCACCCACTAGGTAAACATCACCAACAGGCTTAATACGCTCAGCGATCGCGTCATATTCTTCTTGGCTAACATTGGCGGCAAAAGAGGCGGCTGAAAAAGTCACGGCTGCGACCAAAGCGGTTATTACTTTTCGAGACATATCCATTAAACTCACTTTACGTTCCTGAAGGTAAGTACGTGCTTACCTAATTATTAGAGTGTCGAATTGATTTTAGCTTATCGCTGTTAAATCAATGTAAATAATGGGTGATTATATCCTGATAACTTGTTGCAATAAACAGCAAGTTAGCGGAGGTTGGGGAGTTATCACTCGTGAAATAGGTCTTTGTCACACTTTAATCGTTGAAAAAGGCACCAAACAGTAAAAAAAGTTGAAAAAGTACTAGACGCCATAGTGTGATATACGTATTATTCCCATCCGCCGATAGGGCATGCGCCCGTAGCTCAGCTGGATAGAGCGTTGGCCTCCGGAGCCAAAGGTCGAAGGTTCGAATCCTTTCGGGCGCGCCATCCGGATGCTTACACAAGTAAGTGAAATATTGGCGAAAGAAAAAATGGTGGCTATAGCTCAGTTGGTAGAGCCCTGGATTGTGATTCCGGTGGTCGCGAGTTCGAATCTCGTTAGCCACCCCATTTTTCTCTTGGAATAAGCGGGACCAGAGAGTTGACCCTCTATAACGTAACCAAGTAAAAAAATACTATGTCGGTGAATAGCGCAGCTTGGTAGCGCATCTGGTTTGGGACCAGAGGGTCGGGGGTTCGAATCCCTCTTCACCGACCACTATTATTATTTATGGCTTTTCAAGCGGTAAATACAAAAAATTGATGGTGGCTATAGCTCAGTTGGTAGAGCCCTGGATTGTGATTCCGGTGGTCGCGAGTTCGAATCTCGTTAGCCACCCCATTGATTTCGGTGAATAGCGCAGCTTGGTAGCGCATCTGGTTTGGGACCAGAGGGTCGGGGTTCGAATCCCTCTTCACCGACCACTACACGAAACCCTCGTCGAAAGACGAGGGTTTTTTGCTTTCTGGAACTCATTCGTGCATTCGAACCAAGTGTGGGTTCGCCTGATGTTCAAGAAATAGCTCTCCACCGACCATCATTAAAAAAGCCTCATCAGAAATGATGAGGCTTTTTACTTTCTGGAACTCATTCATGTATTCGAACCAAGAGTGGGTTCGCCTGTTGTTCAAGAAACAGCTCTTCATCGACCATCATTAAGAAGCCTCGCCAGTAATGACGGGGCTTTTTTACATCTCTTGATCATGTATTTGTGCACATATCGAGTCGGGCTCTGGAAGCCCAGTCGCATCGAATTCCTCTTCACCGACCATCGTTAAAAAATCTCAACTTGCTGATCATGTCAGCAATGGCATTCCACTTCACTCTCACATCTCTTATCCAAACTATTCACTGACACCTAAGATACAGAGCACAATTAGTACTTTTTCATGCCTTATTAGTGAGAAAATATAGGCCGTTTTATCGCATCAATCAGCGGGGGTTCGATCGGCTGCTATACTTCCTCTTTAATGCCTGAATGAGAGATATTTTTCTCAGATTAAATAGTTTGGCGCGATTTTCATTGTTTGTGCAGAAAGGTTTTATAGTTTTTTATCAGATGGATTATCTAATAAATGGGATCTATTCAGATCTTATATATCGATAATGTGAGTTAAATTGGTTTTTGTTTTTGTTTTGTTAATTCAAACCAAGATAAAAGCTCTGGTGAATTATTCAAACTGAGTTTTTTATATAATTTTGTTTTACTCTCCTCAGTTAGCCATAAAATCTATTCGTGACGACCACTAATGAGTCTTGAATAAATTGGTAATACCAATATTTAATGCACTTTTGTTGCATATATATATGGGTATGCTGCTCTAAAAATGCTCAATCTCGCTTTTTTATCCTCTATTTGTTGCTTTTCTGTGAAATATTTGCCAAATTGATGACCTTATAAAATACCAGAACAATATACTGGTAAGAATGGATTCAATTTAAGGCCACCCTTGTTTCAAATTTGGTGGCCGCAGACAGGGCAGAAAACTGTCACGCAGTAGAGGTCTGGTTAATGTCACTTTTAGAAGTTAAAAATCTTCGTATCGAGTACCCATCTCGTCACGGTGTTCACGCAGCGGTAAAGTCACTTTCGTTCAACATTGAACGCGGTGAGATTGTAGGTGTTGTTGGTGAATCTGGTGCAGGTAAGTCAACGGTTGGTAACGCGGTTATCGACCTACTGAGCCCTCCTGGGCAAATCGCTAGTGGTGAAGTATTCCTTGATGGGGAAAAGGTTTCGGGCCTAACTCCTGAAGAGATGCGCAAAGTTCGCGGTTCCAAAATCGGTTTCATTTTCCAAGATCCGATGACGTCGTTGAACCCTCTATTTACGGTTGAACATCAGTTGAAAGAGACGATCCATGCCAATATGAAGGTATCGGATCAAGAAGCCTACGATCGCGCTTTGTCTTTGATGGAACAGGTGGGCATTCCTCAACCAGAAAACCGTTTAAAACAGTTCCCTCACCAATTCTCTGGCGGTATGCGTCAGCGTGTGGTTATTGCGATTGCATTGGCTGGTGAACCTGATCTTATTATTGCCGACGAACCAACCACGGCACTGGATGTTTCGATTCAAGACCAAATCTTGGGTTTGATTCGCGATTTGTGTATTAAGAAAAACGTGGGTTGTATGTTGGTAACCCACGATATGGGCGTGGTATCGAACGTGACTGACCGCGTTGCGGTTATGTACCGTGGCGATTTGGTCGAGTTTGGTCCAACACAGAAAGTTCTCGGTGACCCAGATCATTCCTACACTCGTAGCCTAATTTCAGCCGTACCACGTTCTGATGTGAAGCTAGATCGCTTCCCGCTGGTAAGCTACATCGAAGAAGCGCACGAGATGGAGCCGCTAGATGTGAAGAATCACTGGTTAGGCCAAAGCCAAGACCATCGTGATTACACTGGCCCTCTATTGAATGTAGAGAACGTTAACCTGCGCTTCGTGACTAAAGATTCGCTGTTTGAAAGCCGTCGTGAGTATGTTCAGGCATCGAACAATGTAAGCTTCGAAGTATTTGAGGGTGAGACCTTTGGTTTGGTAGGTGAGTCGGGTTCGGGTAAATCGACCATTGCTCGTGTTATTGCGGGTCTGTACGCGCCAAACTCAGGTAAAGTCACGTTTGAAGGCATCGATCTGACTGGCTTGAAATCAGAACAAGAACGTCGTCCGCTGCGTCGCCAAATGCAGATGGTATTCCAAAACCCATACACTTCGATGAACCCGCGTATGAAGATCTTTGACATCATCGCGGAGCCAATTCGTTTCCACAAGTTAACCAAAAATGAAGCGGAAACTCGCCAGATCGTGAACGATCTACTTGATCACGTTGGTTTAGGCGTGATGGCAGGTGTGAAGTACCCACATGAATTTTCGGGTGGTCAGCGTCAGCGTATTTCGATTGCGCGCGCACTGGCAACTCGCCCTCGTTTATTGATTTGTGATGAACCAACGTCTGCTTTGGATGTGTCGGTTCAGGCGCAGATTCTTAATCTATTAAAAGATCTACAAGATGAGTTAAATCTCACCATGCTGTTCATCAGTCACGATCTGCCGGTGATTCGTCAGATGTGTGATCGTGTTGGTGTGATGCAGATGGGAACGCTTTTGGAGGTTGCACCGACAGAGCAACTCTTCACGTCGCCTCAGCATGAATACAGCAAACAACTGATTTCTTTAATGCCGGAGTTTACTGGCCTCAGAGAAGATCTAAAAACGGCTTAAGCGGCCTGAGACCTTTTGGCCTACAGGTAACCCCAAGCTCGCTTGGGAACAAATAACAGAAGCAAACACAACAATTAGGGACTTGGATCCCGCATGAAGGAGTTATGCATGAAAACCATGAAAAGCAAACTAGCAGTTGCATTGATGGCTGCAGGTCTTAGCTTTAGCGCAGCAGCGGCAGACATTAAAGTGGCGTATGACGCAGACCCTGTGTCACTAGACCCACATGAGCAGTTGTCTGGCGGCACAATGCAGCTATCTCACATGGTATTTGATCCATTGATTCGCTTTACTCAAGATATGGATTTTGAACCTCGCTTGGCTGAATCTTGGGAGCGTGTTGATAACGAGACTATTCGTTTCAAACTGCGCCAAGGTGTTAAATTCCACTCTGGTAACGACCTAACTGCAGATGACGTAGTATGGACGTTCAACCGTCTAAAAGAGTCACCAGATTTTAAAGGCATCTTCGCACCACTTGTTTCTTTGAACAAAGTTGATGACTTCACGTTCGACATTAAGACTGATGGCACTTACCCACTAGTTGAAAACGTAGCAACTTACATCTTCCCAATGGACAGCAAGTTCTACTCAGGCACAACAGCTGACGGTAAAGACAAAGCAGAAATCGTTAAGCACGGTAACTCGTTCGCTTCAACTAACCAATCTGGTACGGGTCCATTCGTTGTTAAGTCTCGTGAGCAAGGTGTTCAAGTGCAGTTCGAGCGTTTCGACAGCTACTGGGATACAGAGAGCAAAGGTAACGTTGAGAACCTAACTCTAGTGCCAATCAAAGAGTCTGCGACACGTGTTGCTGCACTTCTATCTGGTGGCGTTGACATGATCGCTCCAGTATCTCCAAACGACTACACGCGTATTCAGAAAGCGAACGACATCGAGCTTTACACTATGCCTGGTACTCGTGTAATCACGTTCCAATTGAACCAAAACAGCAACCCTGCACTGAAAGACGTTCGCGTCCGTCAAGCGATCGTGTATGCGGTGAACAACGAAGGTATTGCTAAGCGTATCATGAAGGGTGCGGCTACAGCGGCAGCTCAGCAGAGCCCAGTTGGTTACGCAGGTTACAACGAAGACCTTAAGCCACGTTTCGATCTGAAAAAAGCGAAAGAGCTGATGAAAGAAGCGGGCTACGAAGATGGCTTCACGCTAACCATGATGGCGCCAAACAACCGTTACGTAAACGACGACAAGATTGCTCAAGCAACTGCAGCAATGCTGTCTAAGATTGGTATCAAGGTTGACCTGAAGACTATGCCTAAAGCGCAGTACTGGCCTGAGTTCGATAAGTGTGCAGCAGACATGCTAATGATCGGCTGGCACCCAGATACTGAGGACTCAGGTAACTTCACTGAGTTCCTAACTATGACGCGTAACGCTGAAACAGGTAAAGGTCAGTACAACTGTGGTCACTACTCTAACCCTGAAATCGACAAGTTGATTGAAGAGACCAACACAATGACAGACCTTGCTAAGCGTAGTGAGCTTCTGAAGCAAGTAGAAGCAACACTATACGACGAAGCAGCGTTTGTTCCTCTACACTGGCAAGATCCATCATGGGCTGCGAAGAGCAATGTTGAGATCGGTCCAATCGTTAACGGTATGAACTTCCCATACTTTGGCGACCTAGTGGTTAAATAAGTAGTTGTTAAGTAATAGAAGTTAACTTCATTACTTAAATACTCTCGCACCTAGTTATGCTTTTTTGGCTGTAGCTAGGTGCGAAATACGATTTTTGGTGCTTAACTTTGTTTCAGTCGGGTTGGGTACCATTTTTCAGACTGAAAGTTGCAGTCGGCTCTATTTATTTGCCGATTTTGCAGGCTGAAATCTACGGATAGAAAAGGGGCAAGGAATGTTTTCGTTTCTGGTCAAGCGCCTGTTTCAGGCACTGATAGTGATGTTTGTGATCAGTTTGGTAGCGTTTGCCATTCAGGATAATCTGGGTGACCCGCTGCGTGAGCTTGTCGGTCAATCTGTTTCGGAAGCGGAGCGCCAAGCGCTGCGTGATGAACTAGGCCTCAATGATCCCTTCATCGCTAAATACTCTCGTTTTGTGGGCGCAGCTCTACAAGGCGATTTAGGTACATCTTACTTCTTCAAGCGCCCTGCGGTTGAAGTGATTATGGATAAGCTCGTTGCCACCCTAGAGTTGGTATTCGGCGCCACGCTTATCATTATTGTACTTTCCATACCTTTAGGGGTTTACTCGGCAATACACCCTAAAAGTTTCTTTACTAAAGCCATCATGACCTTCAGTAGTGTCGGTATCTCGATTCCGGTCTTCTTAACCGCCATCATGCTGATGTATGTGTTCTCGATAGAACTCGGCTGGCTGCCTTCCTATGGGCGAGGTGAGACGGCGAATGTACTTGGGTGGGAATCAGGCTTCTTTACCATTGATGGTTTACGCCACTTGGTTCTGCCTTGTATTGCACTAGCATCCATCATGTTGCCGCTGTTCATCCGTTTGGTACGTTCTGAAATGCTTGAAGTACTGAGCTCGGAATACATCAAGTTCGGTAAAGCAAAAGGCCTAGCGCTCAATAAAATTTATTACCAACACGCGCTGAAAAATACCATGCTGCCAGTCCTAACTGTGGGCGGCGTTCAAATTGGTACCATGGTGGCATACACCATCCTTACGGAAACCGTATTCCAATGGCCGGGAACAGGCTTCCTATTCCTTGAAGCGATTAACCGTGTAGATACGCCACTTATCACGGCGTACGTTATCTTTGTTGGCCTAATTTTCGTGGTGACCAATACCATCGTTGACTTGCTGTACGGCATCATCAACCCAACGGTTAATCTAACGGGTAAAGGAGCATAATCATGAACCAATCAATTGCAGCTCCTTCTCGTTGGGAGCGTTTTAAACAGTCAGACTTCTTGTATCACTTCAAGCGCGACAAAGTTGCGATGACAAGTTTTGCAGTCTTCCTGATGTTCTTAGTGTTTGCTCTTGCGGCACCGCTTATTGCGCCAACAGACCCATACGATCTGACAACTATCGACATCATGGACTCTGAGTTGCCACCTTCTTGGATGGACGGTGGCGATGAGAACTTCGTGTTGGGTACCGATGAGCAAGGTCGTGATATTTTGTCGACCATTCTATACGGCTCACGCTTGTCACTGACGATCGGTTTCTTTGCCGTTGCGCTACAGCTGTTCTTAGGCATCGTCATCGGTTTGTCAGCCGGTTACTTTGGTGGCCGAGTGGATAGCTTCCTGATGCGTTTTGCCGACGTTCAGTTGTCGTTCTCAACCATGATGGTGGCGATCATCGTATCGGCCATTTTCAAAGCCAGCTTCGGTAGTGACTTCTATAGCCAATATGCCGTTATCATGCTGGTGGTGATCATCGGTGTGGCCGAGTGGCCACAATACGCGCGTACCATCCGTGCATCAGTATTAGCTGAAAAGAAGAAAGAGTACGTAGAAGCGGCACGCGTAATGGGTTTCAAAGCCCCACGTATCATGTTCCGCCATATCTTACCGAACTGTCTGTCGCCAATCTTGGTTATCTCAACCGTACAGGTGGCGAATGCAATCATGTCAGAAGCGGCGCTGTCGTTCCTAGGCTTAGGTCTACCGGTAGACCAACCGTCACTGGGTGCGTTAATCAGCATTGGCTTTAAGTACATCTTCTCGGGTGCATGGTGGATTACTGCCTTCCCAGGTATCGTGCTTGTTACACTGGTTCTGGTTATCAACTTGCTGGGTGACTGGCTACGTGATGTATTCAACCCTAAGATCTATAAAGGGTGATTGAGCCGATAGACTTTGCTTAAAAAATAGTCCTAAACTAGAGCCGTAATCACATTACGGCTCTTTTTTTGCATTCATTTTAGCAATCACTTTAGAACGAGAGTCTCTCGACGATTAATCGAATAGGTTTCAAGAGCATATGGAAAGAAGTAGGGCAGTAAAGCCACTCGTCACCTGTACCAAATTAATGGCCATTGCAGCATTTGCGCTACCGGTATGGCTGCCGTCCGTTCAAGCGCAAGAATTTCTATGTGATGCGACTCAAGCATCAACGAATGAGCTTCCTGTACTGGAAAAAAATTGCCCTATCGGCAAAGGGTTATGGGGCAACCAAAAGCCGAAACATAAACAAAGTACATTTTGGATTCAGTGTGGTTTGCTCAATAAGCCGCTATCGTTGGCTGACGCTAAATCTTTGTATAACGTTGTTTCAGGCGATGTCTGGAATAAGCCAGAAGACAAAGGTACGCGCTGTTTAATTGGCCCTTATCAAGACTATAAGCAAGCGGCTTCCGACCTAGTAAATGTTAGAAAGGTAAAAAGTTACGAAGAGGCCTTTATTCGTGAAGTCGCCAACAAATCGGCAGGTATGGCTAAAACGAGTCCAAAACCGGTTCAGCGTCAGCCAGAGAAACCCAACAAGGCTACATCGACAGCTGCCGCGGTGACTGCATCACCGATAGCCAGTTCGGCGGTTGAGGTTGATAAGGAAATGCCAAGCGAAGTGACTATTCGCCTAACAGCGGAAGTTGCAGGTGTGACGTTTAAAGTGCCGTATCTGATGTTTAGCGATGAGCAGTTTTACATGGAACACAACCTGCCTTGGAATCGCCTTAACTATAAGTCGGCAGGCGAGGTGTGTGCGGATATCGACATGATGTTGCCGACCGAAGCACAATGGCAACAGCTGTTAGATGCCAACATCATGAGCAAGAATAAATGGCCAATGCATTTGCCTTATTGGGGTAAAGACCGAAAAGCCTTATTTACTACTGGAAAAGTGAGCCAGCTTAAAGGAACCTCTCTGCTGAATGTCACTTGTGTAAAGTGATAGTTCGTTTGATGAAAAAGCCCGCAAATGCGGGCTTTTTTTTGTGGCTATTTCCAACCTAGATCTACTTCCATGATTGGTGACATCCCATCCTGTTCACCGCACATTTCGTCGTACGTGCTGCAATGAATGAGACTTGCCGAGTGGTAGTGACCCTCAATAAAGTGCGCTTTGGCATGTTTTAAGCCGGCAAACTTTAACGGTTGCTGGTTATCATCTTTGATCAGCTCTTTGTGGTTTCCCAATACTTGGTAACCGAGATAGATATCCCCTTCAAAAGATTCAATCAGTAATTTCATAACGGCCTCCTTGCTTAAAGTTTAATCAAATACGAACCAGTTCGAGAGAAAGTTCACCTGATTTGCAGCAAGGTCGCATCAAGTAGAGCGTGTACTTCGCGTTTACTAAGCTCAGAAAAAAGCATCGCTTGAGTATAAATTACTGATTGCCCATAATGTTATCAGTAACATGCAAATAACAACGACCAGCCTTTATGTCTCAAGCAAATAAGAAAAGCAGACCTACGTTAGAAGATGTCGCCAATTGTGTTGGTGTGACCAAGATGACGGTGTCGCGTTACATGCGAAACCCAGACTCGGTGGCGCAAAAGACTCGAGAGAAAATAGCCGCAGCGATAGAAGAACTGGGTTATATCGAAAACCGCGCTCCGGCCATGCTGTCGAAATCATCCAGCAAGGCGATTGGTATTTTGCTGCCTTCACTGTCTAACCAGATTTTTGCTTCTTTTGTTCAGGGTATTGAGGCGGTGACCAAAGCCAATGGCTACGAGACTTTACTTGCCCACTTTAGCTACGATGAGCTAGAGGAAGAACGCAAGATAGCATCGCTGCTGTCTTATCAGGTCGACGGCTTGATTCTGACCGAAAGTCACCACACCAAACGCACTTTGCAGATGATTAAGAACTCGGGTGTTCCTGTGGTGGAAACCATGGAAATGCCAAGCGACCCGATCGATATGGTGGTTGGCCTTGATCACGTGGATGCCTCGTATCAAGTCGTCAAACGTATGATTGAAGCTGGCAAACGCTCGATCGCTTACTTTGGTGCTCGCTTGGATACGCGTACTAAGCTGCGTATGCAAGGTTATGATCAAGCGATGCAAGAAGCAGGGCTGCAAGTCAAACATGTATTAACCGAGGCGCACTCTAGCTTTTCGCTCGCCGATGAACTGTTAGATATGGCGCTTCGCGACTATCCCGATTTAGATGGTGTGTTCTGTACCAATGATGATATTGCGATAGGCACCTTACTCAGTGCCCAAAAGCGGGGAATCAAGGTTCCGAGCCAGTTATCTGTCGTCGGTTACAATGCGCTAGATATTGGTCAAACGATCAGTCCTAGCTCACCAGTGTCGATACGCCACGTTTTGAAATCGGCGAGAAGAGTGCCGAGTTGCTGCTGTCAAAGCTAAAAGGTGAAGAGATCGAACAGCCGATTGTCGATATGGGCTATCGTATCTCTGAAGGTGAAAGTATCTAGGAAAGATGCCAGTTAAGGAAAAGGCGAAGCATGAGCTTCGCCTTTTTTGATTGAGTTTACCGCCACACTAAACGATAAAGCTCGCACCTTGCTCAGCACTAGAGACGCTTTGTCGCAAAACGCTAAATAGATTGCGGCCCCAAGTTTGTTGAGATATTTCGGTATCAAGCTCTAAAGCTTGACGTCCTGTGGTATCACTCAAGTTGTTCAACTCGCCCGATTGGCAATCTAAACGTAGAATATCACCATTACGCACCAGCCCGATCGCACCACCACGCAAGGCTTCAGGCGACAGATGAATTGCAGACGGGATTTTACCTGACGCGCCAGAGAGCCTGCCGTCCGTCACTAGTGCCACCTTAAAGCCCACCTTTTGCACATTGCCAAGAATCGGCATCAGCTTATGTAGCTCAGGCATGCCATTTGCGGCAGGGCCATTATGGGTGACCACTACGATGCAATCTTTGTTGAGCTCTCCGCGCTGGTAGGCAGCTTCCACTTCATGCTGACATTGGAATACGACCGCAGGGGCTTCAATCACACGTTGATCGTCTTTGACGGCTGAAACTTTCACTACCGCATTCCCCAAGTTACCGGTTAGGACACGAGTTCCCCCGTCGCTTGGAATACTTGCTCTGGCGCGGCAATCACTGAATCGTCTTGAGATTGTTCGCAACGAACCCACTCAAGCTGGCCTTGATTTAATGTTGGTAGGCTCATTTGATCTTCGAATTCACCAAATGCAGGAGAAACATCGCGGTGCAGTAGTCCGGACTGATCCAGTCTACGCATTAGGGCAGGCACACCACCAGCCTGTTGGAATGCGTTCATATCGGCTGGGCCATTCGGGTAAACACGTGCAAGCAGTGGAACGACTTCCGATAGCTCACTGATGTCTTGCCAAGTCAGAATGATGCCTGCGGCTCTCGCCACTGCCACCATGTGAATACTGTGGTTGGTGCTGCCGCCCGATGCCAGTAGCGCGATGATGCCGTTAATCAAGCTCTTCTCTGTCACTACTTCAGAGAGTGGACGGAAGTTGTTTGAACCTTGGTTCATTGAGGCAATCTTCAGTGCTGCGTCTTCGGTGAGGGATTTACGCAACTCGGAATGAGGGTGAACAAACGCCGAACCAGGCAGCATTAGGCCCATAGCCTCAAAGACTAATTGGTTAGTGTTGGCGGTGCCGTAGAAGGTGCAGGTGCCAGGTGAGTGATACGCGCGGCATTCCATATCGAGTAGGGCGTCTTTGCCTACTTCGCCTGCTGCGTACTTTTGTCTTACGTCGACTTTTTCTTCATTGCTGATGCCCGTTGCCATTAGGCCTGCTGGTACGAATGCAGTAGGCAGGTGACCATAGGTGAGCGCACCCATTAATTGCCCGGGTGCAATCTTGTCGCAAATACCCAGTAGCAAAGTGGAGTCAAACACGTTGTGGCTGAGTGAAAGCGCGGTTGCTTGAGCAATCAAGTCGCGAGAAAACAGCGACATATCCATGCCCGCTTGGCCTTGAGTCACGCCATCGCACATAGCCGGCACGCAGCCAGCCACTTGCGCCGTATGGCCGTAATGAGCTAACAGTTGCTTAATTTGATTCGGGTAATCTTGGTATGGCTGATGCGCGCTGAGCATGTCATTGTATGAGCTGATCAGTGCAACGTTTGATTGAGTCAGATCGAGAATAGATTTCTTCTCACTTGAACAAGAGGCGGCAACTGCGTGAGCTAGGTTACCACAAGACAAGCCCGCGCGGCCTTTACCCGCTTTGGCTTGAGCGTCAATACGTGCGAGATATTCAGACCGAGCCTCACGGCTGCGGTCAATCAACATTTGTGTGACCTCTAGAACTACCGAATGAGTCATCACGCTACCTCTTGCGATTGAGTCAGACCTGCCGCGGCGCGCTCTACGACTTCAGCAATGTCACCATCAATACTGACAATCAGAGTTTGCGGCTCGCCATCTGGGCGCTCAAGGGTTTCAAATTGGCTCTTGACCATGTTTTCTTTCATGAAGTGGCCTTTGCGCTGACGCATGCGTTCAAGGATCAGCTCTTGATCGCCATCGAGGAATAGGAAGGTCACGTTGTTGTTTCCTTCACGGATCTGGTCGCGGTATTTCTTCTTCAAGGCTGAACAAACAATGATGCCGTGTTCGTTTTTGCTCTCTAGGCTAAAGGCGGCATCGCGGATGCGCTCTAGCCAAGGCTTGCGGTCGTCATCGTTGAGCGGTTGCCCAGAAGACATCTTTTGAATGTTTGCCTTTGGATGAAGATCATCTCCATCAATGAATTTACGCTCGAGCTTCTTTGCCAGATGCTCACCAATGGTGCTTTTTCCGCATGCGCAGACGCCCATCACGATGACACTACTACCAGCCATAACCTATCCTCATAACAAATTTGCGCGTGATCCCAATTTTGGCATTCACTTAAAAATATGGGTTTATCTTATTAATGTTACCGGTAACATGTTACTGGTAACTTAGATAAATGTGAACTACAACACAAACAATAATTCTTAAAGGTGAACCCTATGGAGCAGTTAGCCCAAGCCTCTGACCCAACCTACTTATTGACGATTGCTGCCCTCGCGATAGCCGCGCTATTGGTATTAATCATTAAACTGAAAGTCCACGCATTTGCATCGCTTACTATCGTAAGTTTACTCACTGCAATCGCGACGGGCGTAACAACTGACCAAGTGGTACCAACCATGATGGGAGGGCTCGGAGGAACGCTTGCATCGGTTGCCTTGTTGGTTGGTCTTGGTGCCATGATCGGTAAAATTCTGGAAGTGACTGGCGGTGCAAAAGTACTGGCAGATACCTTAATAGGCCGCTTTGGTAAAGAGCGCGCACCATTAGCATTGGGTATTGCGTCTTTGATGTTTGGTTTCCCAATCTTCTTTGATGCAGGCCTTGTGGTGATGATGCCAATCATTCTAAGTGTCGCTGCGAGATTTGGCGGCTCACCAATCAAATATGCCTTACCTTCTGCGGGTGCGTTTGCGGTAATGCACGCCTTTGTACCACCACACCCAGGTCCTGTAGCGGCGGCTGACTTCCTTGGTGCGAACATTGGTCTTCTGCTCGTTGTGGGTATTCTTGTTGCTATCCCAACTTGGTATTTCGGCGCTTACCTTTACGGTTTGTATGCAGGTAAGAAGTTCGATATCCCACTGTCTAAAGCGTTCTTTAACTCAGACACTGTGGTTGATGAGTCGAAACTGCCGAAGTTTTCTACGGTAATGACCATCCTTGTATTGCCAGTTCTACTGATCTGTTTAGATACCGGTTTAAATACACTGGCAGTCGCGGGTGTGATTGACGGCGGTACTCCGTTGGTTGAGTTCCTGCGTATGCTTGGTAAAACACCAGTTGCTCTATTGATTACATTGATTGTCTGCTTGGCTGTGTTTGCCAAAGACTACGGCATGGCGAAGCTTGAGAAGCTGTGTGGCGACTCACTGGCTCCAATTTGTGGCGTTATTCTAGTAACGGGTGCAGGCGGCATGTTCGGTGGCGTGCTGCGCGCAAGTGGTATCGGTGATGCGCTGGCTGGCGTTCTGACTGATACGGGAATGCCAGTGGTTGTGGCTGCGTTTGTTATCTCAACCTGTTTACGTGTCGCGCAAGGTTCAGCTACCGTTGCACTAACGACGACCGCTGCTTTAATCGCGCCAGTGGTCTCAGCTACGACAGGCTTAAGCGAGCTGAATTTATGTTTCATCGTTATCGCGATTGCGGGCGGTGCTACGGTACTGTCGCACTTTAATGATTCAGGTTTCTGGCTAGTGTCTCGCTTGCTAGAAATGGATGAGAAGACAACATTGAAAACGTGGACAGTAATGGAAACATTGCTTGGCACCATCGCGTTTATTATTGTTGCTGTATTAAGTTTTATTCTTTAGAGGTTCTGGATGAAAACCATTGAACAACGATTAAGAGAGATCAAAATCGTCCCTGTTATTGCAATCAACGACGTTGCACACGCACTGCCTTTGGCGAAAGTGTTGGCGGAAAACGGTCTACCATGTGCGGAAGTGACCTTCCGAACAGAAGCGGCGGCGGAGTCGATTCGTGTTATGCGCGAAGCTTACCCGGAGCTTTTGATTGGTGCGGGCACGGTGCTGACGACGGAGCAAGTTGATATCGCCATTGAAGCAGGCGTGGATTTCATCGTTAGCCCGGGTCTAAACCCTACAACCGTGAAGTACTGTCAGCAGCGTGGCGTTGCGATTGTTCCGGGTGTGAACAACCCGAGTTTGGTTGAGCAAGCGATGGAACTTGGCCTAAAAACCCTGAAGTTCTTCCCAGCAGAGCCTTCTGGTGGTGTGCCGATGCTGAAGGCATTAACAGCCGTGTACCCTGTTAACTTCATGCCAACGGGTGGTGTGAGCCCAAGCAATGTTGAAGATTATCTTGCGCTTAAGTCGGTTGTCGCATGCGGCGGGACTTGGATGGTGCCAACTGCGATGATGGATGAAGGCAACTGGGAAGGCATTGCTGAACTGGTTCGTGTGATTAACTAAATCTCACTACTGCGGTGTATCACTAAGGCGATCAGCCTAGGTTGGTCGTCTTTATGAAAAGTATTACAGAAAAGGGGAAGTTTGAAATCGTTTGAAACAGTGTTCATTTTCTCAACCAAAGAATAAAATTGTAAGCTAGCTAGACGATGAACTGAGACTCCCCTCGGTCATTTGTAGTAGGAAGCAGATGATGAACCTAATTCAACGGTTGATATATCTACGGAAGCTAAACAAAATCAGGGAAGATATTAAGAAAAAGCGGAACAGGCAGCACAAGCAGGTTCAAGTGAAAGTTACACAGACAATTAGCTGAACGTTTTTCAAGTAGAAGGTCATTAACTCCGTTGATGGTCTTTTTTGATATCTAGCGAAAGTTGAACATCTAGAAGCTAGAATAGATTGCGTCAAAAAGTGAAAAGGGCTCTTTTCAAAGC
>NZ_JYJP01000134.1 GCF_001012815.1 Vibrio mexicanus
CGGGCTTGGTTGGGTCTTTATAAACATTCAGTTCAACACGATCTGAAAACCAACTGCGAAGGCTAACAAACCGCTGTACTTCTTGGTTTTTGGTAAAAAGTTGAGAAGTAGTTCTGTTCATAATGTCTTGTCATTTAGGCCAGCGTAGGTGCTGGTCTTTCAGTAAACGGCAATTAATTGACCACCTTAAGATTTGCATACAGTTCGGG
>NZ_JYJP01000135.1 GCF_001012815.1 Vibrio mexicanus
TAATGACCGTTAATGATAATGTCATGACGGCTCACACTGCTGTCGATAATGCGCGGATAGTATACGTTCTGCCCTTTGTGCTCGCACTTTGGGTTTTAACTATCTCCTTTATACAAGAGTTTGGGGCAAATCCAGCAATGATTGAAAGCGCTCATCAAATGATTGAGCTCAATAAAGAAAAGAAAGAGAAAGGACTGCCTTTCAATGAAAGGAGAGACTTATATTACAGAGCTCTAGTAGGTGAAGATGGGAATGGCTCGAAGCTGGATTTAATAAACGCTGTCAGCTCATATGGAAGAGATAACTATAGAAAATCCGTATATCAAGAAATAATCCTCATCTCTGTGTTCTCAGTACTATCGCTCATCGCCACCATTCTATTTGCACGCTGGCCAAGAGCCGCCGATATCTACTTCGATAGAAATCGAGGGATTGTTTACACATGGCATAATGGGCGAGTAGCAGCATG
>NZ_JYJP01000136.1 GCF_001012815.1 Vibrio mexicanus
GTGGCTGGAAGAACACCAAGCGAACAGGTCGCGCTTCTATAAAGACGTTATGGCAAGGATGGTTTAGGCTACAAACCATCCTTGAAGGGTATGAACTCGCTAAGTCTCTTGATTAACCAGACTTGTGATCAAGAGACAGGCAATATTTGCAGCCTTTTTAACCCAATCTATAGACGTGGTTTACTTAAAGCACAGCTCTGCCCAGCGAGCCAAACCTGCTGTTACCGAGCCAAAGTAGTTACCACTGACAATAGGCGTATTGGGTAGCTTTTCTTCCACGGCTTTTCTTAGAATCGGGGAACGCGCTGAACCGCCTGTCATGAAAATCGCGTCTGGCTTGATACCCGATTGTTTAACTGCTTCTTCAACTAGTGCCGCCATTTTCTCTTTCGGGTTTTCTATCGCAAGCGTCATTTCATCAGCGCTGATATCGATATTAAGCGTCTCTCTGAGCAGGTTGATTTCAACCTGATACGCTTGTAGTTCCGATAGGGCGATTTTGGCTTCTTCTGCATGCCTCACCAGACGATACCCCAGCGTCTCGTGGTAAACCTCCAGTAATCGTGCGAGCTTTTCGGGTTCCTGAGCTTCTTTTTTTAGCTGGGTCAGCTGTTTTAAATTCGCACGGGAGTAGAAATCTGCTTGAGCATCGACGCTATTGATTGCAATTGGATTCCAGAACTGAGTAATCGGCATCATCAGGTTGGATGTAGACTTACTATTTAGCCCAAATGGAGTCATTAACTGTTTAAACGCCATTGCGATATCGAGATCATTACCACCCACTCGCTGACCAGTGTGAGCAAGTAAGCTATCACTGCGATCCGATTTTCCACGCCAGCTTGGCCCCATCTCAATTAAAGAGCAGTCGGTCGTACCACCACCAATATCGACAACTAACACGGTTTTATTATCCGTCAGCGTCGCTTCGTATTCTAATCCTGCCGCGACAGGTTCGAACTGAAACTCGATATCTTTAAATCCAGCTCGCGTTGCTGCGCGATAGAGGATGTCTTGAGCCTGTCGGTTAGCCGCTTCGCTATCTCGGCCATGAAAGTTCACCGGGCGACCAATCACGGTTTGAGTGATAGCTTGTTGCGCGCTAGCTTCTGCGTTAGTTTTGATATTGGCCATCATGCGCAAACTAGATCTTCAAAAAAGCTGACTTGAACATCCCGAAGACCAGATGCGCCAAGGAAAGACTTCGGCGATTTAACGTAGTAGCTTTCACCTGGATCTTGCAGATATAGGCTGAGTGCTGCTTCACCAAATGCGACATCGTTCGCTTCAAGTTCGATACCTTCTTCGCGGTTAATGTTGATCGCTCTGCGAAGAACTTGCTCACCGACTTTGTCATAAGGTTTGATGTCGCGAAATTTGAAAAGATATTCTGCCACCGATTCGCGGGTAGGGGCGGCTAACGTTGAAGGGATATAAACGCTATCCCCTTCAAGGTTCAACAGGCGAGGCTCGCCGTTTATCATTTGGGCAACAGAACAGTTCGCTGTGCCATAATCAAATCCAATAAACATATTACCTCCGGCCAATTGAAAAAGGTCGGCAATGCTACCTTAATCGTTAGAGTAAAGCCAATAGAAAACGGCAGCTTACTGCGAACAACGCCACAGTCGAAATTCAGTGGTTCTGCTATAGTCAAACTGAATCAACTTATACGTACAGGGCAAGGTTATGTGTGGGCGCCTCAATATCATCGACGATCCTTTAAGTCATATGATCAATAACTTGCTTGGTATTGAATTTTCAACCCAAACTAACCCTGATTTGAGGCCAAGTGAAACAGTTGAGGTTATTGCCGGACAACACGGCGAGCTACTTACCCAACCTTTGAAGTGGGGTATTCAACCTGAGTGGGCCAAGCGAATAATTATCAACGCACAATCAGAAACGGTGGCAACCAAACCGACCTTTTCGGCGGCGTTCGGCTACAACAGAGTTATCGTCCCATGTTCTGGTTGGTATGAGTGGCAAGGTGCAAAAGGCAGTAAGCGGAAGTATCTGTTCGCCAACCCTGATGACTCGCCAGTTTGGATGGCAGGAATCGCGCTAGAGCTGGGCGAAAAACTCGTTACTTTGACTACGCAACCGAATTTGCAGTGCTCTGAGTACCATCATCGAATGCCATTGCTACTCAATGATCAGGATTTGATGGATTGGTTGTTCGGAGATAGTGGCGCAGCAAAAAAACTGCTTATGAATCGATGGCAGGCTGAACTTCGAATTGAGGAGTGCGCATAAAAAACGCAGCCAATGCTGCGTTTTTTAATTTAGCAACGCTCAGCCGATCCAAATCTAGATACGCGAGGCATCGTAACCGGCGGCAAGAAGTAATCCGCGCTCGTGTTTGATCAGTTGCGCTCGATCTTCAATTAACTCATGCAATGCTTGGCGAGGCTTAGCGGCTAGAGATTTATAATCGTCAAATGATTGAGTGTCATCAATCGCACTAAACATATCACTAATGACGTTTCTTGCTTCACAAGGCGTACCTACGACTTGGAAATACTCAACCCCTTTTGCTGCGTCACGCATTTCAGACAGAAGTTCTGCAGGGCTCGATTCTTTTGCAATCGCGATGTAATTGTCTAGTACGCGTTTTGCGAACAGTAGCTCGTTCAATGGAATGTCGCGACCACTTTCAATCAACGTCGGGCTTAAAATGTTACTTGAGCTCATGTCCTTTCCTTAGTTCACATATTCTAGTTACTTCCTGCAGTCTAAATTATCAATGCCTTAAAGGGAATAACGTTATTGCGTTAAATTGGAAACATCGTTCAAAGCTGTTTGATGAAGGTAATTTTACGGTCATTCTCGTCGTAATAATGCTCAATAGCTCCTTGGGTCCGTATAACCAATGCCATGATAGAAGGCTCGTGCAGTTTGAAAGTCTTCAGTGCTTGATGTTTCCACTATCAATAGCCTTTGGCCTTGCTCTGCTAACGTTTGCTCCATCAAATTCATTAATGCTTTCCCAATACCTTGACGATGAAACTTAAGGTCTACGAGAAGCATTAACACGTTCCACGTGCGGTTCGTCATTTCCATGGGTACGCAGTAAGCGACGCCAATCATTTGGTCATCAGCAAACTTCCCAAACCAAATCGCCTCGCTTTTGGTTTCATCAAAACTCTCTGCAATGTAAGCAATTTCGTCGGCCTCAAACATTTGCGTATTGCTCACAAGAGTCAGCATTTTGTCTTTATCAGCCGCTTGTAGTTGTCTTAGCATAAGTGCTCTGTTGTGTATGGTTTTTCAATATTATATTAGATACTTGGAACAACTGTATAAAGGATAAGAGCCGATATGTTGAATATTGGAGTTACAGAAGCAAAGGATTGTTATGAATAAGGTGTTTGCGTTTTTCTCGGTTGTCACAATATTTCTTTTCTTCTTTCTCGTGAGTGTCGCAGGAGAAAACAGTAGAACCGATTCGATTGTGGAAGAGTTCGTTATTAGCGTAACGAATGAAGACTTCTCTAATGAGTGCATCAGTGTTGTCACTTTGAATAGCGAAGATGCAGACTTAGATTGCGAACAGAATATGTTTGTATTCGCAGTGAGTTTGTTAAAACGCTTTGAATTTTTGGAGTCAGACAGCCCCTATATCTACTTAAAAAGAGAGAACTATTGGATACCTTTTATCCATAATGAAGGGATTCGGCTAAGTCTTAGCTTGTCTGAAACTGAAAGAACGGATTGGTTTGGGCTATCGGATGACATTGACTATGTGTCAGATTTGTTTGTGATTAAGCGTAATGGCTTTAGGTGGCAAATAGACTCAATCACTATCATGGAACCTGAACTCGCAGCGATTTACCACAACATGAAAGAGCAGATTGACTTCGATAAGTATCTTGTAAAAGTAGATTCTGGCTATCAAATTAAAGACGTTACCATCAATGATCATCTGTTTACTGAAGAGGATAGATTGTTGTTAAAGTTCAGTGTCGAAAAACTGCTAAGTCATTTTGCTTCTCTGGAATCGCAAGAAAGATTTGTCGAAAATCAAAAATAACGCGAGGCTTCCAAAGCCTTTTAGGCTGAGGTAAACAAGTCCAATAATAGCAATATGTCGCGCCCGCAGTGTATTTGGTTACTTCACCGACGATAAGGTGGGAGGGAAGGGTATGAATGTGTCGGTTTGAGGGGAGATCATAGTGAACCTCCCTCAACAAAGTCGCCATTATTGGCAAAGGCATTGTATAGAGAAGGGTCTGTCACACTATGTCCTGAGCCTATTTGGTTCCAGACTTTATAATCCCTAAGTTGCTGCTGATTATTTAACTCAAAAAGAAACACCCTAGCGACCCCGCCACTACGGGCGTAATTGCCATTTTTGCTAATAAGG
>NZ_JYJP01000137.1 GCF_001012815.1 Vibrio mexicanus
CAAAAAGTGTTTGACACTGAAAATTATCTCGCTAGAATGGCCGCCTCTTCGCAAGTGACTTAAGTCACAAAGAAGAGAAGCTCTTTAACAATTTAGACCTATCAATCTGTGTGGGCACTCGTTGATGATAATCCAATTAGATACTTTGGTATCAATTAGGTTTCAATGAACTGAGTGACCAATCAAGACTTCGGTCTTGGCACAGTCAATTCACATTACTAAGCTTTTTATAAGCGAAGC
>NZ_JYJP01000138.1 GCF_001012815.1 Vibrio mexicanus
TTCTTCTGGAGTGAGGTAAAAGGGTAAATAAGCCAAGGGTTACTCCACCATAGAAATACTGTTTGCTTCTGGGTTGTTTAGTTCCTGTTTAGTTAGCCATTTTTCACCTCTAAGGTATTTCCACTCAGGAAGTTCAGCTTTGGTTTCCTTTAGCTTGAAAGAATCTGCGGCCAAATAAGTTTTTGAGCGAGTGGGGATGCTTAGTATGCGATCTGGCGATACACCTTCAACACCAAATAAGGATTTAGGGTCTTCGACTTTTATGCACTCTAGCCCTAAATTGCTCGAGAGATAGTTAAGTACATGTTCAAGCTCATCAACGCTATTAAAGAAGAGGTAACTGCTCCAGCGCCCATGAGATCTCATAACCATTGTTTGTGCAACGTCTGCATAAGTACAATCTTCGGATTTATGAAATAGTTGAATGACCTTACGCTTTTTATTGTAATGCGCAAAAAGCCAATCGTTTTTGAATGCAACCTCTGTTTCCACTTGGTTTTGCGGATTGCGCTTTGTCATACCGAATGCTAAAAGTATTAATACTCCGGAGCCTGCCAGTGCCATAGGGCCAGCTATAGCTACCGCAAAAATACAACCAACCGAACAAACCCAAGCAATAGTCACCATGGTTTTGTTGACCCATTCGGGTTCATCTCGATTCTTCTTTTGG
>NZ_JYJP01000139.1 GCF_001012815.1 Vibrio mexicanus
CTGCTGATAAGATTAATCATTACTTGGATGTTAGTCAGCCCCAAATAACGACTAAGTAGTAGCTGAAAATTATAGCGGCCCTAAAGGCAACAGAGCAACTATGTTTCATGTATTTTACTCTTAAGCTTCGCTATCGATTCAAGTTTACCAATAAGCACACGATCACTGGCGACCATACCAAGGTCATTTTCGAGGCCTAATACTGACAAAACGATCATATAGTGCCCAATAGACACTGTTGAATCACCTCTGATAATCCTTCGTAATGTCGGTTTTGATATCCCCGTTCGTTGGTGTAACAACTCCTGTGATATATGCCGTCGCTTCAACGCCAACTCAATATTCTCACCCAGTTGCTCGAGGATGCGTTGCTGTCTAGGAAAAACCACTGCTCTGCGACGTGAGTTCATAATGAAACTATATCTCCATTAATGTTCAAAATGTGAAAGCGCAGTTTCACAAAAGATCCTGGTGCTCGTTTTATTGTAGGCAACTAAACCGGTTACATTACATCTCTTCGTACCTGCGTTCCTCGCTCTCAAAGACACATTACCGACAATATCAAAAGTAAGTCAATTGCCGCTCATATGAGTTAAATAGATAGTCGGCACAAGCAAAATTTTAGCTGAGTAGACGAAGTGCCGTCTCTCTAAGAACCGTACGTACAACTTTCATACGCAGTTCCTATCATAACTCACGTATGGAAAACTCAGCAGCGTAAATCATTACTGAGTAATTGCACTAAGTAGAGAAGGGGCAGATATGAGTTGTTGCAGAATCTGCAATCACTGAGCTTTCTCGTTGCTCGGGCAACTATTGCAAAAATTGCAACAGTTCAACTACCGAGGGCTCCTCGATAGTTGCTTGATAAGCAATGTGCATATTTTGCACATTGGTTAGTTCTATTGCCGAAGCGACGAGATCAGAACCGGGTTGGAGCTGAGGTGATTTACGAAATAACCTGTTTCGCAATTGTGCAAGACCCTCTTGCATAATTGGTTACTAGAGTTTGTCCAACAACCTGTTGGATAATTAGGAAACAGCTTGTTTCACAATTAAATCTCATGATTGGTTCTTGCGCTCTAAGCACATCTTGGGGCAGAAGTTTGCTGAGCGAAGCCACGCTAAATAACAGTATACTTGCGACATTCAGCCTATAGCTTTAGACTAGACGTGAGAGCCTCGGTTATCCCTGCTTTTTCATTGAGCTGCCATTTACTGTCTGGCCAGAAGTAATGGTATCAATTTGAACTTGGTGTAATTGCAAAGCAGCCCACCGAGGACAAACGATAAGCCTAGGTATTTTCCCTCCCATATTTGGTGATAAAATACCCGGCAATGCACACAGAATGTGTTCCCTCTTCAAATTGAATGACAAACATTCTGTAGCTGTTAAACAAAGCCATGGGCATAGCCTGTGGCTTTGTCGTATCTGATTAGCTTAGGTATGGCAAACCTGTCTTTGAGATGCGTGTTTAAGTAGCAGCGCTAGCAAAGTTTGGAGCAGAAATGAACTAGTTAAGTCACCACCATAGAAAAGTTATTCATCTAATAAATCTCATGTTGGTTTCATACGCACTAAACACGTCTTGGGGCAGAAGTGATTTGGAATAGTCGAACTAAAGTCCTCTTTGTTCCGAAGCAATGTAAAGTGTCCATCTAACAACTTACTTTCACTAAATAACTATCATCATTACTTTTTCGCTATAGCGTGAATTTTCGGCTATCGAAATAAGCGGATTTGGTAGATGGCGGTGATGAAGAGAGCAAAAAGGGTCTCACATAAATCGGTATAGAATGAAGCACCACGCCAAACTTTATTGTCATTCCTGACATCCTGACTCCCACCATAACTCTGGTCACAAACAACAGCGCCGAAATTTGCGAGTTAAGTGGAGTATGTTGGTCACAGATGGTCACAATTGTGACCATCTGTGACCACAAACATAAAACCCACCGATTCTCGGGTGCATATCTCGGAATAACTATGTAGGTATCATTTTGGTTCTTTGAAGTAGGAAGAGCACTACTCTATCGTGAGGTTTCAAGATGATTTTCGAAATGACAGATACAACAAAGCCAAGCTAAACGCTTGGCTTTGTTGTTGAATTTGGTGGATCCGGGCGAACTCGAATCGCCGACCCCCGCCATGTCAAGGCGGTACTCTAACCAACTGAGCTACGGATCCAAAAACTTGTTCTTTGCATAACCATGCGGTAAGGAGTGGTGGGTCCGGGCGAACTCGAATCGCCGACCCCTACCATGTCAAGGTAGTACTCTAACCAACTGAGCTACGGACCCATTCCTTAAGAACGGGATAGATAGTAACGAGTCCGATCATGGTGTGCAAGTGCATTTTTTCATAATAAGATCCAAGTGATGCAGGAATAATCAATTAGCACAAACTTTCTTCCTTTCTCATCACATAAACAAATTAACTGATATTTTTGTTTGCTCAAAACTGTGATCTTCCTTCATTTTGGATATTGATTATCGAAGCTACTAAAGTAGTATACCCTACTAATCAACTTGCATAACTTTGCATTACAAAGGACTCCTACACAATGAATGTGGATTTTCTCGGTCAGTCTAAAAAATTGCGAGTCTCTATTTTAAAAAGGCTCTGCCTTTTCTTGTCTGCGTTGTCCTTTTTCTTTTCCATTATGGCGTTCTTTGTTTCTAAGAATGTTCCACTAGCAGCGATCGATTTTATCGTTGGTTTTTATTCATTATTTGTTTGGAACCGCGTTCGAAAGGACAAGTTTACACAAATAGTTGCCCGCTCTTGGGCGTACTTACTATTGATTCTTATCGTATTGGGCACCTATGTGAGGCCATTAGATAGCGGGATTTACATTTGGACCTGCATGTTCCCAGTAGGTCTTTACCTGTTACTCGGAAAGCAAATATCCTTTTCAGCCACATTTGTTTTGTTTCTCGCCCAAATGGTGAACATCACCCATAAGTTGCAAGTTGAAGAGTCGGCTTACTCCCTTAATTTTGTGATTAATCTGGGGATGTCTTTCGTCACGATCTGGATTATCTCTCATGTTTTTGAAGCAAGCCGTGAACGCGCTGAAACAAACTTGAACAAGCTTGCATCAAGAGACGCGCTAACTAACGCTCTAAATCGCCTTGCATTGCTGCACAGCTTCCCTCTGATGCAACGTAAATATGGACGTTTGTCACTTCTTATACTCGACCTCGACTTCTTTAAGCAGGTCAATGACCGTTACGGGCACTCAATCGGCGATAAAGTGCTGATCGAAACCACGGCCCTGCTTCAGTCACAACTAGAAGACAACCATGTTTTCCGCATTGGCGGTGAAGAGTTTTGCTTAGTGCTACCTAATTCTGGTATTGTCGATGCGGAGCGCTTTGCTAACGCCATTCGTATTAAGATTGCCGAGCACTATTTCCAGTTCCAACCAGAGTCCATTCAGGTCACGGCAAGTATTGGCGTTTGGGAGTGTAACGAACACACCTCGCTTGAAGACGTGTTGATGAATGCAGATAGAGAGCTTTACCGTGCGAAACAAAACGGTAGAAATCAAGTCATGGTGTGCTCTAAGCAGAAAGCCAAAGCGATTCAAGATATGGCGACAGTCTAGGCCTGCACTAAGACCGACTCACTCACAAAAAGAAATGGCTCCCAAATGGAGCCATTTCTTTTTTAGCTGTCCACACGCACTATTGCGATTCTTCATCAAACACAACGTTATAGTTTTCGGTATAGGTACACAGCGGCTGCCGGCTACAGGTAAAGAATCGTCGACCTTTAAATTCACCTTGGCTCGCGGTTTTGATCACCATTGGGCTTCCACACTTTTTACAAAAGCGCACTTCTTTATCCGGTTCAATAAGATCTATGTGAGCCGCCAGTAAACGTCTTAATCGACCCACTTGGTAACTGTGCTTAACTGATGTACCAATCAAAGGTAACCCTGCCGATTTACATACGTGAAGCAGTAGTTTTTCTCTATCACGTTTGCCTTTGGTCAGCTCTTTACCATTATCGAGCTCAATAACCACTCTCGGCTCTAGTGTTCTAGGGTCACAAACCACGTAATCGAAATAGCTTTTTGCAATTCGGCTGTTTGCAATGAACCACTCATTTTTGTTCTCTGCCATCGGTGTGATAACCGTTGTCATGGCAACTTTTGGCATCACAACCCCTTGATTCCCCACAGCAGAAATCAAAGCATTATAGAACGCACTTTCCTTCATATTGAGTAAAGCGCCTTTCTTCTTGTATGCACTGTCCTTCAAATCATCTTGCTTGAGGTATTTTTTTTGAACAACAAGAAAGAACACCACCAAAATGATGACAACAATAAAGATGCTTTCCATTTTATTTGCTGAATCCTAAACAAAACTACTCACAGATAGTGTTAAGTTACGCCCTAACCTACTATGACGCAAGCTAAGTATCTGATTTCGAGAACAAGAATGGGACGAGTTGTTATCTGAACTTTCATGCCTGTTTTACTGGGGCAATTCAAGTTTTATTTCTACACGCTCTTCTGGCTGGAGTATTTCATAGGTCGTCTGCCAATACTTCTTGACCAATTTGTCCATAAGACCATTTTTCTGCGCGTTTGCCAGCGCACGTTCAATGACAGGAATGTGTTTTTGCGCATCAGCACTAAAATAGAACTTCATGTCATTTTCGTAAACAAGGAGAAGGTTTCTCTCGATATCTAAGTGGCGGTTGTACTTAGCCTCGTCCAAAATCTCACTAAAGCCTCTAGGGAAATAGTTCACCTCCCCATCGATCGTGAGCATGTCATATAGCGCACGCCATTCACCATCTTGGGTATAATATTCCAGCTTATTTTGTTTCCATACGTCGATGTCATACCAATCGACCCCTAGACCCGCTGCTAAGCCGGAGTCTTGAAGATCGGACAAATTTTTAATGCCATCAAAGTGACGTTGCCCGCCTTTCGGAATCAACATGACTCTTTTGCCTATCAAACCATCTGTCAAGCCGATGTCGATACTCGGGTACATCTGATCTCGCTCTTCCGTTTTTATAAGCCACATTAAGGACAGGCGATCATTATCGACCATTTTTCTCACACGCTTCTGAGGGATATGTCGGTCAGGTACCACGATATGAAGGTGTACCCCTTCAGCCTCTAACGCTTCATAAAGCAACTCATGATAGTAGGCATGACCATTATCTTTTTGGGAAGGTAAATGCAAGACAAGGTCGGGCTCGTGAGAAAAGGACGCAAAGCTGACTAAGTAAAGAGAGAGGATTGCCCTATTTACCAATTTCTTCATAAATGCCCCCATAACGTTCTTTTTAAAACTATAGTGGGTGTTTGCTGTGTTGTAAGGCAAAAGACGAAAAAAGCACCCTATTTAGGGTGCCTTTGTGGAGAAGTCGTGCGCGAAAGCTTATCAATAGTTGAAAATGTACTTGTCCATCATTGTAACCATTTTACCAATCTCTGGTTTGGTGATGGTGTCATTCGCACCGAGAGACAACGCTTTAGATCGGTTGTCATCACTCATCAATGAAGAGAACATCATGATTGGGATGGTTTTGTACTCTTCAGTGTCTCGCAAACGTTTAAGGAGATGCATGCCATCCATGCGCGGCATTTCTACATCGGTTACGACCGCATCGACCAACTCAGTAACCGGCACGTTTTCTTCCGAAGCTACGCGTTTAATTTCCATTAATTTATCATGCGCTTCACCACCGTCTTTACACGCGATAATGTTGTAACCCGCTGAACTTAATGTGTCTTGGATCAGGCTTCGGATAAAAGCGGAATCGTCCACAACCATAACTGTTTTCGCATTTCGCTTATCAACCATTTTCTGGTTCAAATCGACGCTTCTATCTACCTTAACATCGTATTTTTCCATACTTAGTTCTGGGTTGATGTCTGCGATGATTTTCTCGAAATCCAAAATCATGATCAGATTGCCATCTTTTCTCACCACGGCTACGACACAGTCTTGTTCCCCAGCTTCTAGGAACTGGCTCGGCGATTCCACATCATTCCAAGAGATACGGTGGATACGACTAATGCTGTCGATGAGGAAACCGTTAGTCATGCGGTTGAAATCTGTCACGATCACAAATTTCTTTTCAAGATCTGCTTTTGTTGGTACGCCCAACCAACCGGCTAAATCAACCAAAGGGGTTAGAATATCGCGTGATGAAAACACTCCGACCATATGCGGTTGAGCATTTGGGTAATCTGTAGTTTCTGGAACTTGAATGACTTCCCTTACTTTGGCTACATTGATGCCGTAATAGCAGGTCTTAGTACTGCCATCTGGAAGCTGCTTAACTAAGTGAAACTCAATGATTTCAAGCTCATTGGTGCCACTTTCTGTCAAAATCGTACTGCTAGATATGCTCATAATTATCGATCTTATACACTCGGTTTTAATTCTTGTTATTGCTGCAAGTTATCCTGCGTTTTACTTTATTTGAAGCTGTGCTTCTACAATGTGAAAACGACCTTTGATAGCGGGCGTACTTTATAAATCATCTTACTTTCAAATCACTACCTAATTGAGTTTAATCCCTTTCTTACTTAGGCACGAGTTTTTTTGTATACCAGCGTTCAGGTCGGCCAACATTGCCGTAACTTAAGTCTGCCTCAAGTTCACCACTACTGATTAGGTATTCTAGATAGCGACGGGCCGTTGTGCGACTCGCCCCTATTTTTTCACCCGCATCATCAGCGGTTAGGCTATCGGACTGCTCAAATAGTGCTCGAATCTTATCCAGTGTTACAGCGTCGATGCCTTTTGGTAGTCTAGGTGCGGTCTCTTCAGCTTGCGCATTTACAGTCAGCATTTGGTCCACCACTTTTTGATCCAATGCCGACAAGTCTTCAAGCTGTTGCTGCTGGTCTTGGTACTTCCTTAAAGCCGCTTCTAATCGGGGAAACATCACCGGCTTTAACAAGTAATCTACCACGCCACCGCGCATAGCTTGCTGCAAAGTATCTACGTCTCTTGCTGCAGTAATTAAGATAACGTCGCAGCCTTGGTTATTGCCACGAAGCGTTTGTAAGATATCCAATCCTGTTCCGTCTGGAAGGTAAACATCCAACAATGCGAGGTCTGGTTTAAGCACGTCTATTTGCATTTCGGCTTCTGCACGGCTGGTTGCAATACCCACGACTTCAAACCCACCCATTTGTGTCAGATAACGATTATGAAGCTCTGCTATCGCGATATCGTCTTCAATGATCATTACTCGCGTATTCTCGCTCATAACTGCTCTTCCTTAGGGAGATACACTGTCATTCGTGCCCCACTCTCCTTGTTGTTACTCATTTCCAATTGTCCTTGATAACGAGAAGCCAGTTGATTAACTAGATATAAACCGACTCCTCTCGTTGATGCTTTGCTAGACACCCCTTTCTCAATCAATTTGTCTGCATCAAACTCTGTGGGTAAGCCGCAGCCACCATCGATCACTTCCAATATGATCTCGTTACCATAATCGCTAATCGACACTTCAACAATTCTCCGCTCTTGCGCAATGTGTTGCTCCTGTTGAATCGCAGCCATAGTGGCATCAAATGCATTATCAATAAGATTACCCAATACCGTGACGACATCTTCTGGGTTAATGCGTGTAGGCAATGACTCTAGCCTTGAACCCTCTTCTACTTGAAGTTCTAACCCGATCTCACGTGCGCGTTCCGACTTACCCAGTAACATACCCGCAATTAAGGGGTCTTTGACCGTCTCTCTCAAAAACTCAATCAAGCTTTGGTAGTGCGCCGTTTCTTGGCCTATGAGTTTTTGAACACCTTCTAGCTCTCCCATTTGAACAAGGCCGCTAATGGTATTAAGTTTATTTCTGTGTTCATGAGTTTGTGAGCGAAGCATTTCTGCATAGGCCTTGGTTTGTGCGAGCTGTTCGGTGAGTTCTGTAATGTCGTCACGCAAACGGAAACTCGACACAGCGCCAACCACTTTTCCAGCCACAATGATTGGGCTTCGGTTTGCAATCAGCTTTTGATTATTCAAGGTAAGGTTGATGTCGTGATCGGTGCCGCCAGTTTCCAGAACCGAATGCAAATCGCTCTCTGGAATCACCTTGCTTAAAGGGCGGTTCATTGCGTCTTGTTTTCGAATGCCCAATATATCGCAGGCGCTTTTATTGATGGACCTGAGATGCCCTTTCGCATCAATACTGATTATGCCCTCTTTGATGGTACTCATGGTGACATCAAGCTCTACATATAGACGACCGATCTCTTCAGGCTCAAAGCCTAAGATTGCCTTTTGGAAGCGACGTGAGGCATAGCTGGCCACCAATGCATTCACGCCCACCACTACAAAAGCCATCACAGTTAGAAATAAGAGGAAAGGCTCTACGCGGTCTTGGAGCCTCTCTAGAAGATAACCAACCGACACAACGCCAATGATTTCGCCATTGTCGTCAAAGACAGCCGCTTTACCACGAACAGAGTAACCAAGAGAACCTTCTGCAAAGGAGATATAAGACTCGCCATCAACCAAAGCGCGATTGTTGTCGCCGCCTTTCATAGGCTTACCAATGCGATCATCAACAGGGTGAACAAGTCGAATACCATCTTCGTCACCAATGACAATAAACGCCGCACCAATGAGCTCCGTCAACCGACGAAATCGCGCTTGAGATTCGGCCTCAACACCATTTTCTATCAGTTCAACCACGACATCAGAACCCGCCAAAAAAGACGCCACGCCCTGAGCCTTGAGGCCCATTTCCTCTTCTTGCGCGTGTTTGACGTATGCAAACCCAGCTAGCGCTAAAATTAGTAGCTGAACCAAGCCGGTTACTGTCATGATAATCAGCATTCGATGGCGAAAGCTGATACGACTCCATTTCATGATCACTCCTTTGTCCTTCCAATGTAAATTAACATCGAACGGCGCATTGCCCTATTGAGTAGTTACATAATTGTGAAGATACGATAACCCCAGTCATAAAGGCCGCATAAATCGTAAACAAAAGTTCTAAACAAATATAAAACCGATTGAATAGGTGATTCTAGTCACAAATATTTATCGCTGTTTATTTGGTTAAAAAATAGACATTCCATTATACTAAATGGGTAGTTTGCATATGGATGCAATGTAGTCTGAGCCAAAACAAAAACGATAAGGCTTTAGGTTAGGCTAGAAGGAAATACTATGAAACGGGACGTATTTGGGATTTGTTTATCTAAATCTATGCTGTCAAATAACTTAGGTACAACGTTTACTCATGTAAGAGCGTATGAAGCGCTTTCCGACGAAGACGAACTCAGGGTAATCGAAGCTTACCCTCAGATGTCTGGTAAAGAGGTGCTTAAAAACATGCGAACCAACAACACTCTGACTTGGCGGGCAGAGTTCAGTTGTCCAAACATGAAGTAAGCCTATATAGTGATATCACCTATGTAGTTAACGTTAAAAGCCACGGTGTCATTCGTGGCTTTTCTATGTTTAGGAGTAAGGGCGTGTTGATCTTTCGTGATTAAATTTTGTTCGTGATAAAATCGTTTTAAGCGGGGCGAAGACTA
>NZ_JYJP01000140.1 GCF_001012815.1 Vibrio mexicanus
ATGCGGAAGTGGCGGAATTGGTAGACGCACCAGATTTAGGTTCTGGCGCCGCAAGGTGTGAGAGTTCAAGTCTCTCCTTCCGCACCATTATTTAGAACTGATTTGTTTTATAAACAATTGTTCGCTGTTGGCTATCGCCAAGCGGTAAGGCAGCGGCTTTTGATGCCGCCATTCCCTGGTTCGAATCCAGGTAGCCCAGCCACTATTT
>NZ_JYJP01000141.1 GCF_001012815.1 Vibrio mexicanus
GCCCTGGTGGTGGAATTGGTAGACACAAGGGATTTAAAATCCCTCGGCGTTCGCGCTGTGCCGGTTCAAGTCCGGCCCGGGGCACCATCTTCATTTTTCTCTTTGTTGTTCTAAACAAAGCAGAAGCTATGGCGTGTTGGCAGAGTGGCTATGCAGCGGATTGCAAATCCGTGGACCTCGGTTCGACTCCGGGACGCGCCTCCATT
>NZ_JYJP01000142.1 GCF_001012815.1 Vibrio mexicanus
ATAACGCCCGATTAAGTAGCCCGAAACGCACAACGTTTGTATCTGCATAACATCTTAAACACTGAACTGCCTGCAAACTGAAAATGGCACGCGTTGAGGGTCTGCTTGAATTGCTTGTTATGTAATTACATGTTCGGACTTTATTGTTGCCACCAGACTACTAAAAACGCCCTTGCACTCAAGGCTCTTTTGATGGATTTGAGTGCGAAAGCCAAATTCGAAGTGAG
>NZ_JYJP01000143.1 GCF_001012815.1 Vibrio mexicanus
AAGAGACAGGCCCTAAGGCAGCCTTTCTAAAATTGGGAATTCTAAACTGAGAACGGATATTTGATCGCTTCGTGGCACTCATACCCTTCAACCCAAAAGTCATCCAACGAGACCCATGTTTCAAGATCTTCTAGGCTCTTGATCTCTGGGTTGATATGGAAAGTCGGTGACTTTAACGGTTCACGCTTTAATTGCACATCTCTCATAAGCTCTAGTTGGTCTTCATAGATATGAGCATTAACGATCTTATGATAAGCCACACCCGCCTTCTTGCCCGTAATCTGAGCCATGATCGCCAAGAATACATACACTTGAACCATGTTGAAATTCAGCCCCAGAGGAACATCGCAAGAGCGCTGAGTACTGTTCAGATACAAGGTGTCGCCCAACAGAGAGAAGTGATGACTGTACATACATGGACGCAGGCATCCCATGTGGAACTCACCTGGGTTATAGAAATTCAAGATTTCACCGCGATCATCAACGCCTTTGGTTAAGTCATCAACAATCTTACGCAGTTGATCAATATGACCGCCATCTGGCTTTGCCCATGCTCGACCTTGAACGCCGTACACGCGACCCATGTCGTCCTCACCTTTACGGTAAGGGTTGTTTAACCATGCATCGTTCAGGTTTGCATTCGCATCCCATGTTTTTGTGCCTAATTTGCGAAAGTCTTCTGCATTGTCGTAACCGCGGATGTACCTAATAGCTCAGCAACCGCAGCCTTCCAAAAGCTTTTTCGTGTGGTTACCAAAGGAAATTGGTTACTCGCTACGTCGTAAGTCAAATCCGCATTAATGACAGTTAAACAACGCTTACCCGTACGCTCATTTTCAACCCAAGTGCCATGATCAACAATTCGCTGGCACAAGTCTAAATATTGTTTCACACCAATTCCTTACTTCGCTTTTTTCTTCTTTGAAACAGTCTTCACTTCATCAGTAAACTGGCCGCGCTTGTATGCCCAAACCATCATGAGGATACCTCCGATGATCATAGGTAGTGACAAGATCTGTCCCATCGAGATGAAGCCACCGTACAACCCTAAATGGGCATCAGGCTCTCGAACATATTCTACCAAGAAACGGAAGGTACCATAACCCGCTAGGAATAAACCTGATACAGACCCTAATGGGCGAGGTTTTTTAATAAACCAGTTCAAGATTAAGAAGAGAGCAATGCCTTCCAGCGCCATTTGGTAAAGTTGAGATGGGTGTCTTGCAAGTGGTCCTGCGCCCGGAAATACAATGCCCCATGGCACTTCAGTTACACGGCCCCATAGTTCGCCGTTCATAAAGTTACCTAAACGACCAACACCGAGTCCGAATGGCACAAGCGGCGCAATGAAATCGGCAACGCCAAAGAAAGTACGACCGTTTCGTTTGGCATACCAGAACATCGCCGTAATCACACCCAACAGACCACCGTGGAACGACATTCCGCCCGTCCACACTTTGAAAAGATAAGTTGGATCTTGAATAAACAGATCAAAGTTATAGAAGATCACGTACCAACTCGGCCACCAACTACCACACCAAGAAAACCAGCAAACAGCAAATCAGAGACTTGCTCACGTGTCCAACACTACCGGGCTTATCTGCTCTACGATTGGCCAACCAAAGGGCGAATGCAAATCCAACAAGATACATTAGGCCATACCAACGAACGGACAGTGGGCCTATAGAAAATAGAACAGGATCGATATTTGGAAACTCAATAAATCCCTGAGACATAGATACTTTCTCTTAAAAATAGTAATAGATATGAGATGGCTTTAAAGCAACATAGTTCCTGCAACCACCATTAAAAACAGTGCAAAGATTTTCTTTAAAGAGGAGGTGGGTAAGGTTGAGGCCATTCGTGCGCCCACTTTTGTCGTTAGCATAGACGTCATGGCAATCGCTAATAGTGCTGGTATATACACATACCCCACCGTGTAAGAGGGCATCCCTTCTGCGTGATAACCATTCAAGATAAAGCCAATCATGCCAGAAAGTGCGAGTACACTGCCACAAACCGACGAAGAACCCACCGCCTTTCGCATTTCAACACCATGACGATTCAAAAATGGCACCGACAGTGAACCTCCCCCGATGCCTGCTAAGCTAGAGACCACGCCGATCCCCGTACCCCAACCTACCGTAACAGTTGGGCTAGGCATGCTTTTCTGTTTTGTCGATTTAATGGAGAACAGCATTTGAATCGAAAGCAGTAGTACAATGACACCAAACACTTTCGGTAAATACTCACTTGGGATCCACTCAGCGATGTAAGCACCAGCAAAGCCGCCGACCACTATTCCCGGCATCATCCACTTAATCGCATATGGTTCAACATTGCCCAACTTAGCGTGATTCAGCGCAGAAGAGCCCGATGTCACAATGATGGATGCAAGTGACGTTGCCAGTGCAACGTTCATTGAAAAGTCGAGGGGAATATCTGCCAATGGAAGTAGATAAAGTAGCGCCGGAACAATCACCAGCCACCACCAATACCCAGTAATCCGGCTAAGACACCCACTAGAGCACCCAGTGCTAACAGTACAGCAAAAAGTTCGATTGTCACGTTACGCCTATCTTTTACCTGCCCGGATAAATCCAGCAAACCCTTTCTGTTCGAAGTAGTCAGCCATCATAGTATAAATCGCGTCACCATAGGGCATTATCAAGGCTTTGTCAGCAAGTGCTTTCAAATCATCGGAGTCAGAGTGGCGCAGAAGGTATTTCACTTTCGCAACATTCGAAGTGTTCATGCTTAGCGTATCGTAGCCGAGCCCTACCAGCAGTAAAGCTCCCATAGGATCGCCAGCAAGCTCACCGCAAATACAAACCGGAATATTTAGCTGCGAACAAGTTTGCTCAATCTGTTTAAGTGCATTCACCACCGCAGGGTGCATCGACTCATACACTTCGGAAACGCGAGCGTTGTTACGATCCACCGCCAGCAAGTACTGAGTAAGGTCATTGGTACCGACAGAAACAAAATCAATTCGACCCGCGACCAGTGGCAGCAAGTAGAGCATGGATGGCACTTCTACCATCACACCTATCTGCGGTCGCTGAATATCTTCGTCCAACAAGGAAACTTCTTCATAGGCTTGATTAATGAAGTCGATAGCGTCATCGAGTTCTTGAACGCTTGATACCATTGGCAGAAGAATACTCAGGTTTTTATGCTTGCTGCTAGCACGTAACATGGCACGAATCTGAATCAAGAAAATATCCGGATGATCCAACGTGAAACGAATCCCGCGCCAGCCGAGGAATGGGTTATCTTCTTCAATAGGCAGATAAGGCAGAGCTTTATCGCCACCGACATCCAGAGTGCGCATCACAACGCGTTTGTCAGGGTAGCTCCCAAGTACAGTCGCATACTGATGCATCTGCTCGTCTTCTGATGGAAAGCGATGCTGTAATAAGAAGGATATTTCAGTCCGGTAAAGACCTACACCATCAACACCTTGGTTAATCGCAATGTTAGTATCTGCACTCAAACCCGCATTAAGCAACACTTCAATTCGCTTGCCATCTTTGGTGTGAGCGGGCTCTTTGCTGCCCTTATCAACCATCAAAGAAAGCTCGCGCTCTTCATTCGCAAGCGAACGGTAAACTCTCAGCAGTTGCGCCGTTGGCGACACCAATACTTTACCGCTGTAGCCATCTACAATACCTAACTTGCCGTTAAGTTTGGATGGATTAAGCTCACGCCCATAACCGCAGGAATGCCTAATGCTCGAGATAAAATGGCGGCATGGGAGTTCGCAGCGCCCTCTAAAGAGACCACGGCAAGCAACTTATCTTTAGGAATGGAAGCTAGAATAGAAGCCGTAAGCTCACGAACAACAAGAATCACCGGTGATTCAAATGCTGCGCTGCTCGGTTTCTGTATTGTAGAGAAAGAAAAGCAGCCTTTGACCAAGCTCACGGACATCTTGTGCGCGCTCGCGAAGGTAGCTGTCTGACATGCGAGCGAATCGGCTCGAGTAAGCTTCAACCACCTGCCTTAATGCCCAGTCTGCACGATCACCTTTCTGGATCTGTGCTTTCAGGTCGCTACGAAGCATGGGATCGTTCAGCAAGTGAGTAAACAGATCGAAAATCGCCAATGCGTCTTTATTGATCTCACGATCAAGTTTCTTGCGCATGCGGCGAAAGTCAGCAAGCGCCTCTTCGATCGCAACGAGTAGCCACTCTTGTTCTTTATCAACATCTAATGCTGACGCCGGTGACACGCTGGAAAGATCTGGATGAGTATCGTCCCACCAGAAGTGACCAATGGAAACACCTGATGAAGCGGGAATACCGACTATGGAGTGCTGCTTTTTCGAGATCTGCCAATGCCCTTGAGTTTGAGCATGAGCAATGATCACCGCGAGCTGCGCAGCGAGAGTAACAAGAAAAGACTCTTCCATCTCATCGAACAGTCGCGGTGTTTTTTGCTGAACCACAAGAACGCCGAGAACTTTTTTTCGATGAATGATTGGCGTGCCTAGAAAGCCTTGATAGACCTCTTCGCCTAACTCTGGAAAGTATTTAAAATTGGAATGTTTAGATGCTTCCGCCACATTAATGGGTTCAGCAGAACGTTTCACTAAGCCAACCAGGCCTTCATCAAAACGGATATGAATTTTGTCGCCTTCAAACTTAAGGCCTTGGGTGGCCATCAGCTCTAAGCGACTTGCATCTTCATTAGCAAGATAGACAGTGCAACACTCCGTACTCATCGCGCTGCACGTTTGCTTAACAAGAATAGACAATGCCTGGTGGACATCGTCTACTTTAGAGACCTGTTCAACTATTTCCCTTAGTTGAGAAAGCATGTCTATCCTCTTCTATGTTTGCGCTTACCTTTTACTTTTCGATCTTTAAAAGGCATCGCCATAGAGGCAAACTCTTTCATCGCCCGACGATAGACGTCACGCTTGAAAGAGACCACCTGTCTCACTGGGTACCAATAGCTTACCCATCGCCAACCATCAAATTCAGGTGAACTTCCACGCTGCATGTTGATACGAGATTCATCGCAATCCAAACGCAGCAAGAACCACTTCTGTTTCTGTCCGATACAAACAGGTTTAGAATCCCAACGCACCAAACGTTTTGGTAGTTTATACCTTAACCAATGACGACTTGTTGCGACGATTTTTACATCTTTCTTTGTAAGACCAACCTCTTCATACAGCTCTCGGAACATGGCTTGTTCGGGGGTTTCGCCCTCATCTATGCCACCTTGTGGAAATTGCCAAGAGTGTTGTCCGTATCGTTTTGCCCAGAAGACCTGACCATGGCTGTTGCAGATTACTATACCGACGTTTAAACGGTAACCATCGCCATCTATCACTGGCCAACCTCAAATTAAATCTTTAATAACAGTGATTTTTCCACATATCCCCAATATGAGCAAACTTACTAGTGTGATTAGCACGTGATTTATGGCCTATATTCCTTCAACTGGATAAGTTTGCAGCAAAAACGGGGTTATACACATAGAGATGAGACCTACTCCACATTTATTCACCTTTTCTGTGCATAAGTTTGTGAAGAATTCACTTAAACATGATCATCAAATGAACAACTTTACTCGTGAGCTTCAAAGTCACCTCATGAAACTCAAGCAATGTTATTTAAAATCAATACATTAGATAAAAAAAAGAACTAATCATAAAACTTAAATAGTCACAAATAATAAACCAAACTCAGATCGGTCAAAGATCCACCAAGTTGAGTTTTATCCACATTAATGGACAAAAAACACGCTACATTCACGTCAACTCTAACAAAAACCAGTAACAAACCTACTGTATATCCATCCATAATCACAATTTTAGCCTTATTCGACATTGCAGCTGTGGATAAGTTGTAAACTGAAGATCTTTTGATCAACTTGCGCAAGGGCTATGCACCTCAAATAAGAAATATGATCATTAATTTGATAAGATTTTGCTTTTGCAGCTACTAAAAGTCGTCATGAAACCTGAACCTAAATCCGAGCAAGAACTGATTGAACGCGCCATAGAAATCGCGGGAGTGACCTTCCAAGAGCTGGCAGATGAAGCAGAGATGGCTGTCCCGAAAGATTTGAAGCGAGACAAAGGCTGGGTGGGTCAACTGATCGAATGGCACCTTGGAGCAACAGCAGGCAGCAAACCTCAACAAGATTTCGAATCTTTAGGGATTGAGCTTAAAACCATCCCTATCGGTTATAACGGTAAACCTTTGGAAACCACTTTCGTGAGCGTGGCTCCCTTGATCGGTGTTCAGGGTTTAACCTGGGAAACCAGTCACGTAAAACATAAACTATCACGTGTTCTTTGGGTTCCAGTTCAAGGTGAGCGAGAGATTCCGCTTGCGGAGCGCCGCGTGGGCTCTCCATTAATATGGAGCCCAAGTATAGAGGAAGAACAGCAGCTTAAAGCTGACTGGGAAGAGTTGATGGAAATGATCGTTTTGGGGCAGGTTGGGCAAATTACCGCTAAACATGGCGAAGTACTGCAACTGCGTCCAAAGGCCGCCAATAGCAAAGTGCTCACTGAGGCCTATGGTGCCAGCGGTAAACCCATAAAAACCCTGCCGCGTGGGTTTTATCTCCGAACCCAGTTCACGGCAGCCTTGCTTGAACGGTATTACGCCTAACGAAAAACTGCCAACGTCTGGCTAATGCGTGACCAAAGGCAATTCCACATCACAAGTCATCGCACTACCGGGGGCACCACATTCATCATAAGCATTTTGAAGACGAAGATAAGCGCGCTCTACACCCAAACGGACGAGCGCCTCTTTGACCTGCTCTAGCGACTCAAAGTTCATCACCTCATCTTTTACTTTCAAAGGTTCCACTTGGTGTTTGTACTCCACCGCTAGCAGGTACTGATTTAGCTCTGAGCAACCAATAACAAACACTTTAGGGGTTGGTAAGTGTCTTTATGTATTCCATGAATCCACTTATCAAGTTGATGTTTCTGCATATTTGCACCTCCAATCTACAGTCTAGTCAATCACCACCGGTTTGCTAAATCTCTTCCCTTTTACCGTCGGATTCTCATATAGTGGATTAACAATCAAAACGACAATCAGGATGTGCGATGCAATATACAAAGCTACCTCACTCAACGTTAGAGCTAAGTAAGATATGTCTAGGGACAATGACCTTTGGTGCACAGAACTCTCAAGCCGAAGCGTTTGAACAACTTGATTACGCTCTCGAGCGCGGCGTTAACTTTATCGATACGGCAGAGATGTATCCGGTACCACCGACTGCCGAAACTCAAGGCCTAACGGAAACTTACATCGGTAATTGGCTGAAAAAATCTGGGAAAAGAGAAAAAGTCGTTCTCGCGACAAAAGTGGCGGGCCCACGTAATTTACCGTACATCAGGGACAATATGCGCCTTGATAGACGAAACATACACCTTGCAATTGATGACAGCCTTAGCAGGCTGAATACAGATTACGTCGATCTCTATCAACTTCATTGGCCACAACGTCAAACCAACTGCTTTGGCCAGCTAAACTACCCATATCCAGACGAGCAAGAAGAAGTATCGCTAGTAGAGACGTTAGATGCTTTGAGCGAACTGGTCAAAGCAGGGAAGATCCGTTACATCGGGGTATCGAATGAAACACCTTGGGGAGTCATGAGCCTACTCAAACTGGCAGAAAAACATGAACTTCCACGTATTGTATCGATTCAAAATCCATATAACCTGCTCAACCGAAGCTTCGAAGTCGGACTATCTGAAATCAGTCATTATGAAGGCGTACAGCTTCTCGCTTACTCGCCTTTAGCATTCGGTTGTTTGAGTGGTAAGTATCTCAATGGTGCTCGTCCAAAAGGTGCTCGTTGCACATTGTTTGAAAGGTTCGCTCGCTACTTTACACCACAAGGCATTTTAGCCACGCAAGCTTATGTCGATGTCGCCAATAAGCATGGGTTGGATCCTGCTCAAATGGCCCTTGCGTTCGTAAATCAAAGGCCATTTGTTGCTTCAAACATCATCGGAGCAACCAATCTTGAGCAGTTAAAATCCAATATCGACAGTTTGGATGTTGTTCTCACTGAAGAGTTATTGAGAGACCTGCAAGAGGTTGGGACAACTTACTCCAACCCTTGCCCTTAGTACTGAGATATCAGTAACAAAATATCTAGGGTGACGTTTCAGGGGTGAGCAAACTCACTCACCCCTTACTGTCACGTTGTTATTCGAGAGCTTAAGACACGACGTAAGTGGCGAACTCGACGTTCTACTTTGATGTGTTCAGGCATGGTGTGACCGATTGCTCGACCATCTGACTCCAAACCGATATCACGTAGAAGGTGTGGGTTATCCCATGGGATATCGTAAGCACTTCGACGCACTTTTCGTTTCCATTCGCGTTCTTCATGTCGCAAATCGGCACGTACTAATAGAGTGGCTAGTTTTAGGTATATTGAGTGACGCATAACATTTCTCCAGTCGCGTTGTATGCTGGGAAAGTGGTCAACAAAAGATAGGCTTGATATGGATTTGCTCTAAATTTGCTGCCAATTTCCGCAGCCTATTTAGAGGTTACGGATTAATTACTTTTTGGTTGCTGTAGGTTTTCGATCGGCCGAAATGGTTGAGGCGCCAAAAGCACCCGCCATAGCAGAGGCAGAATCGACAGAAGCACAAACGGTTTGATTCACGATGAAATGTTTCATTTGCGCCTCCTAGCAATGTTTCACAATGGATGTGTGAACGTAATTAATCCTAAAATTTGGGGTTGTTGAGCTTTAGCTCATGGTTAAATTCTATGCATGTAAGATTATATTTCAACCAATAAATCACCTACAAAATCAAAACAATTTTTTTACCTAAAAATAACTGTACGTGACACTAAATAACCATACATTTAGCTGTTGAATCAATCTATATAGCTATTTAATCTATCTTAGAAACAAAAAGCCGCATAACAATATGCGGCTTTCTGCTTTTTAATCAGTGAATTAGACAGCGCCCTCTGCAATGAGGTTATGTTTATTCAACAATCGATACATAGTTGCACGCGAGACGCCTAACTCTTTTGCTGCCATAGAAACTTGACCAGAGTGCGATTCAAGCACGAGTAGCAAAGCATCTCGCTCACTGCGTTCTCGAATACTCTTCAAACTTCGTTTACTGTCGCTACGCTTTGGTAAATCAAGTTGCTGCTCATCAATCATGACTGACTCTGACATCAGCACGATCCGTTTCACTTGATTCATCAGTTCGCGAACATTACCCGGCCAGTGATAACGAGTGAGATCTCGAATTGCCGTATCCGTGTAGCTTCTTGCCTGCGCATTAAACTCTTTTGAATACACCAACAAGAAATGACGAGCTAAAATCGCAATATCGCCCGCACGCTCTTTCAAGCTTGGTACATTGATTCTCAAGACATTAATGTAGTGATAGAGCTCTTCATTGAAGTCGCCGTTAATCAACGCTTTTTCAATATCAGAAGAGTTCGCAGCTAAAACACGAACATCGACACTCTTACGGCCTTCCGATGTTTCCACCATACCTTCTTGCAGGAATCTAAGCAGATTCAGCTGTTGAGATTTAGGCAGGGTAAGAATATCGTTGAGTAAGATGGTGCCGCCATCTGCGCGTTCAAGCATCGAGATTTGGTTGGAATCTTCTCGGTCGATACCAAATAAATCACATTCTAAGCGACGCTCCGACATCGCACGGCAGTTCACTGAGATAAACTCATTTTGCGCTCGCGCAGAGGTTTTATGCACTGCACGGGCCACTGTCTCTTTGCCTGTGCCGCTTTCACCATAAATCAGTATGCTTACATCGGTTGGACCAATGCGCTTTACCTGATCACGAAGGCGCTTCATTGGTACAGATTCACCAATAAGCCCCATATCATTTGTTGAGCCATAATGTGGCCAAACTTTTTTCTCTAACTTAAGCATCCCAAGCTGATGACCTATGGTGCTAAGTAACTGTGCATCTGGAATTGGAGCGGTGAAGAAATCGATGCAGAAATTCACAATAAACTGGCAGATAGTATCTGAGCTTAGTTGTGATTCTCTGATAAAGGCTAGCCAACGAACTTGCTTATGGTTGTCACTAAGTTCGCAATACCATTCAAACTAAATTCGTCATGACTTAGGTCGACAATCCCAATACACGGGCCTGTTTCAGCAAAAAGAACGTCTGCTTTACGTAAATCTGCACACTGAGTGCAACGCCAACCCACTTGCTCTAACACGTTGAGCCAAGGTTCGTATGTCCCACCAACAACGACAAGTGAACCAGGGACAGAATCCATTCGGAATTGAGTACCCATCTAAATGTTCCTTATATTGATTTTTTTGTACATGGAATTGGCTACATGAGAAGAATTACCAACTCCAATAACCAAACTATCCCAAAACCATTGTCTCAATACTAAGATTAGGCCGTGAATAATCTGTTTACCACACGTTTTAATGATCTACATTCATCAAATCAATGCAACAAATCAATCATTATTCAAGCTGGCACTCGGTAACTTCGAATTAGGCAACAAAAAAGCCACCCTAAGGTGGCTTTGCAATCATTTGTGCGAGGCAGATTACGCTTGAGGGCGCATTGCTGGGAACAAAATCACGTCACGGATGGTGTGAGTGTTAGTAAACAGCATTGCTAGGCGGTCAATACCGATACCTTGACCCGCTGTTGGCGGTAGGCCGTGTTCAAGTGCCGTGATGTAGTCTGCATCGTAGTACATTGCTTCATCATCACCTGCATCTTTCGCGTCAACCTGAGCTTTAAAGCGTGCATCTTGGTCTTCTGCATCGTTAAGCTCAGAGAAGCCGTTTGCAACTTCACGACCACCGATAAAGAACTCGAAACGGTCTGTGAAGAACGGGTTGTCATCGCTACGACGAGCTAGCGGCGAGATGTCTGCTGGGTAGCCGGTGATGAACGTTGGTTGGATTAGCTGTGGTTCAGCTGTCTCACCAAAGATCTCTTCTAGTAGCTGGCCGCATGTCCAGAATGTCTCAACTTCAACGTGTACCGATTTCGCGATAGCAACCATCTTATCACGGTCAGTTAGGTCCGCTTCAGTCAGTGCTTGGATCTCTGCGTGGTCCGGGTTGTAGTGCTTGATAGCTTCAAACATGCTCATGCGAGCGTACTTACCACCAAACTCAACAGTCTCTTCACCGTAAGGCATAGAGGTTGAACCTAGAACATCCATCGCAACCGTGCTTAGCATCTCTTCTGTCAGATCCATCAGATCTTTGTAGTCTGCGTAAGCTTGGTAGAACTCCATCATTGTGAATTCTGGGTTGTGACGTGGCGAAAGACCTTCGTTACGGAAGTTACGGTTGATCTCGAATACGCGGTCAAAACCACCAACCACTAGACGCTTCAGGTAAAGCTCCGGCGCAACACGTAGGTACATGTCGATGTCTAGTGCATTGTGGTGAGTGATGAATGGACGAGCCGTTGCACCACCTGGGATCACGTGCATCATTGGCGTTTCAACTTCTAGGTAGCCTTTTGAGCTCATGAAGTTACGGATTGCCGATACAAGCTTCGAGCGAATGATGAACGCTTCACGTGAATCTTGGTTCACGATTAGGTCAACGTAACGCTGACGGTAACGCATCTCTTGGTCCGTTAGGCCGTGGAACTTCTCTGGAAGTGGACGAAGTGCTTTGGTTAACAGCTCGTAAGACTCCATGTTCACGTAAAGGTCGCCTTTACCTGACTTATGAAGTGCACCTTTAACACCGATGATGTCACCAATATCTAGGCCTTGGTACTTCTCTTTAAGCTCTTTTTGAACATCTTTTGCAGCGTATGCTTGGATACGACCAGATGTTTCTTGGATAGCTAGGAATGGACCACGCTTAGCCATAACACGGCCAGCGATTGCAACCACGTGGTTTAGCTCTTCTAGCTCTTCCTTCGTCTTTTCACCGAATTCCGCTTGAAGATCGCCAGCTAGGTGCTCACGACGGAAATCATTTGGGTGACCGTTTGCTTTGCACGACTGGCGAATATGATCCAGTTTCGCACGACGCTCAGCGATCAGCTTATTTTCTTCTTGTTGGTTCTCGTTTTGAACAGCATCAGTCATTTTCGATGTATCCTGTTTTCGTTAGTAACGATAGTTTTTTCGGTGAAAAGCTTACAGACCTGATTTCAGGCTAGCTTCGATAAATTTGTCTAGGTCGCCATCTAGAACCGCTTGAGTGTTGCGGTTTTCTACGCCAGTACGCAGGTCTTTGATGCGCGAGTCATCTAGTACGTACGAGCGGATTTGGCTACCCCAGCCGATGTCAGATTTCGCATCTTCGTTCGCTTGCTTCTCTGCATTTTGCTTTTGAAGCTCATGTTCGAACAGTTTTGCGCGAAGCTGTTTCATCGCCTGATCTTTGTTTTTGTGCTGAGAACGGTCGTTCTGGCACTGAACCACAATATTGGTTGGAACGTGAGTAATACGTACCGCCGATTCCGTGGTGTTAACGTGCTGACCACCCGCACCCGATGCACGGTATACATCGATACGCAGGTCAGCAGGGTTAATGTCGATCTGAATGTTGTCATCAATCTCTGGGTAGATAAACGCAGAAGCAAATGACGTATGACGACGGCCGCTTGAATCGAATGGCGATTTACGAACGAGACGGTGAACACCTGTCTCAGTACGCAGCCAACCGTAAGCGTATTCGCCAGAGATCTTAACCGTTGCGCCTTTCAAGCCTGCAACTTCGCCTTCAGATACTTCGATAACCTCAGTTTTGAAGCCCTTAGCTTCCGCCCAACGTAGGTACATGCGTAGCATCATGTTGGTCCAGTCTTGTGCCTCTGTACCACCTGAACCTGATTGAAGGTCGATGTAACAGTCTGAAGCATCGTGGTCACCAGAGAACATACGACGGAACTCTAGTTTCTCAAGTTTGGCTTCTAAGTCAGCAAGTTCTGGTTCGATCTCGTCAAACGTTTCTTGATCTTCTTCTTCAACTGCAAGCTCTAGAAGACCATCTACATCTTCTACACCTTGGTCAAGTTGGTCGATCGTTTCTACAACCGCTTCAAGTGATGCACGCTCTTTACCCAACGCTTGTGCACGCTCAGGTTCGTTCCATACATCCGGTTGTTCTAGCTCTGCATTAACTTCTTCTAGACGCTCTTTCTTAGCGTCATAGTCAAAGGTACCCCCTAAGGACATCAGTACGCTCTGATACATCCTTCAGACGGTTTTTAATAGGATTGATTTCAAACATGTTTGCTCAACATTTTAGAATAGAATTTAACCGCAGAAGTTTACTCAAAAATGTGACGAAGATACAGAAAAAATTTGGTCCATAAAAAAGGCCAGTACCCCGTACTAGCCTTTATGAAGTCAGTATTTTGTACTGATTATGACTGCTCTTGAACCAGAACCGATTCTTCCTTGCCAATGAACATGACACAAATCATCGCGCTAATGTTGCAATGCCCAACCCATGCCGTACTCGTACAGAGGAAGCACTTCAAATGCAGACATATTGACGCCCATTACTTTTAACGCATCGATCAATGCAAATAGCAGCGATACCAAGATAACTGAGCGATAAGCCACTTTTGGATTTGGCAATTTACTGCGGATAAACGTCAAGACCACTAAGGCAATAGCCACCGGGTATAGAGCAAACAGAACAGGCACAGACAGAGTAATCAACTGAGCAAGTCCAACGTTAGCAACAACCGCACAAGCGATACCATTGATCACCACCCACTGCTTGTATGAAAGTGAAGTCAATGAAGCGAAATAATCAGAACACGCTGAAATCAGGCCAATTGCCGTCGTTAAGCAAGCCAGCAAAACTATGATAGACAGTACTAACTGACCATTTGCACCAAACAAAGCTTGAACGTAAGCACTTAATACTGCACCGCCGTTATCCGCGCCAGCAGCAACAGTCGCGCTAGTTGAACCTAAATAGAATAGCGAGATGTAAACAAACGCAAGACCCGCTGCGGCAATGAAAGCCGCACAGATAAGGTATTTCGTTTTGGCTTTTTGCTCAGTAATACCTTTACCACGCAGTGCATCAATGATCAGCATACCGAACATCAATGAACCAAAGGTATCCATTGTGTTGTAGCCTTCAAGAAACCCAGTAGTAAGCGGTTGAGTTAGGTAGTCACCTTGAGCCGCCATTAGCTCACCTTGCGGGTTTACCACGACAGCAATCGCCAATACGATTAACGCAAGAAACAGAGCTGGCGTTAAGAACTTACCAATCACATCAATCAACTTACCTTGAGACCAAGCAAAGAACATAGCAACTGCAAAGAAGAGGATAGAGAATAGGGTCAGTTGAAGTTGGCCAGCATCCACTAAAAATGGTCGAATCGCCATTTCATACGCTACTAAACCGGTACGAGGTGCTGCGAAGGCAGGGCCGATAATGACGAAGATTAGCACTGCAATCAAAGTGGCGGCTTTTACTGGAAGATCTTTCGTCAAGTGATTCCAAGTACCACCCGCAACTGCAACTGCAATAATCGTCACCAGAGGCAAACCTACTGCAGTGAGCAAAAATCCTGTCATTGCTGGCAGAACGTTTTCACCCGCAAGTTGACCGGCTAAAGGTGGGAAGATGATATTCCCGGCTCCTAAAAAGAATGCGAAAAGCATAAAGCCTACCGCGAGAATGTCTGTTATTTTTAAAGTTTGCTTCACAGCTAACCCTTTTTATCGTTGTGTAAATGTTGTATTTGCTTTGCCGCGCAGTGTGATCTGCGTAGTAAAATTGAGCGGATAATGGCGAAGATCACACAAACGTGCAACCTTTGAATACAAAACGCTATATAAATTTATTACACAAGCAAAAAAGCAGCATAATCCACTAGCTTGAATAAAAACATAAGATTAATTGACGTCATAAATAATCAACATATTGAGAACATAACAGAACAAATAACCAAACCAGACTTTAACAGCAATAAAAAATACAGACAGATGAGCATTTAATAGACAATTATGGCAAGTAGCACGTTGAACACTAAAGACTTTCGATTCAAGCAGTTCTCTGTTAGAGGTGGGCACTCTGGCATGCCAGTCAGCACAGATGGTGTGTTACTCGGCGCATGGGCAAACATTACCCACAGAGAGTCTATTTTAGACATTGGTACAGGTACTGGTCTACTAAGCTTGATGGCCGCCCAACGATCCAAATCTTCGCAAATCATCGCAATCGACATTGAACCCAATGCGATTGAGGCCGCTCAGTTCAACTTTGAGCAATCTCCTTGGGGCGACAGACTCAAGCTTGTTGACGGTGATGTTCTCACTCATGATTTCAAAGCAACTTTCCAACACATCATCTGCAATCCGCCCTACTTTACCTCTGGTGAGCAAACCAAAGCTCATCAACGAGCGATTGCTCGTCATTGCGATACTTTGGATCACCGCTCACTTATTCAAAAATGTCATACCTTGCTGACTGATAACGGCAAAGCGAGCTTTGTTCTTCCGATTACCGAGGGCGAAACCTTTATTCAAATTGCGTTAGAAGAAGGCTTTTTCCTTAGCCGCAATTGCAAGGTGAAACCGACCGAGCGTAAACCATGCCATCGACTCCTGTTCGAACTGTCTAAAACACCGAGCGACACACAGACAAGCGAGCTGGTTATCCATCAAAATGGTGTGTATAGCGAAGCATTCGTCGAACTGACCCAAGATTTTTATCTCAAGATGTAGAAATAACATGTGATCCTTGTCACCGATCACTTTATAATGTGCGACCTTATTTTGCCCTTAACTGCCAATAGGCTTGTGGAGATACTACTGTGATCAAAACTTTTGCTGATCTTGATCTAGACCATAACCTTCTTACTGCTATCAAAGAGATGGGATTTGATCGTCCAACTCAAGTGCAAGCGGAAGCCATTCCTCAAGCTTTAGACGGTAAAGATATTCTTGCTTCAGCGCCTACTGGTACGGGAAAAACGGCAGCATTTGCCATTCCTGCTCTGCAGTATTTGCAAGATTTTCCGCGTAAGAAAGCGGGTCCAGCACGCGTGCTGATCCTAACGCCTACCCGTGAGCTGGCGATGCAAGTTGCTGATCAAACCCGCGCTTTAGCCAAGAATACCAAGTTAAATGTATTTACGATTACGGGCGGTGTTCAATACGAAGAGCACGCTGATATTCTTAAGACAACCCAAGACATCGTGGTAGCAACGCCAGGCCGTCTCATGGAATACATTGAAGCAGAACGTTTTGATTGCCGAGCGATCGAGTGGCTAATTCTGGATGAAGCCGACCGCATGCTCGACATGGGCTTTGGCCCAACCGTAGATCGCCTATCTGCAGAATGTCGCTGGCGCAAGCAAACCCTACTTTTCTCTGCAACGCTTGAAGGCCGAGGTGTTGAAGGCTTCACCGCGGATCTATTAAAAGAGCCAGCCGAGATTGATGCAGAACCATCGCGTCGCGAGCGTAAGAAGATCACTCAGTGGTATCACCGTGCCGATGATATGGAACATAAGCTTGCACTGCTCAAACACATCATCACAGAGCAAGCAAAGCGCTCAATTGTGTTCTTAAAAACCCGTGAACGTCTTGGAGATCTGCGTGCCGAGTTAGAGAAAGCGCAAATCCCATGTGCTTGGATCCAAGGTGAAATGCCACAAGATCGCCGTAACAACGCGATCGAGCGTTTCCGCGATGGCACAGTAAACGTGCTATTGGCAACCGACGTCGCCGCTCGTGGTATCGACTTACCTGACGTTTCTCATGTCATCAACTACGACATGCCACGCACCGCAGATGTATACCTGCACCGAATCGGCCGTACGGCTCGCGCAGGCAAAAAAGGTAACGCTTTGTCATTAGTAGAAGCACACGATCAGCCAATGCTGGATCGCGTAGCACGCTACATTAAAGAAGACATTAAAGAGCGGTTTGTTAAAGAGATGCGCCCAAAACACAAAAAGCCTGTGTTTAAGAAAAAGAACAAGAAGAAAGTAGAGAAGAAAAACGCCAAGAAAAAAGTGGCTAAGAAGAAAAAATAAATTCTTTTGCCAATTCAGATCCAAAAATGCCACTTCATACGAAGTGGCATTTTTATATCCAGCAGATACTCAAAATAGTTGGAGCTCTAGCAAGGCAGCAATCGAATCCGACCCTAGGAGCATAGTCCACTATGTGACTAGGGCGGATGAGTGCAGCTAACGCTGCTAGAGATTCAAATATGAGGAGTATTAGTGTTCGCGAGTCGCTCGGAACTCCACATCAGGAAAACGCTCTGACGCTAGGTTTAAGTTAACCATGGTTGGTGCGATGTAAGACAGGTTATCACCGCCATCTAACGCTAGGTTCGCTTGGTTCTTACGCTTAAACTCTTCCAGCTTCTTCGCATCACTACACTCGACCCAACGCGCTGTTGCAACGTTTACGCTTTCGTAAATCGCTTCTACGTTGTATTCCGCTTTCAAGCGAGCCACTACCACATCAAACTGTAGGACACCGACAGCACCAACGATAAGATCGTTGTTTTGAAGTGGACGGAAAACCTGTACTGCACCCTCTTCTGAAAGCTGAACAAGGCCTTTTAGTAGCTGCTTCTGCTTCAATGGATCTTTTAGTCGAATGCGACGGAACAGTTCCGGTGCAAAGTTTGGAATACCAGAGAATTTCAGCGCTTCACCTTGAGTGAAAGTGTCACCGATTTGAATCGTACCGTGATTATGCAGGCCAATAATGTCACCTGCGTACGCATTTTCAGCACGAGAACGGTCACCCGCCATGAAGGTAACCGCATCTGAAATGCTCACCTTCTTACCCGTACGCACGTGATTCATCTTCATACCTTGCTTGTAGGTGCCCGATACAATACGCATAAAAGCAATACGGTCGCGGTGCTTAGGATCCATATTGGCTTGGATCTTAAAGACGAAACCAGAGAACTCTTCCTCTGTTGCTTCTACATCACGCTCAACCGCTTGACGCGTTTTTGGCGCAGGCGCCCACTTAGTCAGACCATCAAGCATATGGTCAACACCAAAGTTACCCAGTGCCGTACCGAAATAAACTGGTGTTAACTCGCCTGCTAGGAACAGCTCTAAATCAAACTCTGGACAAGCGCCCATGACAAGCTCTAGCTCTTCACGTACACTTTCAGCAAGATCTGCACCGACTTTCTCATCAAGCTCTGGGTTATCTAAGCCCTTGATGATACGTACTTCTTGAATCTCATGACCGTGGCCAGACTCATACAAAATCGTCTCATCTCGGTGAATGTGATAAACACCCTTGAACTCTTTACCACAACCTATCGGCCAAGAGATTGGCGCACACGCCATGCCAAGCTCGCTTTCGACTTCGTCTAGTACTTCCATTGGGTCGCGAACATCACGGTCCAATTTGTTCATGAAAGTCACGATTGGCGTGTCACGCAAACGCGTTACTTCCATCAGCTTACGAGTACGATCCTCGACACCTTTCGCAGCGTCGATCACCATTAGACATGAATCTACCGCAGTTAGTGTGCGGTACGTATCTTCCGAGAAATCTTCGTGTCCAGGAGTATCTAGTAGGTTTACTAGGCAGTCGTTGTATGGGAACTGCATTACGGAAGTTGTTACCGAGATACCACGCTCTTTTTCCATTTCCATCCAGTCGGATTTAGCGTGTTGCGCTGAGCCACGACCTTTTACCGTACCCGCCTTTTGAATAGCGTTTCCGAATAAAAGTACTTTTTCAGTAATGGTGGTCTTACCCGCATCCGGGTGAGAAATGATCGCGAATGTTCTACGTTTTGACACTTCGCTCATAAATGGACTATTTGACATGAAATTCGTCTTCTATTGGGCTAGCGTTACAGTCGGCGACAAAAAACTCACACTTCGCTAGCAGTTCGATTCAATTTTGCGCGGTATTCTCGCCTATATCGAAGCGTTCGGCAACTGAACTCAGTATATAGAGTCATAAAATAGACACATTGAAGTGAGAAATTAATAAATCGATCAATTTGAGCTATAACTAAAGAAGGAAAAAGTAACGAAGTTGACTATGCCAACAACCAATCGAATTAACTCTTTAGCCTTTCGCCAAGCGAAAACCGTATTCCTTGTATCTGTGATACTGGGTATCTGTTTTAGTTTCTATCATATCGTGGTCGACTTAACTCAAGAGCAAGAACGCATCGAGGAGCACTACAAATTTAAGCTCCTGCAAAACTACGCCAATGCCAGTCAGGCGGCGTATCACCTAAATCATCTTTTGGCAGAACAAGTCGCTTCCAGTCTGATGATGGATACAGCTATCTACAAAGTAAAAATCATTGATGACTTTGGGGATGTCCTTACCATGCAAGAGCGTAGCATTTCCCTTGATGAATCATTCGCTCAATCTCTTGCCCACTACTTAACTCCAGAATCGCCGATTTACCAGACGCCTTTGCATCAGCCCAACTCGGAAGTTGTGGTGGGTACAATGAGCTTTTACGTCAATGCCACTAGCATTGCCGAAACCTTCATCGCGAAAACCAGCAAAATTCTCTTTTTTGACTTGATCCGAAACATCTTACTCACGTCTATCTTGCTGTTCTTTTTCTACCACAAGTTATCAAAACCTCTGGTTACCTTGATTGAATGGGTTCGCTCACTGCAAGACAATCAGAAATCTCTACCAATACCAAAACTCAATCAACAAGACGAACTTGGCCATCTTGCATCTACGTTCCAATCACTTTGGAAAGACAGAGAAGAAGCCGAGGCTAAGCTCAATCAATTAGCTTATTACGACACGTTAACTGGCCTTGCCAATCGAAGCCTGCTACTTCAATCGCTTTCTGAAGCCATTGACCATGCGAGTAAACACTCGCAATCGGGCGCACTCTTCTATATCGATTTGGACCGATTTAAGACCATCAATGATTCATTAGGCCACACCATTGGTGACAATCTCATTAAAGCCATTGCTAAGCGCATCGATTCTTGGCAAAAAGAGGAGTACATCGTATCTCGAATCGGTGGCGACGAGTTTGCCGTCTTGCTAGCAAACCTGAAACCTGAAGACGCCAATGACGTAGCCCAGCAACTGCTTGCGCTGATTTCAAACCCCTACTCAATTGACGACCACCAGCTCTACTGTACGGCCAGTGTCGGTATCGCCATATTCCCGTCAGTCGGCAGCACCAATATTGATGTATTAAGACAAGCCGACACCGCGCTGTATCGCGCCAAAGTGGCTGGTCGCAATAAATACATGTTCTATGAGCCAGAGATGCAAGCTCAGGTGGAATCTGTACTGGAAATTGAAAAAGGCCTTCACGAAGCACTCAACAACAATCACCTTGAGCTTTACTATCAACCTCAGGTTAACTCAGACAATCAAATCATTGGGGTTGAGGCTCTGATTCGCTGGAATCACCCAGAAAAAGGCATTCTTCCTCCCGGGATCTTTATGCCTGTCGCCGAAGAAACGGGGCAAATTCTCCAAATCGGTAATTGGATTATTGAGCAAGCCTTCTACCAATACTCTAATTGGCTAAAAGATGGTTGCTTACCAGAAACGTTTCGTCGCTTAGCTATCAACATCAGTCCGCTGCAGTTTTCGCAAGATTCATTCGTTGATCACATCACTCAATCGCTCCAACAGGCTGGGATTACCGGTGACAACATTGAACTGGAAATCACCGAAAGCCTTCTTCTAGAGAATGTCGAAGGGGCGATCCAAAAAATGGCTCAGTTAAAGACGCATAATCTACAAATTTCCATCGATGATTTTGGCACAGGCTACTCTTCACTTCGCTACTTAAAACATTTGGCGATTGATGTGTTGAAAATAGACCGCTCTTTTGTCACCCAACTACACATGGATGAGAGTGACCAAGCTTTGGTTGATACCATCATCATGACGGCAAATAGATTGAACTTAGAAGTGATTGCTGAAGGTGTTGAGGATTGCAATGAACTCGCTGCGCTGAAGGAACTGGGGTGTAAACAATTCCAAGGATACTTATTCGATAAGCCGCTTCCGGAACAGGATTTGCGCCTACGATTTGCGGAGCCCGAATACGTTATCGAAAATAAAGCTCCTATCAAAATCGCCAACAAATAAAATCGTTGGCGATATCTTTACTCTGTTTTTAAAAGAACAGATAACTCATGATGATGGCATCTTCTTTGCCCGTTTCAGTTGGGTAATAATAGCGTCGCCTATCCACTTCATTAAAACCCGCCAGCTCATAAAGTGCATACGCGCCGACATTGCTCTCGCGCACTTCTAACCAAGCACTCTCCGCTTTAGCCTCTTCACAAACCTTTAAGAAGCCTTCGAGCAAGGCTTTACCGAAACCTTTTCGTTGATGATCTGGGTCTACCGCGATGTTTAACAGGGTGACTTCCCCAACAATGTTCTGAGCATAAAAGTAGCCCACCACGGCATCATTCTCTAATAAAGCGTAGTGACACGCACCGCGACTCGACAAATTGAGTAATAATGATTCTGCCCAAGGGTGACTATGTGCTCGTTGTTCTATTGAGATCACTTCATCAAGCAGGGCGTGGGTTAATGGGGTCAGTTGTATACTCATCATCTATTATTCAATTCGTTTGTTTAAATGCACAAATCACTTGTACGAGCAGATTTGCTGCCAGAGCTTACGCTTTTCATCGTTGTTACCATCCACCTTAGTCAAGATTGGCGACGTTAAGGTTTTGGCGTTCTTGATTTCAAGAGGGTCACAACCTGCGAACCACACCCACTCTAGTTGATGATGCATATCGGGTTCTAAGTCTTGCGCCGAAACATGCAGAGCGTCTTGTAAAGTCAAATCGATACTCTTTAATACACGTTCAAACATCACCGCTATCTCTCCCTGCGGACAGGCAGAAGAGACCAATAGCAAACGACAGGAACTGTCCAGTTCAGAAGCTTGATGTTGATAGCCCTGCAATCGCTCTGGATGAGCCAATTTCCATTGCTCAATGCCCATCTCTTGCAAATAGAGTGCGCTTAATTGAGGTGAGTTTGTAACCTTCATGGATTGATGTGACATTGCGATTTACCTGTAAATAGGCTGAGTATCGTAACAAACTTCATGCTCCCTCGCATTCAAAAAGCACGGTTACCCATATACCATCGAGAAGTGTAGGTATAAAAAAGCGAGTGGGAGGATATCCTCTCACTCGCTTTATACATATCTAAGTTAGAGTGGCTGCTAAATGAGTAGCGCTTTATAGCTCACTAAACTCAGAGCTGTACTCGATAAGGCCAAAACGCCCTTCGAATTGTCCGTCAACCAGTTCAACCATTTGGAATGCTCCCTCGGGTACTTCCCAAGGGCAACGGAATTGATAGTCGCTCGCTGGCTTAAAACCAAAGCGTCCGTAATAACTAGGATCGCCTAATACAGCACAAGCTGGATAGCCAAAATCCGCTAATGACGAGAACGCTTCTTTAACAAGCTCAGCGGCAATACCCTGATTGCGATGCCCTTCGGCTACAGCCAGTGGTGCCAGTCCTTGCCAGTTAAGATCTTCACCATCGAGCGTTACTGGACTAAACATCACATGCCCAATGACTTCGCCTTCGTCACTGCACGCCACTAACGACAGCGTCAATCGGCTGTTTTCTCGAAGTCGCATCACCAGATTGGCTTCAGCCTCTGTTTCGAAGGTCGATTTTAATAGTCGATCAATCGCTAAAATGTCAGCCGGAGCTTCAGTTCGAATAAGCATTACTTACCTCTATTTCTTCCTGCTGAGACTGTACGCCTTTTTGCACGAAGTCGGCAAGCTGATTAAGTAATATTTGCAATGGCTTGGGCAAAAGTTCGAGATCAACACTGTCCATTAGGTTTTTGACTTCCAAACCAAGCTCGGTGTCACCTTCAATCGACAATCGGCGCTGGAAGAACAAAGTGTCAGGATCTTCTTTACGACCAGCGATCAACACAAGGTCATTGAGATTCCCACTAAAGCTGACATCCTCTGCGATAGGCTTATCGGCAACCACCAGCTTTTCATCTTCGTAGCTGATGAGCCAACTTAACGCTAGGTCTTTCACCTCGACTTTTAGCCACTTCCCTTCTAAGAACTCAAAATCACCATCTTCCAATGCTTCTTTGAAGACCGATTTGAGCGCTTCGAGCAAGGCTTTTTTTTGTACAGCCTGAGGCAATAAGTGGATTGGAGATCGCAAAATTGATGCTGCATTGAGGACTAATTGAGTGCGAATCTTGTTAATCACGCGCGTTATCCGTTACTTTGTCATTAAGAATTGTTCATCATAATGGATGTGATCACAACGATTCCTGTTATGCATCAAAAAACTACGACTTCTGCACAAACCTTTAATCTCTTAGAGAACGCGGTTATAGTTATTGTATCGTCCTTTTTCACATCCTATGTGAACAGCTAAATTCAATGGAGAGTTGGTAGTCACGAATGGCACTACAGCTGCAAGATTGCTTCACAAAAATTACGGCTAACAGCCCGTTCTTTTTTGCTATTTTGGATGATCAGCACAAGTACAGTATGGTCAATGAGCGTTACTGCGACATTGCCGGACTGAGCGTTCAAGAACTGGTTGGCATGAGTGATTCGCAAGTGCTTGGCGAGCACTTCTACAACCACCTAAAACCCTACTACGAACGCGCCTTTAAAGGTGAATCTCTAGAAGCTGAAATTACGCTTAATGAGATCGATCTCGAGACGAGTCTTCACTTTAGCCTCTCTCCTATTGAATCTGGTAACAAGATTCAGCAAATCGTCTTTCACGCTATTGATACATCAGAGAAGCAGATTCTTATTCGCTCATTAGAAGAGTCAGAAGGTAAGTTTTCGACTCTGACCTCGCTCTTACCTGATGGTTTAATGCTAGTGGAAGAAGATTGCATTATCTCTGCAAACCCTTCTGCGGCTCGTCTGCTTGGTTTTAACTCTCCATCAGAGTTACTTGGCGAAGACTTAACTCGCTTATTCGTTGATGAACAGAGTAAAACGGTGTTTAAGACGCCACTCGGCGCTTTAATTGCAGATGAACCCATGACCTGCTTAACCGGCCCTCGCTGCGGTTTTGAACGTAAGGTACAGCTCAGCGCTGATGTCGCTATGGTATTAGGCAGTGAATCTCAGATTGTGCTGATTCAAGATGCCGAATCTGCTAGCAAAACGTTATCAACGAAATCCCACGAAGATGCTCATATTGATCAGTTAACAGGTCACTATAATCGCTGTGGCTTCACCAAGCGTTTAGAGCAATTCATTCACAATGAAACACCATTGCTGATGCTGTATCTGGATATCGATAACTTTAAGAACATCAACGACTCTTTAGGCCATCACATCGGTGATAAAGTCATTAAAGAGGTATCGTCACGTCTTAAGCGTCTTTTGCCGCAAGATGCGGTTTTAGGGCATTTAGGAGGGGATGAATTTGGTCTAATCGTACCGAAACCAGACAACCTTCGAATGGCAGAGATGCTTGCCGAACGTATCATCTCACTAATTAATCAGCCGTTCGACCTTCACCACTTCAGCAAGCGCCTCGCCTGCTCGATTGGTAGTGTAGTTTATCCAGGCGATGGTAACGATGCGCGTATATTGCTGCAAAATGCCGATACGGCTATGTATGAAGCCAAAGATCGCGGCCGTAACCGATTGATTAAATTCAACGATCAAATGAACAAAGAAGCGCGCATGCGCCTTTGGTTGGAGATCGAGCTACAAAAAGCACTGCAGCAAAACGGCTTGGAGGTTTGGTATCAACCTAAGGTGAACGCTCGCGATTTCAGCATTAACGGTGCAGAGGCTCTGATTCGTTGGAAGCACCCTGTTGAAGGTTACATTAGCCCAGCGGCTTTCATTCCCGTTGCAGAAAAAGCCGGCTTGATTGAGCATCTTGGCCGCGTGGTTATGCGTGAAGTCTTTGCCACGGTTAAACGTTGGAAGCTGCAAGGTATCTTGCCTGGACGCGTCGCCATTAACCTTTCTCCAGAACAGTTCGGTAACCCGAAGCTTATCGACTATATGGAGAAACTGCTGCGCACGACCGACTTAGACCCGAGCTGTATTACCTTTGAGCTAACAGAGAGCGCGGTGATGAGCGATAGCGAGCACACACTGCAGATGCTCAATGCGATTAAGAAACTCGGCTTTGCTTTGTCGATTGACGACTTTGGTACGGGCTACTCTTCGCTCTCTTACCTTGCTCGCTTCCCAATTGATGAACTTAAAATAGACCGTGCGTTTATCAGCGATATCGATACGTTACCTAAGCAAGTGACGGTTATCGAAAACATCATTAACCTTGGTAAGTCTCTTAACCTGACCGTGGTTGCGGAAGGTGTGGAAACGCAGCAGCAAGCGACCTTGCTCTCTAACCTAAACTGTAACTCAATCCAAGCTTCCACTTCTATCGCCCTCAACCAAAGCAAGAGGTCGAAGAGCTTTTTGCGCAAAATCGCCGTCACAAAAGCTAGTCCTATCCCCAAGTAACGGCTAACCCCAAAAGGTTAAATCCAAGCTTAACTCACCCAAACCTGCCTTACATCAAATTAGCCGTTCACAATTCTTCATAAAATGCCCGTCACTTTCGGTTTTATATTGGTACAGAGCAATGGAACTCTTATGCCCAGCAGGTAACTTACCTGCTCTAAAAACAGCGATTGATTGCGGTGCGGATGCTGTCTACATCGGCTTCAAAGACGATACCAATGCACGCCATTTTGCTGGCCTAAACTTTACTGGAAAAAAGCTCGATAAAGCGGTCCAGTATGTTCATAACCACGGAAAGAAAATTCACGTTGCTCTGAACACATTTGCTCATCCTGATGGTTTTCAGCGTTGGACAGATGCGGTCGACAATGCCGCTGCTCTAGGGGTTGATGCGCTTATCGTTGCTGACATCGCCGTGCTCGAGTACGCAGCAAGAAAATACCCAGAAATGGAGCTGCACTTATCAGTGCAAGCCTCTGCCACCAACGTTGCAGCCATTGATTTCTACAAGAAGAACTTCAATGTAAAGCGCGTGGTACTACCTCGCGTACTTTCGATTCACCAAGTGAAACAGCTTTCTCGCAACATCACCAGTGATGTTGAGTTGGAAGTATTTGCCTTTGGCAGCCTATGTATTATGGCAGAAGGCCGTTGTTACCTTTCCTCCTACATGACGGGCGAATCTCCAAACACAGTCGGTGCTTGTTCTCCTGCGAAATACGTTCGCTGGCAAGAAACAGAAAATGGTTTAGAGTCTCGCCTTAACGATATTCTAATCGATCGCTATAGTGCAGGCGAAAACGCGGGCTACCCAACTCTGTGTAAAGGTCGTTTCGAGGCCGAGATTGAAGGTGAACACAAACGCTATCACGCACTGGAAGAGCCAACGAGCTTGAACACTCTGTCTATGCTGCCTGAACTTTTCGCCGCCAGTGTTGCTTCTGTGAAAATCGAAGGTCGCCAACGCAGCCCTGCTTATGTCGAGCAAGTTACTCGTACTTGGCGTGCGGCCATTGATCGCTACCTTGCCAATCCTGAAGGCTACCATGTAGAGCCAGCTTGGAATGCGGCACTGGCCAATGTATCTGAAGGCACCCAAACCACCCTTGGTGCGTACCATCGTAAATGGCAGTAAAGCTTCAGTTGTGGAGAACAGCATGGAAAACAATATGAAATATGCACTTGGCCCGCTTCTGTACTTCTGGCCAAAACAAGATGTAGAAAGCTTCTACCAACAAGCAAAAGATAGCTCAGCCGACATTATCTATTTGGGTGAGGCAGTTTGCTCTAAGCGTAGAGAGATGAAGCCTGCTCACTGGTTTGAAATTGCAAAAGATCTCAGCGCTAGCGGCAAACAAGTGGTGCTTTCCACTATGGCATTATTGGAAGCGCCGAGTGAAGTCAATGTCATGAAGAAGTACATTGATAACGGCGATTTCGCGATTGAAGCTAACGATGTTTCTGCTATTCAGCTTGCGGCTGAAAATAAAGTCCCTTTTGTGGTTGGCCCTGCGGTAAACACCTACAACGCTCACACCTTAAATCTGTTTTTAAAGCAAGGTATGACTCGCTGGTGTATGCCGGTTGAGCTGTCTCGAGACTGGCTCACTAACGTAGCTGAACAATGTGAAGATTTGGGTATTCGCAATCAATTTGAAGTGGAAGTGTTCAGTCACGGTTATCTTCCTCTTGCTTACTCTGCACGCTGTTTTACGGCTCGCGCAGAGAACAAAGCCAAAGATGACTGCGAAACCTGCTGCATCAAATACCCAACGGGTTTACAGGTTCATAGCCAAGAAGGCCAAGCGGTGTTTAACCTCAATGGTATTCAAACTCAGTCTGGCTACTGCTACAACTTGATCAATGATTTACCTAGCATGCAAGGTCTAGTGGATGTGGTTCGACTCAGCCCACTTGGTGTCGATACTTTCAGTCAAATTGAGCAGTTCCGAGCCAATGAGCAAGGCGGAAATCCTATCATTATTGAAGATAGACAATGTAATGGCTACTGGCATCAGTTAGCGGGATTAGAAGTGAAAAACATCTAAGCGTCATCAAGCAGAAAATAAACCAAGCAAACAACCAAACTAAAAAAGCCAAGCACTCGATACTATCGTGCTTGGCTTTTTACTATCTACTGCTTGTGTTAATGGTATATGTTCACAACATTGCAGCGTTAGGCGGTTACCACTTCCCGACGCTCTTGCTCAAGTTTACTTAAGTCGCGCCAAAGTAGTAGGGCGACCACCAAACTCAAAGCAACATTAGAGATTGGGAAAGCTAACCATATGCCATTTACGCCCCAAATTTTCGGCAGTAAGTACAGGAATGGCAATTGGACAGCCATGTTGCCAATCGTGACAAACATCGCTCGGCTACCGCGATTAACCGCTTGATAGTAAGCAGCGGCGACCACTAAGAAACCGTCTAGGAACAAAGCAAACATGTGAAGGCGAATACCCAAGATAGCTCCGTCCATCAATGCTTGGTCTGTATCGTTAAACACTGAAACAAACTGCTGCGGGAATAGGTTAAGTACAACCACAAAGACCACACCTACTAACACAGAACTAAACATGGCAACTCGCAGTAACTTACGAATGTTTTCGTAGTGCTTGGCGCCATGGTTGAAGCTCACCAAGGGCTGCATACCATTAGCAATACCTTCAGCCGTGAGATAATAAACCGTGACGATATAGCCCAAGATCGCATACGCACCAATCAACACCGCACTGCCATACTCAGCAAACAAGGCGTTGTGCAGTGCAACCATAACGGAGCCGTAGGCGTACATGAAAAAGCTCGAAGCACCAATCATCAAGATCTGTGGTACATAGCTGATTCGAGCGGTAATCGATCTTAGGCTCAATTTTAATTTGGCTCGAGAGCTAAAGAAGTACGCGATACCTAAAACGGTCACCACCATCTGAGCAATCGCCGTTGCTAATGCAGCGCCTGTTAACTCCCATTGCAACGACACGATAAACACATAATCCAACCCGATATTGATAACCGCACCAATGATCATCAGTATGGTCGCTAAGTTCGGACTGTCGTCATTTCTCAATAAGAACGGTACAGCGATTGATCCCAGCATAAAGATCGAAGCAAAGATCAAGATTTGCAAGTACTGCATACCAAGCTCAAATACTTTCCCTTCAGCCCCTTGCCACAATAAGAAATCGTCAGCAAAGAAATAGAGGATAGTCGCCACCACTGGCGCAAGAGCGATCAGCAGTAACAAACCCGTTGTAAGTATGCCTTTAGCGGATTGCTGGTCTCCCTCACCTTGCTTAATTGATGCTAATGCTCCAGTACCAACGCCCACCAGCATACCAATACCCAATATGGTACCGATGACTGGCCAAGCGACATTAATACCCGCTAAACCTTCAGCTCCAACAAATCGCCCAATAAAAATGCCATCCACCACTTGATACAAGCCGTTGACCAGCATGGCAGCAACAGTAGGAATGGTATAACGCCAAAATTGGCGGTAAATCGATACGTTCATTATTCACACTCTCCAATTAGTTAGCCAAGCTAACTAATTGCATAAATTTATTTTAAAGCTTTGTTTAATAAATGATTAAGCAACTCTGCTTCGTTGCTATCTAACTGTGCGGTCAACTCACTGGCCATCTGCTGATACACTTCGATTTCTTTAATCAATAGTTTGTTCGCATGCTCAGTTAGCTGTACTCGCTTAGATCGGGCATCTTCAAGACATACCTTACGCTCTACAAGATTCTTGCGCTCCAAGCGTTGTACCATGCGAGTTGCCGAAGCTTAGTGACCAACATTTTGTCAGCCAAATCCGTCAACCTAATTGGCTCATCCGCCATTTGAATTTCTTTTAGATAGTCATACTCGTTGAAGCTAAGTGTCGAAATTGGATCTTCTAAACTGTGTGTTCTCCAAATGCGCGATGCATAGCGTTCAACTTTTTCTAAGTTTGTTATTAGATCCACACTAACCCCACTTCTAAATTTCGGACTCTCTGGTTATTATTTTAGTTAGCCAAGCTAACTAAATTCCAATTAGTCTAACCACATACTTTCCAACAAGCAATATTTTTTATCATGCCGTCTCTTTCAGTAAGCACTATCTTTCATCAAGCAATAAAAAACCGCAGTATCAAACTGCGGTTTATAGCTTTAAATCTGTAGCCCTTTACTCAGAAGGCAACGCTTGCTCTTTTTCTAGCTTAGCTTGAGCAAGATGTTCAGCCTTCACTTGCTGATAAATTCGGCTCAACTCTAAGAAAGAGTATCTGTGTTCAACGTATTCAAACACATTAAATGACACGGCAAGTTTATACAGAGATACAGCACTGGCAAAATCACCTTCTTGCTGATAACGCTTAGCAAGGTAAAAATAGGCTTCAGTCAGGCGCTCTGCTAACAAGGTGTTCTCGCGAGTTGCTGCTAAGATTGCTTTAAACGCTTGTTCTTCTGAGACTTCATTTAACGTAATCGCTACCAGAACCCATCCCCAATCTTCATCACGCTGATTGTAGCTTGCGATGAGTTCTTCACGCGCTGCTTCTGGTTCTACTTCAGACTTGATGATGTATAACCACAACGCTCGGAATGGGTCGCTCGGATCTTCTTGATAGTGCTTAGTAATGTCTTCCAGAGCCAGCTCAATGCGGTCACCGTAATACAGTGCAATCGCTCGATTTCGCGCTGCGTAGGAGTTAGCAGGATCAAGCTCTAATGTTGAGTCGAAGGCTTCATAAGCGGCGTCAAACTCACCAACTTGCGTGTAGTAGACACCTAGAAGATTGAAGATATCAGGTTGCGCCGGATTCAAGCTCAACGACTGATTGAAATCGAGCCTCGCTAAGTCACGTAAGCCCACGCTGTCGTAGTAGTTACCACGCTCAAATAGCATTTTAGCACGAACGTCATCACTAAGATCAGGTCGAGCAAGCAGTTGACTCAAACGTGCAATTTGCACTTCTTGCTGAACACTGGCTTGAAGAGGGATCGCCATTGGTGGGTAGATCCAATGTTCTTGCTCATCGGCTGTTGTTGCACAGCCCGCCGCCATTAAAATCGTTAAGCCTAACGTTGCAGCTCGAAACCATTTCACAAATACATACTCCTGTATTCCAACTAAGCTCTGCTGAGGGTGAGGTCAATAAAAAAGGGAGCTAAGTGCTCCCTTTATAACATGCTTTATGCATAAGGGGAATCTTACCCCCTTTAACATAGCAGTATTTGCTCGCTTATTCTGCGTCAGCAGCTGGTGCTGCATCTTCAGCTGGCTTTTCTACCGCTTCTTTCATGCTTAGACGTACACGGCCTTGACGGTCAATTTCAAGAACCTTAACAGGTACTTCTTGACCTTCAGTTAGGTAGTCAGACACTTTTTCTACACGCTTGTCTGCGATTTGAGAAATGTGTACTAGACCATCTTTACCAGGAAGGATTGTCACGAATGCACCGAAGTCTGCTAGACGCGCAACTTTACCTTGGTAAATACGGCCAACTTCAACTTCTGCAGTGATCTCTTCAATACGACGAATCGCTTCTTTAGCAGCAGCGCCTTCAGCAGAAGCAATCTTAATTGTACCGTCGTCTTCGATTTCGATCGTTGTGCCCGTCTCTTCAGTTAGAGCACGGATAACTGCACCACCTTTACCGATAACGTCTTTGATCTTCTCAGCGCTGATCTTCATTGTGTGAATACGCGGAGCGAACTCAGAGATATCTTCACGAGCACCAGAGATAGCTTCATCCATTACAGAAAGGATGTGCTTACGTGCACCTTGCGCTTGGTTAAGAGCAATTTGCATGATCTCTTTAGTGATACCTTCGATCTTGATGTCCATTTGAAGTGCAGTGATACCAGTGTTAGTACCTGCTACTTTAAAGTCCATGTCGCCTAGGTGGTCTTCGTCACCAAGGATGTCAGAAAGAACCACGAAATCGTCACCTTCTTTAACAAGACCCATTGCGATACCTGCAACAGAAGACTTGATTGGAACACCCGCATCCATAAGCGCTAGAGATGTACCACATACAGAAGCCATTGAAGAAGAACCGTTAGATTCAGTGATTTCTGATACTACACGTACTGTGTATGGGAACTCGTCTACAGATGGCATTACTGCAGCAATACCACGCTTAGCAAGTTTACCGTGGCCGATTTCACGACGCTTAGGAGAGCCTACAAAACCAGTTTCGCCAACACAGTATGGAGGGAAGTTGTAGTGTAGTAGGAAGTGATCTTTACGCTCACCTGTTAGCTCGTCGATGATTTGAGCATCGCGCTGCGTACCTAGAGTCGCAGTTACTAGAGCCTGAGTTTCACCACGAGTGAATAGTGAAGAACCGTGAGTACGTGGAAGAACGCCAGTACGTACATCTAGAGCGCGAACCATGTCTTTCTCACGACCATCAATACGTGGGTTACCCGCGATAATGCTGCGACGTACTACTGTCTTCTCTAGATCGTGGAAGATAGTGTGGATTTCTTTCGTGTTTGCTTCTGGATCTTCAGCAAGAAGAACTTCGTTTACTTCACCAGCAATCTCGTGGATGCGGTCGTAACGAGCCATCTTCTCAGTGATTTGGTAAGCTTCTACTAGCTTAGCCTCTGCCAGTTCAGCAATCTTGTTTACAAGCGTTGTGTTCTCTTCTGGAGCAACCCAATCCCAAGCAGGAGTAGCAACTTCAGCTTTGAATTCGTTGATCGCATTGATCACAACTTGCTGTTGATCGTGACCGTAAACAACTGCAGATAACATCTCTTCTTCAGTTAGGTTGTCAGCTTCTGACTCAACCATTAGAACTGCGCCTTCAGTACCAGCAACCACTAGGTCTAGCTTAGACATTTCGAGCTCAGTGTTGCTTGGGTTAAGCACTAGTTGACCATCTACGTGACCAACACGCGCTGCACCGATAGGACCGTTGAACGGGATACCAGAGATAGCAAGAGCTGCAGACGTACCAATCATTGTTGGGATGTCTGGTTGAACGTCTGGGTTCACAGATACTACAGTTGCGATAACTTGTACTTCGTTTTTGAATGCATCTGGGAATAGAGGACGGATTGGACGGTCGATTAGACGAGCCGTTAGCGTTTCGCCTTCAGAAGGACGACCTTCACGCTTGAAGAAACCACCAGGGATTTTACCCGCTGCGTAAGTACGCTCTTGGTAGTTTACTGTTAGTGGGAAGAAGTCTTGACCTTCTACCGCTTCTTTTTTACCTACTACAGAAACGAATACGGCTGTATCGTCCATAGTCACCATTACTGCTGCCGTCGCTTGACGTGCGATAACGCCAGTTTCTAGAGTAACCGTGTGGTTACCGTACTGGAACGTTTTAACAACTGGTTTTTCAAACATTGTTATTCCTTTATCTAAGATAATTCTTAGTGAGTATATTGGGACTCAAGGCATTACAAGTTAAACAGACTAGAGTTTAGTTTCTAGAGCCCTACTGGTATGGCTTATTTGCCACGAGGGCAGGACGCTAGAAACTAAATTCTATGACTGCATAAATTTGTGATTTGTAATGCAATGAGCAAATCTGCCATCTCAGGATGAGATTAGCGCCCGTAGTATAACGGTATAAATGGATTTTGGCTAAGCATACCAATTAAAATAAGTAACGGGCAACAAAAAAGGGGCTAGAAGCCCCTTTTAAACAAACTGTTCTATGCAGACGCTGATTAGCGACGTAGACCTAGACGTTTGATTAGCTCTTGGTAGCGACCTAGATCTTTACCTTTTAGGTAGTCTAGTAGCTTACGACGGCTAGAAACCATACGTAGAAGACCACGACGGCTGTGGTGATCGCCTTTGTGAGCTTTGAAGTGACCTTGTAGGTGATTGATAGAAGCAGTCAGTAGAGCTACTTGTACTTCTGGTGAACCAGTGTCGCCTTCAGAGCGCGCGTATTCTGCAACGATTGCTGCTTTAGTTTCTGCATTCAGAGACATAATTCTCTCCTAATAAAGAGTAGGTTAATATTTGTGCCAGCCAATCTCTGATTCAGCCGACACGAGGAGCGCGAATTATAGGGGATGTACAAGTGTTAAGCAACCGCTATTTCCTGCCCTTGTCACTCACCTTTCTCACACAGCCCAACCCAACAACCCAATAGGTCAATGCGAAACCCCAGATATTTGGCGCACTCTGTGAACCATCCATTGACTAATGCCAACCAAATAGCCGTTCTTGCTTTATCTCTTTCCTTTTTAGCGCAGCGATTTCTGTTACAATCAGCCCCATTATTTGAAAAATAAATCAAAGAGATTAACTATGAAAATCGGCATCATCGGCGCAATGGAGCAAGAAGTCTCTATTCTAAAAGCTGCGCTTGAAAACTGCACACAAGAAGTCAAAGCAGGCTGTACATTTTTTTCAGGCCAACTGAATGGCGTTGATGTGGTTCTACTTCAGTCGGGCATCGGTAAAGTTGCCGCTGCAGTGGGCACAAGTTTACTACTAAGTGAGCATCAACCTGACGTTGTGATTAACACAGGTTCTGCTGGCGGTTTCGACTCAACCTTAAACCTAGGTGATGTGGTTATTTCAACAGAGGTTCGCCATCACGATGCTGATGTGACGGCATTCGGGTATGAAATGGGCCAAATGGCTGGCCAACCTGCGGCATTCATCGCCGATGAGAAACTGATGGATGTGGCTGAGAAAGCGCTTGCTCAAATGGACGACAAACATGCGGTTCGCGGCCTAATCTGTACAGGTGATGCGTTCGTTTGTACGGCGGAGCGCCAAGCGTTTATTCGCCAACACTTCCCTTCGGTTATCGCAGTAGAGATGGAAGCGTCTGCTATTGCTCAAACTTGTCAGCAGTTCAAAGTGCCTTTCGTTGTTGTTCGCGCAATTTCAGATGTCGCAGACAAAGAGTCACCAATGAGCTTTGAAGAGTTTTTGCCACTTGCGGCACAGAGTTCTTCTGAAATGGTTATTAAAATGGTTGAACTACTTAAATAACCATCGAGCATCATGGACGATCTGTTTAACCAGCTCTATTCAAACGGCGCTCTCCTCGTAATGTGGGGAGCGCTGCTGTTTCATCTCATTATTCCGTTCCCAAGAGACGCGCATCCGGCCATTTTATGGCACAAGTTTGCCGAGCTACTCTCATCAAAAGTTAACATCAACAGCAGCTACAATCAGAGCCTAATCTCAGGTACGCTCGCTTGGCTACTCATGTGTATCCCTGCTTACTTGGTACTTTGGGCACTTCAACCTTTGGTATGGCAGCCTCAGTTATTTGAACTGGCCTTGTTGCTAATTGCATTAGATTGGAAGAACAATGAGAAGTTAGCGGGTGATCTTATTCATGCTCTCGCTAAAGAAGACAAACTAAAAGCACGTAGGTTACTTGATCCACTTTTGAATCGAGACACTGAACGGCTATCGCCTCTTGGTTTGGGTAAAGCTGGGGCTGAAACCTTAATCATGGGCTATGGACGCAACGTTATTTGCGTCTTGTTTTGGTATGGCATCGGAGGCGGAATTGCCGCTCTCATGTATCGATTAACAGCCGAACTGGCTCGCGCCTGGTCTCCATCCAGACAAAGTTACTCACCTTTTGGTTTACCGGTGACTCGAGCTGTCGCGGTATTAGATTACATCCCATTAAAGCTTTTTGCTCTCATCATAGCGTTAGGCCATCGTACTCAAGCAGTCTTTTCCCTGTTTAAGACTCAAGGTGCAACTTGGCCTCTTCCCGGGCCAAGCTGGTTATTAATCGCGGTAGGCGGAAAGCTTGAGCTATCACTGGGCGGTCCGGCAATCTATGAAAAGCGCAAAGCCGTACGCGCTAAAATTGGTGGACGCATTGCCCCATCAGCTATCCACTTAGCACAAATTCACAGACTAATGGCTTGGCGCATTTGCGTATGGCTTCTTCTTCAAAGCTGCATTCTTGCAGTTGTTCATCAAGGTATTTAGATGTTCCGTTTCCTTGCTCTTTGTATCGTTTTTTGTTCCTTTTCTACTTTTGCTAAATCCGTTGAACGAGTAGTTTCACTCGCCCCACATGCCACTGAAATTACCTTTGCCGCTGGGTTAGGCGAGCAATTGGTTGGCGTCAGCTCTCACAGTGATTATCCAGAAGAGGCAAAAAACATTGAGTTGGTCGCCGACTACCAGAGCATTAATCTAGAACGTATCATTACTCTTCAACCAGATTTGATCATCGCTTGGCCAGGCGGTAACCCTGCGAAAGAGTTAGAAAAACTCGAACAGTTTGGTTTTGAAATTTTCTACTCAAAAGTGAGCGAACTTGACGATATCGCCAAAAATATTCTAACTCTCAGTAAACTCAGCCCAGATCCATCGATTGGCCAAAACAACGCCAAGATGTTTCGCGACACGCTATCTGAGCTAAACGAAAAGTACCAAACCCATGTACCTATCAGTTACTTCTATCAATTAAGTGAAAGCCCAATTATCACGGTTGCGAAAGGCAATTGGCCAAGCGAAGTATTTGAGTTTTGCGGTGGAAGAAATGTGTTTGAAGATAGTCTAACGCCCTACCCTCAAGTAGGTATCGAACAAGTGCTCATCGCCCAGCCGGACGTCATTTTTAGTTCAGAACACGCCATGCGTGATGGCAGCATGTGGCTGAATTGGAAAGATCAACTGCCTGCCGTACAAAACGGGCATATGTGGTCACTGACTTCTGACTGGTTGAACCGACCAACAATACGAACATTAAAAGCCGTGGAGCAAGTTTGCCAACACTTTGAAACAGTCCGTCAAAAGCGCTAACGTTTTTTGGTGGTTTGCCGTACAATTCGAAGCCTGTTTCTGTTCCACAACTTTAATAAAGAGTACTTAGTATCATGGATTCCATGCTGCTTTATATTATCGACTTGTTCGGTACTGCAATCTTTGCCATCTCTGGTGTTCTGCTCGCAGGCCGCTTAAAGATGGATCCTTTTGGTGTTGCTGTATTAGGCAGTGTGACTGCTATAGGTGGCGGTACCATTCGAGATATGGCACTTGGCGCCACTCCCGTATTTTGGATCACCGACACTACATACCTTTGGGTGATCTTTATCACCTGCCTACTCACTATGATTGTGGTACGTCGACCTAAGCGCATTGCTTGGTGGATCCTGCCAGTATGTGACGCAATTGGTTTGGCAGTTTTCGTTGGAATCGGTGTCGAAAAAGCCCTACTGTTCCAAGATTCTGCCATGGTGGCAGTCATCATGGGTGTGATCACTGGCTGTGGTGGCGGTATTATTCGCGATGTGCTTGCTCGAGAAGTGCCAATGGTACTGAGAAGTGAAGTGTATGCGACCGCCTGTATTCTAGGTGGTGTGGTACACACAAGCGCACTATCACTGGGATATGATAACTCAACCGCCTTCTTGGCATGTGTATTCTCGACGCTGGTTATTAGATTAGCCGCGATTCGCTGGCACTTGTCATTGCCTACTTTTGCGCTTAATCGACCTTGATCAGATATCAACTCACCATTACGTCCAATAAAACCATTACGCACAAAAAAAGGCCACTTCGCAGTGGCCTTTTGAATTTTTGATACTGGGTCGCCCTATGGCTGAACGCGGCGTAGTACCACTTTCAACGCTTCGAAGTCATTCGCTAGATCTTCAGACAGAAGCTCCATCGCCGCATGTTTAGCAAGCGGGCCAGGCAGGTCGATGTCTGATTCTAGGATCTCATCAACGACTTCTTTGAACTTCGCTGGATGCGCAGTACACAGGAACAGACCAGTTTCACCTTCTTGCAGCTGATCTTCTAGTACACGGTAAGCAATCGCACCATGTGGCTCACATAGGTAGCCTAAGCTGTTTAGGTCGCGAACTGACTCAGCACTTTGCTCGTCGCTCACTGCACCTTTACCCAGTGTATCTAAGCCCCAGCCTTTCAGCTGGCATAGTTCTTCGATACGTGGCCAGTTATTTGGTTGACTTACGTCCATCGCGTTTGAAGTCGTCGCAACAGTTGGTTTCGGATCCCACTTGCCTGTTTCAAGGTAGCGTGGCACCGTATCGTTAGCGTTGGTTGCTGCGATAAAGCGTTTAATTGGAAGGCCCATTGCCTTAGCTAGCAAACCCGCAGTCAAGTTACCGAAGTTACCACTTGGTACGGACACAACTAGGTTCTCGCGTTGTGCTTTCGTTAGCTGAGAGGCTGCTTCAAAGTAGTAACAGATTTGCGCCATTAAACGGCTGATGTTGATTGAGTTCGCCGAGTTTAAGCCAATCTCTTCACGCAGTGCTGCGTCATCAAACGCTTGCTTAACGAGTGCCTGACAAGCATCAAAGTCACCGTCGATTGCGACTGTGTGGATGTTCTTACCTAGCGTACAGAATAGCTTCTCTTGCAGCGGGCTGATTTTACCTTTCGGGTATAGGATAACTACGTTGATATCTTCCATACCGTAGAAAGCGTGGGCAACCGCAGCACCTGTGTCACCAGAGGTCGCTGTAAGAATAGTGATCTTACCGCCGTTTGATACCGCAGCAAGCGATTGAGCCATGAAGCGGCCACCAAAGTCTTTAAACGCCAGTGTTGGGCCGTGGAACAGCTCTAGTGCGTAAACGCCATCCTTAACTTGCTTGATTGGAGCTGGGAACTGGAACGCAGCATCAACCATTGAGTTCACTTTCTCTTCTGCCAACTCTTCTCCGATCAGTGCAGAAAGAATTTTAGTGCTGCGACTAACGAAATCTTGCTCTAGCAGCGCGTCGATATCATCGAATTTCGGTAACTGCTCTGGGAAAAATAGACCTTGATTGCGCCCTAAACCTTGGCGAACGGCTTGGCCAAAGGAGACTTGCTCATCATTTTCTTTGATGTTGTAAAGCTTCATAGTGAACTTCCTGTAACGATCGAACCTTGTTTATCTAGGCGACAAACATGGACGAATCCTTCTTCATTTTGTACATAATTTTGTTCTAGCCAACGAGCAACGCGCTCGGCGACTTCTTTATCATTGCAGATAGTAAATAACGTTGGGCCACTACCCGAAATACCTGTCGCTAGTGCGCCAGCAGACAATGCGTATTTGCGAGCTTCTGCAAAACCAGGGAGCAGTTTCTCACGATATGGTTCAGCGATCACGTCTTTGATCATTTTTGCGGCTAATTCAGGCTGCCCCGAGTGACATGCGTGAATGAAGCCAGCCAGATGACGACCGTGTGCAATGATGTCTTGACGGCGATATTGAGACGGCAAAATCTCACGCGCTTCTGCTGTTGAAACCTTGATGCCAGGGTAAGCCATTACCCAGTACCATTCATCAAAACATGGCACTTCTTGGCTAATAATACCCAGCTCTTCAAGCATAAGCTGAACACCGCCTAAATAACACGGCGCCACATTATCGTAATGAATCCCGCCCGAGATCTTACCTTCCATCTCACCCATTAGCGCAAGAAGTTCAGTTTCATTCAGCGGCTGTCCGTGGAAGCGGTTCAACGCATCAAGGGCTGCGACAATAGAGCAAGCACTTGAACCCAGACCTGAACCAATTGGCATGTTCTTTTCTAGAGTCATTTCAAGAGGCAGAAGCTCTACCCCTTTTTTGTCTAGCTCACGAGCAAACACCACCCAGCAATCATAAACAATGTTCTCTTTCGGTTCGGTAGGCAACTTTGAAACAAAGTCACCTGCCGTTTTCAAGCTGAATGCTTCCGAGTCCGCTTTGACCATGACTCGGTCGCCTAGTAGCGTTCCATCCACTGGAGATACCGCAGCGCCAAGTACATCAAAGCCAACGCTAACGTTACCGATAGAAGCAGGAGCGTAAACAACAACGTCCATTCCTTTGCTCATCTTAAACTCCTAATTTCCAACCTAAAGTACGCATTACGTCTGCAAACACACCAGCAGCGGTCACTTCAGTACCTGCACCGTAACCACGAAGTACCAGTGGGATTGGTTGGTAGTAGCGGCTGTAGAAGGCTAGTGCATTCTCGCCATCTTTGATCTTGTACATAGGATCGTTTTCATCAACGGCTGCAATGCGAACTTTACATTTACCATCAAGGATTTCCCCAACGTAGCGAAGCACTTTTCCTTCTTTGCCTGCGTCTTCTGCAAGCTGCTTAAAGTATGCATCCGCTTCAGGTAAGCGAGCCATAAACTCTTCAACACTGCCCGAGTCATCGAAACCTGGTGGAAGCGCTTGGTCCACTTCAACGTCTTCAAGCTCAAGGTTCATGCCTGCTTCACGAGCAAGAATTAACAGCTTACGCGCCACATCCATGCCTGACAGGTCATCACGAGGGTCAGGTTCAGTGAAACCATTATCTTTCGCGATGTTTGTCGCTTGGCTCAAAGTCATACCTTCATCAAGCTTGCCGAAGATGTAAGACAGAGATCCAGAAAGGATGCCATTAAATTTCTCTAACTCGTCACCTGCTGAGATTAGGTTCTGTAGGTTTTCGATAACCGGTAGGCCTGCACCAACCGTTGTTTCATACATTAGTTTACGGCGAGAGCTACGCGCAACCTCGCGAAGCTGATGGTAGTAAGCCATGCTCGCTGTATTGGCTTTCTTGTTTGGTGTTACAACGTGGAAACCCGCAGCAAGGAACTCTGCATACTGATTAGCAATTGACTCGCTTGATGTACAGTCGACTAATACAGGGTTAATGATGTGGTTGCGCTGAACTAAAGAGATTAGACGCGGTAGGCTGAACTCTTCTGTAGAGCTCGCCATGCGATCACGCCAGTGCTCAAGCGGCAGGCCGTTACTATCAAGCAGTAAGCCTTTGCTGTTTGCCAGACCACACACGCGAATCACGATGCCTTTTTCCGCCAGTTTCGCTTGCTGACGCTGAATTTGGTCTACCAATTCACCACCAACGCCGCCAACACCAACAACAAACACATCTAGGAAGTGTTTAGAGTTAAATAGGTTCTCGTGACACGCTTTAATTGCTTCCGAGATTTTATCTTCAGGGATTACCGCGGAAATTGCGCGCTCAGAAGAGCCCTGTGCGATAGCAACAATGTTGACATTCACTTCCGCCAATGAAGCAAAGAACTGAGATGCAACGCCGCGAGATGTTCTCATGCCATCACCAACCAGCGTGACAATAGAAACATTATCAATGAACTCTACTGGCTCAAGCAGGCCATCTTTAAGTTCAAGTTCAAAGGCTTCACTCAGTACTTGCTGAGCTTTTGCTTTGTCAGCCGCTTCGATACAGAAGCTGATGCTGTACTCAGAAGAAGATTGGGTGATAAGGACAATAGAGACACCCGCTGAAGACATCGCTCCAAATACGCGGCTAGCCATGCCAACCATACCTTTCATGCCCGGGCCTGAAACGTTCACCATAGTCAGATCGTTTAACGTAGTAATACCTTTGATGGCAAGATTATCTTCACCAGTATCTTGACCAATCAGTGTACCTGCACCTTGCGGGTTAAAGCTGTTCTTGATTAAGCATGGGATGTGGAATTGAGCAATCGGTGCGATAGTTTTCGGATGCAGAACGGAAGCACCGAAGTAAGAAAGCTCCATCGCTTCTTGGTAGCTCAGAGATTTTAACAGACGAGCATCGTCGACTAAACGAGGGTCACAGTTGTAGACGCCATCAACGTCAGTCCAGATTTCACAACAATCTGCGCGCAGACACGCTGCTAGTACTGCTGCTGAATAGTCGGAACCATTACGTCCAAGCGTGACTAACTCACCTTTATCATTACCAGCAGTGAAACCAGGCATGATGTTGACGTGGCCTTGTGGTAGTGGGTTCTGTTTGAAGTTCTGAGTCGACACCTCAACATCGACCATAGCTTCAAGGTGGTCACCTTGTGCATACAAGTATTGAACCGGGTCGATCAAGCTCGCAGGTTGGCCTTTCGCTTCCAATACGGCTTTCATCAATTGAATCGAGATACGCTCGCCTTTACTGATGATTCGAGCGTTGACATTGTTTGGGCACATGCCTAACAGATCGATGCCATGAACGAATTGGCGTAGCTGAGACAATGATGTTTTTACTTGGTTATCGAAGCCGCTACCATCAACGTTAGGTAGAACCGCTTTGATATCGCTAAATAGTGATTTAAATGAAGATTCAAGTTCCGCAATTTGCAGCTCAGCTTCCCCATTACGCAGCGCACCTTCAATTACCGCTACCAACTTGTTGGTTGTTTTACCCGGTGCCGATAGTACGACTGCTACCTCTTCTTGTTGAGCATTGTTAGCAATGATATCTGCCGCTCTTAAAAAACGATCTGCATCTGCTAACGATGAGCCTCCAAACTTTAATACTCGCATCCCTTCCTCTCCAAAATGGTCAATTTTTTACATAAAAAAAGGCCTGTATCTTCATGGGATACAGGCCTTTTTTTGAATTTCTTTCGCTTAGCAGCCTGCCCCAACAATGCGAATGTCGGTAATAATAATGGTTGTGGTCATTACTGTGTTATGGCTGCAAAACATAAATAAGTCGTCGTTGTGTTTACTTGCTTACCCTACGTGTACCTTATTTGGTGGCCGAGAGTCAATTAAAAGTTAAAAATAATTGCGAATTAAGAAAATATCGTCATCAAAACAATCCAAAATCAACTGGATAAACTAACAAAATCATTAATTGCAACATGTGACATATAATAATAACAAAAAGCTATATAAAAGTTTCAACTTTTAAACGGGAAATGTGCTTTAATTAGTGAACGTATAAAAATAAACAACAAATCCAAGGAGTGGTTCATGAAAACGTTCGTGTTTTTTTTCACGCTTTGGTTTAGTTGCTTAAGTTTTGCCTCTAATCTACCAGCCTTACCTTCCCAGCAAAAGCAGTCTCCTCACGGCTTATACTTGTCGAGTGAACATGCCAACAGCCAGTTCGATAGTTGGAAGATTGATGGTGGTTACTCTTACAACCTGTTCAAGAAAATCGATCTTTATGTCGGGGCACGAATCGATAATTCCGACAACGTGAATGAGAGCGGTATTGTGAGTGGTGTGAATTACCAAGTTAACCATCGCGTATCGGTAAAAAGTACGCTTCACAGTTATTCAGAAGTGACCAACGAAACACGAAACAACGCCATGTCGGCAGAGCTGTCGAGCCGTTTAAGATTAACGGAGAATCTCGACTTGCATGCCACTCTTGATTATCAAGAATGGCAGCAAGGTGTAGAATTTGGACTAGGCTTTCGCTTTTAGTCCCAAGTTAACGCTTCTTTCGACATCAACACGCCATTCCAATCCGCGTAGATGTAATCCCCAGGTTGAACCATCTGTCTGTGCATAGTGAGTGTCACGTTCACTTCACCAGCCCCACGCTTCTCTGTTTTGAATGGACAAGCCGCTAACGCTTTAATCCCCAGATCCATCTCTGCCATCATGCGACATCACGAACAGCGCCATTAATAATGATCCCTTCCCATCCATTTTCGATGGCTTTAATGGCCAGTTGGTCTCCCAATAAAGCTCTCTGACAAGAGCCATTTCCATCAACAACTAAGACTTTACCTTTACCATCCGTTGCGACTAACTCTTTGACTTTGGAATTGTCGTGATAGCAACGCACTGTCACAATTTGACCCCAGAAGGCATTTCTTGCTCCAAAGTTCTGCAACGGCAAGTTTAACAAAGTCACTTTGTCTTCATGCTGATCGCATATATCCGGCGTAATATCTTCCATCATTCCTCCATGACAAGTTTTATAAATCTAGTTTTGGCAGCGTTGTTCCATGCTACCAATCAATATTTCTGTTTCATCTTTTAAACATGAGAGCAAAAAAATTTGTCCTTTCTCAACAAAATAGATCGCATTTTGATGGTATTTGCGGCCGAGCTCGACTGCAGTTTGCCTATCAAGTTCACACGCAAAGCTCTCTTCTGACCATGCAAACAATACGTCTCCGACACACACATTCACCCAGCGGCAAGACAATAACTCACCTTCCAACCGGTCATTTTCAATTAAGTTATCTTGGTCACTAGCCTTATACTACGAGGGTTCCAAGCGGTTACTACGGCATAACTTTCGAAAGATGGTAACGTTGAGAATCGAAAATAAGGATCACAATAAGCATCCCAAAGTTTTTTATCAATCACCCTGATTTACCACCGTTCTATATCTGACTACTACTATTAGTATTTGTTACATTTCAACTATTGATGTAAATCAACAAAATGTATGGAATTAACATTATGCCGTTGTTAGCATGCTGTTAACATTATAGAATCCGCGTCAACGACTAACGGAATCATAGAAGGCTGTTGTTACTTTTAGTCTCTTCAGTACACCAAGGAAGGCGGGCAAACCAAAAGCAGTGTTTTTTTAACAACTTTGGTTTATTATCAAGATTACATTACCTGTATGTTATTTTTTGCCTAGAATTTATTCTGTTAGCACAAATTTTTCACAAGTTTAGGTACCGCCAATGCAAACCCCGCAGATTCTCATCGTAGAAGATGAGCAAGTAACTCGTAACACTCTAAAGAGTATTTTTGAAGCAGAGGGATACGCTGTTTTTGAGGCCAGCGATGGTGAAGAGATGCACCAAGTTCTGTCTGATAACCAAGTAAACTTAGTTATCATGGATATCAACTTACCTGGTAAAAATGGCCTGTTGCTCGCTCGTGAGCTTCGTGAGCAAGCAAACGTTGCACTTATGTTCTTAACAGGTCGTGACAACGAAGTAGACAAAATCCTAGGTCTTGAGATCGGTGCAGATGACTACATCACTAAGCCGTTCAACCCTCGCGAATTAACAATTCGTGCACGTAACCTACTTAGCCGCTCAATGAACGCTTCAGCAGTGACAGAAGAAAAACGTTCAGTAGAGAAATACGAGTTCAACGGTTGGGTTCTAGACATCAACAGCCGCTCTCTAGTGAGTCCAAGTGGCGATGGTTACAAACTACCTCGTTCAGAATTCCGTGCTCTACTGCACTTCTGTGAGAATCCAGGCAAAATCCAAACTCGCGCAGACCTTCTTAAGAAGATGACTGGCCGTGAGCTTAAGCCTCATGACCGTACTGTAGATGTGACAATCCGTCGTATCCGTAAGCATTTCGAGTCTGTATCTGGTACACCAGAAATCATCGCGACCATTCACGGTGAAGGCTACCGTTTCTGTGGCGAACTTGAAGAGTAATCGACTCGATAAGATTTGCGTGTAGGTGTTGTAACTCCTACGCCAGAAAAATTGAAAAGGGCTGATATTTATCAGCCCTTTTTTGTACTTGTGAATCGAACTCGCTTAATAAACCGTGTCGATTTCGACGTCCGACTCTACCAATAAGTAGTTTTGCTCGAGATCAGTAAGCTCAACCGCTATATCCACGGTTTCCTCACTATTTACATCCATGACCCATTTGAACGCCACTTCCCACTGAGTGTCACTATGGGCGCGCAGCTCAGCAGATTCCGCGTCGATCAGCCAAATTTGTTCTCCTTGGCGTATCGTAATGTCAGTCACATTAAGATCGGCAGGTAACGTACTGCTTGATTCTAAGTAAATGGCACCATGAAGGTTAGTCTCTTCAGGCTCACCAATTTTGGGCATCATATCCACCCAAAGATTACTCTTAATGGCAATGTCGCTGCCTTGAATAGAAGCCTGATTATTTGCCTGCCAATTAATATCATTAACTGACGCACACCCTGTTAACGCTGCAGCAAGTAATGTTAGTGACGCTAGTTTTTTCATACAGTTACCTTTGTGCTAACCATTGTTTTAATAATTGAATATCATTTTGATAGCTATTCTTGATCTCTTCAACCCAATCACCAATATTTTCCCACCAAGCAGGAAGATCTGGCGACTGAGACTTTTGAGCCAATCCCTGAATATGCTTCAGACCAATCGAACCCGCCGCGCCTTTCATTTTATGCGCTTCAGACACGATTCCAGCTTGATCTTTTGCCGTCATGTTTGAGTCCAGCACTTCGATATAATCTGGCATCATCTGCTCAAACATCTCAATGCTATCTAAGACCGGCTGAGTACCGACAATATCAACGTAGGACTCCAACATGTCTAAATCAAGAAGCTGATCAAACATCTCATTGTGTACTTTTGACGGCGCTTCTTTCACTACAGAAACCGATGGCACGTGGTGATCCGTTACTTGATCGATGACTTTTGCTATCGCTTCCACAGACAATGGCTTGCTGATCGCTTCATCCATACCTTTTTCAAAGTACTCTGATTTGTCTTTCAGTACATTCGCCGTTAGTGCCACCAGCGGAGGCAGATCATCATAGTTCTCACGGTAAGACTGGGCTACATCAAAACCAGTCATATCAGGGAGCTGGATATCAAGCAGCACTAAGTCATAAAGCTTAGGATCGAAGTTTACTATCGCTTGCTCACCAGTCATGGCAACGCTCACTTGGTGACCCAAGCTTTCCAGCAAAGATTTTGCGACCGTTATATTCAGTTCGATATCTTCAACCATGAAAATGTTTAGTCGACGATCAGATTGAGGTTTTGGCTTATCCAGAGAGTCCATCGCTGCAAGCGGAACGTAGATTGATACCGTAAATGTGCTGCCGAACCCCTCTTCACTGGATACAGTAATATCGCCATCCATCATATTGATGAGCTGTTTAGACACCGCTAGACCAATCCCCGTTCCCACTGCATGAAGATTATCTTTACCGGATTTAACTTGGTAATACATCGCAAAGATTTTATTCAGTTCAGACTCAGGAATGCCGATACCCGTATCTTCAACCTCCATCACAATCGATGCGTAATCATCCTCAACGTCGGCTGACACGTTCATCACGACGCCGCCCTCTTTGGTAAACTTCATCGCGTTACTGATTAAGTTCCAAAGCACCTGTCTCAGTCGAGTGGCGTCGACTTGGATTGCTTCTGGTAAATCGGTCAGTCGTTCTAAATCAAATCTCAGCCCTTTCTGCTCGGCCATCAGAGCAGAAATACTCTCAATTTCAGAAATGAACGCATCAAAATCCAATGGCGTTGGCAGCAGTTCAAGCTTACGACGATCGAACTTATCCATATCAATAATATCGTTAAAGATATTACCTAAAGTGATCGCACTGACATTGATGGTTTGCATGTGTTTGCGCTGCTCATCTGACAACTGGCTGTCGAGCAGCATTCGGCTCAAGCCCACGATACCGTTCAGTGGTGTACGCAGTTCATGGCTGATGGTTGAAATGAAGGTGGTTTTGTCTCGGCTCGCTTTCTCTAAAGACTCTTCATGGCGTTTGCGTTCGGTGATATCACGGCCAAATCCAACCAACCCAAGGTGGCGTCCTTCTTTGCTGTAAAAAGGGACCTTACGCAGCTCAAAGTAACTCTTACGACCATCGGGATACTCCAACCACTGCTCATAGGTCAGCGCTTGATTATCATTAAAGACTTGCTGGTCGGTATCAACCACCTGAGTGGCGACCTCTTTGCTATAGACATCCCAAGGTGTGAGCCCTACTAAGTCCGCTTCGCGCTTGCCCGTGAGCTCTTCCATCGCTCGGTTACAGCCTGAGAAAACCCCCTCCGCATTGCGGTAATAAATGAGGTCAGGTGACGCGTCAATGAAGGAGCGCAGCAAGGCCGTTCGTTCGGCTAGCTCTACCTGCGTTTTTTCACGCTGATACACCTCATTTTCCAGATCGCGCATCGCTTCTTCACGAGCTTCTTCCGCTTTGATCCTATCTTCGATCTCTTTATTGAGCTTTTCAATATTGCTTTGCAGTTTGGCGTTCAGATCTTGATCTCGTGAGCGCATGTCTTTGAGTTTAGAAACCAACTTCGATAAGCGTTGACGAGATTCCTCTAGCTGATCAACCACTACAGAAAGAAAATAGACAGCCCAAGGCGTGATAAGTAGGCCAAAGAATACCGAACGTACAATATCAATATCATCGACGTGACCATTGAGTACGAGTGTGATGCCCACTTGGACGATAACAGCTAATGCGACAAGCGCTAAAGCCAAAAGAATTGAGAATCGTAATATGCCGAGTCGAACCAGAAGATCGACATAGTACTGAGCTAAATTTTTGATAGGTTTCATTTAGCGCTCCATGCAAGAACAGTGGCGCTAGTTTACCTCGTTTCCTTAATAGGAGTAAGAAATGCGGTCATTCAAATGAATAAAGCGAGATTGGGCGCTAATTACTTGAGGTATGGTGCAAACAAGTTTGATTTCTACCATTCGCTTTTGCTTGATACAACGCGCTGTCAGCCCATGCGACGATGGACTCTGGCGTATCATCCTGCAACGGGATATAACTGGCGACACCGATACTTACGGTAATGGAGTCCGATATTTGCGACTTCTTGTGTTCAATGGCAAGCTCAGCAATGCGTTGGTGTACTTTGTCTGCCACGGCTTTTGCTCCATCCCCACTGGTGTTTGGCAAGATAAAGGCAAACTCTTCCCCACCATAGCGAGCAACGCAATCGCTAGAGCGGCTCAGTACCTCCTCAAACGCCTTCGCCACATTAATCAGAGCTTCATCACCTTGTTGGTGTCCGTAAAAGTCGTTGTAGCCTTTAAAATAGTCAATGTCACACAGCATGACAGTCAGCACTTTCTTCTCACGCGCATGCAAATGCCACAATGTATCCAGGCGTTCATCAAATTTTCGACGGTTCGCCACTTGGGTCAGGCTGTCGACAAAACTCAAGCGTTCCAACTCTTCATTCACTTCTTGCAGCTTTTGCGCAGCGATATAACGTTCCGACACATCCCGTGCCATTACAAGGACACCATTGGTACCCGAGGCGATATCTCTAAACGGCGACTTTACAACATCGTACCAAGTGTCTTCTCCAGAAATGTTGTATACCCTATCGATATAGCGCATCGATTTACCTTCATGAAGCACTTTGCTATCAGACTCCGACAATCGTGTGTAAATCTCACTGGCGACAACATCTTGAATTCGTTTCCCAATAAGATCATCCACGTGGCGATGCCAAGCGCTTCAACAAAAGGTTGATTACACGCCTGATACACCATGTTTTCATCAAAAATACCTATGGAGTCAGGGCTGGCTTCTAAGATGTTTTGCAAGATGGTGTCACGTTGAGCCAGTGCCACCTCGGTATCTTTTCGCTTCTCCATCTCATCACGGAGGTTCTTCTGTACATTGTGCCAATCGGTCACATCATGGCTGATGCTTAGCAAACCAAGAGGTTCACCTTTTGGCGACATCAAAATGCTCTGATAGGTTTCTAGCAGGCAGCTTCGGCCATCTGGTGTCACTGTCCAACGCCGTTGACTGGCGCGACCTTTCATTACCCCTTCAAACGTTGCTGCCCCTTCTTCTCGTCGGCCCGCCCAAAACCGGTCGAAAGCTCGGTTAGTCGAGATGAGAGCACCGTCGTTGTCTTTTATAAAAATAAGTTCCGAGAGGGAATCAAACGCGCTTTTCGCAATTGAAAGAGAGCTGAGCTCTCGTTGGTACTCTTCATCAGTACTTTGGTGCAACGTCGCATAGATAAGCCAAACTTTGCGACCTTTATATAGGGTGCGACGCCCAGTTAACTCGACGGGGATATGTTGAAACGGCGTAGTCGGCCAATCGAGATTGACACCTTTAAACGGCGTGTAATCTTGCTGTTCAAGCAGGCTAGCGATTAATTGGCTGTCAATGTGATTGGGGAAACGGTACTGCTCACCAATCAAGCGAATGCCCAACAACTCCATTGCCGGGCGATTTGATAACAAGAGAGAGTGATTTTGCTGATCGACCACCAGCAATGCAGATGGGCTCGCACTGACTAAAGCTTCAATATGAGTCACAAGCGCTCGGTATAGAGCCGCGACCAAACCGATACATAGCAGGATGACAACAAAATCAAACCCATGACCTGTTGAGGTGTCCCATAACCAATTTAGCAGCTTGTCCATGCCCGACTCTTACATTCTGAAAACCAATCAAAGATATCAGTTTATTGACTCGATTTCTCTATTTAGCGTTGGTTTACAGTAGATAAAAGGCTGCTCAAGCAACGAGCCTTGTGCGCCATCTCGGTTGAGTGCTCGGCCAATTTCGGTCATGGCAAGCCAGCGATTTTCACACCAAAGGGGCGATAAAAGCGTTGGTCGCCTCGCAGCGGAGCTCACTCGATGGTATACAACATCGGGCGGCGTTCTTCGAATCATTTCACTGGCAATATCCACATAACCTTCTAACGTCGGCGCTTCTAATTTTCCCGCTTTCCATGCCTTTGCCATAGTGCTCCCTTCTACTATATGTAGACCATGCAACTTGATTCCGTCGGTTCCAACTTTCAATACTTGCTCAAGCGTATCCAAATTGTCTTCTTTCGTCTCTTTCGGTAAGCCTACGATAAGATGAGTACATACTTTTATACCAAGTGATCGAGCACGTTGGGTGATTTGAGCATAACATTCGAAATCATGCCCACGATTAATGTGCTTTAGCGTCTTATTATTCGCCGTTTGCAAGCCTAACTCGAGCCAAACTTCATAGCCTTGCTGAACATAGCCACTCAGTAACTCAAGGACACTATCCGGTACACAGTCAGGACGAGTGCCGACACACAAGCCAACTATCTCTGCACTTTGCAATGCCTGCTCATACATGCTTTTCAGTACTTGAACTTCCGCATAAGTGCTGGTGTAGGCCTGAAAATACGCTAAGTACTTTTTCGCTCGATGAATTTCACCTGCGCGATCCGTTAACTGCTCTTGAATACTCTTGATTTGAGTTTGCTCATCAGCAAACGATGCCACATTACAAAATGTGCACCCACCTCGCCCAATTGTGCCATCCCTGTTTGGGCAACTAAATCCACCATGAAGGGTCAGCTTGTGAACCTTTTCACCATAACGACGCTGTAAATCCTGGCCGATGGTATTAACGAGTTCATGCAATTGCACAGAAAACCACCAATGAGAATAAAAATAAATATCATTACCATTTAAGTAATAAAATTACAAAATAGCAAAGAGAAAACAGAATATGATATCTGAGTGTTTGGGGCTCTATATATGCGTAAAATCAATAAATATTCATAAAAACAACGAAAAGGGACGTAAAAAAGCCAAATCTGGTAGTCTTTAATTCAATTTATTACAAATTTTTTTTTGATCTGAATGCAGTTTTCGTTGCATTTATTGACCACAAAATTGTAGGATACTTACACAAATCATCTATTTTTTGGATTTCACTTACAAACAAAAACGATGATTTATCGGTGAATTCCCACTCCCACCACATAAGTCACTACAAAAGTGGCAAAGAAACTAGGGATATCACCAAGGATTGTTTTTTTCGCAAACGATTTCTGCGAAAGACGGAAAGGAAGCGGCCTGTTCAACCTCGAACAGTGACGAATTCATTATATAAGGATGAGACGCGTGATTAAGTTCGCTTAGCACTCTTGCGTCCAATGAACTGGAAGGATGTATCTATGGTAGATAGAGAGCAAAGTACGCAGGGTCTGTATACTCCAGAACTGGAGCATGACGCCTGTGGTATCGGTTTTGTTGCTCACCTAAAAAACCGTAAATCACACGAAGTAGTAACACAAGCACTCGACATGCTAGCTCGAATGGAGCACCGTGGCGGTCAGGGTTGTGATCCATGCAGCGGTGACGGCGCAGGTATCTTACTTCAGAAGCCCCATGAATTTCTTTTGGAAGAAGCAGTAAAGCTTGGCATTAAACTGCCTTCTTTTGAAAAATACGGCGTTGGTGTCGTACTGTTCCCTAAAGATGAACACAAACGCGCGCAATGTCGTGACATTCTTGAGCGTAATGCTAAACGCCTAGAATTAGATGTTGTTGGCTACCGTGTGTTGCCTACCGATAACTCAATGATCGGTGCAGACCCACTAAGCACAGAGCCTCAGTTCGAGCACGTCTTCATTTCTGGTGGCCCAGCTATCACACCTGAAGAGCTAGAGCGCAAACTGTACGTACTTCGTAACTACACTGTACGCGTATGTCTAGAAAGCGTGTCTAACATCGGTGATGACTTCTACATCAACTCAATGTCTTACAAGACAGTTGTGTACAAAGGTCAGCTGACAACAGAGCAAGTTCCTCAGTACTTCCTTGATCTGCAAAACCCAACGATGGTGAGTGCACTTGCACTGGTTCACTCTCGTTTCTCTACCAATACATTCCCAAGATGGCGCCTAGCGCAGCCTTTCCGTTACATTGCCCATAACGGTGAAATCAATACAGTTCGCGGTAACTTGAACTGGATGAAGGCTCGTGAAGCAATCATTGAATCGGATCTGTTTACTCAAGCAGAGATCGACATGCTACTGCCTATCTGTCAGGAAGGCAGTTCGGATTCATCTAACTTCGACATGGCACTTGAGCTCCTAGTTCTATCTGGTCGCAGCCTGCCACATGCGTTGATGATGATGATCCCTGAAGCATGGCAAGAAAACAAAAACATGGACCCAACACGTCGCGCGTTCTACCAGTACCACGCGAACGTAATGGAACCATGGGATGGCCCAGCATCTGTATGTTTCACCGACGGTGTTCAAGTAGGTGCGACGCTTGACCGTAACGGTCTGCGCCCTTCTCGCTACACTGTGACTAAAGATGACTTCCTAGTCATGGCTTCTGAGTCTGGCGTGGTTGAAATTGAACCAGAGAACGTTGAGTTCCGCGGTCGTCTACAACCAGGTCGTATCTTCGTAGCTGATCTAGAGCAAGGTCGCATCATTTCTGATGAAGAAGTGAAAGACGGCATTGCATCAGCGCAGCCATACGAAAAGTGGGTACAAGAGAACCTACTAAGTCTGAAGAAACTGCCAGATGCGAGCAACGAATTCAGCCAGCCATCACCAGAAAAACTACTGCACAAGCAGCAAGCATTCGGTGTGAGCTCTGAAGAAGTAAACGAAATCATCGTGCCGATGGCGAAAGATGGCAAAGAGCCACTTTCTGCAATGGGTGCTGACTGGCCACTGGCTGTACTGTCACACCAGTCTCAACATCTTTCAAACTACTTTAAGCAGCTATTTGCTCAGGTAACTAACCCGCCAATCGACCCAATTCGTGAGCGCATGGTTATGTCTCTGAACACTTACCTAGGTAAAGATCAGAACCTACTAGCTGAGTCGCCAGAGCACTGTCAAAAAGTTGAGCTTGAATCTCCAGTTCTCTCTAACTCTGAACTTGAGAAACTGCGTGCTATCGATAACGAGCACCTTCAAGCGAAAACACTAGACATCGTTTTCCAAGCAAGCGAAGACGAAGGCAAGCTAGAGCGTGCCCTGAAACGTATCTGTCAGTACGCAGAAGACGCGGTTGTCGACGGTTACTCAATCATCCTTCTAACTGACCGTGCAGTGAACTCTAACCACGCTGCTATCCCAGCAATGCTGGCGGTTGGCGCTGTTCACCACCACCTAATCCGTAAAGGTTTGCGTGCGAAGTGTGACATCGTTGTAGAAACAGGTGATGCACGTGAAACGCACCACTTCGCAACGCTAGTAGCTACGGTGCAAACGCAGTAAACCCATACCTAGTTATTGAAACGATGGTTGAGCTACAGCGTACTAAGAAGCTGGATCCAAACACAGATATTCGTGAGCTATTCGAGAACTACCGTAAGTCAATCAACGGCGGTCTTCTTAAGATCTTCTCGAAGATGGGTATCTCAACACTTCAGTCTTACCACGGTGCACAAATCTTTGAAGCATTGGGTATCAGCAAGTCTGTTGTTGATAAGTACTTCACTGGTACGGTTTCACGTATCGAAGGTCTAACGATTGATGACATCGCAAAAGAAGTGATTGTTCGTCACCGAGTTGGCTTCCCTTCACGTGAAATCCCAGTTCAAGTTCTTGATGTTGGCGGTGTTTACCAGTGGAAACAACGTGGTGAAAAACACCTATTTAACCCAGAGACAATTTCTCTGCTTCAACAGTCTACGCGCGAGAAGAACTACTCACAGTTCAAGCAATACGCGAAAGCCGTTGATGACCAAGGCGACAACGCAGCAACGCTACGTAGCCAACTAGATTTCGTTAAGAACCCAGCAGGTTCTATCCCGCTAGAAGAAGTTGAGCCAATCGAGAGCATCCTTAAGCGTTTCGCAACCGGTGCAATGTCATTTGGTTCGATCTCTTACGAAGCTCACTCAACACTTGCAGTTGCGATGAACCGCATTGGCGCGAAATCGAACTCAGGTGAAGGTGGTGAAGACCCAGCACGTTTCGAGCGTAAAGAGAACGGTGATTGGGAACGCTCTGCTATCAAGCAGGTTGCGTCAGGCCGCTTTGGTGTAACGTCTTACTACCTAACTAACTCTGACGAAATTCAGATCAAGATGGCGCAGGGTGCGAAGCCAGGCGAAGGTGGTCAGCTACCAGGTGATAAAGTTGATGATTGGATCGGTGCAACACGTCACTCGACTCCAGGTGTTGGCCTAATCTCACCACCACCACACCACGATATCTACTCAATCGAAGATTTGGCACAGCTAATCTACGACTTGAAGAACGCTAACCGCGCTGGCCGCGTTAACGTGAAGCTGGTATCGGAAGCAGGTGTAGGTACGATCGCATCAGGAGTAGCGAAAGCGAAAGCTGACGTCGTTCTTATCGCAGGTTTTGATGGTGGTACGGGTGCATCTCCAATGTCATCTATCCGCCACACAGGTCTACCTTGGGAGCTTGGTCTAGCTGAAACGCACCAAACGCTACTGAAGAACGGCCTACGTAACCGTATCGTCGTTCAGTCTGACGGTCAGATGAAAACGCCTCGTGACCTTGCAGTCGCAACACTACTAGGTGCTGAGGAATGGGGTGTCGCAACAGCAGCATTGGTTGTTGAAGGCTGTATCATGATGCGTAAGTGTCATAAGAACACCTGTCCTGTTGGTATCGCAACTCAGAACAAGACGCTACGTGAGCGCTTTGATGGCCGCGTAGAAGACGTTGTGACGTTCTTCCAGTACATGGCAGAAGGTCTACGTGAAATCATGGCTGAGCTAGGTTTCCGCTCTATTGATGAGATGGTTGGTCAATCACAGAAACTGAAAGTCCGTGATGACATCAAACACTGGAAATACAAGAACCTAGACCTATCACCGGTTCTACACATCGAGCAAGCTCGTGAAGAAGATGGTGTTTACAACCAAACACAGCAAAACCATAACCTAGAAGAAGTTCTAGACCGCAAGTTGATTCAAGCCGCGATTCCTGCGCTTGAGAAAGGTGAAGCAGTGAATGCTGAATTCCCTATCATCAACACAGACCGCTCTGCGGGTACTATGCTGTCGAACGAAATCTCTAAGGTCTACAAAGACCAAGGTCTACCACAGCCAATGAACGTGAAGTTCACAGGCTCTGCAGGTCAATCTTTCGGTGCTTTCCTTGCTAAGGGCGTGAAGTTCGAAGTAGAAGGTGATGCGAACGATTACTGGGGTAAAGGTCTATCTGGCGGTACTTTGGTGCTTTACCCAGATGCGAAATCGACCATTGTGGCAGAAGACAACATTGTTGTTGGTAACGTATGTTTCTACGGTGCAACTTCAGGTGAGTCTTTCATTCGCGGTATGGCGGGTGAGCGTTTCTGTGTACGTAACTCAGGCGCGAAAGTGGTTGTTGAAGGTGTGGGTGACCACGGTTGTGAATACATGACTGGCGGTGTTGCCGTTATCCTTGGCTCAACAGGCCGTAACTTTGCTGCGGGTATGAGCGGCGGTGTGGCTTATGTTTGGGATAAAGCAGGCGACTTCGAAACCAAGCTTAACCCAGAGCTCGTCGACCTAGATCCAATCGAGCAAGAAGATAGAGACCTTCTGCTTGATATGCTAACGAAACAAGTAGAGTTCACAGGAAGTGAAGTCGCTCAGTCTTTCCTAGACAACTTTGAAGAGAGCTTGAAGTCACTGGTTAAAGTCATGCCACGTGATTACAAAGCAGTACTTCAAAAGCGTAAAGCAGAAGCTGAGCAAGCACAAACGGAAGAAGTGGAGGCAGTATAATGGGTAAGCCTACTGGATTTTTAGAGCACGGTCGTGAGCTTCCTCAGAAGCTCGATCCTGCTGTTCGAATTGAGAACAACAAAGAGTTTGTCCTAAACGAAGAGTTTGGTGACAAAATCAATACTCAAGCATCACGTTGTATGGATTGTGGCGTACCGTTTTGTCATAACGGTTGTCCGATCGGTAACATCATTCCTGAGTTTAACGATGCGGTATATCGTGATAGCTGGGAAGAAGCTTGGAACATCTTGAGCTCGACCAACAACTTCCCTGAATTTACTGGCCGAGTATGTCCTGCTCCATGTGAAAGTTCGTGTGTTCTTGGTATCAACCAAGACCCAATCACTATCTGTAACATCGAGAAAACCATCGTGGAAACTGCGTACCGTGAAGGGTACGCAAAACCTAAAACGCCTCGCTCTCGCACAGGTAAGACAATTGCCATCATCGGTTCGGGTCCTGCTGGGCTTGCAGCTGCTGAACAGCTCAACAGCGCTGGTCACTCAGTGACTGTCTTTGAACGTGACGAGAAAGTTGGTGGCCTACTACGCTTCGGTATTCCAGACTTCAAACTAGGTATGGATATTATCGATCGTAAAATCAACCTAATGGCAGAAGCTGGCGTCGAGTTCAAAGTAAACCAACACATTGGTGTTGATGTGAATGCTCAACAGCTTCGTCAAGAGTTTGATGTTGTTCTACTTACTGGTGGTTCAACAGTGCCGCGCGACCTGCCTGTTCCAGGCCGTGAGCTAAAAGGTGTTCATTTCGCAATGGAATTCCTAGGTCAAAACAACCGCCGCGCTAACAACATGGACCTTAAAACTGAAGAGATTCACGCAAAAGGTAAGCACGTTGTGGTTATCGGTGGTGGTGACACGGGCTCTGACTGTGTAGGTACATCAAACCGTCACAAAGCGGCGAGCGTAACTCAAGTAGAGATCATGCCGATCCCACCAGAGAAGCGTCCTGCAAACATGCCTTGGCCTCAGTACCCAATGATTCTGCGTACTTCAACATCTCATGAAGAAGGTGTGGATCGTCATTGGAACATCTTAACTAAAGAGTTCATCGGTAATGACAAGGGCGAAGTGACTGGCCTACGCCTAGCTGACATCGTTTGGGAAGATGCAAAACCAGGCGAGCGTCCAAGCTTTAAAGAAGTTGAAGGCAGTGAGCGTGTTATCCCATGTGATATGGCATTCTTGGCAATGGGTTTCCTACACCCAGAACCAACAGGCGTGCTGGCTCAATTGGATATTAAACTAGACGACCGTGGTAACGTTGCAACCGAAGGCTTTGCAACTAACCAAGAAGGCGTGTTTGCTGCCGGTGATATGCGTACGGGCCAATCATTGGTTGTACGTTGTATCAACGAAGGCCGCGAATGTGCTATCGCTATTGATGATTACCTAATGGGTAACTCAAACTTAGAAGCTAAAGCTAACTCGCTGATGCTTTCTGCATAAATATAAAAACTAGGCTGCACAGCAGCCTTCCTTCCAGACTTTAGCCAGCTTAACAGCTGGCTTTTTTTGTGCCTAACAAACCTGAGAAAGCTCAACATTCCACCACTCCTATCTATTAACAATTGCTCCTACTTTCATAACAAGATTGATCTCTTAATGCCCCGCCCTGCTTGGGCTCAAGCTAATCAGCTCAGCCATCCTGAAGCATCAGGGTTATTAATAAGCATTATCATTTGAAGTAAATTACTAGCTTCTATTTAGATAGAGACTAGATGCGATATATCACCCTAAAAATTAGGGTTTTCCCGAAGAATTATAATGATATTCCACTTTTTAGTTTTTCCTTGGGACTTGCTATCAATCTTCGCCCGTGATAATTATTGAGGTCGCATATTAGGAACGAATAGGAATCGTTCAATAAAAATAGGCGAAGGATTCGGCACTGTAGTGATACATGCCAAAGGAACCCGCAGGCAAACTGCAAGCAATCAAGGAAATGATCCAATGAATCAGGAATACCGCTCGCTGTATGATCGCGAGCATGAGCACTCGAGTTGCGGGGTGGGCTTCATCACGGATAAAAGTGGTGAGCAAACTCATCAACTGCTCACTTTAGCCCATCAAGCTCTCTGCACTATTCCGCATCGTGGCGGGATGAACTCTGAAGGAATCGGAGACGGTGCAGGTGTGAATATCGATTTGTCTGTTCACTTTTACCGCTCTTTGATTGGACAACCAGAACTTGCGAAAGGTGAGTTTGGCGTTGCTAACTTCTTCTTTCCATTTGATCAAAATGAGTACTCAACCGCAAAATCGTTAGTTGAATCATCATTAGCTGAATTCGATCTCAATATTGAGTTATGGCGAGAGGTTCCAGTCAACAATGATGCCCTCAATGAAGCCTCTCAAGCAGTACAGCAAACGATTCAACAGGTTGTTTTTACTAATAAACAATCAAACAGAACATCCAATGAGTTTGAGGGTGATATCAACAAAGCACTCAATGAACTAGAGTCCCAAGGTTTCACTAATGATAACCTGCATGGATTCTATCCGCTGTCAATGAGCTCTCGAACACAGGTTTATAAAGGCAGACTAAATTCATGGGAAGTCGTGCCCTATTTTGCTGATCTTTCTCACCCAGACCATCAGATTACAACGCTGTTTTTCCACACCCGCTTCTCAACCAACACGGCTCCAGCGACTATGATGGCGCAGCCATTCAGAAGAATGGCGCACAATGGTGAACTGAACACCGACAAAAAGAACCGTCTAAGTGAAGATGCGATTGCGCGCCAACAGAAGAAGCGCGTGATTTTTCCAAAAGGTCAATCAGACTCCTCTCGTCTTGACCAAACATTAGCACGCCGAGTTGTCGAAGATGAACTCGATATCGTGACGGCTGTATTGGCAATGATGCCACCAGCGTGGGAAAACGATGATAGCTGTCGCCAGAAGTGACAGCGATGCTAGAGTACTTCAGCCTTTCCGAAGAGAAGAACGATGGCCCTGCTGCGCTAATTTTCTCGGATGGCCAGAAAGTGGGTGCCCGTTTAGACCGCTTGGGTCTTCGTCCACTACGAAGTGTAGAAACAGACCGCTACCTAGCCGTGATGAGTGAAGCGGGTCAGATCGATTTCCCTGCGGAGGAAGTGGTTCGTTTCGGTCGCATTCAAGCCGGTGGCATGATCTATTTTGATCATGAGACAGGCCAAAGTTATGAAACCAACGAAATACTAGAAACCCTAGCTAAAGAACGCGACTATACCGCGCTACTTGAATCTGCTCGTATTACACTTAACAACTTAGACGATTCCTCTCTTGATAACGTCAGTGAAAACAAAAGCTTCAGCACTTATAGCCGTCATGTTGCCTACTCATTGAACCAAGAGAGCTTTAAGTTCTTCCTCGACCCGATGATTGAAAATGGCGCTGAGAAGATCACCGCGATGGGTTTCGGCCTTGCTCCTAACGTCCTAACGGATGAAGAAGGTGGCATGTCCAAATACTTTAGCCAGCGCTTTGCTCAGGTCACTAACCCTCCGCTAGATTCCTTGCGCGAATCTGATGGGATGACGCTACGTGTTGCGTTAGGCGCAAAGCCAAACTTCAGCCCAACAGAAACACTACAACTGGTTCTGGCTTCTCCGATTCTACAGCCACAGCAATTGGAGCAAATCTTTGCTCAACAGCAGATTAAAGTTGCCACCTTCGATGCGCTATTCACTCCGACTCTCAACAGTCGTGAAGACAATGCAAAACGCGTTTCGCAAGCCCTTGATAACTTGTGTGATCAAGTAGAACAATCGGTTGAATCAGGCACTAACATTGTTGTTCTTAGCGACAAACAAATTGGCAATGATAAAGCGGCTCTACCTGCCATTTTAGTGGCAACCGCAGTCAACCAACGCTTAATTAAACGCGGTTTGAGATTCGATGCCAGCGTTGTGTACCAAACTGGTCAAGCGGCAAGTAGCCATGATATTGCTTGTTTACTTGGTTTTGGTATCTCGGCAGTCTGCCCTATTTCGGTATATCACCGTGCTAAGACCCTATCGAATAACCAATCCGTTGAACAGGGCCTGAAAAACTTCCAGAAAGCGTGTGAAAAGTCGCTGATGAAGACCATGGGTAAGTTTGGTCTGTGTACCGTTGAGAGTTACATCGGCGGTGAATTTTTTGAATCAAACTTCCTAGATACCGAATCCTCTGAGCTAAAACGCTTCTTCCCAAATATCAGCTCGCCAGTCGGCGGGGCTCAATTTGATGATCTTGCTTGGAGCTCAGCCAAGTGGCACTTCAAAGCGTTAGCGATTAACGAAGAGAACCAAATCCCACTACTTGGGTTGTTTAAAGAGCGCCAAGACGGAGCCGGACACAGCTTCGGTAACACAGCGGTTCGTGAATACATCAATATGACTCACGAAGAAGTGCGCTACGCTGACCCTGTTGCAGAGCAAGCGCTCGAAGCAACAGTCGCAACCAGTGAAGATATCGCATATAAGCAAACAGGCTACGAGAAACTGACACCCGCCGAAATCGATCGTTTTAATGTCACACCGGCGTATCGTGCTTTTGCAGAAAACTTGTATCGCGAGCGGGAAACTCGACCGGCTACTCTACGTGACATCTTATTGTTACCACTCGATTTCACAGCATTTAGCAGCGCTGCAGAGTACTCACACCTTCTTAATCGTTTCCACTTTGAAGGAAACATCAATTACCTGTGGGCCGGATTAAGTGTCCAGCAATCAAGCGAGCGTTCTAGCTTGTTCGTGCTCTCTCTAGACAACATTGAAGCTAACAACACCCTAAAGATCGCAATAGAAACCACTTGGGCTGAAAAAATTGAGAAAGTAGAGCTGGTCGATAATGCCATCCACCTCGAAACCAAACCTGTTCTTGAGCAGTTCTTGTCGCGCATTAAAGCGGCTAAGAAACCCATCTCACTAAACGATGTTGAGCCCGCTCACCTCATTACGCCAACTTTTGCTTCAGGTGCAATGAGTCACGGCGCACTCAACGCTAATGCTCACCAAGCCGTCGCCCAAGGAACCAACATTGCTGGCGCAATGAGTAACTCGGGTGAAGGTGGTGAACATTCGTCGCGCTTTAACTCAATTAAATCGAGCAAGATTAAGCAGTTCGCTTCTGGCCGTTTTGGTGTTTGGGTAGGTTACCTAGCCGACCCTCAACTTGAAGAGATCGAAATTAAGATTGCTCAAGGTGCGAAACCAGGTGAAGGTGGTCAGCTACCATCGCCTAAAGTTACCGTTGAGATTGCCGCTGCACGTGGCGGTACACCGGGGGTCGAGCTAGTCAGTCCTCCACCACACCACGACACTTACTCGATCGAAGATTTGGGTCAGCTGATCATGATGCCAAAGCAGCCCGAGTGCGAGTTATCGTTAAACTCGTGTCTTCAGAAGGTATCGGGACCATTGCTGTCGGTGTTGCCAAAGCGGGTGCAGATGTCATCAACGTTGCCGGTAATACAGGTGGTACTGGTGCTGCAGCCGTAACCAGCTTGAAGAACACAGGTCGTGCAGCAGAAATCGGTATTGCTGAGGTGCATCAGGCTCTAAGTGAAAATGGCCTGCGTGATAAAGTCACACTGCGTTGTTCAAACGCACACCAAACCGGTGTCGACGTCATCAAGTCAGCCATTATGGGCGGAGACTCATTTGAGTTCGGTACGACCGCATTGATGATGCTTAAGTGTGTCATGGCGAAGAACTGTAACGTTAAATGTCCTGCTGGCCTAACAACTAACCCAGAGCTCTATCAAGGTGACCCTCGGGCACTCGCTCAGTATTTCCTAAACGTTGCACACGAAGTTCGTGAAATACTTGCTAGCTTGGGATACTCCAGCTTGAAAGAGATTCGCGGTAAGAGTGAGCTGCTTCATTTAGCAAACCATCACAGTATTGTCGGTAAGCTCAATGTCACCGGATTACTGCGTGAAGTCGATATTGTTAAAGTCGCGAAACCTGTTTATCTCGAAGCGGACTTTACGCCAGATGACAAACTCATAGAAAGCCTACTTAGCGATTACTTCGAGAACGAAGAACGTAACGTCGTGCTTGGTGCAGGTAAGCTCAACAACCGCAATAAGTCGACAGGTGGGCAACTATCCATTGATATCGAGCGTGCGCTCAACTATCAAGACAAGGCTGCTAAGCACCCTGCAGTTCTGCTTGCGAGCAACGGCCGTCGATTCTTCGATGCAGAATCTATTGTGGTTCAAAGTCACGGCAGTGCTGGCCAAAGCTACGCGGCGTTCAACAACAGTGGTCTGGTTATGCAGCACACTGGAACCTGCAACGACGGTGTCGGTAAAGGCTCCAGTGGTGGTCACATTGTTGTTCGCTCACCGAGCCAACGTAAACTCACAGCCGGAAACAATGTACTGATTGGTAACTTTGCTCTGTTTGGGGCAACCGGCGGACAAGCCTTTATCCAAGGTGAAGCGGGTGACCGTTTTGCCGTACGTAACTCAGGGGCTGTTGCCGTCGTAGAAGGGGTTGGTGATTTCTGTTGTGAGTACATGACCAACGGTTCGGTAATTAACCTTGGTGGATTTGGTAAAGGCTTTGGTAACGGCATGTCGGGTGGTATTGCTTACCAATATGACGTCGATGGTCAGTTTGCCGATAGCTGCAGTGCTGACTCCGTACTACCCGTGCCTTTGATAGAACAAAACCCTGGCTATGAAGAGGCCTTAAAGTGGCATCTTGAGCAACATGTTCGTTTTACCGGTTCACGCAAAGCGCAACGAATCTTAGATGACTGGGCAACAAGCCGCACGCTCTTTACTCTTGTAGTACCTTTCGCACTGCTCCACAGCCAACATCCGGAGAGTATTCTTTCATCTCATACGCGTAAGCAAATGCTTGAAGAGCTAATCCAAGGTCAAGCTCAGAACTTAATGGAAGCGGTTCACTTCGCCTACCGCGATAACAAAGCCTTAGCGGGCGGGTTGAGCCCTCAATATGGGGAGATGGATACACCGCTGATCTGCGACCTTCTCACCCATAGTGGCGTGTTACATCGTGCGCACCAGCTTGCGAAAAACGCTGGTGACCATGCCCAAGCCATTGAGCGAATGTTCGAGCTAAAAGACAAGAAGCTGCTTGACCAACTGCTGAAAGATGTGAAAGAAGCAGTATCCAATTACCGCGATGAAGAGCTGTCTGTACTGCTCGCTAACAAACGAGTTCAAGACTATAAAGCTTCATTAGCGCGACGTGATGTGTGGGACACCCACTCACGAGGCACTGCCGTTTGGATTATTTCCCGCGAACAAGACATCAGTGAAGAGATGCAAGATATTGAGCCAATTAATCAGCGCCTTGCTACGCTCTATTGCCATGCATTCGCTGACGTCATTCGTGACCAAATCCAACAAGAACAAGAAGCCCAGATCGCCTAAGGACAGGCAAAGCATTAGATAGGAAGAACAATGAAAGTACCTCATTTGCCACAAGATATACCATTTAATGAAGACCAAAAGACTTGGTTGGCGGGCTTCTTTTCCGGCCTACACTCGCGTCTTTTAGTGAAAGAAGAGTCCGTGGTTCACGCGGAATCCAAACCACAAGTTAAAGGGCTCACTATCCTTTATGGTTCACAAACAGGTAACGCGGAGAGTGTAGCCTACGACACCGCAGAAAAAGCCAAAGAGTACGGCCTTACTGCCAGTGTGCATGATATGGATGATGTTGATGCTCAAGTGTTTGTAAAATCTTCACGCATTCTGATCGTCACCAGTACCTATGGTGAAGGCGAACATCCAGATAACGCGGAATCGCTTTGGGAAACCATGAGCGGTGACAACGCTCCTAATCTCGCCGATACCTACTTCTCGGTACTGGCACTGGGCGACACCAGCTATGATGAGTTCTGCCTTGCAGGTAAACAGTGGGACGAGCGACTCGAGCAGCTTGGTGCAACTCGAGTCACTGACCGTGTAGATTGCGACATCGACTTTGAACAACCTTCTGAAGAGTGGATGATCGCGACCCTTCCGGCTATTGCAGATAAAGGGGAAGATGGTCAAGCAACGGCAAGCGGGCAGTCTGCGCCAAAGCAAAAATCGAAGTACGGCCGTAAGAACCCGCTATTGGCAACCTTGAAGCACAAGCGCACTTTAACTAAAGAAGGCTCAAGTAAAGAAATTGTTCATTACGAGTTTTCACTCGAAGGTTCAGGTGAGTTTTATAAGCCGGGCGATGCATTAAATGTGATCCCAGAGAATCAACCTGAGCTGGTTGAGGCACTGTTAGAGCACTTCCAGTTTAGTGGTGATGAAAAACCATCTTGGAATGGTGAAAGCCATAGCCTTCGAGAGTTGTTCACTAGCACATTAGATATTCGAACACCGTCAAAAGAGTTGGTGAAAGCGTTAGCTGAAGCGGCTAGCGACCATAGCGTTATTCAAATGCTTGCCGATGAAGATTCCTCTGCGCTGAACGATTTCCTTTGGGGCAAAGATATCCTCGATCTCGTCAAGCACTACGCAGGCGTTTCGCTGTCATTAGCGGAAATTCTATCGCTACTTAAACCCATCGCTCCACGCGCTTACTCTATTTCATCAAGCTTGAACAAGCATAACGATGAAGTACACCTCACTATCGGTAGCGTGCGCTATGCCAATGATGAGCGAGAATATGGCGGCACTTGCTCAACTTGGTTAGCAGACCTCGTTGATGAAGGTGAAAAAGTGCCATGCTACTTCGCCCCGAATAAAAACTTCGCCGTTCCTGAAGATGATAAGGCTCCAATGATCATGGTCGGCCCAGGTACAGGTATTGCCCCGTTCCGCGCTTTCCTAGAAGAGCGAGAGATACAAGCATCACCTGGTGATAACTGGCTAATCTTTGGCGATCGAAACAGTGCGACAGACTTTATCTATCAAGAAGAGATCGAAGCTCTCCAGACGAAAGAAGTATTAACTCGACTCGATCTGGCTTTCTCTCGTGACCAAGCCGAGAAAGTCTACGTACAAGATAAGATGAGAGAAAACGGTGCAGAGCTCTATGCGTGGCTAGAGCGTGGTGGTTACTTCTTTGTATGTGGTGACGCTTACTATATGGCAAAAGATGTCGATAAAGCGCTGCATGATATCGTCGCAGAGTATGGCAACTATAACGAAGAGCAAACTAAAGAGTACATCAGCAACTTGAAGAAGCAAAAACGCTACGTGCGCGATGTTTACTAACCCAAGTTAACCTCTAATACACAAAAAGGATCTCTGCAGAGATCCTTTTTTGTTTTGTGTCGTATACACTCTAACCATCAGATAGATAGAGGATATTATGAAAAAACGGATAGTATTTATCTTCGCCTCCTCCATTCTACTTACCGCTTGTAGCCAAGGAGTTGTCGACATGGATGATAGAACATCCTCACCTTGTGGTGATAAACCCAACTGCGTCTCGACCTTTGATGTACGAGAAAAATACGCTATTGCACCTTTTGTATTAGCCCGTAACGTAAACATTGACACGATTGAACAACTTGCTCTGCAGCTTCCCGGGGCGAAAACTGCCGTGAAAAAGGACAACTACTTGCGAATTGAATGCACGTCAAAAATCATGCGCTTTGTGGATGACCTAGAGATAAAGATAGAGGATAAGCGCCTCATCGTTCGTTCTGAATCTCGAGTTGGTTATTCTGATTTTGGAGTTAATCGAAAACGCACTGAGCTGCTACGCTCTATTCTCATTGAGAATGGCTATACGCAATAGCAAATAAAGGCAACCTAAAGGCTGCCTTTACTGCTCCTATTTAACGCCTTTCCTTACTGAAACGACTGCTTGGTACAATGATGTTTTCTAGTGGCGTACCGCCATATAGGTTAGATTGCATCGTCTTGCCTTCTAGCTCAGGCTGCGGAGCGTAGTAACGCATGACTAAGTAATAATTTTCACCATCAATGACAGGCATCCAATACGTGCCATCTTGTGGATCTTCTGATGAGAATGTAATCGTTACGTTTCCATCTGCATCTGGTGACGTGTTACCGCCTGCAAATACTTGACGATTAGAGCCGTGTATATCTTCAGGATTTAGTGGCAAACGCGTGTCACTAGCATAACGTGTCAGTGACCAGAATTCGCCAACCGCTTGTTCATGAGGGAAGGTTAACGTAAACGCTTCAGAACCATTTAACAACTCGCCTTCTGGGGTCATTGGAATCATCTCGTAATAGGCATGGTATGCCGGGAAGCCTAAATGCCCCATATGCGTCACGAATGATTCTGCAAGCATATCTTCATCGTAAGTTGGGTGCTCAGGGTTAGTGAAGCCAACTCGATTGTTGGTATAAATTCCCGACATTCCAAGTTCATAAACGTAGTTAGCGGTTTGCTTGTATTGATCTAGCGTGTACCCATTGTCGATCATGTACTCGAGACCAGGGTTGGTGCGTTCCCAACCATCAGACCACTCTGTCGCCAGAGCAATGACACTTTGTGCATCAGTACGCTCAGGTAGGGAGATGTCACGAGGCTCACCATGAGCTTTAATCGTGTACTGCTGACGGATATCATTGGCTACACCGTCGTCACGGTAATCAAATGTTTGTGTCCGTAGGAATAGGAAAATAAGGTCATCGTTCACTTCAATAGTATCAATGTACTCACCTTCTGGCAGTTCATAGTCCGCGCCTGAACGGTGTATTAGGTAAGTACACCTGTAGTAGGCATCATCTCAGCATAGACGGTAAAGTGTTGTGCATCTTTCAAATGAAAAGAGGCATAGCGGCCTTCGTCGTACTCAGGAATAGTGACTTCAACGGCACCATTAGTGACATCAATCATTGCTTTTGAATACAAGTGATCCAGTGCAGGAGTGATAACAAAGAACGTATGATCGGCCAGATCTTCTTGTGAGAAATGGTTAATACCATGCTGCTCAATATGTTCGACCATATTCTCCATATGGTGGTAGGTTCGCTGAGCCGTCAATTGTGCATCCGTTGGAACGTAGTCATTGGCTACAGCGCCAAAAGAGAGCGTTGTAATGATGGTTGCTAAAACTGTTTTATTCATAGGTCACCTCAAGCTATTAGAGAGAATTAATTAACTGAGGTAATCTTAAAACGTTGAGCCATCACTCCTGAAATGACTTGAACGGTAAGTAATATGAATCAAATTCATATCTAGATGAGTAGATCTTTGGGCTCTTTTTTGCACAGGGTTTCTATTTGTTCAATAAGCCAATGCATCATCGGTGTGTTCGCCGTTCTCACCGCAGTAAATAAACCAACGTGACGGCCTATCTTATTGTCTGGGTGAGGCACAACCAATGTGGTACCTTCAGGCAATTGAGCACTGTCCAATGGTTCACTGGTTGGCAATAATAGATCCGAGTTTGCTACTACAGACAAACATAAACTCAATTCATCAGCCCGCAAATGAATCTTAGGCACAATGCCTTCAGCAAGCAGCAAGTGTTCTATAAGGTTCCGTTCTTTCGAAAAGTCAGGCAGTTCAAGTAGTGCCAAAGGGTATTGGCCAATGTCTTGCGCTCTTCTTTCAGAATCCAAAACTGGGTGTCCTTCTCTGCAAACTAACATGAAATCGTTGTAAACAAGCTTTCTTTGCAGCAAACTTTTCGATACATCCAGAGGATAGAAATTAATGCCGAGATGAATACTGCCGACTTTAAGTTCATGCTCTGTATTCGAGTTCCAATTCAACAGCTTTATGGTGGCATTGGGTAAATGTTGTTTTAGGTAAGTATATAAAGGTAGAGATATCCAGTGATAAATCGATGAACCGATAGCGATAGAGATATCGTCGTTATACTCTTCTGGCTCAAATTTATCCAAGTCACGGAAGATCTCATCAATCACTTCAAATGCGACAGGGAGCTTTTTTAGTAACTCTTCACAGTAGGGCGTTGGCTTCAAGCCATACTGCTTGCGTACGAAGAGATCATCGCCAAAATACCCACGCAATTTTTTAAGCGCTTTGCTGACAGCTGACTGAGACAAATACATTCTCTCTGAAGCGCGTTTTGTATTTCGCTCTTCACCAAGAATTTTTAGTAATTTAAGACTATTAAAATCAATTTGATACAGTTGCTTGTCATGCATGTCTATTACCACAATTGCCAGTTTTTGAATGTTAGGCCAGTATAAAAAAGAAAAGCCGAGGCAACAATTGCCTCGGCTTTTAATTGATTGGATGCGCAAAGATTATGCTTCTTCGCGAAACACCACTAATCGCTTGGGTGCCACTTTCCCGTCTTTATTAACTTCTGCAACACCAATGAACAGCTTTTCATCACCAGATGTCATTCGCAGTGGTATCCCCTCAGGCGCACCAAAAACTTGAACTGGCATACCATGCTGAACTAGATTAGTGAGCTCTGCATCTAAGTTAACCTCAGGAAGATCTTCCACAGCGGTATCCATTGGCAGCAAGAGTGGATCAAGTAGATCTTTAGGTGCAACTTCGTCACGATGCGCTTGTTCCAACAACTCATTGAGCTGCTCAAGCGTCACCATCTTCTCGTACGGATATTTAGCAACACCAGTACGACGCAGCATAGTCACGTGCGCGCCGCAACCAAGCATCTCACCAAGATCATCCACAATAGTACGAATATAAGTACCTTTTGAACAGTGTACTTCCATTTCTACCTCATCACCTTCAAAGCGATGGAGTACAATTTCATACACAGTAATTTTGCGTGATTCACGCGGTACTTCAATGCCTTTACGAGCATATTCGTAGAGAGGCTTTCCTTGGTACTTCAATGCAGAAAACATGGAAGGCACTTGATCAGATTCACCACGAAACTTATCAATACATGCCTCTAGCTTGTCTAAGGATACATCCACAGGGCGAGTTTCAACCACTTCGCCGTCAGAATCTGACGTATTGGTGCGCTCGCCAAGTTTTGCTTTCACAACATAACGTTTATCCGAGTCCAGTAGGAACTGAGAAAACTTAGTTGCTTCGCCTAAACAGATAGGAAGCATACCCGTTGCTAGTGGATCAAGCGCACCCGTATGGCCCGCTTTTTCAGCAAAATAGATACGCTTTACTTTCTGCAGTGCGTCATTGGATGAAATACCCGTAGGTTTGTCGAGTAAGATAACTCCGTTAATTGGGCGACCTTTACGACGACGAGCCATTACTCTTCACCTGCCTGTTCGTCATCACGACCAGCTTCGTGCTGTTTACGCTTATCTTCGCTAACCACTTCGCTTACGAGGTTTGACATACGCATACCTTCAACCAAAGTGTTGTCGTATTCAAAACGAATTTCAGGTGTTAGACGTAAGCGAATACGCTTGCCTAGCATCATACGAATATGCGCTTCGTGTTCGCGTAGCGCCTTAATGCATGATTCCGGCGTTTGTTCACCCACACATAGGAAAGTCACAAACACTTTTGCGTATGCAAGGTCACGTGACACTTCTACGTCTGAAATCGTAACCATGCCTAGGCGTGAGTCACGAACTTCACGTTGTAGAATCATGGCTAATTCTTTTTGCAGCTGCTGCGCTACGCGCTGCGTGCGGCTAAATTCTTTTGACATATCTTTTCTCTTATTAGAAAGAATGGGGGATGGTCAAAGCCAGCCCCCATGGTGTATTCAACAACCAATTACTGTCATTAAGACAATGTAATTTTAGTCAATTAATCAAGAGTACGTTTAACTTCAACGATCTCGAATACTTCGATTTGGTCACCAACGCGAACATCATTGTAGTTCTTAACGCCGATACCACACTCGTAGCCATTCTTAACTTCTTGAACGTCATCTTTAAAGCGACGTAGTGACTCTAGTTCACCTTCGTAGATAACAACGTTATCACGTAGTACGCGGATTGGGTTGCTGCGCTTAATTGTGCCTTCAGTAACCATACAACCTGCGATTGCACCTAGTTTAGGCGACTTGAACACGTCACGTACTTCAGCAAGACCAATGATCTCTTGCTTGAATTCTGGAGCAAGCATACCGCCCATCGCTTGTTTCACTTCATCAATCAACTGGTAAATGATTGAGTAGTAGCGTAGGTCTAGGTTTTCGTTCTCAACTGCACGACGCGCTGTTGCGTCTGCACGAACGTTGAAGCCTAGGATGATTGCGTTAGAAGCCGCTGCTAGTACTGCGTCAGTTTCAGTAATACCACCAACACCAGAACCAACGATGTTCACTTTAACTTCGTCAGTAGACAGTTTCAGTAGGGAATCCGCGATTGCTTCAACCGAACCCTGTACGTCAGCTTTAAGTACCACGTTAAGCTCAGCAACTTCACCAGCCGCCATGTTAGAGAACATGTTCTCAAGTTTCGCTTTCTGTTGACGTGCTAGTTTCACATCGCGGAACTTACCTTGACGGTAGTTAGCAACTTCACGTGCTTTACGCTCATCACGTACCACTGTTGCTTCGTCACCAGATGCTGGAACACCAGACAGACCAATGATTTCAACTGGGATAGATGGACCTGCAGTGAAGATCTCTTGACCATTCTCGTCGCGCATTGCACGTACACGGCCGTACTCTTGACCACAAAGCAGGATGTCACCTTTGTTCAGCGTACCAGATTGAACAAGAACAGTAGCAACTGGACCACGGCCCTTATCTAGGCGAGATTCAACAACAACACCCGATGCCATGCCTTCTTCAACAGCCGTCAGCTCAAGAACTTCAGATTGTAGAAGGATAGTTTCTAGTAGGCCGTCGATGTTTGTACCCTGTTTCGCAGAGATGTGAACGAACATGTTCTCACCGCCCCACTCTTCAGGAATTACGTCGTACTGAGCGAGCTCGTTCTTAACGTTATCTGGGTTTGCATCTTCTTTATCGATCTTGTTTACCGCAACAATTAGAGGCACACCTGCCGCTTTCGCGTGCTGGATTGCTTCGATTGTTTGTGGCATTACGCCATCGTCAGCTGCAACTACAAGTACAACGATATCTGTCGCTTGAGCACCACGAGCACGCATAGCCGTAAACGCCGCGTGTCCAGGAGTATCAAGGAAAGTGATCATACCGTTTTCAGTTTCAACGTGGTATGCACCGATGTGCTGTGTAATACCACCTGCTTCACCAGAAGCAACGTGTGCTTTACGGATGTAGTCAAGTGTCGATGTTTTACCGTGGTCAACGTGACCCATGATAGTAACAACAGGAGCACGAGGTACTGATTCAGCGCTGTTATCACGATCAGACAGTACTGCTTCTTCCAGCTCATTCTCTTTACGAAGGATAACCTTATGGCCCATCTCTTCTGCTACAAGCTGTGCAGTCTCTTGGTCGATAACTTGGTTGATAGTCGCCATAGCGCCCATCTTCATCATCACTTTGATAACTTCTGTGCCTTTGACAGACATCTTGCTTGCTAACTCAGAAACAACGATCGTTTCACCGATGACAACATCTGCTTTCGCAACGGTTGCTGTCTTATCGAAGCCGTGCTGCATTGAAGTTGGCTTAGCTAGTTTACCTTTACGACCTTTACCGCGTTGGTTACGACCACCGCGATCATTGCTGTCATTACCTGCTTTTTTCTTCTTCTTGCGACGACCGCCACCTTCTTCTTTGCGGTCAGCAGCATCTTCAGCTTCACGAGCATAAGTAGAAGTCGTTACGTGGTAGTCAGAGTTTTCAAGCTCTTTCTTCTTAGCTTCTTCTTCATTCCAGCGAGCTTCATTCTCTTCAGCGAGTTTACGAGCTTCTTCAACAAGCTTCGCCGCTTCTTGTTCCGCTTTCTTCTTCGCTTCTTCTTCCTGACGACGTTTTAGTTCATCAGCTTCTTTCTTTGCTTGCGCAGTAACATCTGCGTTTTTTGCATTCATGTCTTTCTTAGCCTTATCAGCTTGTGCGCGCTGTGCCTTTTCTTCAGCTTTGCGTTTTGCATCCGCTTCTTGCTTCGCTTTCTCTTCGGCTTCGCGCTGTGCTTTCTCTGCAGCTTCACGTTTAGCTTGCTCTTCAGCCTCACGCTTTGCGAGCTCTTCGGCTTCACGCTTAGCTGCTTCCTCAGCTTCGCGATTTGCTTCATCTTCGATAGTGCTGCGCTTCACATAAGTGCGCTTCTTACGCACTTCTACTTGAACATCTTTGCTCTTACCACCGCCAGCAGCAACACTTAGTGTGCTGCGCGTTTTGCGCTGAAGTGTCAAGCGAGTCGGTTCAGACTCACCAGACGTATCGCCATGTTCTTTTTTCAGGTGCGAGAGAAGCTTTTGCTTCTCATCGTCTGAAACTTGGTCGTTGCTTGCTTTGTTCATTCCTGCATCAGCAAGTTGTTCAATCAAGCGGTCAACTGGCGTACCAATCTCTTCACTAAGAGCTTTTACTGTAAGTTGTGTCATGCCGCTTCCTCCTTGCTGAATTATTACTCTTCGTTGAACCAACAGATGTTACGTGCAGCCATGATTAGCTCGCCTGCGCGCTCGTCTGTCAATCCTTCGATGCCTTCTAGGTCATCGATACCTTGGTCTGCAAGATCTTCCAGCGTGGCAACGCCTTTTGCAGCCAGTTTAAATGCCATTTCACGCTCAAGACCTTCAAGGCCTAGTAGGTCTTCTGCAGGCTCTAAACCTTCAAATGACTCTTCTTGCGCTAGAGCAATTGTCGTTAGCGCGTCTTTTGCACGGCTACGCAGCTCTTCGATGATCTCTTCATTTAGGCCATCGATTTCTAGTAGTTCGTTTACTGGTACGTAAGCGACTTCTTCTAGCGTTGAGAAACCTTCTTCAACCAGTAGTTGAGCAAAGTCTTCTTCAATATCTAGGTACTTCATGAAGTTTTCGATAGATGCCATTGATTCTTCTTGGTGTTTCTTCTGAAGATCAGCAACTGTCATTACGTTTAGTTCCCAGCCAGTTAGCTGAGACGCTAGACGTACGTTTTGGCCATTACGACCAATCGCTTGTGCTAGGTTATCGGCTTCAACAGCGATATCCATGGAGTTTGCATCTTCATCAACGATGATTGACGCAACATCAGCTGGTGCCATTGCATTGATAACAAATTGAGCTGGGTTATCGTCCCAAAGAACGATATCGATACGCTCACCGCCAATCTCGCCAGAGACAGCTTGTACACGTGCACCACGCATACCCACACACGCACCAACAGGGTCAATACGCTTGTCGTTGGTTTTCACTGCGATTTTCGCACGTGAACCAGGATCGCGCGCTGCACCTTTCAGCTCAATTAGCTCTTCACCAATTTCAGGTACTTCGACGCGGAATAGTTCAGCTAGCATCTCTGGCTTAGAGCGAGTGATGAATAGTTGGAAACCACGTGCTTCTGGTGCAACTTTGTATAGAAGACCACGTACACGGTCGCCCGGACGGAAATTTTCGCGTGGAAGCTGGTCGTCACGTAGGATAACCGCTTCAGCGTTATTACCTAGGTCTAGAATTACTGTGTCGCGGTTAACTTTCTTAACCACACCAGTAACTAGCTCACCTTCGTTGTCGATGAACTGTTCAACGATTTGTGCGCGCTCAGCTTCACGTACCTTCTGTACGATTACCTGCTTAGCGGTTTGAGTCGTAATACGGTCAAACGTTACTGACTCAATTTCGTCTTCAATGAAATCGCCTAGTTCGATTGTTTCGTCTTCAAACTTAGCTGCTTCTAGTGAGATCTGCTTTGTCGGGAATTCAACTTCTTCTACCGCTTCCCAGCGACGGAATGTTTCAAACTCACCTGTTTTACGGTCGATCGCTACGCGCACTTCGATTTCCATCTCGTGCTTTTTCTTAGTCGATGTTGCTAGCGCAATTTCAAGCGCTTCGAAAATACGCTCACGAGGTACAGCTTTCTCGTTAGAAACTGCCTCAACAACCGCTAAAATTTCTTTACTCATTTATCTAGCCTCTTAAGCTTCTATTTCTCTAGAGCTGTTTTCTCTAAAAAACTAAAATTTAGGGATTAGGTTTGCTTTCGAAATGTTGCTCAAGACAAAAACTTCTTCTTGTCCGTCAACCAAAACAGCGATGTTCTCACCATCAACAGATTGGATTACACCTTTCCACTTACGACGGTTACCCACAGCCATTTTCAGTACGATGCTTACCTCGTGACCAATAAACTGCTCATAATGTGCTGCTTTGAAAAGTGGTCTTTCAAGACCCGGTGAAGACACTTCTAGGTTATAAGCCACAGAAATTGGATCTTCGACATCCAGTACCGCACTCGCTTGGTGACTTACTTCAGCACAATCATCAACATTGATGCCATTTTCATGATCAATATAAATTCGCAGTGTTGAGTATTCGCCTGCACGGATAAATTCTAATCCAACTAACTCATAACCAGCCGCCGCAACAGGTGCGTCTAGCATTTCAGTAAGTTGTCTTTCTAAACCAGTCATTTTAACCACTCCAGAAACAAAAAAAGGGCTCAGAGCCCATTTTAAATTCCAAGCAACTATCTGAACTTGGTAAAACCAAAAATTCAAATAACAAAAAACCCCGATAAGTCGGGGTTTTTTGTTGCTGGACCCTGATACGTTAAATGCGTATTTGCATCTAACTCGCAGTGTTGTCCACACTACGCAAACTTGTCCACGAATCCTAAAAGGATTTGGTTGCGGGGGCCGGATTTGAACCGACGACCTTCGGGTTATGAGCCCGACGAGCTACCAAGCTGCTCCACCCCGCGTCCGACTTGCTGTGCATTATACGCTCAACAAGGTGTTTTACAAGTTTGTAAACGATGGTGCCGAGAGAGGGACTCGAACCCTCACACCAAAGGCACTAGCACCTCATGCTAGCGTGTCTACCAATTTCACCATCTCGGCAACTAAATTCGTTTTATTGAGGGATTTCATCGCCGCTTTCGGCTGGAATTCCACTCGTTGCATCTTCAGCTTGCTGGATGATTTGACCTTGAGTTGGGTCAACCCATTGCGACTCACTCTTGTTCGTCGTCATGTTACCAAGCACTAAGCTGATGATGAAAAATACTGTTGCAAAAATTGCAGTCATTCGGGTTAGGAAGTTTCCTGAGCCGCTTGCGCCAAACACTGTGTTTGAACCGCCAGCACCGAATGAGGCTCCCATATCTGCGCCTTTACCTTGTTGAATCAACACCAGGCCAATTACACCAAGCGCTGCCAACAGGTAAATCACAAGTAGAACTGTAAACATTTTTCCACCTATGTTCCAAATTGTTGAGCCAGCGCCGTTCTAATTCATGACGTTAATCAAGATATTTTAGAACAAGGCTAGCGACCTCCTTACTGAAGGCCGAGCAATACTAGCGAAAGCCCCTGTCGCTGACAAGAAAAAATTGTAGAAATGTCTCATTTACCTAATCAAACGGTCAAAAAAAAGCCGAAACAATTGGTTTTCGGCTTTCGTTACTAATCGTATTTGATTATCAGCAGTTTGCTTTTACTGTTTCAGCAATTGTTGTAGCGCAACTTTGAACTAAATCAGCATCTTCGCCTTCTACCATCACACGCAATAAAGGCTCGGTACCTGACTTACGTAAGAGTACTCGTCCTTTTTCACCAAGCTTAGATTCTGCCTCGACAACCGCCGCTTTAACCGCTTCTGCATCTAAAGGGTTGGAATCGCCACTGAAGCGAACATTCTCGAGAACCTGAGGGTAAAGAGTCATACCTTGAGACAACTCATTTAGCGTCATTTCGCTGCCAACAACAGAAGCAAGCACTTGAAGCGCGGCTACAATCGCATCACCCGTCGTCACTTTATCCAGTAAAATCACATGCCCTGAGTTTTCTGCACCGATCTTCCAGCCTTTTTCAAGCAGTCGCTCCATCACATAACGATCACCCACCGCAGCGCGAACAAATGGAATGCCTAACTGCTTTAAGCCATTTTCCATCCCTAGGTTTGTCATTAGTGTACCAACGACGCCACCTTTGAGTTCACCGCGACGTAGAGCATCACGAGCAATAATGTAGGCAATCTGGTCGCCATCGATTTTGTTGCCAAGCTCATCAACCATGATGATTCGGTCACCATCACCATCAAAGGCTAGACCTAAGTGCGCTTTTTCTTCTACCACACGTTTTTGCAGTGCGCGTACGTCTGTCGCACCCACTTCGTCATTAATATTAGTGCCGTTTGGCTCAACACCCATTGCAATGACTTCTGCACCTAGCTCTTTGAAGACGTTTGGAGCAATGTGGTATGTCGCCCCATGAGCACAATCAACCACAATCTTTAGGTCTGCAAGGCTAAGCTCTGATGGGAAAGTGCTCTTACAAAATTCAATGTAACGGCCCGCAGCATCATTCAAGCGCGTTGCTTTACCAAGATCCGCCGATTCTACACATTCGATATCTTTATCTAGCTCGGCTTCAATCGCCAGTTCAATATCATCAGGAAGCTTGGTGCCTTCCGATGAGAAGAACTTAATACCGTTATCATAATATGGGTTGTGCGATGCAGAGATGACAATCCCAGCTTCCGCACGAAATGTTTGTGTTAGATAAGCAACCGCAGGCGTTGGCATTGGCCCGGTGAATGTCGCCTTCAGTCCCGCCGCGGCAAGGCCAGCTTCGAGTGCAGATTCAAGCATGTAACCCGAAATTCGAGTATCTTTGCCGATAATCACTTTCTTCGTGCCCTGCTTAGCAAGTACGCGCCCCGCAGCCCAACCTAGTTTCAAAACAAAATCGGGCGTGATTGGATATTGGCCCACTTTGCCACGTACACCATCTGTACCAAAATAACGTCTCTTATCAGACATGGTAAATCCTTCAGTTTTTATATTATTAGTGATTAGCCTGAACCAACTGCACCATTTTCATTGCTTCTATCGTTTCATCGACATCATGAACACGGAGAATTTGAGCACCTTTCATTGCTGCAATCGTTGCGCAAGTGACACTGGCGACAGTACAGTCGGCAGGCTTTTTATCTAGCACTTTAAAAATCATAGACTTTCTAGACATACCAGCAAGCAAAGGCAGGCCTAGTTGATGAAATTGTTCCAAATGTGCCAAAAGGTGGTAATTATGGGCCAAAGTTTTACCAAAACCAAAGCCCGGATCAAGGATTAGCTGCTCTTTGGCTATTCCCACTGATTCACACGCCCTAACCCGCTCTTCCAAAAACTGGCTGATGTCGGATAGGATATCTTCATAATGTGGCGCGCTTTGCATGGTTCTTGGTTGACCTTGCATGTGCATCAAACACACAGGCACATTCGCCTCCGCTGCCGCTTCTAGAGCACCGGGTTCTTGCAACGCTCTGACATCATTAATAATGTCAGCGCCAGCTTGCACGGCTTGGCGCATCACTTCTGCTTTACTTGTATCGACGGAAATCCAGATTTGACTATGCGCTCTTATGGCTTCAATCACTGGAATAACACGATTTAACTCTTCTTCTAACTCAACATCCGGAGCGCCAGGGCGCGTCGACTCACCGCCGATATCGAGAATAGTTGCTCCAGCAGCAATCATCTTTGTGGCTTGCTCAAGTGCCGAATCAACAGAGTTAAATTTCCCGCCATCAGAAAACGAATCGGGAGTGACATTAATAATTCCCATCACTTGTGGGACTGACAAATCTAGCTGTTTGTTGTTTGCATATAAGATCATGAAAATTAACCGTGACAATTAAATGCGATTTTCTGAATGACCAAAATAGAAAAACCCCGGGACTAATCCCAGGGTTTCTATCTTATAAAGATTTATTCAGTGTCTTTCTTTTCTTCAGACTCTGTTTGCTCTTCTGCTACTGGCGCAGCTTTTTCTGACTTAGCTTCAGCTTCTGGCTTAGCTTCAGATTTTGCTTCTGAAGCAGGAGCGTTATTGTTTTCACCCCAACCTGCTGGCTCTCGAATATCACTCTTGCGCTCCATCAGATCATCGATCTGACCAGCATCAATCGTTTCATACTTCATCAATGCATCTTTCATTGCATGCATGATGTCCATATTATCTTCAAGAATTTGCTTCGCACGATCATAGTTGCGGTCGATGATCATACGTACTTCGTCATCGATCAGCTTAGCGGTATCATCAGAAACATGTTTAGTCTGAGTTACGCTGCGACCAAGGAATACTTCACCTTCGTCTTCTGCGTATAGCAACGGACCAAGCTTTTCAGAGAAGCCCCACTGAGTCACCATCTTACGTGCAATATCAGTCGCACGCTCGATATCGTTTGATGCACCTGTAGAAACTTTGTCTTTACCGTAAATAAGCTCTTCAGCTAAACGGCCACCGTACAAACTAGACACCATAGATTCTAGATGTTGGCGAGACATGCTCACACGGTCTTGCTCAGGAAGATACATAGTGACACCAAGTGCACGCCCACGAGGAATAATAGACACTTTGTACACTGGGTCATGTTCAGGAACTAGACGGCCAACAATGGCGTGACCAGCTTCGTGGTATGCCGTTGATTCTTTCGTTTCCTCAGACATCACCATTGAGCGGCGCTCTGCACCCATCATGATTTTGTCTTTCGCAAGCTCAAACTCGACCATAGATACGTTGCGCTTGTTGCCACGAGCTGCAAAAAGCGCCGCTTCGTTAACAAGGTTAGCTAGGTCTGCACCAGAGAAGCCTGGTGTACCACGAGCGATTAAAGAAGGCTCAACGTCACCCGCTAGAGGTACTTTGCGCATGTGAACTTTAAGAATCTGCTCACGACCACGTACATCTGGTAGACCAACCACAACCTGACGGTCGAAACGACCAGGACGAAGTAGCGCTGGGTCAAGTACGTCTGGGCGGTTAGTCGCCGCAATAACGATGATACCTTCGTTACCTTCGAAACCATCCATTTCTACCAACATTTGGTTCAATGTTTGCTCACGCTCATCGTGACCACCACCAACACCCGCGCCACGTTGGCGACCTACTGCATCAATCTCATCAATAAAGATGATACAAGGCGCTGCTTTCTTCGCTTGTTCGAACATGTCACGTACACGAGATGCACCAACACCAACAAACATTTCTACGAAGTCAGAACCAGAGATAGTAAAGAATGGTACTTTCGCTTCACCAGCAATCGCTTTAGCTAGAAGTGTTTTACCTGTACCTGGAGGGCCAACCATAAGAACACCAGTTGGGATCTTACCACCAAGCTTTTGGAAACGGCTTGGGTCGCGCAAGTAGTCAACCAGCTCTTTAACGTCTTCTTTTGCTTCGTCACAACCAGCAACGTCTGCAAAAGTGGTCTTGATCTGCTCTTCGCTCATCATTCGAGCTTTGCTCTTACCGAAAGACATAGCGCCTTTACCGCCACCGCCTTGCATTTGACGCATGAAGAAAATCCATACACCAATCAATAAGATCATTGGGAACCAAGAGATGAAGATAGTGCCAAGTAGGCTCTGCTCTTCTGGAGGAGTACCTTGAACTTTCACGTTTTGATTGATCAGGTCATCAAGGAGTTTCTGATCATACACAGGCATGTAAGTTACATAGCGAGAACCACCGCCACGACGAACGAAAGTAATTTCACCGTCTTTGAATGTTGCTTCCTGAATCTGCCTTGGCCAACTTCCTGTACAAACGTAGTATAATCAACTGCTCGACCGTTATTTTCACCTGGGCCGAAGCTCTGGAAAACGGACATTAAAACGACAGCAATGACTAACCACAGTATTAAATTTTTTGCCATGTCACTCAAGGTGTAAGCCTCGCGATAACTAATTGTAATTAAAGGTAGGGTACTACAGTTTGAAACCTGTAGCTATAGTGTTAACTTTTGCCTTTAGTAGCAAAAGAGTTAACCTTTGTAACCAGTGGCTACAATGAATACTTCACGAGAACGAGCTCGAGAAGAATCAGGTTTTCGAACCTTCACGGTTTTGAACATATCTCGTACATCTTTTACGTATTGATCAAATCCTTCACCTTGGAACACTTTGACCACAAAGCTACCATTGGTTGCCAGAACTTGTCGACACATATCCAACGCCAACTCAACGAGGTACATTGCTCGTGGCTGGTCAACAGAATTGTTGCCTGCGATATTAGGCGCCATATCTGACATCACCACGTCCACCATGCTTGGCTGAATTCGGTCTAACAGCGCTTCTAAGACAGCATCTTCTCGGAAATCACCTTGTAAAAAGCTCACTCCAGAGATTGGGTCCATCGGGAGCAAATCACAAGCGATAATTTGTCCAGAATCTCCAACTATTTTAGCAGCATATTGAGACCACCCACCAGGAGCCGCGCCTAAATCCACGACCGTCATTCCTGGAGCCAATAGTTTATCTTTAGTCTGGATCTCTTCCATTTTAAAGTAAGCGCGTGAACGGTAACCTTTTTTTCTGGCTTCGTTCGCATACTTGTCGTCGAAGTGCTCCTTCAACCAACGACCAGAACTGGCCGAATGCTTCTGTTTACTCATTCTATTCTCAATAAGATAGATTGGGGACTTGTTAGTGCGTATTGCTGCGATAGTTACCGCCTATCACTAACAAATTATAGTCTTTAGCCATAGATGGCGTTAAAATAGGTTTTTTCAACCCTAATAGTAAAGAAAATTGGCCGCGTAATGAACCTAAGCACCAAACAAAAGCAGCATCTTAAAGGCCTAGCGCACAGTCTAAAACCTGTCGTGCTTATGGGCGCGAATGGACTCACTGAAGCTGTTCTAGCGGAAATCGAGATTGCCCTTGATCATCATGAACTGATCAAAATTAAAGTGGCATCTGAAGATCGTGAGACAAAACAACTAATTATCGATGCTATCGTGCGTGAAACTAACGCAGAGAAAGTACAGACTATTGGTAAAGTACTGGTATTGTATCGCCAGTCTGAAGCTCGCAAGATCGAACTTCCACGTAAATAGTACTTCGTGTTTGCCATAGCAGTGGCAAATAGCAAGTAACAAAAAAGGTCGCGAATGCGACCTTTTTTAATTCTATTAAAATGGCTTGACCATTTCAGATGTATTCAACTTTATCGATTTCAAAGTCTTTGTCGCCACCAGGTGTTGAAATCACAACTTCATCACCTTCAAGCTTACCGATCAATCCACGAGCGATTGGCGAACTGACAGAAATGCGGCCAGCTTTAATGTCCGCTTCGTCGTCACCAACGATTTGGTATGTTTTCTCTTCATCGGTATCAACATCAATTAGCGTTACCGTAGAACCAAAGATGATCTTGCCTGTGTTTTCCATGCTAGTGACATCGATAACTTGCGCAACTGACAGTTTGTATTCAATGTCGCGGATCTGGGCTTCACAGATACCTTGCTCTTCGCGCGCAGCGTGATATTCAGCATTTTCTTTCAAATCACCTAGCTCACGGGCTTCGGCAATTGCTTCAGAAATTTGTGGGCGAAGCTTAAGTAATCTTTCAAGCTCTGTGCGCAGCAGCTGTTCGCCGCGCGTTGTCATTGGAACTTTTTCCATCTTCTACCTCTATTGCCAAAGTATGCTTTGGACAAAACAAAACTACCCAACCCATAGTCGGATCAGGTAGTAAAAGAATTCGTTATTTCGCCTAGTGTAAACAATGTCGTGTTTTAAATCACCCAAATTCGAGCATTTGTCTAATCGGGCGACATAAAATCCAACTTAGCTCTCGCAACCATAAGCTTCTTGAATGAAAAATAATCCTCAGACACTTCTACTAAACCAACTCGCTTTTACATGATTGCCCTATGCTACCCTGCCATTAAATACCGAGTGCCAAAAGATAAAGTATAGATACTCAGCCTATTTTTATGTTGCGTCATCAGTGCCAGCACACCGCCTGTTTTTTCAAAAAACCAACACTTTGTGCAAAAAGTAATCATATTTCACATCTCTGACATATTTCTTACATATGAAACTTGATTAATTACAACTATGCGTCCACTCTAAGCACTGCGATGCGAAGCGCCTCGCAAATACAACTATTTATGGACAGTAAATTAGGACTATTAAAATGAACAAGAATCTGATTACTCTAGCGGTATCAGCTGCAGCAGTGGTAGCGGCATCTGGTGTTAACGCAGCTAACGTATATAGCAGCGATGGTACAGAACTCAATATCGGTGGCCGTGCGGAATTCCGTGGTGATTTTATCGGTAACGGTGGTAACGAGATCGATGGCACTATGGCGAATAACAGCCGTTTTCGTCTAAACCTAGGCGGAACAACAGAGATCACTAGCGATCTTTCTGGCTTTGGCTTCTACGAAGCAGAGCAAGGCGTAAAGTCAGACACTACCAACGACGCGGAAACAGACTTCAAACAGCGTTACATGTTTGCCGGCTTAAGTGGTAGCTTTGGCGCAGTATCGTTTGGTCGCCAAGATACGGCTGCGGTGCAAATCTCGCAAATGTCGGATGTCACCACTTTCACGGGCGCTCAAAAAGCATTCATTAATGCTTCTGACGAGCAAATCAACAACACCATTCTATATACCGCTGACTATGAATCACTAACGCTAAAAGGTAGTGTTTCTCTTGGTGAAGCAAAAGACACAAACACCTCTGGCTTGTCTGTTATCTACACATTGCCAATGGGGTTAGGTCTTGGTCTTGGTTACTCGGCAGGTAACAATGGTGAAAATAATGGCTCTAGTGATGCTATTATTGGCGGTATCAACTACGCTTTAGATTCACTATACCTAGCTGTGACTTACGCTACTGGTGATAAAGATAATAAAGCCACCGCTGAAACAGATTTCAACGGTATCGAGCTAGCCGCTAAATATGGCTTTGGTAATGGCTTTGCCTAATGGGCGCGTACCAAAAAACAGATGTTAAAAAATCAGGTACAAAAGTTGACGAGAGTGATTTCTTTGAGATTACTGGTGATTACAAATTCAACGGTAACATCAATGCTTATCTAGCTTACATGTTAAACAACATGGATGAGAGCTCAGTAGGTGCAAAAGATGCTGAAGACACGCTACGTCTTGGTCTTAAGTACTCTTTCTAAGTTAGATAGACACTCAATTTAGTCAAAACCTATAGGTTTGGATAAAGGCTTAGCGAATTGCTAAGCCTTTCTTCTTTGGGGCTAGCCCAATACCAAAGCTCTCTTTATACTAACCCAATTCCATAATGCGCTTTTGTCGCCACAAATCGCTTCTTTTTCGTTTGTCATGGACTTCACAATGCATAAATGCTGGCTTTTCATTACTCTCTGCTTCTCATCCGTTGTTTGGGCCAATTACGATACAAGCGCATTGCCGAAAGAGTCTCGCCATAGCTTAGTTGTAAAGCAACTCGCTGAAAGTAAAGAGAATTCCATTGAGAGCAATTCAGGGCATTTCTTCCCACCAGCCAGCACCCTAAAGATCATCACCGCTTTAGCAGCCACGTTAGAGTTAGACAATGATCACAAATTTGAAACTAAATTACTTAATAGCGGTAATGATTGGATCATTCAATTTTCTGGCGATCCTACTTTGACCACTCAAGATCTTGATAACATCATCAAAACTCTACAAGAACGCAGTAAAGGAAAAACCATTGGCAACATCTGGTTAGATAACTCTGCCTTTACCGGTTACGATCGGGCCGTCGGCTGGCCTTGGGACATTTTAGGCGTCTGTTATAGCGCACCCGCCAGTGCAATCTCTATTGATGGTAACTGCGTTCAGGCGTCTATCTATACGCAAGACCAAGGAAAGACAAGGGTTTATGTTCCTGAACATTTCCCTATCCATGTGTCGACAAAAGCGAAAGCGGTCACGAAAGAGCATCAAGAAAGCACACAATGCACCATTGAACTCATTAGCCAGCCAGACAATTTCTATCAACTTCAAGGCTGTTTGGTCGAGCGTGAAAAAGCACTTCCACTTAAATTTGCCATCCAAAATCCAGAGCTGTACACAACGAGAGTAACGCACAGCCTACTAAATCAACATGGCGTGAAGATAAGTGGCAATGTCCAAGTCGGCGCACCAAAGCTTGATAATTCAGTAACGGTTTACACCCACTATTCTGCTCCACTGCCTGAACTGCTTGAAGAGATGCTGAAGAAATCAGATAACTTGATTGCAGACAGCATCACCAAAACCCTTGGCGCTCACTTTTACTTACAAGCGGGCAGTTTTGGTAACGGCACCGAAGCCATCAAACAGATCATCTTTTCACGTACCGGGATCGACTTAGGATATGCTCAGCTTGCCGATGGTTCGGGCTTATCTCGCAACAACCTACTGACTAGCCAATCCATGGCGAGCATTCTTGAATACATTTGGAAACATGACGAAGAACTTGGGCTTATTGATCTCTTCCCAAGAGCGGGCGAATCGGGAACGTTGAAATACCGACGCAGCATGAGAAAAGAGCCGATCAAAGGCCAAATAGCCGCCAAGAGTGGCTCTGTCTATGGCAGCTACAACATGGCAGGCTATGGACTAAATGAGAAAGGCGAGCCAACGAGTCTATTTGTTCAGTTCGTTGCCGATTATCATCCTAGAAAAAAGAGCGATGGCCCTGCGGTCATCACTCCTATCACTCAGTTTGAAACTCAGTTTTATCAAGATGTTGTTCGTTACAGTCAGGAAATACCTAAGAAGTAATTGACAACGGTAAAGTAAATCCACATACCTGAGATATCCACTATCGACGCAAGTACAGGGCTCACCAATACGGCTGGGTCCATCTTGAACGCACGTGCGAGTATTGGCAGTAAGCACCAAGCGTGGTTGATATCGTCACTTGAATAAACAGTGCTACGGCCACCGCTAGAGCAATCGTATTGATGTCAAAACCACCCGCTGATGCCGGATCACTGAAAAATACGATACGACCAATCATCACAATCGCGATAGCTAAGGCTAAACAGAGTGCCACGCGGCTCTCTTTCCAAAAAACTGCTAACCACTGACGTTTTTTCAGCTCGCCAGTTGCAAGAGCCCGAATAACCAACGTCGCCGCCTGGGTGCCCGTATTGCCCCCTGCCGCAGCAATAACAGGCATATATACCGCAAGTAAAACCAGCTGACTTAACGTGTCTTCATATTGAGCAATAATCAAGCCTGACACGATCCCCAGCAAAGCCAACGCAATGATCCAACCAATACGCTGCTTTACATGCTCAAACACGGAAGTACTTAGGTACCCCTGTGGCGTATCAACTTCAGAATGCACAAAGCCAAGCTGGTGAGCAAAGTGTCTGGCACGCTTATCGTGCCCTTCTGTTTCGAGTACTGTTAGTAGTTGTTGTACATAGCTTATTGAACAGTCGTGCAAAATAGCCACCGCCTCTTCAATAGGCATTACTGTTAGCAAGTGAACTTGCTTAGTTTGTTCATATTGCAAAAATGCATTACGCGCGGCCCCGATCTCTTCTTGAGAAAAAGCACGCGAAGTTTCTACATAATTATTGCTCATTACCGTCATGGCGAATCTCCCGATTGGCAAAGGTAACGACCATCAAGTAACACAAGACATAGCTATCCCTAGTCGGACGACTACAGCTTTACAGTTACTTTGATTGAATAAATGAGGAGTGATTGAGAAAGGAAAATAGATCCTACCGCTAGGTAGGACGGAGTGCGCCAATACCGAAGCGGGTTACAATGCCCTCTTAAAATTATTCACCCAGCAACTGGAGGATGGTCGGTATTGTTCATATTTATCTCCAAAATTACTGCCAATTCAGCAGCGCGCGTATCTTAACAAAAGCCAATAAAGATTGCTGTTATTTTTGAATCGAGATGCCCACTTTTCACAGAAACTTCATATAAAAGAAGAGCTACAATAGACCCAATAAATAATTAAACCTGTCTGCATAACGTTCTATTATTCAAGAAAACAAAAAAGCGCCCATTAGGCGCTTTTACTACACAGTGAAGCTATCGGATTACTTGATAGTAATGCGAGCAAACTTACGTTTACCAACTTGGAAAACATAAGTACCAGCTTCTGGTGCGAACTTGCTATCAGCGACTTTTTCGCCATCCATTTTCACTGCACCTTGCTTAACCATTCGCATCGCTTCAGATGACGATGGGCAAAGCGCCGCTTCTTTAAGAAGGTTACTTACTGGGCGACCTGCATCAAACTCAAACTCAGGCATTTCGTCTGGAATCTGGTTCTTCGCAAAGCGGTTCACAAACTCTTGCTCAGCAGCGTCAGCGTCGGCTTCTGAGTGGAAACGAGCAATGATCTCTTTTGCTAGCGCCACTTTCACGTCACGTGGGTTTTTGCCTGCTTCAACGCCAGCTTTCAGCTCTGCAATCTCTTCTAGAGGACGGAAAGATAGCAGTTCGTAGTAGCTCCACATCAGATCATCAGAAATCGACATGATCTTACCGAACATTTCGCTTGGCGCTTCGCTCACACCGATATAGTTATGAGCGGATTTAGACATCTTCTTAACGCCATCAAGGCCAACAAGCAGAGGCATCGTTAGTACAACCTGAGGCTTTTGACCGTTGGCTTTTTGCAGTTCGCGGCCCATTAGAAGGTTGAACTTCTGGTCAGTACCACCAAGCTCAACATCCGTTTCCATTGCCACTGAGTCATAACCTTGTAGGAGTGGATACATAAACTCATGGATAGCAATAGGTTGGTTGTTACCGTAACGCTTTTTGAAATCGTCACGCTCTAGCATACGTGCAACAGTTTGGCTTGCAGCTAGGCGAATCATGCCTTCAGCACCAAGCTCAGACAACCATTCAGAGTTGAAGGCAATCTTAGTCTTAGCTGGATCTAGGATCTTAAATACTTGCTCTTTATACGTTTCAGCATTACGTAAAACGTCTTCGCGAGTTAACGGTGGACGCGTTGTGTTCTTACCTGTTGGGTCACCCACCATGCCAGTGAAATCACCAATTAGGAATGTTACATCATGGCCTAGCTCTTGGAATGCACGCAGTTTGTTTAGAATAACTGTGTGACCAAGGTGAATATCTGGAGCCGTTGGATCGGCACCCAATTTAATACGAAGAGGACGACCCTCTTTCAGTTTTGCAATCAGCTCTTCTTCTGGAATTAGCTCATCAACACCGCGCTTAATCTCGCTAGTGCCGCTTCAATGCTCGCCATTCTTGTTCACTCCCACAGATTTGGCAAAAATAGTTTAATTCACCATCTTACTTGAATAGCGATGCTTTTTGAAACCAGTTAGACTAAACAGCTCGCTATTTTTTTAATACACACAGAACGAACGATAAAAATGCTGTCTATTTTTGCTCGACTTCCATGGATGCACCGAGCCCTTATCGCTATATTTAGCGCTGTTATTGTTATCGCGCTCTTTTTTCTTCCCGATCCAAAAGATCTGCATCCTGAAGAGAGCCGATATGAAGTGGGACGTCACTACCCACTCACTATTAATGCCGAAGCGTTATCACCAGGCAATCAAGTTGCTCCGTCAGCAGTCATGCGATGGGAAAAGCATAAAGTCGGTAACGGCGAAAGTGCCGCTATTTTGTTTCAACGCTTGGGCTTATCGTCTCGTCTTTTATATCAGCTTACTTCAACCAACAAAGACATTGAGCGCCAACTGTCTCGCTTAAGACCCGGTGACGTACTCGAGTTTGGCTTTGATGAAGATGACCAACTGATTCAGCTAAAACGCCGCTTAAGCGCTTTTGAAACCTTCAAGATCACCCGTACAGATTCTGGCTTTCGTTCAGAGACGGACAAAAAAGAGGTGGCGTATCAATACAACTATGCCGAAGCTTCTATTACTTCCAACTTCTGGAATGCGGGCATTTCAGCCGGTTTAACCGCCAACCAAATCATGGAGCTCGCGGGTATCTTTGGTTGGGATATCGACTTTGCGTTAGACATTCGCAGTAAAGATAGCTTTCAAGTGCTGTATCAAGAAAAGGTTGTAGAGGGCGAGGTTATCGGCGAGGTAAGATCATCGCTGCCGTGTTCACTAACCAAGGCGATACGTTCAAAGCCATTCTTGATGACAATACCGGCAATTACTACGACGAAAACGGCCGAGCGATGAAAAAAGCTTTCTTGCGCTCGCCACTCGATTTTCGCCGTGTAACGTCAAACTTTAATCCAACACGTCGCCACCCAGTAACGGGTAAAGTCCGCGCTCACCGTGGTACAGACTATGCCGCACCGGTTGGCACGCCTATCTGGGCGGCAGGTGATGGCGTGGTTCAAAAGTCTGGTTACAATCAGTTCAATGGTAACTATGTCTTTATTAAGCACAGTAACACTTACATTACTAAGTACCTTCACCTACAAAAGCGCCGTGTAAAAACAGGTCAACGCGTTAAGCAAGGCCAAACTATTGGTACATTAGGTGGCACAGGTCGTGTAACAGGTCCTCACTTACATTATGAGTTCTTAGTTAATGGCGTTCACAAGAACCCAAGAACCGTTAAATTGCCTCAGTCAAAATCACTGACGGGTAAAGCGAAAACAACTTACTTGGCAAATTCAAAGCTCAGACTTGCTACGCTAGATCGATACAGCAAACTACTTTTTGCTAAGTAAAACATGCTTTAAACCCGCTGCTATATACGTCGTTATAGACATTTGCAGTCCTGTTAGTCAAGACATAAAAAAGCCCGTCACTATGACGGGCTTTTTGTTATCACTTCGTTTTTGTTTCTCACTTATTATTGTGCTGTGCTCTCTTGAGCAACTGCACTCTCTTCTTGAAGTTTATCCTCTGCTTTTTCCAGATTATGGTTGCGACCTAGCATTAACATACATGGCGTCAGTACCAATGTAAGCACGGTCGCAAACGCCAAGCCACCCGCGACTGCGGTCGCCAATTGAGACCACCACTGCGTACTTGGTGCACCGAACTCAATCTTCTGGTTGATAAGGTCGATGTTCATCTCGAGCACCATAGGCAACAAACCGAGAATGGTGGTGACTGTTGTCAGCAATACTGGCCTTAAACGCTGAACACCAGTACGAAGAATCGCCTCTTGCTTACTTAAACCGCGGCGCAGTAATTGGTTAAACGTATCGATCAATACGATGTTGTTGTTAACCACGATACCCGCCAGCGCAATCACCCCGATACCCGACATAATAATGCCAAACGGTTTTTGGAAGATCAGTAAGCCTGCAAATACCCCAACTGTTGAGAACAATACCGCACTCAAAATCAAGAAGGCCTGATAGAAGCTATTGAACTGCGTAATGAGGATCAATGCCATCACCGCCAAAGCAATCAAAAATGCTTTCTGCAAGAAGGCTGACGAATTGTTCTGCTCTTCATTTTGCCCCCTGATCTTAAACTCAACACCGCTTGGTAAATCCAGTTCAGACAAAGCTTTCTCAATATTTGGCAGCTCAAGTGCTAAGTTGTAGCCCTCTTTCATGTCTGCCATGATACTGATAATACGCTGACCATCGACGCGGTGAATCGTGTCCTGCTTGGTTTCAGGTACAATGCTCGCGAAGTTGGTGATAGGGACTAAACCAGCTGGGGTTTTTACTCTCAACTGATCAAAGCGCCCGATGTCTCGCTTCTCTGTTGGATAACGAACCAAAATATCGACTTCTTCGTTCGCATCATCAGGTAAGTAATCACCTATCTTAAGTCCGTTTGTTACAAACTGAACGGTGTTACCAACCAAGGTCGCATCAGCTGCAAATCGAGAAGCGTCATCGCGTCGAATATCAATTTGCCAATCAATACCTTCTTTACTGGAGTTATCGCTCAAGTTAGTGAAGATCGGATTGTTGTCCGCCCATTTACGTACCTGTTTCGCTGCTGCATCTAGGTTGTCTGGCGTGGTTGAGCTCATCTCAATCACGAGATCATGCTCAACCGGAGGCCCTGCATCAGGGAATTTATATTCGATCTCCACACCAGCAAATTTACTGGTCGTTTCTTCCAGCTCTTCGATGATGGTTTTCACTTTACGACGATACTGCCAATCAACAGGGGTAATTTGGATCTGACCGATCTCTTCCTTACCCCCGTTTTGGTGTAGACGCTTTCAAACTCATCATGCCCCAGCATCACTTGCTCGATATCGCGCATAATGACGTCTTTTTCATTGATCGATAGATCACCATAAGAGCGTACTTTCACAGTGAAAAATGGCGGATCAACTTCTGGGAAGAACTCAGCACCCAAGCCAGCTTTGCTGTAGGTAAAGCCGACTCCAACCGCCATCAATATCGCTAACATCAATATTTTCAGCGGGTGCTTAATAGCAATCGCTAGCGTGTGGTAGTAGAGCTTAGTAATTCCGGTTGCTTTAGTGAAGTCGCCTTCATGCAAGGCCACCATTTTTGCTCGATTCTGAGGATTAACGTTCTGTGGTTTACCAATTAGGCCACCCAGCACCGGAACAAACAGCAGTGCCATGACTAATGATGCTGCCAACGTCGCAATCAAGGTGAGTGGCAAGTACTTCATGAACTCACCAGTAATATCCGGCCAGAAAAGTAATGGTGCAAACGCCGCTAAAGTAGTGGCCGTTGAAGCGGTGATCGGCCATGCCATTCGTTTCGCCGCATCTCGATACGCTTCACGCCTAGGTGTGCCCTCTTGCATCCGTCTATCTGCAAACTCGGTCACTACAATGGCACCATCCACCAGCATGCCCACCGCCATGATCAAAGAGAAAAGCACAACGATATTGACGGTCAGTCCAAATACAGACAGCACCAGAAGACCGGTTAAGAACGAGCCGGGAATCGAGATCCCCACTAACAAGGCCGTTCTCACACCAAGAATCGCGATAATTACGATCACCACGAGGATAATGGCTGACAAAATGTTGTTTTGTAGATCATTGAGCATGATCTTCACGTCATCAGATTGGTCCCATGTGTATTTCACCAAAAGGTTATTCGGCCAGTCTGGTAACTTCTGAGCTTCATTAATTACCGCTTTCACAAGTTCCACGGTTTCAATGATGTTCTCACCCGCGCGCTTTTTCACATCGAGGACGACAGCGGTTTTTCCGTCTAGACGAGCAAAGCTTTCCGGATCGCGAAACGCACGTCTAACCGTGGCGACATCACCAAAGGTAATTACCTGCTTACCATCAACTTTGATCGGCAGCTCTAGCACATCTTTAAGTGAATCAAAAACTGAAGGTACTTTGACAGAGAAGCGGCCATAGCCTGTATCGACAAAGCCCGCCGCCACGACGCGGTTGTTTAACGCAATAAGGTTATAGATATCGCCTTGATCTAAACCATAACTTTCCATAAGTAGTGGATCGACAATGATTTCAACAATATCTTCGCGGTCACCAGCAATGTCCACTTCCAGAACTTGTCGGTAACTTTCCAGTTTATCTCGTAGTTTGCGAGCAATAAGTACGTTGGTACGTTCAGGGACCGTACCGTATAGCACAACCGACAAAACAGGCTCTTCAGAGGCAAACGTCACCTCATTAACGGTAGGTTCGTCACTGTCCGCTGGCAGCTTAGGTTTGGCCAGATCAACAGCGTCTCGAACATCAGCCATGGCTTTGTTCAAATCGACACCAACAGAGAATTCAAGCACAACAGACGCATGACCTTCTGAGGCCGTCGCTGTCATCTCTTTTACGCCTTCAATGGAACGCAACTCTTGTTCTATTGGCCTAACGAGTAAGCGTTCTGCATCAGTTGGGGATATCCCTTGGTGACTGACCGATACATAGATCACTGGAATGGTAATGTCTGGGCTCGACTCTTTAGGAATCGTGACATAAGTGACGGCGCCGGCAATTAATATCATCAGCAACAACGTCAGCATGGTCCGCGTGCGCGATAGCGCCGCATCAATCAGTGTGAACATTTATCACACCTCCTAGTTGTTTAATTGCTGTGATGCGCGATCTTGCTCAACCGCGACAACTTTATCACCGTGTCGAACAAAGCCTTGCCCGACAGTGATGATGCTCACTTGATCACCGAGACCAGAGAGCCAAACACCGTCTTGCTCAGCTTTTACTAACTGAATTGGTATGAACTCGACGAAATCGTCTTGCAGAGTTTTAACGCCTAAGTTGCCTTCTTCATCCAGTGCCAGCATTGCAGGTGTTACTTTCACTGCCATTTGCTCTTGGAGATCCAAAGTCACTTCGGTGCTGATACCCGCTGGGATTTTGCGTTCTGGATTTGCCACTTCAATTTCAATTGGGAAGGTGTTGGTCGACTCCGAAGAGATACGCGACATGTAGCGAACTTTGCCTGTTACGGTTTGGTCATTAATAAAGCGAACTGTCGCCTCTTGTCCATTCGCAATGTACTGAATGTGTCTTTCACTCACGTCCGCTTCAATCACGAGCTTACTTAAATCGATCACAGTTGCGACTGGATCGCCGATGCCAACATAATCGCCTAACTCGATGAACAGGTGGTCAACATAGCCCTCGAATGGTGCGCGAACCACAGTATTACGCAGAGACAATTTTGCGTTGCTCACCCCTGCTTTTGCTTCTGCTAAAGCAGCCTGAGCTGTGGCGTAAGCCACCTCACCTTGTAAGCCACGGCTCTTCAAAGATTCCGCCGCTTTAAACTCTTTCTGTTTCACTTGGAGCATCGCTTGCGCACGCTCTAATTGGATGTTGAGATCGCCTTTATCAATCTGGGCAATATGCTGACCTTTCTTAACGAATTCACCTTTGCTCACTTTAAGATCGATAATTTTCCCGCTGAATTCAGCACCTAATCGCGCCTGTTTGTCTGGTGCAGTGCGGCCATAAAGATCAATAGAGCGGAAAGTTGGCTGGGACGCAAAAGTTTCAAAAGCAACTTTAGCGAGAGGAACGGATTCTTCTGACGTTGAAGTGTTTTCTTCTTGTGCATTGGTACTCCCCATCCCTAGCCAAAGAGCGAGTAGAAGCACAAGAATAAGAGAGACTAAATATGGACGAGCGGAAAAGAACCCGATCGGAGAGTACTTTGACATAACAATCCCTTGTATTCGTTTCGTCAATGTTCATCATTGACTCTAACTTTTTTTATTATGAACACTTACCCTATACAATAAGTGCTCATAAATAAAATGAACTTATGGGGGATATTACGCCAGTCTCACTTTTTTGGATTAGTGAGAGTAGGGAAAATATTGATTAAACGCTGAAAGATGCGCCACAACCGCAAGTTGTTGTTGCATTTGGATTGTTTACAAAGAAACGAGCACCTTCTAGGCCCTCTGTGTAATCAACCACACCACCAACAAGGTACTGCAGACTCATAGGGTCAACCACAAGCGTTACGCCGCTGTTTTCAATTGTGGTGTCGCCTTCATTCACACTTTCATCAAACGTAAAACCGTATTGGAAACCACTACAACCACCACCAGTGATGTAGACGCGCAATTTTAATTCTGGATTCTCTTCCTCAGCGATCAGCGTTCTAACGCGTGTTGCAGCTGCATCCGAAAATGATAGTGGGATATTTACTTCGCTCACGATGACCTCTCTCATTCGTGTCATGCCCAACAGCCGATTGAAGTTGTTGAGTCAAACTTGTTCTAATAATCTGGCGATTATCTAATACCTGACTGTTCCGTTCAAGTATTCGCCGCAAGTTAAGTCAAAATCCGATTTTTTCGCACTTTTTTAGCCGTTTCTGTTCGAAATCTAACCAGAATGTGGCGCAAAACATTCCTAGTTTCGATAGGGATAGGTACAATGCGAGCCAAATTGGTCCTAGCAATCATAAGAGGATACATCCATGACCAAATCAGCAGAGCTTTATGAAAAAGCACAAAACACCATTCCGGGTGGCGTTAACTCGCCAGTTCGTGCTTTTAACGGCGTTGGCGGCTCACCTATTTTTGTTGAGAGAGCCGATGGTCCTCTGATTTTCGATGCTGACGGCAAAGCTACATTGATTACGTTGGTTCTTGGGGTCCTATGATTCTTGGGCACAACCATGCTGTTATTCGTGATGCGGTCATTAATGCTGCACAGCGTGGTTTAAGTTTTGGTGCGCCAACCGAAATGGAAATTCAAATGGCAGAGCTTGTGTCTGAACTTGTCCCTTCAATGGAGCAAGTACGCATGGTGAGCTCTGGCACAGAAGCCACTATGAGCGCTATTCGTCTAGCTCGTGGGTTTACTGGTCGCGATAAGATTCTTAAGTTCGAAGGTTGTTACCACGGCCACGCAGATAGCTTGCTTGTTAAAGCGGGTTCTGGTGCTTTGACATTAGGTCAACCTAGCTCGCCAGGTGTTCCTGCTGACTTTGCAAAGTACACACTCACTGCAACGTTCAACAACCTAGATTCCGTTCGTGAGCTGTTTGCAGCAAACAAGGGGGAAATTGCTTGTATCATTGTTGAACCGGTTGCAGGCAACATGAACTGTATTCCACCTCTAGAAGGTTTCCACGAAGGCCTGCGTGAGATCTGTGATCAAGAAGGCGCACTACTGATTTTTGACGAGGTTATGACAGGCTTCCGCGTTGCATTAGGCGGTGCTCAAGCACACTACAACATTAAGCCAGACCTAACCACTTTGGGTAAAGTCATCGGTGGTGGTATGCCTGTTGGCGCATTTGGTGGCCGTAAAGATGTGATGCAATACATCGCCCCAACCGGCCCGGTTTATCAAGCCGGTACACTATCAGGTAACCCTGTTGCTATGGCGGCTGGTTATGCTTGTTTGAATCTTCTAAAAGAAGAAGGCAATGAAAAACGTCTTGCCGCAAAAACTAAGCAATTGGCAGATGGCTTTAAATCACTTGCAGACAAGCATGGTGTGCCGCTGCAAGTCAATCAAGTGGGTGGCATGTTTGGCTTCTTCTTTACCGAGCAAACAAGCATCACCTGCTACGACGACGTAGCTAAATGCGATATCGACCGCTTCAAGCGCTTCTTCCACTTAATGATTGAACACGGTGTCTACCTTGCTCCATCTGCGTTTGAGGCAAGCTTCACGTCTCTTGCTCATAGCTCTAAAGAGATAGAAGCGACACTAGAAGCCGCAGATCGCTGCTTTGCGATCATAGCGCAAGAAGCTTAGTATCGCCCACATTCAAAAAGGGCTGCCAATGGCAGCCCTTTTTTGTAGCGATAACAGCGAGCTATACCAGCTTTGCCATTGCTAACGACTCGCTTTGCGGTCATTATATCGACACAAACATTTTCTCTGGAACGAAAGCGTGTCGGATAAACTCAAAATTACTCCTAGCCATTGGGTACTTGTCATCGCACTGTTAGCCTCGGCATTTGCCTGCTATTTATTAGTTGCGCCATACATGAACTCCATCGTGATGGCTTTCATCATTTCTTTGTTGATGTTCCCTATCCATCAATGGTTTGAAAAAAAGCTACCCAATCACCCCAACGTCTCATCATTGCTTTCTTGCATCGTGCTCACTTTCATCATCGTTATTCCATTGATGTTTGTGTTTACCGCAATTGTCCAGCAGGGTTCTCACTTCTCACAAAATGCATATCAATGGGTAACACACGGTGGTATCCAAACGATTTTTGATCACCCTTTTGTTGTTAAAGCGTTGTCGTTGGCCAATACCTATCTGCCTTTCGATGAAATTCTCCCAGAAGATATCGCGCAAAAGATCGCTCAGTTTGCAACGTCGTTTGGCACTAACTTAGTTGGTGTGTCCGCTAAGATCCTCGGCGATGCCACCAACTTTTTGATGAGCTTCTTCTTAATGCTGTTTGTTTTGTTCTTCTTACTAAGAGATCACGACAAGATCATTAGCGCCATTCGCCATATTTTGCCTTTGTCGAGAAGCCAAGAAGACAAACTGCTTGATGAGATCGAGAAGGTGTCAAAATCGGCGGTTATGGGATCATTTCTTACCGCGATAGCACAAGGTTTTGCTGGTGGTATCGGTATGTGGTTAGCTGGCTTTCCAGGTCTATTCTGGGGCACGATGATGGGCTTTGCCTCCTTCATCCCTGTTGTCGGTACCGCTTTGATCTGGATTCCAGCCGCACTGTACCTATTCCTCACCGGTGACATTACTTGGGCTATCTTCTTAACGGTATGGTCAGTAGCTATTGTTGGATCAATCGACAATGTGTTGCGCCCATTACTAATGCAAGGTAGCGCCGGCATGAATACCTTAATGATCTTCTTCTCGTTGCTGGGTGGTATTCATCTATTCGGTCTCATTGGCCTAATCTACGGGCCACTTATTTTTGCCATTACTATGGTGCTGTTTAATATGTACGAAGAAGAGTTCAAAGACTTTTTAGACAAACAAGACAACAGTTAATGAGTCGGCGTAGTTCCTTTCAATACTAAACTTCTTCAAGCAAAGGGCAGATTGTGCGAAAATCTGCCCTCTTTTGATCGAACCGAGTCTGTTATGTCTGCTTATATTGCTCCTAGCCAAATCGCCCAACGCCAACTTGAGTATTTCTCAGGTAAGCATGTGCTCGTCGCAGGTGAAGCCGAAGACCTTTTCCCACGTGAGTTAGTTGAGCATTGCGAATCAGTCTCGGTGTTTACCACTAACTATGGTTATTACCGTCAAACTCAAAAGCAATCGAATCTAACGTGTCAATTTGGCGCAGTGTTTGAGGTCGACGAAAGAAAAGAAGCTAAACCAGACCTGATCTTGCTCTACTGGCCAAAAGCGAAAGCAGAAGCCGAGTATTTATTAGCGATGTTACTGGCTAAGCTCGGTGTAAATACTGAAATCGTCGTGGTGGGTGAGAACCGTTCAGGTGTCAAAAGCATCGAGAAGATGTTCAAGGCTTATGGCATTGTCACCAAATACGATTCGGCTCGACGCTGCTCTTTCTATTGGGGACAGTGCACTCAGCAGCCGAAACCTTTTGTACTCGACGATTGGTTCAAATCTTATCAAGTGCAATACAATAACCTGTCGATTCAAGTAAAAAGCTTACCGGGTGTGTTTAGCTACGGCGAGTTTGATGTTGGCAGTAAACTTCTATTGGATACGCTTCCATCATTATCAGGTAAGGTGCTGGATTTCGGCTGTGGCGCAGGGGTGCTCGGTGCAGTCATGGCTAGCCTCAACCCTTCCATTGAACTTGAGATGTGCGATATCAGCGCGCTTGCGGTTGAATCGTCAAAAGAGACATTAAAAGCTAACCAATTAAACGGACGAGTATTTGCCTCGGATGTCTATTCAGATACAGCAAAAGATTATCAGTTTATTGTTAGTAATCCGCCATTTCATGCCGGATTAGATACCAGCTACAGTGCGACTGAAACATTGCTTGCTGATGCTCCAAACCATCAAAGCCAAACTGGCCATCTGTATATTGTGGCCAACAGCTTCTTGAAATACCCTCCTATCATCGAACAGGCATTTGGGCATTGTGAAACTTTAAGCAAGACAAACAAGTTTGCCATCTATCACGCCAGTAAGTGATATCTGTCTACAGTAAGTAATTACTATGCCCAGTAACGCAGAGTTACTGGGCAACTTTCCATCATAAGTCAAATAAAATGCGCCTATGTGCACGATTTGATTAGCACTTGCTTGTCAAAGCGAAAAAACTCGTTAATTTCGTCATTTTGGATACTGCTTTTTCTGATTTGTATTGCAGTCGATGAGTCAAATTTCACGGAAATGACGTAATTACTATGTTCAGGTTTTATCGAAAACAAAAATTCAAACGCCTTCAAAATACGCTGATGTTAGCGTTTTTGGTATTGAGCATTACCCCACTCACCATCATCGCACTTCTGTTTCTTCATTCTCATACTACAGATTTGCAAGAACAGAGCACCTCTCATTTAACCTCTGTACGCGATACCAAACAGCAGCAAATTATCGACTACATGTACGCCAAAGAATCTGAGGTCATGGGCTTTGTGCGCTCAGAACTGGCTTATGCAAGTGCAGGTCGATTCTATGGCATTGTTAATGCCTTCAGAGACCTGGGAACGAGTATTGATGATGCTCGCGAACATGCCCAGCAACGTTATATTCCAGGCTCTGGCGATCAGGTCAAAACATCGGTTTTGCCTCAATCGGATGTTTATAAAGGCAGTGAAAGGTATCGGCTTCTTCACAAACGCTACCACTGGGCATATCTAGAACTCCTCAAACGCTCTGACTTCGACGATATTCTGCTGATTGATCTTTCGGGTAACGTGACTTATTCCATCTTCAAGAACGAAGATTTTGGTACCAATCTACTGACCGGAGAGTACAAAGATAATGTTCTGGGGGATACTTTCCGTCAATTGAAAGATCTGGTTACCGAGCGACGTAAAACCAATCAAGATTATACACCTGTTGTTATTTCCGATTTCTCAGTAACCAATGGTAGACAAGTCGCTTGGCTTGGGGCCCAATCATTCGCCAAGGATATCTACATAGCTACGCGATGTTTAGGCTGCCTAACAACGGTATTACCAAATTGATTGCTGATGGAAACAACAAGAGTTCCTCTTTGCGCACTCTGCTTGTCGGTGATGACAACCGAGTTCGCACGCTCGCCTACTCACAAGAAGAAGCAGACAAGAGTGTTGAAGTTATCGAGCGAGCTCTATCCGGCGAGTCAGAGGTTGGCACCTATACCAATACGATTGGCAAGAAAGTCATCGCAGCGTATGCACCGATCTCAGTTAAAGGATTTAATTGGGCACTAGTGGTTGAAATTCCAGAGAGCGAAGCGTTTGCTCGTGTAAGACAACTGGAGAAGCTGTTTGTATTTGTCATGTTGTGCGCTGTCGTCTTGGTATTCATCTCATCACACTACTTATCGAACTTCATCACATCACCGCTACTGAAATTGACTTGGGCGGCAGAAAAAGTATCTGCGGGTGATCTCGATGAAAGTATGATCAATACCAATCGAAAAGACGAAATTGGAAGGCTCGCTATCAGCTTTGAGCGTATGCAGCGCTCAATTCGAGAGAAGATGCAACTGATCAAGCAGCAAAACAAAGAGCTTGAGAGCAACTTACAGATCATTCAAAAGCAAAATGACGATCTTCAACTTGCCAACAAACTTAAAGATGAGTTCCTAGCAACCACATCGCACGAACTGCGAACGCCTCTGCATGGAATGGTCGGAATAGCAGAAGCTCTAGCTTCTGGGTCCAATGGTGCGATTACCGCCGATCACAAATATCAGCTAGATATCATTATCAGTAGTGGTCAACGCTTAACGACTTTGGTTGATGACTTATTGGATTACCATAAGATGCGTTATGGCAATCTCGATATTCAAACCAGTGCGGTGGATCTATCAAGCGCAACTCGTTTAGTACTAGAGCTGTCTAGTCATTTGTTGGGCAGCAAACCAATCCGCATTATTAACCAAATTGACGATGCAAGCCTATGGGTATGCGCCGATCCGCAGCGAGTCGAACAAGTACTTTATAACCTTGTTGGTAATGCCATCAAATACACCAGTGAAGGTAAAATTGTTATCTCTGCTGACATTGTCGATGACAATATTCGCGTGCAAGTCGTTGATACGGGGCAAGGCATTCCTGCAGAGCAACTCGAACACATTTTCGAGCCACTGATTCAAGCGGGTAGCGATTCTAGCCGCTATCGCCAAGGCGCGGGACTGGGGTTATCAATCAGCCGACAACTGATCGAATTGATGGACGGCAGTTTATACGTGAGCAGCCAACCTATGGTCGGCACAACATTTAGCTTTACTCTTCCAATAGCAAGTGAAGAACAAATCGCTAAAGCGAGCTACAAAGAGAGCAATCACTATCAAGCACCAGAATCGAACGAGCTGGACTTGCCTGATACAAATTCATTACCTGAAAATCCAGATGGCCCACTGCTACTGATCGCTGATGATGAGCCGGTGAACTTACGCGTACTCGACAGTTTCTTGCGTTTGGAAGGCTACCGAGTGAGAACCGCTCACGACGGGCCTGACGCTCTCGAACAAATAGAGAAGGAGAAACCTGAACTTCTACTGCTCGATATCATGATGCCTGGACTCAGTGGTTATCAAGTGTGTGAGCAACTGCGTCAACAGTATGATCACGCGCAGCTACCAATCATTATGCTAACCGCATTAAATCAAACTGATGACCGAGTGCGCGGTTTTGAGGCCGGCGCCAATGACTACTTGTCAAAACCATTTAATAAGCAGGAGCTCGCCGCCCGAATTGTTGCGCACCTGACCGCAAGTAAAGCTGAGCAACGTCGAATCGAAAACCAGCAGTTGCAGTTGGAGCTCAAGCACAGAGCGATGGTAGAGGCCAGCCTACTTGAAACCCAAGGCCGCTTGCTTGAACAACTTGAATCAGCGCCTGAGGCAATCATCTGCATCCGTGACGACAATAAAATTCAGTTTGCTAACCATGCTGCTACCAAGCTGTTCAAACGCAGTCAGGAGCAGCTCAAGCGCTCTAGCGCAGAAGAGCTTATTGCACCGAAGTATCTGAACGTTGAGCAGGCGCATTACTGTGGCAACATCGATATTTACGTTGAAGATGTCAGACAGCACATCTCATCTGACGTTCTGTCTCTGCCTGAAGGCGCTGGATTAAAATCCATGTACATCTTCAATGTCGGAGGTGGAGTCAATGCCGCACGCATTAATAACCTAGAGACCGCAATTGAAGCTTTGTCTAGCTATGCATTTGAAGGCGACAAGAATAAGCTGCAACAACTTAAAGAGCTTGGTGGCGAATTCACTCGGTTGGCAGACAAGGTATCGGGGGAGACCCGTTCTAAGCAAGATATTATGCGTGAAGTGTTAGTAGAATCGATGACGAATGCTTTGGAGTACTGGGAACGAGTCACAGGTCAAACTAAGTTTACCTTTGCTGAACAAAGTGGCTTATGGCGCGTGTATCTGGACCGCAGCACCCTGCAAACCCGAACGCTAGATAAGTACCTAAGAGTGGAAACATTGCCTAAGACGCCTCGCTGGAGAACGGTACTAAGCTCTCTCGATTACATCCTTGAACACTGCCAAGAGCAAGGCCCAGAGCGAACTCATATTGAAGGCTTAAGGGATAAGCTTCAGCACTTGTTGACCAGCTAACAGAACCCCTATCTCGATAAAAAGCGCCTTTTAAAGGCGCTTTTTTTATCTCCCAATTACGCTCTAGTATTTGCGTTTCAATCTATACCACTCCACTCAATTAATTCATCAGCCAAAATAAGCAAATTTGAGGCATTGAATAATGCTGATAAAACCGTAAAAACACTGATTGTTCGTGCCTCTAATCGCGTAATTACCCCATAAAAGTTAGAGATTTAGTCCAGATTGCGAACCGAATCACAACATTTCGGCAGTTTTAAATTAACTCCAAAAATTAACGACAAAACAGCTTAGTGAGTAAGATCTCAAAAATAGAGACCAAACAAAAAAAGTCAGACCCAGAAAGAGCAAAAAAGTAAGTGAACACTTACAAACCAAGACCGAAACGTAGAAAAGTGAGAGGTAGATCAGAGTGCAATAATTGAACGAATATAAAAAAAAAACGGACTTATTAACGTGTTTGACGTCGGTAAGTGACATTTTGACGTTTTTAACGGGAAATGAAATTGCTAAATGGGTCATTAGCGTGTTTTCTTACTCATGCCAAAGGCCTACAGGCCACTCTAGTTTTCTACTTCCTCCGAGTAGAAAACGTTTCAATGAGGTAGGCCTTGGAGAGTGTTTATCAATTGATGACATTCATATCCATTAGTGAAATGAAAGCAAATAGTAAGGAACAGCTATGCTTGCCAAAATTAAAAAAACAGCACTAGCCACTGCAGTAATCGCTACAGCAGCAACAGGTGTAACAGCTCCAGCAATCGCACAAAGTGAGCTAACTATTGTACCGCAGTTCTACCCAACGTTTGTAAGGAACTTCAACCCGTTCCTAGATACAGCGCTTAACACAACTACTGAGTTCATCTACGAGCCTCTAGTTGTTTTCAACCAAATGCACGGTAACGAGCCAGTTATGCGTCTAGCAGAAGACTTCTACATGTCTGATGACTTGATGGAAGTAACTTTCGTTCTGCGTGAAGGTATCAAATGGTCTGACGGTGAAGCAATCACTGCTGATGACATCAAGTTCACAATCGATCTTCTAGCTAAGCAGCCTGAGCTTGACCGTACTGGTGTAAACTCAGTTGTTAAATCTGTTAAGACTGAAGGCGACCGTAAAGTTATCTTCTCTCTAGTAGAAGCAACTTCTAACGCTCCATTCGAGATCACTAAGGTATCTTTCGTTCCTGAGCACATCTGGAGCAAAGTTGATAAGCCAGAAACGTTCTCTAACGAAAACCCTGTAGGTTCTGGTCCTTTCACTGCAATCGACACGTTTACTCCACAGCTATACGTTCAGTGTCGTAACCCTAACTACTGGGACAACGTGAACCTAGAAGTTGACTGTCTACGTCTTCCACAGATCGCTGGTAACGATCAGCTACTAGCTCGCATCATCAACTCTGAGCTAGACTGGACTTCATCGTTCATCCCTGACATCGACAGCACATACGCAGCTGCAAACCCTAACCACAAGTACTGGACTCCAGCGGCGGGTACTCAGTCGTTCATGATGAACTACAAAACGCCAAAAGAAGGTAACAACGAAGCAATCAACAACATTGACTTCCGTCGTGCATTCTCTATGGCTATCGACCGTCAAACTATCGTTGACATCGCGTTCTACGGTATTGGTTTCCCTAACAACTACGCTTCTGGTCTAGGTGACGCTCACAAAGCATGGGCTGATCAAGCGGTTTACAACAAGTACAAAGGCTACAACACGTACAATGTTGCAAACGCTAAAGCTCTTCTAAAAGAAGCAGGCTTTAAAGACACTAACGGTGACGGTTTCGTAGAAACTCCAACTGGTAAAGAAATCAGCTTTGAAATCATCTCGCCAAACGGCTGGACTGACTTCAACAACACTGTACAGCTTGGTGTAGAGCAACTTGCTGAAGTAGGTATTAAAGCAGTTGCACGTACTCCTGACTTCGCGGTTTACAACAAAGCGATGCAAGATGCGACATACGACATCGGCTACACAAACTACTTCCTAGGTGCGGATCCACACCAATACTGGAACGATACTTACAACTCAGCTCTACAAGAAGGTGAAGGTAAGCCACGTTTCGCAATGCACCACTGGAAGAGTGATGAGCTAGACAGCCTGCTAAACAGCTTCTACAAGACAGCAGACCGTCAAGAGCAACTTGAAATTGCACACAGCATCCAGAAGAAAATTGCAGAGAACCAAATCACTATCCCTGTAATGACTGGTGCGTCTAACTTCCAGTACAACACTACTCGTTTCGACGGTTGGTGGAATGAGAACAACCCTAAAGGTCGTCCAATGGTATGGGCTGGCGTTCAGGAGCGTCTACTTCAAGTACTTGATCTAAAACCTAAATCTTAATTTCTAGTTAGTTTGCGGTGCGCGCCTTGCGCACCGCCTTTTCCCCCTTCCTTTATAGAAGCGTATTTATGGCGCCAGTCGTCAGGGGTTTTTTCGTCCAGAAACCAGCCACAGGATAGTCGCTGGCATGGAAAGGTGTGAGTTATGGGATTTTTTCTACGACGTTTATCGTTCTACTTCTTAGCGTTCTTAGTGGCCGCTACGATCAACTTTATTATACCGCGAGCAATGCCAGGTGACCCAGTTACCATGATGTTCGCTAACGCAACTGTTCAGGTAACACCAGAGCGTATCGCCGCAATGACAAAGCTACTTGGCTTTGTAGATGGCCCACTACATGAACAATATTTTACTTACCTGAAAAGTATCTTTAGCTGGAATCTTGGTATTTCAATTCAAACTTACCCACAAACAGTAAATGCTATGCTTGGCAACGCTGTGGGTTGGTCACTGTTCCTTGCGGGTACAGCGGTTGTTCTATCTTTCTGTATCGGTTCGGTATTAGGTATTTTTGCAGCATGGAAGCGCGGCAGCAAATACGACGCGTTTATCTCCCCTGCCATGCTCGTTGTGCAAGCGGTACCGGCCGTAGTTACTGCGATGCTAGCTCTCTATACCTTCGCAATCAGCTTTAAATGGTTCCCGACCAGCTACGCCTATACTCCGGGCCTGATCCCTGATTGGACAAGCTGGGAGTTTTATAAGGATGTTGCTTACCACGCAGTTCTTCCTCTAATTTGTGCAACCATCATTCAGATTGGTGGCTTCCTAATCAGCATGCGTAACAACATGATTAACCTGCTGAACGAAGACTACATTACAATGGCAAAAGGTAAAGGCCTTAGCGAAAACCGCGTTGTCTTCAACTACGCTGCACGTAACGCGATGCTACCGAGTGTAACCGCACTTTCAATGGCTCTTGGTATGGCAATTGGTGGTCAGTTGATTATCGAAATCATCTTTAACTACCCAGGCCTAGGTACTGTTCTTCTTAATGCGATCAACGCTCGTGACTACCAGGTTCTACAAGGTCAGCTACTTATTATGACTCTGTTTATGCTGTTCTTTAACTTCCTAGCAGACTTGTTAATCGTTGTACTGGATCCTCGCCTACGTAAGGGAGGTAAATAATCATGAAAGCTCTCATTAAACTACTTTCGAATAACGGTAAGGCTCTTATTGGCCTAGCAATTATCAGTGTTTTTATCTTTGGTGCTATCTTCGCGCCGCTTATTACTAAGCACGCGCCAGACCGTAAAACTGGTAATCCACATGAATACCCAGCTTTCGTAGTTAAAGCTGCACAAAACAACCCTGACGGTTGGGTTGCACAAAACCTAGCAGATAACCGCCGTACATTACTGATGTCTAAAAAGGCTGATCACGTACTAGGTACTTCACGTATGGGTCGTGACGTGTGGTCTCAGGTTGTATACGGAACTCGTACTTCTTTGGCTGTTGGTTTTGGCGCAGGTATCGTTGTATGTTTCCTAGCAACGGTAATTGGTGTATCAGCAGGTTACTTTGGTGGTCGAGTTGATGACGTACTCACCGCGGCTATGAACATCATGCTAGTAATACCGCAATTCCCATTACTGTTTGTAATCGCCGCCTTTATTGGGCAAGCGGGGCCATTAACCATTGCGATAGTAATTGGTGTGACCTCCTGGGCCTGGGGTGCACGTGTTGTTCGAGCCCAAACACTATCACTACGTGAGAAAGAATTTGTTAAAGCGGCTGAAGTATTGGGTGAATCTTCATGGCGTATCATCTTTGTAGAAATCCTACCTAACCTAGTGTCAATCGTTGGTGCAAGCTTCATCGGTTCTGTAATGCTAGCAATCATGACAGAAGCAACGCTATCGTTCCTAGGTCTTGGCGACCCAAGCAGCATTAGCTGGGGCGTAATGCTTAACAACGTACGTACGTCTTCATCAATGCTTGTTGGCGCTTGGTGGGAACTACTTGCTCCATGTATCGCACTTATCTTTATTGCAATTGGTCTTGCGCTTCTTAACTTCGCAGTTGATGAAATCGCAAACCCGCAATTACGTTCTCACAAAGGCATGAAACGCTGGAAGAAGCTTGCAGAGCAAGACAAAGCTGAGCGTAGCCCAGAACTACCACCACAAAATGCACTATGGAGCGGAGATAAATAATCATGACTGAACCACTAATTTCTATCCGCAACTTATGCGTAGACTACATTACAGAAGCTGGCGACGTTCGTGCTTGTAACAACGTTAGCTTCGACATCGCACCAGGTGAAGTGTTTGGCCTGGCGGGTGAATCAGGTTGTGGTAAATCAACCGTAGCATTCTCACTAATGCGTCTTCATAAGCCGCCAGCATTTATCACCGGCGGTGAGGTTATCTTCAATGGTGAAGATATCCTCAAATACAGCGATGAGCGCATGACAGCGTTCCGCTGGAGCGAAATGTCAATGGTTTTCCAAAGTGCGATGAACGCTCTAAACCCAGTACTTACAATGGAAGAGCAGTTCTGTGATGTCATCATGCGTCACACTAATATGACGCGTGAACAAGCAAAACGCCGTGCAGAAGGTCTACTGGAAATCGTTGATATTCACCCTAACCGTCTGAACGACTACCCTCACCAGTTCTCTGGTGGTATGCGTCAGCGTTTGGTTATCGCGATTGCACTCGCTCTGAATCCGAAAATGATCATCATGGATGAGCCTACAACAGCACTTGATGTGGTTGTACAACGCGAAATCCTACAGAAGATCTACGCACTGAAAGAAGAATTTGGCTTTGCAATTTTGTTCATCACCCATGACTTGTCACTAATGGTCGAGTTCTCCGACCGTATCGGCATCATGTACTCTGGTGAGCTTATCGAAGTCGCGCCATCGAAAGAGATTTTGACTACACCATACCACCCTTACACGAAAGGTCTGGGTAGCTCTTTCCCTCCATTAACTGGCCCTAAGACCAAGCTAACTGGTATTCCAGGCAACCCATTGAACTTATTAGAAGTTCCACAAGGTTGTCGATTCCAGGCACGTTGTGACCGAGTACATGAAGCGTGTACTAAGGTTCCAACTACGCTACGTCAAATTGAGCCAAACCGTTTATCGAACTGTCACCTTTACGGTGAGCCAATTGCTCAAGCAAAAGTGTAAACAGCGATAGATAAATAAGAAGTATAAGTTTCTGGAGACAATTATGAGCAAACAATATGGCGAGCTACTCGTAGAAGGGAAAAATGTCGTTAAAGATTTCCCTCTTAACAGCAACTCTCTAAAGCAAACAAAGATGCGCGCAATTAATGACGTGTCTTTCAAAATGTACAAAGGTCGCGGCCTATCAGTTGTTGGTGAATCAGGTTCTGGTAAATCAACAACGGCAAAAATGATCGCGAAGATGTACGCACCAACCGAAGGTGTGATCGAGTACAAGGGGCGTGATATCCAAGATATCACCTCTCGTGCAGACCTGATGCACTACCGTGAAGGCGTGCAGATGGTGTGGCAAGACCCGTTTGGTTCTCTTAACCCAACGCACAACATCTTCCACCACATTGCGCGTCCGTTGCTTATCCACAAGAAAGTAACACCGGGCAATAAAAAAGAGCTACAAGAACGCGTTTACGATCTTCTTGAACAAGTAGGCTTGATTCCACCAAAAGAGACGGCAGAGAAGTTCCCTCATCAGCTGTCTGGTGGTCAACGTCAACGTGTCAACCTAGCGCGTAACATTGCAGTAGGTGCAGAGGTTGTACTCGCTGACGAACCAACTTCGATGCTGGATGTATCGATTCGTGCAGGTGTTCTTAACCTGATGGAAGAGATGAAGTTTGAGAAGCAAATGTCACTTCTTTACATCACGCACGATATCGCAACTGCGCGTTACATCGCTGAAGATCTTGCGGTTATGTACGTAGGTCACATGGTCGAATGGGGTGACACTGAAGAGATCATCCACGATCCTCAACACCCGTACACGCAGCTTCTTGTTTCTGCCGTGCCAGATCCAAGCAAGTCAATTCACGAGAAGCTGAAAGGCAACAAAGGTGAAATCCCACTTTGGACGCAGCATCTGTCGGTTGTCCATTTGCGGGCCGCTGTACTCACGCGACTGAACAATGTCGTGAGCAACTTCCGGGTGTGACTCAGCTATCTGAAAACCACTTCGTACGCTGTTACCTATACGAATAATTGCACAATAAGGCTCGACGGCATTCCGTCGAGCCTCTTTTAGCTTTTACTGACCCCAATAATAACAATAATATTTTCCGGAGAGATTCAATGCTGCTACTCACCAACCACATTGGTTATGAAGCAACAGGCCCAAAACAAGCCATTATCATGACGAGCAAAGCCCGCCTTTCCTCTTATAATGTTCTGCTTGTATGCGCTAAAGGCCACCACACAGTCGCTACCCTTGATGTAGAAAAACACGGGAAAGTAGCGAACTGGCATCAGGGTTACTTTTACAGCATCGACTTTAGCCAAGTGAATCTTTGCGGAAAATATTATCTTCGTTTCGACAACATCAAATCAGATACTTTCGAGATCGGTAACAACATCCTTATGGATAAGACGTTTTCCGATTTGTTGCACTACTTCAAGTCTCAACGATGTACTGGCATTTTTGACCAAAAGGACAAGCAAGTACCGCTGCTAGGCACTAATACTACTGCCGACGTGCGTGGCGGCTGGTACGATGCTTCTGGTGACGTAAGTAAGTACTTAAGTCACCTTTCTTACGCCAACTACCTAAATCCACAGCAGATCCCAATGGTGACTTGGAATATGCTCAAAGGTTTAGAAGATTTAAAACACCACTCAGATTTTGCTCCGTTCTCTCGTACCCGCCTCATGGAAGAGGCGTTAGTGGGTGCTGATTTCTTAACCCGGATGCAAAATTCTGAGGGTTATTTCTACATGACCGTGTTCGATAGATGGAGCAAAGATATCGAGCAACGTGAAATCTGTGCTTATGAGACCCAAGACGGCCACAAGTTCGATGATTTTGAAGCGGGCTTCCGTCAAGGTGGTGGGGTATCTATCGCCGCCCTTGCTGCAGCGGCTCGCCTAGACGTTCATGGCGACTTAGACCAAGCGACTTACCTAGAGAAAGCAATCAAAGGTTACGACCATTTAAAAGAGTTCAACCTCAAGTACCTCAATGATGGTCAAGAAAATATTATCGACGAATACTGTGCACTTTTAGCGTCGGTCGAACTTTACCGCTCAACACAAAACAACAAATACTTACTCGAAGCACGTATTTGGGCAGAGCGTTTATCAAACCGCCAGTCTACTGATAGCGAATTTGAACACTTTTGGTCGGCAAATAGTGACGGATCACGTCCTTATTTCCATGCCGCTGAAGCCGGTCTTCCCGTGATCGCATTAGTCGAATACATCAATTGTGAAACGGACGATACGTTCAAGAACGCGGCAATCCAAACTGTGGAACGTGCCGTGCAGTTTGAACTAACTATCACTCAAAAAGTCACTAACCCATTTGGTTATCCACGTCAGTACGTTAAGTCAGTTGATGGTGACAAACGTGATGCGTTTTTCGTTGCTCAAAACAACGAGAGTGGATATTGGTGGCAAGGTGAGAACGCGCGCTTAGCATCACTGGCAGCAATGGCATATACCGTCATGCCAGTAATCTCCAATGCAGAGCTAGCTAATCAGCTTACTGCTTACGCGCAAAATGCACTCAACTGGATTGTGGGTTTGAACCCATACGATATGTGCATGCTCGATGGCCATGGTCACAACAACCCTGACTACCTCCCACAACTTGGTTTTTACAATGCCAAAGGTGGTGTGTGTAACGGCATTACAGCCGGTTTTGACGATGAACTGGACATTGCATTCAATCCAGAAGGCCAGAAAGATGACATGCTACAAAACTGGCGTTGGGGTGAGCAGTGGATCCCTCACGGAGCGTGGTTCCTATTCGCGGTAATCAAGCAGTTCAAGCATCTTTCTCAGGAGCAAAACTAATGGCAACTTACTACGTTGGAATTGATGGCGGCGGCACTTCTTGCCGTGCACGAATTCGTGATGAACAAGGTCTTCTTGTCGGCGAAGGGAAAAGTGGTAGTGCAATATTCTATTAGGTGTAGAGGTAGCAATGGCCTCTATCACTGAAGCGATTACGATTGCAGCAGCACAAGGTGGGCTAACAACATCCCACTTTGGTCAAATGCATTTAGGTCTTGCGCTGGCTGGCGCGGAGCAAAAAAACGCTTGGGTTAAGTTCATGGAATTGGAACACCCATTCGCAAGTGTCACCCTTAACACCGACGCTTACGGCGCATGCATTGGAGCCCATAACGGTGAAGATGGTGCGATCATGATTGGTGGTACTGGGTCTTGCGGTATTTACATTCAAGGATCGGAGCAGTTTGTCGTCGGTGGGCGTGAGTTTCCGATTTCAGACCAAGGTGGTGGTGCCGTTATGGGACTACGCCTGATTCAGCAAGTACTGTTATCTGTTGATGGCATCGTGCCAAAAACGGAACTAGCACAACATGTACTAAACCACTTTGATGACAATGTTGACGCAATTGTTGACTGGTCAAAAACAGCCATACCTAAAGATTATGGTCAATTCTCTCCAGCAATTTTCGAGTATGCCAACCTAGGTGACAGCTTGGCGATGGAAATGTTAAAGCAAACAGCTAGTGACATTGAGATGTTTCTTATCGCTCTAAATCGCAAAGGGGCCACTCGCATTTGTTTAATGGGAAGCATCGCAGAGCGAATCAAAGCATGGTTATCGCCTCCAGTTCAAAACTGGATCGTTGAACCACAATTCGATGCTATTGAAGGTGCCATCATGTTTGCTGGCAAACCAGAACATAATCTGTATTAGGGAGAGACCATTATGAACTACCGTATTGATTTAGCCGTCCTCTCCGAGCAAAAACAATTCTGCCGGTTTGGACTTACTTTGCACAACCTGAGTGACCAAGACGTCACTGACTGGTCTATTGAATTTCTGATGGATCTGTTTATCCAACCAGACAGCATTACTCATGGCGAGTTAACTCAGATTGGTAGCTACTGTTTACTCAAACCTGAACTCGACGTATTGAAGGCAAACCATCACTTCTATTGTGAGTTCAGCATCAAAACGACACCGCTTCGTTTCTACACTGATGGCCTAAAAGATGCGGCGCTTGTTTGCGGTGCTCCTGCGCAACGCCACCAAATTGCATTGACTCCAATTGCGCTGGCTTCACCACTCAAAAACAGAGCTGAAGTACACCCTGTTATTGCAAGCGATCTGCCAATCATTCCTAAGCCGAAGTCAATTAAGCAAACGGAAGGGACTTATAGCCTAACCTCTACAAGCCAAATCACCATTCACTCTGAAATTGCAGAAAAAGCGGCGAAATGGTTAGACGGTGAGTTGATCAGTCTGTTTGGCTTCAAAGCAAACTCAATTGGTAAGAGCGACATTGTATTCAAGGCAAACCCTACCCTAGACGAAGGCGCCTATCATCTTGTAGTGAACGCTCAAGGTATTTCTTTGGAGTCCGGTTCTTCTCTGGGCTTTGTCCACGCAAGTGCCACTTTATTGCAAATCGTAAAACCGATTGACGGTACTAACGACCTAACCGTTCCCTATATTGATATTCGTGACGAACCTCGCTTCAAATACCGCGGCATGATGTTGGATTGTTCACGTCACTTCCATCCGGTCGAGCGTGTTAAACGTCTAATCAATCATTTAGCGCATTACAAGTTTAACACCTTCCATTGGCACTTAACCGATGATGAAGGCTGGCGAATTGAAATTAAATCCTTGCCTCAGTTAACTGAGATTGGTGGTTGGCGTGGCAGCGACCATGTGCTTGAGCCGCAATTCAGTACGCTGATTGGCACACATGGCGGCTTCTATACGCAAGAAGAGATCAAGCAGGTTATCGAATACGCTCTCGAGCGTGGCATCACCATCATTCCTGAGATCGACGTACCTGGTCACTGTCGTGCAGCTATTCAAGCACTGCCGGAGATGCTGATTGATCCTGAAGACAAATCGGCTTACCGCAGTGTTCAGAACTATACCGACAACGTGTTATCACCGGCTATTGAGGGCACGTACGAGTTTCTCGACAAAGTGCTTACCGAAGTTGCAGAGCTCTTCCCTGCGAAATGGGTACACATTGGCGCAGACGAAGTGCCAGATGGTGTGTGGGTCGATAGTCCAAAATGCCATAAATTAATGGTTGAACACGGCTACCAAGATATCAAAGAGCTCCAAGGTCATCTTCTGCGCTACGCAGAGCAGAAGCTTCGCTCTCTAGGTAAGCGCATGGTTGGCTGGGAAGAAGCTCAGCACGGCAACAAAGTGAGTAAAGATACTGTGATTTACTCATGGTTGAGCGAAGAAGCGGCTCTAAACTGCGCCAAACAGGGCTTTGACGTGATTTTGCAGCCAGGTCAAATGACTTACCTAGATATGGCACAAGATTACTCACCAGAAGAACCAGGCGTCGATTGGGCGAATGTGATTCCTCTAGAACAAGCTTACCGTTATGAACCACTGGCGGAAGTGCCAGACAACGATCCAATTCGCAAGCGCATCTTAGGCATCCAGTGTGCATTATGGTGCGAAATTGTTACCAACCAAGATCGTATGGATTACATGGTCTTCCCACGTTTAAGTGCACTAGCCGAAGCGTGTTGGACTCATAAATCTGCACGAGACTGGGATGATTACTTAACACGGTTAAAAGGTCACTTACCTCTGCTGGATATTCAGCAAGTTAACTACCGAAACCCGTGGAAATAAACCAATTTGTTCAAGCCTAACCCTACATTAATTTGGCTTGGCAGTTTTCACTAGCATGAGTTTTAGCTGCGTTGCTTGCAGCTTATTAAAAAGGAAATGACAATGAAATACGGCTATTTCGATAACGACAATCGTGAATACGTCATCACTCGACCAGATGTTCCAGCGCCATGGACTAACTACCTAGGCACGGAAAAATTCTGTACTGTTATCTCTCATAACGCAGGTGGTTACTCGTTCTACAACTCACCAGAGTACAACCGCGTTACTAAATTCAGACCAAACGCTACATTTGATCGTCCAGGACACTACGTTTACCTGCGTGACGATGAAACAGGTGATTACTGGTCAATCTCATGGCAGCCAGTCGCGAAGAGCCTAGACGAAGCAAGCTACGAAGTTCGTCACGGCTTGTCTTACTCGAAATTCAAGTGTGAATACAACGGCATCACTGCAGAGAAAACGCTTTTCGTACCGAAAGGCGAAGATGCAGAAGTCTGGGATGTTGTGATCAAAAACACGTCTGATAAGCCACGCACTATCAGCGCATTTTCTTTTGTAGAATTCTCATTCAGCCACATCGCATCAGACAACCAAAACCATCAGATGTCTCTATACTCTGCTGGTACTGAGTACAAAGATGGCGTGATTGAGTACGATCTCTACTACAACACTAACGATTTTGAAGGTTTCTACTACCTAGCTTCAACATTCGACCCAGATTCATATGACGGTCAACGTGATAGCTTCCTTGGCCTATACCGTGATGAAGCAAACCCAATTGCGGTTGAACAAGGTAAGTGTACTAACTCTGCTCAAACTTGTTACAACCACTGTGGTTCATTGCACAAGCAATTTGTTATCCAGCCTGGTGAAGAAGTACGTTTCGCATACGTGCTAGGTATCGGTAAAGGTAACGGTGCTCGTCTACGTGAAAAGTACCAAGATCTTGCCAACGTAGATGCAGCATTTGCTGGCATCAAAGCTCACTGGGACGAGCGCTGTGATAAGTTCCAAGTGAAATCGCCAAACGAAGGTCTGGACACAATGATCAACGCTTGGACACTATACCAAGCAGAAACCTGTGTCGTTTGGTCTCGTTTTGCATCCTTCATCGAAGTAGGTGGCCGTACAGGTCTTGGTTACCGCGATACTGCGCAAGACGCAATCTCAGTACCACACGCGAACCCAGCCATGACTCGCAAGCGTATCGTTGATCTTCTTCGTGGGCAGGTTAAAGCGGGCTACGGTCTACACCTATTCGATCCAGATTGGTTCGATCCAGAAAAAGCAGACGTTGAACCATCTAAGTCACCAACGGTTGTTCCAACACCTTCAGATGATGACAAGATCCACGGCATCGAAGACACATGTTCTGATGACCACCTATGGATCGTACCAACCATCTGTAAGTACGTGATGGAAACAGGTGAGACCGAGTTCTTTGACGAAGTCATTCCATACGCAGACGGCGGTGAAGCAACCGTTTATGAGCACATGAAAGCCGCTCTAGATTTCTCAGCAGAATACGTGGGTCAAACAGGTATCTGTAAAGGTCTGCGTGCAGACTGGAACGACTGTCTAAACCTTGGTGGTGGTGAATCTTCAATGGTTTCATTCCTGCACTTCTGGGCACTTCAAGAGTTTATCGACCTTGCTAAGTACCGCGATGACCAAGCAGACGTTGATAAGTACACCACAATGGCTGAAGGCGTTCGCCAAGCGTGTGAAACTCACCTTTGGGATGACGAGGGTGGCTGGTACATCCGTGGTCTAACAAAAGATGGCGACAAGATCGGTACTGCGCAACAAACTGAAGGCCGTATCCACTTAGAGTCAAACACTCTTGCTGTTCTATCTGGCGCCGTTTCTCAAGAGCGTGGTGAGAAAGCGATGGATGCGGTTGACGAGAACCTATTCTCTGAGTACGGCTTGCACCTAAATGCACCATCATTTGCAACACCTAACGATGACATCGGTTTCGTAACGCGCGTATACCAAGGCGTTAAAGAGAATGGTGCAATCTTCTCGCACCCGAACCCATGGGCATGGGTAGCAGAAGCGAAGCTTGGCCGTGGTGACCGTGCAATGAAGTTCTACGATGCACTAAACCCATACAACCAAAACGACATCATCGAGAAGCGGGTCGCTGAACCTTACTCATACGTACAGTTCATTATGGGTCGCGATCACCAAGATCACGGTCGTGCAAACCACCCATGGCTGACAGGTACTTCAGGTTGGGCTTACTTTGCCGTGACTAACTTCATCTTAGGTGTTCGTACTGGTTTCGATGGCCTAACAATCGACCCATGTATCCCAACTTCATGGCCTGGCTTCGAGGTAACTCGTCAATGGCGCGGTGCGACTTACAACATCAAAGTTGAAAACCCAAGCTCTGTAAGCAAAGGCGTTAAGTCTATTACTGTAAACGGCCAAGCGGTTGAAGGCGCGGTTCCAGTACAAGCTGAAGGCAGTGTCAACGAAGTCGTTGTTGTACTTGGTTAATCAAATAGGGCGCTAAATTAGCGCCCTACTTTACTCACCTTCATAACTGCCATTTCAATGTCATCAAATAGGCATAGAAAGGCTCTAGGGTTTAACAAAGAGCTAGGCACAAGGTGAACTTGAAAGGATTAAAGAATGATTAAATTTGGTACAGGTGGCTGGCGTGCATTCATTGGTGAAGAGTTCACCAAAGACAATGTTCGTTTAGTAGCGCAAGCCATTTCTAATATTATTAACGCAGAAAATGTCGCTGATAAAGGCTTTGTAGTGGGCTATGACCGACGTTTTCTATCAGATAAAGCAGGCCGTTGGTTTGCCGAAGTACTTGCAGGCAACAACATTACCGTAAGCTTCATCGATAAATTTGTCCCAACTCCAATTGTCATGTTTAAGGCAAAAGAGATGGGCTGTGCATATTCAGCGTGTATCACCGCTTCTCACAACCCTGCCGATTACAACGGTATTAAGGTGTTTATCGAAGGCGGCCGTGATGCTGACGAGATCATCACAGAGAAGATCGAGTCTCAAGTATCAACCCTCACTCAAGATCAAGTCACCAGCGTTGACTTTGAACAAGCGGTTGAAGACAAGCTGATCGACGTGATCAACCCGATGAACGAGTTTGTTGATTCGATCATCGACTTCATCGACATTGAAGCGATCAAAAAAGCCAACCTTCGTGTGCTAATCGATCCTATGTTTGGTGTAGCAAAAAACGCGCTACAAACCGTATTGATCAATGGCCGCTGTGATGTAGACGTGATCAACGACGGCAAAAACCCGGACTTTGGTGGCTTGATGCCATCACCGAGTGCAGCAACCCTTTACCGTTTGAAGCACCTAGTTGCAGCCGAGGGCTATGACATTGGTATCGGTACCGATGGTGACGCTGACCGACTTGGTATTATTGATGAAAAAGGCGACTTCATTCACCCGAATGAAGTGCTGATTCTTCTTTACTACTACCTACTAGAATACAAAGGCTGGAAAGGTTCAGTGGTGCGTAACATCGCAACCACACATATTCTCGACAAGATCGCAGCCGATCATGGTGAGAAGAGCTTTGAAGTTCCAGTTGGCTTTAAGCACATCAGCTCTCAAATGGAAGCCGATGATTCGCTTATTGGCGGTGAGAGCTCGGGCGGTTTAACTATCCGTGGTCATATCAAAGGTAAAGACGGCGTGTTCGCATCTAGCCTATTGGTTGAGATGATCTCGGTAACGGGTAAGAAGCTATCTGAGCTACTCGAAGAGATTTACTCTAAATACGGTTACGCATACACAGCGGAAGGCGATTGCACATTCAAAGCAAATCAAAAGCAGGCTCTGTATGACAAGATCTACGTAGAGAAACAGCTTCCAGATTTCGAATTTGAAATCGAAAAAGTCAGTTACGAAGATGGTGCGAAAGTGTACTTCAAGAACGGAGGTTGGGTTATTGCTCGATTCTCTGGTACTGAGCCACTACTTCGTATCTTTGCAGAGATGCAAGACAAAGACACTGCGGAACGTGTTCTTCAACAGGTAAAAGAGTTTCTTTCTCTTTAGTTGTTACCACCCGCTCACCTGAGCACCCTATAGGTGAAGAACACTTGCCCGGCCTTGAGCCGGGCTTTTTTATGTCTAATGATTTAGATGTAGTAACCCACTACTACCCATAAATGTAAATAGATTGTTAAGTTTGAACTCCAATTATCAAAAATGGAGATTGAGCATGGCAAACGTACTAATTATCGCAGGCGACTTTGTTGAAGATTATGAACTGATGGTTCCGTTTCAAGCGCTGCAAATGGTTGGACACCAAGTTGACGTTGTCTGCCCAGGAAAACAGATCGGTGAAACGATCAAAACCGCGATTCATGACTTTGAAGGCGATCAGACTTACACCGAGAAAGTTGGTCACCAGTTTAGCCTCAATGCAGATTTTGCTCACGTAGACGTTAATCAGTATGACGCCTTAGTAGTACCCGGTGGACGCGCTCCTGAATATCTGCGCTTGGATTCTCGAGTCATTGAAATCGTCCAAAGTTTTGCCAAGCAGCAAAAGCCTATCGCTGCAATTTGTCACGGCTCTCAGTTGCTCGCCGCCGCTAAAGTGATAGAAGGCAAGTCCATCTCTGCTTATCCAGCCTGTGCACCTGAAGTCACCTTAGCCGGCGCGACCTACGTCGAGCTTGAGATGGACCAAGCGACAACCGATGGTATCTTTATCACGGCTCCAGCTTGGCCCGCTCATCCAGCTTGGCTTGCACAGCTTCACGCACTACTCGACTAGACCAAAGGCGTAGTGAAACCTGCTCTAGGCTCACTATACTAAGTAAAAAAATCGAGTCAGGAAGGCATATGTGTGAAATTTATTCTGGAGCCGAGGAGCAACTTTTTGAGCTTAAATCGCGATCAGTTCGAATTGACGGCGTAGTAACTAGCATAAGGCTAGAAGCCGTGTTCTGGAAAATAATTGAAGATATCGCGGCCGAAGCAGATATTTCCGTCGCGGAATTTTTGACTCAAATATATAACGAAGTGATTCAACAAAGAGGTGTGTTAGGTAACTTCACCTCTTTGTTGCGTGTCGCCTGCACCACCTATCTTAATGGTGGCAAGCGGTTAGAAATCTAAAAAGCCAGTACGCCCTTAGTTTCGATGTTAACCGACACCGCCTGTCCAATTGACAACGCTTCCGATGAGCTGGCAAACAAGCGGCTACCGTTCGCATCAATCACATAGCGGCAGTGATCGCCCATGAACTGCTGTTCTAATACTCGAACTGAGCTATCTTCAACACTGCTAATCTGCACATGTTGAGGTCGTAACAGTAACTCACACTCTTGGTGAAGATTAATATCAGTTTGAGCTTGTGCTTCGACAATACCTAACTCTGTTTCAAAACCAGATTCAGATACACGCGTCGCCTTCACATAGCTACCACCGCCCAAGAAGTCTGCGACAAACTTACTTGATGGTTGGAAATAAAGATCTGATGCAACACCGTACTGTTCAATCACACCGTGGTTCATTACCGCCATCTTGTCAGAAAACGCAAAAGCCTCTTCTCGGCTGTGCGTAACGAAAATGGCCGTCACACCCTGCTCTTTAAAGATCTTACGAATCTCACGGATAAGCTCATGACGCACTTGAGTATCGATATTCGAAAACGGTTCATCAAGAAGCAGTAAGTCTGGCTTGTAGGCAAGTGAACGAGCAATGGCAACACGCTGCTGCTGACCACCGGATAGCTGGTGAGGGAAACGCTCTTTAAAGCCCGTCAAATGAACCAGTTCTAGCATTTCATCGACTTTGTCCAATTTCTCTTTTTCGCTTAAATCCTTTAAACCAAAAGAGATGTTTTGCGCCACTGTTAGGTGGGGGAACAAAGCGTAATCTTGGAAGATCATGCCAATATTTCGCTTCTCAGGGGCAACCCAATTATTACCATCGTCAATGGTCATGCAGTTCAGGCTCATGTTGCCTGAACTTAACGGAAGTAAGCCTGCAATGGCTTTTAATAGTGTTGTTTTTCCGCAACCACTGGCACCCAGTAAGCAAACAATTTCGCCATGGTCGACTTCAAGAGACAAAGACTCTAAAACCGTCTGAGTTTCGTATTGACAAGTAAGATCACGAATAGAAAGTGCGCAACTCATTAGTGACTATGCTCCAGTGAACGGTTAACAATAATTAGCGGAATTAATCCCACTAAAACCAGTAGTACCGCAGGCATTGCGGCGAGCTCTAAATGCTCATCAGAGGCGAAGTTAAAAACATAAGTCGCCAACGTTTCAAAGTTAAATGGGCGAAGTAACAAAGCTGCATTCAGCTCTTTCATCGATTCAATGAAGACCAGTAATCCGGCGATAAGCGCACCACGGCGAATGAGTGGTAAATGCACGCGTTTGAGCATCTGATTCGAGTTACAGCCCATTGTTCTAGAGGCCATATCCAAAGAAGGCGAAATCTTACTTAGACTGCTTTCTACGCTGCCAATCGCAACGGCAGAGAAACGCACTACCATGGCAAAGATGAGCGCAAACATAGAGCCTGAGAAGATAAGCCCCGGACGCTCCCAGTCCATAGAACGAGCGATGTCGTTTACGAAGTGATCCATAAACACAACCGGAACCATCACACCGATTGCCAATACTGTACCCGGAACCGCATACCCCATTGACGAAAGGCGCATGAATGCCAAGCTAGATTTGTTCGATTTAACGCGATTGTTAAAGTTGACAATAACAGCGATAAATACAGCAATAACCGCGGCAGTTAGAGAGACTTGCAAACTGTTTACCGCGTACTGACGAAACTCTTCTGTCCAACTTTGTGCGAAATATTGATAAGCATAGATGCACAGCTGAAGCAAAGGGAAGATAAACGCGATTGAGATAAGCCCCCAACACCAAGTAAGAGCCGCCCACTTTTTCCAACCCGTGAGCTCATATTTGAAGTCTTCACGGCTACTAAACTGGCTCTGAAATAACTTTTGCTTGCGGCGACTGTAGCGCTCAGCACTCAGCAAAACCAAAACAACCACCAGCATCATCGCCGAGATCTTGGCAGCTGCCGTTAAGCTATGGTAACCGAGCCAAGTGTCGTACACCGCTGTGGTTAAAGTGCTCACTGCGAAATAGCTGACGGTGCCGAAATCGCCAATGGTTTCCATTGCAACAAGCGACAAACCAACGGCAATCGCCGGTCTGACGAGTGGAAGCGACACACGAACAAAACTTTGCCAAGGGGTGCACTTTAGAATACGTGCAGACTGAAGCAGAGAAACGTTTTGCTCCATAAATGCAGCTCGACACAACAGATAAACGTATGGGTACATCACCAAAGAGAGTACCACCGTTGCGCCGCCTAATGTACGAATATCTGGAAACCAATACTCGCCAGGCCCCAGCCAGTCATATCACGCAGCATGATTTGTATTGGACCTGCAAAATCAAACCAATCGGTAAAGATATAACCAACGATATAGCCGGGCATTGCAAGGGGCAAGACAAGCGCCCACTGCAAGATTCGCTCAGAAGGTAAGCGGCACATCGCCATAAGCCATGCGCTAGGGATACCGAAAACAAGAGAGAGCAGCATGACACCTGTCACAAGCGTAACGGTGTTCCATGCGTAAGTGGGCATCACCGTTGACATAAGATGCGGAAACAAGTCGTCCGTATCGCCAATGGCGGTGTAGAAGATCGCTAAGATCGGCAAAACCAGCAGCAAAGCAACGCTTAGACTACTGGTTTTCCATAAGATGTTTTTTTCTTTCATTGCCTAACTACAACAAGGCAATATGAAACACAAATGCGTTTGCAAATACATCTCATATCCCTTTAAAAAAATAGGGTACAGTTATACCCTATATGCTTTTAAAGGTCAAATTTCACTTCATCTAGAAGGCGAATTGCAGCTGCGTGATGCTCTGCGATCTCATCTAGTGAAATAGTGTCAGCTTTGAAGTCACCCCAAGAAGCAACTAGCTCAGAACGCTCAACGCCTTCTTTAACTGGGTACTCGTAGTTCACTTCTGCGTACATGCTTTGCGCTTGGTCGCCCGCTAGGAACTCCATTAGCTTCTGAGCGTTATCACGGTTTGGAGAGTACTTAGCCATCGCCATACCAGAGATGTTTACGTGTGTACCTTCTGCATTTTGGTTAGGGAAGTTGATGTATACCGCATCAGCCCATGCTTGTTGGTTTTCATCGTTAACCATTTTGCCTAGGTAGTAGCTGTTACCTAGAGATACGTCACATAGACCTTCGTGAATCGCTTTCACTTGTGCACGGTCGTTACCTTGTGGCTTACGAGCTAGGTTCGCTTTAACGCCTTCTAGCCAAGCTTTCGCTTCAGCTTCGCCGTGGTGAGCGATGATAGAAGATACTAGAGATACGTTGTATGGGTGCTTACCAGAACGCGTACAGATTTTGCCTTTGAACTCTGGCTTAGCAAGGTCTGCGTAAGTGAAGTCGTCACCTAGCTTACCAACACGATCACGTGAAGAGTAAACTGAACGTGTACGAGTAGTTAGAGCAAACCATTCGTTCTTGTCGTCTTGGTACTGTGCAGGAATGTTTTTCTCAAGAACGTCACTCTCTACAGGCTGAACAAGACCTTTGCTTGTTAGTTCAGAAAGACGGCTAATATCAACCGTTAAAATCACGTCCGCTGGGCTGTACTCGCCCTCTTGTGCTAATGCTTCAGCTAGGCCTTTCTTAGCAAACTTAACGTTTACTTTAATGCCAGTGTCTTTCGTGAACTCGTTGAACATTGGCTCAACTAGGAAAGGTTGACGGTAAGAGTATACGTTTACTTCTTCTGCAGCAGACGCCGCGATAGGCGCCAAAGCGCTACATGCTAATGCAGAAAGAGTTAGCAATTTTTTCATTAGTCCAGTCCTTATTTGGTAATGATAACGTTTATCAGTTGCGTTATTATATTCATCATTATTAAGAATACAATGATCATAGACAAAAAAACCTGCCTATGCAGGCAGGTTTTTTAACTAATGGTTTGTAAGAAAATATTACTTCACTGATACGAACTCTGGGTAAGCACCAACACCACAATCGTGCATGTCCATACCTTCTAGTTCTTCTTCTTCCGTTACGCGGATACCAATTGTTGCTTTTAGTAAGCCCCATACCACGAGGCTTGCACCAAATACCCAAGCAAAAATTACTGCTGCACCCAGAAGCTGAGCACCAAATGTTGCGTCACCATTGCTTAGAGGCACAACCATTAAACCGAAGAAACCACATACACCGTGTACCGAGATAGCACCTACTGGATCATCAATCTTAAGCTTGTCTAGACCTACGATGCTGAATACTACCAACGCACCTGATACTGCACCGATTGCTACAGAGTAAAGCGGTGATGGTGATAGAGGGTCAGCCGTGATTGCTACAAGGCCCGCTAACGCGCCGTTAAGAATCATTGTTAGGTCTGCTTTACCCCAAGTCGTTTTACACACTAGAAGCGCTGCAATCGCACCTGCTGCTGCTGCTGCGTTAGTGTTTAGGAAAATTTGACCAACTGCCGTTGCGTTTTCAAAGTCAGACACCATTAACTGAGAACCGCCATTGAAGCCGAACCAACCGAACCAAAGGATAAACGTACCTAGCGTTGCTAGTGGCATGTTTGAACCTTGAATTGGGTAGACTTCGCCGTTCTTACCGTATTTACCTTTACGAGCACCTAGAAGTAGTACGCCTGCCAATGCCGCTGCTGCGCCTGCCATGTGAACAATACCTGAACCTGCGAAGTCACTGAAACCTGCTTCAGATAGGAAACCGCCGCCCCATGTCCAGTAGCCTTCCATTGGGTAGATAAACGCTGTCAGTACTACAGAGAAGATTAGGAAAGACCAAAGCTTCATACGTTCCGCAACCGCACCTGATACAACAGACATTGCTGTTGCAACGAATACTACTTGGAAGAAGAAGTCAGACTCTAGAGAGTGATCTGCACCTTCACCTTGCGTACCAATAAGGGTACCGAAAGACGGTAACCAACCACCTTCACCGTTATCGACATACATGATGTTGTAACCCACGATTAGGAAGGTCGTACACGCAATTGCGTAAAGACAGATGTTCTTAGTTAGAATTTCAGTGGTGTTCTTTGAACGAACAAGACCCGCTTCTAGCATTGCGAAACCTGCCGCCATCCACATTACTAACGCACCTGAAATGAGGAAGAAAAAAGTGTCTAGTGCGTAACGTAATTCCGTTACTGTTGTTGTTAATTCCATGATTATGCTCTCCAATCCTTCGAATTCTTATAGGCTTCAACGTCTAGCTCGCCAGTACGAATACGCACTGCTTGGCTCAAGTCGTACACGAAAATTTTACCGTCACCGATTTTTCCGGTATGCGCAGCTTTGCTCACTGCTTCCACCACTCGGTCTACATTTTCTGCTTGAGTTGCGATTTCCAGTTTTACTTTTGGCAAGAAATCAACTTGATACTCAGCACCACGGTATAGCTCTGTGTGACCTTTTTGGCGGCCAAAACCTTTCACTTCTGATACCGTCATACCTTCGATGCCAACATCGGCTAATGCTTCACGTACATCGTCTAGTTTGAAGGGTTTGATAATTGCGTTAATCAGTTTCATTGTGTCCTCTCCCGAAGCTCTCATCCTTTTCCTTCTATAATCCAAGTGCCGTGCCAAGTTTTTAAATTATTGATTTATATGAAGTTACTTTAACTAACCCCTCTAAAACGCAAAAAGGCCGCACCATGTTGGTGCGACCCTTTCCCTATAACAATGCATTAACATATTCTTTCACCAGTTCGGTGCAATATGTCGAGACGCTTAATCGATTAGTAGCCTAAAAAATCTTTCCAGCGTTCAATCAGCAGCTCAAAATCATCGATACCACAGCTTGCCGTACTCTCTGAGTTATAAAAGTCGAACTCACTGCCCTCTTCCAGCTTCATTTCATGATCAAGCACGTTCTCTTGAATCGTGACTTCATCGCCTTGAATGCTCAAACTGATTTCAGCGCCTTCCAAGCGACAATCACTTGAAAGCTTGCCTTGAGAATCGACAATTAAAGCTTCTACTTCAGCAATCTTGTCTCTGTCTTTGCCGATCTCCTCTTGGAGCCAGCGTCCGACTATCTCATGGCCCATGCTGCATTTCACATAGTATTCACCCATCAATGTATTTCGCGTAAATTCAAACTCCATATAGGCTCCTAATCACAGTGAATGCTTTTCTTTAATACTCGTCGCAACATTGCGAGGGCGGTGAGTATATAGCGCAAAGTGCTCCTCAACCAGATCTTCACGATCAAAAAAGCACTTACCTTTCGATAAGTGCTTTTATATTTTAGAGTGTAACCAATCCAAGATTATGCTGGTTCTTGGAAAATCACTTCATCCGCTTTCTTAGTGTACTGATCCATCTTATGGAAGTTCAGGTAACGGTATGTATCCGCTGCCGTCGCATCAATCTTCTGAGCGTACTCTAGGTACTCTTCTTTAGTAGGAATACGGCCAAGAATCGCACCTACTGCCGATAGTTCCGCTGATGCAAGGTAAACGTTAGCACCTGTACCCAAACGGTTCGGGAAGTTACGTGTAGAGGTCGACATCACTGTTGCTTTGTCAGCAACACGTGCTTGGTTACCCATACATAGAGAACACCCTGGAGTCTCGATACGTACACCAGCACGACCAAAGATACCGTAATAACCCTCTTCAGTAAGTTGGTCTTTATCCATCTTCGTTGGTGGCGCTACCCATAGGCGAGTACTTAAAGAGCCATTGAACTCTTCAAGCATCTTACCTGCAGCACGGAAGTGACCAATGTTAGTCATACATGAGCCGATGAATACTTCTTGGATCTCTGTGCCTTGAACATCAGACAGTAGGCGAGCATCGTCTGGATCATTTGGTGCACATAGAACAGGCTCAGTAATGTCAGCAAGATCAATCTCGATAACATGCGCGTATTCTGCATCAGCATCCGCAGATAGTAGTTCTGGGTTTGCTAACCACTCTTCCATCGCCGTAATACGACGTTCAATAGTACGTACATCGCCGTAACCTTCCGCGATCATCCACTTAAGCATAGTGATGTTCGAGTTTAGGTACTCTTCGATAGACTCTTGAGACAGCTTAACGGTACAACCTGCCGCTGAACGCTCTGCTGATGCATCTGATAGCTCAAACGCTTGCTCAACAGAAAGGTGCTCAACACCTTCAATTTCTAGTACGCGACCAGAGAATTCGTTGATCTTACCTGCTTTTTCTACTGTTAGTAGACCTTGCTTGATGCCGTATAGAGGAATCGCATGTACTAGGTCACGTAGCGTGATACCCGGTTGCATTTCACCTTTAAAGCGAACCAAGATAGATTCAGGCATATCAAGAGGCATAACACCTGTTGCTGCAGCAAACGCCACAAGACCAGAACCTGCTGGGAATGAGATACCTAGAGGGAAACGAGTATGCGAGTCACCACCTGTACCTACAGTATCAGGCAGAAGCATACGGTTTAGCCATGAGTGGATAACACCATCACCAGGACGAAGTGAAACACCCGCACGGTTCATGATGAAATCAGGCAGTGTGTGGTGAGTGTTAACGTCAACTGGTTTCGGGTAAGCCGATGTGTGACAGAATGACTGCATCACTAGGTCTGCAGAGAAGCCAAGACAAGCTAGGTCTTTCAGCTCATCACGTGTCATTGGGCCTGTTGTATCCTGAGAGCCCACCGTTGTCATCTTAGGCTCACAGTATTGACCTGCGCGAACACCTTCAACGCCACACGCTTTACCCACCATCTTCTGAGCTAATGTATAGCCCTTATCTGAAGCGCTTGGGTCTACTGGTTTAGCAAATAGGTCTGTATCTGCTAGGCCTAGAGATTCACGAGCACGCCCAGTTAGACCACGACCGATAATCAGTGGAATACGACCACCAGCGCGCACTTCGTCAAGAAGCACATCGCTTAGCTCAAAGTTAGAGATCACGTCGCCATCTTTACGCACAACGCCTTCATATGGGTAAATTTCAATCACGTCGCCCATGTTCATCTGTTGAACATCTAGCTCGATCGGTAGTGCGCCTGAATCTTCCATTGTGTTGTAGAAAATTGGAGCAATTTTACCACCCAGACAAACACCGCCTGTGCGCTTGTTTGGTACAAATGGGATGTCTTCACCCATAAACCAAAGTACTGAGTTAGTTGCTGATTTACGAGACGAACCTGTACCCACAACATCACCCACATAGGCAAGCTGGATACCGTCTTTTTGCAGCTCTTCGATTTGTTTGATAGGGCCAACAGTACCTGGCTCATCTGGGTTGATCCCTTCGCGTTCCATTTTCAGCATTGCTTTTGCGTGAACTGGAATATCTGGACGTGACCATGCATCAGGTGCTGGAGATAAGTCATCGGTGTTTGTTTCACCAGTAACTTTGAATACTTTTACAGTGATCTTTTCAGCCACTTTCTCTTTCGATGTAAACCACTCAGCGTCAGCCCACGATTGCAGAACTTGCTTAGCCGCTTCATTGCCTGCTTTCGCTTTTTCTTCTACATCGTAGAACGCATCAAACATCAGTAGAGTGTGAGACAGTGCTTTTACAGCGATTGGCGCTAGTGCATCATCGTCTAGAAGTGCAATCAGTGATTCAATGTTGTAACCACCTTGCATTGTGCCCAGTAGCTCTGCCGCTTTCTCACGGCTCACTAGTGGAGAAGTCACTTCGCCTTTAGTAATAGCAGTTAAGAATCCAGCTTTTACATAAGCCGCTTCATCTACACCTGGTGGGATTCGGTTTTCTAGAAGATCAAGAATGAACTCTTCTTCACCTTGAGGTGGGTTCTTTAATAACTCAACAAGTCCAGCGACCTGTTCTGCGTCTAAAGGTTTAGGGACAACTCCCTCTGCAGCACGCTCTTCGACGTGTTTACGGTAGGCTTCAAGCACGACTTTTTCCTCTCATTGCGGTTCCTCCCTCTTATTGCTATTTATTCAAAGAATAAGGGAGTGAACATCCTTGGAAACTTGGCTCTCCATTGCCAGACAAGTCATTCAATTGTATTGATGAGCAGCGCCAGAGAGGCCAAACTGTGGGACGTAAGATAGCAAATTTAACCTAAAATTAAAATCTGATCATTTTGACCAACATAGCAACTTAAGACGAAAGTTGCATGATTTTCATAAATTAATCCGATGAATTTAGGCCAATATTCACTACTTAAATGTCGTCCCAATGATTAAATAAACGGAATCGAATTGCTCTTCAGTAAAACCATATCCGAACATGACGGGACCGATTGGCGAGTTGATTCCGGCAAACACACTCGCGGCTTGATACAGAGGCGCATCTTGGAAATTGATATCCGGATCAGACCAGACGCCACCATATTCTATAGAGCTACCAATGTAGAGCGGAGAGCTAAACAACCCGAAATCATTATCGAACCAACGGTAACGGTAAACCAGACTTGTAAACGCCAAGTTCTGACCGATTAGGCTATTTCTTGGGATACCAGACAGGTTCAAAAAGCCGCCGATCGTCTTTGGATCTATTGGCAGTGTCGCTTTTTCGTTTTGAACTATGCCCAAGTCCATATTCGCGACTAAAGTATGACGCTCATAAGTGTAAGCACCGATGAACTTGGCGCTCACTTCTGTCACATTATCCGTCGACTGGCTCGGTAGGCCCCAAGGCAAGAGGTATTGGTTTCAGACTTGTCTCTCGAAAGCAGATACTCAGCATCAAAGTACATACCCGAGCGCGGCAAGCTGAAGTCATCAAGAGTGTCGTAACGATAATTGACAAAGCCCCCTCTCGAGTAAAGTCAATGTCACCACAAGCTGGCAAAGTAGAGAGCTCTGCATAGCCTTTGGTGTACCTCAGACCGGCTCTAAATTGACGCCAGAGCTTTTCTTGATAGCCAACCGCCCACTCACCTTCCCATTGTCGATAAGTCACAGGCAAAGTGTTTTTGGTATCTTCCAAACTAGGTGAGAAAAAACCATCAGAGCCAATAGGCGCGTAACGTTTGTCATTACTATAGCCAAAACCAACGGTGGTAAAGAGCTTCTGAGTAGACATTAGCGGAGTGTAAAATTCGGTCTCAATCAGCTTATCAGTGCCCATTTCGAGGTTAGTTCTAAATTCTGCGCCATCCAAACCAATATCGGTGAAATTTAGTGAAAGACCCAATGAATACTGGCTTTCTGTTGCAAAGTCGTCCTCAAGGAAGAAACGCATGTTAGCGTAGTTTGGCCCCCACGATTTTTCGTTCACACTAACAACTAACTTATCTTTGTCATCTTCACGTTCATAGCGATAGGTGATGAGCTCGAAATGGTCGAGAGCATAAAGATCTTGAATGCTTTGCTCTATCTCTTCTGCTTCGTACGCTTGACCAGGCTTGAGCGCCAAGCGGTTACGCAGCAATCTTTCACTGTAGTGCGTGTTGTTTTCAATGACGATCTCGTCGACCAAGATCTCATCGCCATATTCAAGCTTCTTACGGGCCGCCTGTTTTGCATCAATATAATCTTGATAATCGGCTGTCGAGAGAGTGAGTGCCGACAGCTTATCTTCAACCGAACGGACGACCGAGTACCCCTGCTTAAACGCATCGGGCATCTTGTCGAACTCAGTGGTTTCCATCTCTCCCACTTCAGGTCTTAAGAAAAAGTCCTGTTCGCCCAGTGTTGATGCTTGCTGGTTGGTACTTCTTCGAACCAAATAGTTAGATAATTGATCGGCCACAGAGAATATGGTGGTAAACTCGTCTTCGCTTTTGTAATCGGTACTGATATCAACGGCGATAACGATATCCGCCCCCATGGCACGAGCCACATCGACTGGCATATTGTTGGTCACGCCACCATCGACAAGCTGCTTGTCACCAATCGTGTAAGGCGGTAGCGCACCGGGTACAGACATGCTGGCCATCATGGCATCCAACAAGTAGCCCTCAGAAATAATGACAGGCTCAAGCTCTATAATATCGGTCGCAACCGAACGGTAAGGGATAGCAAGCTCATCAAAGGATTCAAATGGCGGCAGGTTTCCGGTGGTTTCACGCAGAATACGCAACATACCCTGCCCCTTAACCACACCACGAGGCAGTTGGATTTCGCTTAAGCTAAACCCAATATTGGGATTGATCTGGTAGCGATCTTCGTACTCTTTATCTCGCACACGGCGCTGGCTGCGATCGACTCGATCGCGATAACCACTTGACCAATCAACGCTGTAGATAAAGCTTTCAATTTCGGCCGCACTCATGCCCGTAGCGTAAAGGCCCCCAATGTAGGCGCCCATACTGGTACCGGTAATGATATCCACCGGAATACGCATCTCTTCCAGTGCCTGCAAGACGCCAATGTGCGCTGCCCCCTTAGCACCGCCACCAGCCAATACCACCGCAACGGTTGGCCTATCCTGATTGGCCACATTAATAGACGTATCTGCAAAGCTAGCACTACTCACTAGCGATGCAGCTACCCACATCATTTTTGTCATTGTTCGCACGAAACCAGCACCTAGATAAAGGAACGAAGTGTATTTCAATTAAATGGTGTGTTGCCTTTAGCAGTTAAACTTAAGTCAACACACCCTCAATATCATAGTCAGAGATACCCATAAAAAGAAGCACTTAATTTGCTAAACGGTGCGCTTTAGTTCCAATCGAATAGGTTCTGTATCCAGCCTTTCGATTGATTTTCACAATGCTGCTTGAACGTCTGATTTACATCCCAAACTGGCAACTTTGTTTGGCTAGCACAGTCTATTTCTAGTGCCCCTTCAGGCAAAGCACGTACGCCCACGGTTGTAATACCTCGTGGCCAAGGGAGAGATAACTTCTCAGGAATTCTCGACTCAAGATAATCGGAATACACTCTTAGCGCCCCACTAGAGCCGGTTAGTTTGGTTGGTTTGTTATCGTCTCGGCCAAGCCAGATAGTCGTTACCTCACGCCCATCGACCCCTACAAACCAGCTGTCTCGAGTATCGTTACTGGTTCCGGTTTTACCGGCAAGCGCCGCCCAAGCAAAACGGTTATTGAGATAACGGCCAGTTCCTTCCATCACGCCACGTTTCATCGCGTAGGTGGTCAGCCAAGCCGCTTGCTGGTCAACGGTCTGTTTAACTCTTGGGATAGATTCGTACAGGACATTACCATCTAAATCGATAACCGAACGCAAGGCCGACAGCTCAGCCTTTCTGCCTGAGTTAGTCAGCGTTTGATACATCTGCGCGACTTGGTATGGCGTCAAAGTGAATGACCCCAAAAACATCGACGGCACAGGCGAATCTCAGCTCTATCAACACCAAGCTTCTCCAGCGTGTTCACTACATTTGGGATACCTAATTGCATACCTAATTGAACCGTTGGCACATTCAAGGAGCGAGAAAGCGCCGAGTATAGCGGAACATCACCTCTAAACTTTCGATCGTAGTTTCTTGGCGACCAAACATTGCCTTGGCTGCCTTTCAAACTGATCGGCTTATCTTGCAGTGTTGTCGCCAGATTGTATTTCTCTGGCTGGCTCAGTGCAGTGAGATACACGGCTGGTTTTGCCAACGAGCCAATTTGTCGGCTGGCGTTCAACGCGCGGTTAAAACCGTCATAGCCAGTTCGCTTACCACCAACCATCGCGCGAATTTCACCACTGTGACGGTCGACCGCAATCGCAGCGGCTTCCAACTCTTTCCCTGCCGTTTTCGCCAGTTGGGGTATGCGAGATGAAATCGCGTTCTCAAGCTCGTGCTGAGAAACCGGGTCGAGCGAGGTAAAGACTCTTAAGCCATTTTGCGACTGAAATGCAGGGCCGACTTTCTCTCTCAACTCAATATTAAGCTGCTGGAAGTATGCTGGCTGGCGACTTGCAATACGAGGGTTGTCCTGAATGTCTAACGGACGATTAGCAGCTTCATCATACTCTGATGCCGTCAAGGTGTTTTGCTGCATCATCAGGCGCAGCACCAAGTCACGACGCTGCTTTGCGCGATCTGGGAAGCGAATAGGATTGTAATACGACGGTCCTTTAACCATGCCGACTAAAAGTGCTAACTGATCAATACGCAATTCTTGAATTGGCTGACCAAAGTAGAGCCGAGAAGCCAGTCCAAAACCGTGAATCGCTTCACCGCCACTTTGACCTAAGTAAACCTCATTCAAATAGGCTTCGAGAATCTGGTCTTTGTCGTAGCGGTAATCGAGAATGATGGCGATGTAAGCTTCCCTAAGCTTGCGCCACAACGTACGCTCACTCGACAAGAAGATATTCTTTGCTAACTGCTGGGTTAAGGTACTGCCCCCTTGCACCGTGCGGCCGGCTTTAGCATTGGCCACTGCTGCGCGAAGTATTGCTACAGGCGACACGCCATCATGCTGATAGAAGTTGCGATCTTCCGTGGCAAGCAGAGCATCCACCATCACCTCAGGGAACTGCTCTCTGCGTAGGAAAAGGCGCTGCTCTGGCGTATTTCTCTCAAGCATTCCAAGCATCTTAGGCTCAATCCGCAGATACCCGAGATCGCCTCGTTGATCCAAAGATTGAATACGCTGTAAGCCTGATTGATCAAAGTGCAGCATGACGTGTCTGTCCGCTTCCGGTCCATCAGAAAACTCAAACGGACGACGAATCAATTCAACACGTGTGGAAGAGGCAGAGTATTCACCCGCATAACGTGGTGAGCGCACTTTTCGATAGTTGAGGACATCAAGTTCATTGGTCAGCTCTTTCAGCGAAAGAGTGTCGCCCGGAGAAAGATGCAAAATTCGCGCATAGACCACAGTCGGCAAATCAAACAGCTGGCCTTCAAAGCGCTGCTTAACCACGCTGTCTAGATAAATACCAACGAACAAAAGCACGGAAAACAGTGCCAAGGCACTCTTCCATGTAATTCCCCATAGCTTTTGCTTCCACGAACGTTTGTTTGCTGCACTTTTCTTCGACGGACTTTTCTTGGCAGTAGAGCGGCGCGGCGATTTTTTCGCTGCAGCTTTACTAGCAGTTTTCTTCGTCGTTCGCTTGGTTGTCGGCTTCTTCGAGGTTGGCTTTTTAGGCGTTGTCATTATTTGTCCAACTGTCGTTTCGTTTTGGTTGTTGCTACGTGATTTGCAGGATCGTCTGGCCAAACGTGTTTTGGATAGCGTCCCTTCATCTCTTTTTGCACTTCCTTGTAAGACCCTGCCCAAAAACTGGCAAGATCTCGCGTTAGCTGAAGTGGCCTTTGTGCGGGTGAAAGCAGCTCTAACACCACTTTCTTTGTCCCTTGAGCAATTTCAGGTGAACTTTGCTCACCGTACATCTCTTGCATTCTGACCGATAACAGTGGCTCATGACCCACTTGATAGCGAATGCGCTTGTTGGAGCCGGTCGGCACTCGGTAATGCGTCGGCAACCACGTGTTAATTTCTTGATTGAGCGGCCATCCCAAGCGCGCTTCTAAAGCCTCTTTCACTGAAAGCTTGGCCAACTGTTTAACTGACTTAATGCCATTCATATAAGGCGTTAACCACGCTTCTAGATCATCCAGTAAGCTTTGATCATCCATACTTGGCCAAGACTCATTCGGCAGCCACTCGATTGCACAGCGAACACGCTCAAGGTACTCGTTATCGCTTTCCTTCCACTCTAGTACTGAAAGGCCTTTACGACGGATAAAATTAAGTAAAGCTTGCGTCATTTTTTCGCCATCAGGCGCTGGAAGGTCGCGCGTTTTTATCACTAACTTACCCAACGTTAGGCGCTGCTGAGCCACGAGCGAGCCTCTGTTTTCATCCCAATCGACGTGCTCTTGGTCATAAAAAGCATCAGGGAAACACTCTGCTAGCTCATCGATATCGACTTTCACCGCTCGAAACACTTGGCTTGCATCTCGCCCTGTACGCATTAAGTCAAAAGCAACGACATAGGCTTCATCAGACAGGGTTTGCTCATTACTGAGCTCCGCGCCATGGCCGTTAGCGAGTCGAAAAGCACTATGGGAAGCTCCAGCACTGCGTCGCTGAGCAATTCGGTCAGGGTAAGCAAGTGATAACGCTAAACCTAATTCGCTCTCTTCTACTTTTTCCAATGAGAAAGAGACTTTGAGTTTATTCGCCAACTGTTTCGCTCGCGTTAATACCCGTCGTCCATTGCTGTGCTTACCGATGGATAGTCGGTGCAGGCTGTATTGCAAATCCAACATGTTGCGTTCAGGCTCTTCCACTAACGCCGCAGCAGCAATCGCTGTTTGCAGCATACTTGGGCCTTGGGATTTTGCTCGGACTAACATGCTGGCTAATCGTGGCTCTATACCTAATGAGTATGCCTCGCGGCCTTGAGGAGTAAGTTGCCCCGCTTCATCAATTAACTGCAATTGAACAAGAAGTGATTGCGCTTGAGAGAAAGCGGCTTGAGGAGGTAAATCCAACCATCGTAACCCTGAAGGATCTTGCTCCCCCAGTTAATAAGCTCCATCACTAGTGAACTTAGGTCGGTGTGGAGTATTTCTGCGCTCGGAACCTTAGGCTGTTGATTAAGCTGCTGTTCGCTGTATAGGCGGCAGCAAAAACCTGCTTCTATCCGTCCTGCACGGCCTGCGCGTTGATGAGCGGATGATTGGGCAATACGTACTTGTTCTAACTTAGTGATACCGGTTTTAGGGTCGAACTTCGCGACTCTTTCTAAGCCGGAATCGACAACGATTCGAATGCCTTCGATGGTCAAGGACGTTTCGGCAATATTCGTTGCCAATACCACTTTGCGACGTGCTTGCTCCGCCGGAGCAATCGCTTTTTGCTGCTGAGCGTAGTCGAGCTGTCCATACAAAGGGCAAACATCGATATCACTGGGCAAATCTAGCTGCTCTTCCAGTTGACGAATCGCGCCAGTACCCGGCAGAAATGCCAGCAATGATCCTGACTGCGTGCTCATTAACTGACGAATGGTTTCCGCCATTTTAGGCACTAATCGATCGTTAACAGCCAGTGGTTTGTAACTGTAATCAATAGGGAAACTGCGGCCTTGCGACTCAATGTATTTCGCATCTGGCATCAAAGCCTGCAACGCCTCCTGATCTAAAGTCGCCGACATTACCACCAATTTAAGATCGTCGCGCAAGGCTTCTTGGATCTCTAAACACAGTGCTAAGCCCATATCCGCATGAATACTTCTCTCATGAAATTCGTCAAAGATGATCGCGTCAATACCTGTGAGCTCTGGGTCTGATTGAATCATTCTTGTCAGGATCCCTTCCGTCACAATCTCAAGTTGAGTTTGATCACTCACCTTAGATTCACCTTTGACTCGATACCCGACTCGCTGACCCACTGACTCAGCCAACTGCTTAGACAGATAAGTAGCTATATTGCGCGCAGCCAAACGTCTTGGTTCTAGCATAATAATTCGCCCTTGAACCGCACTTCGCTTAACCAACTGGAGTGGGAAGTAGGTCGACTTACCCGCACCGGGTTCTGCTTTTAAGATTGTTTGGTGACAAGAGCGGATTGAATCAAGAAGATCATCAATAACGCTTTCAATAGGTAAAGTGTGAGAAGGAGCTTGTGACAATGGGCTATCCCTATGATTTAATATCGAGACTATTGTACATAAAAACAGTAATAAAATGCACTTCAAACCTTCTTTACAAGCGGGAACGCTCATCAAGCGTTACAAGCGCTTTCTTGCGGATATTGAACTTTCCGATGGCGAAGTTCGTACTATTCACTGCGCCAACACCGGTGCTATGACGGGGTGTGCAACGCCGGGCGACACTGTGCTTTATTCCACTTCTGATAACGCCAAGAGAAAGTACCCAAATAGTTGGGAGCTAACTCAGACACAAACGGGTCACCACATTTGTGTCAACACCGCACGCGCAAATCAACTGGCGGTCGATGCAATAAACAACGGCGTGATAAAAGAGCTGCAAGGCTATAACGAGCTGAAAACTGAAGTGAAGTATGGCAGTGAAAATAGTCGCATCGATATCTTGCTCAATAGCCAAGATAAGCCACACTGTTATGTAGAAGTGAAAAGCGTGACTCTGTTGGATGACACCGAAGAAGATGGACAGGGCTACTTCCCTGATACAGTGACAACTCGAGGTCAAAAGCACCTGCGGGAGCTCACAGAAATGGCAAATAATGGAAGCAGAGCGGTACTTTTGTTTACTGTTTTACATTCAGGCATTGAAAAAGTTTCGGCTGCCCACCATATAGATGCCAATTATTCGAAATTATTGGACCAAGCAATACAACAAGGTGTGGAGGTACTGTGCTACAAAGCAGAGTTCTCCGAAGATGGCTTCTCTCTCAAATCTGCTGTTGAATTTATCAATAACAGTAAAAAAGTGATGCCACCTTCACAATGACAATAAGATTAGTTTCCTAGAATTGCCACCTCAGTTTGTTTTTGCTATAGATACCCGCCTTAAATTGACTGCTCAAGCAGTTGACTAGGTGTTAGTAGGAGTTGCTGCATGCCAGAATCAAAGAAAAAAGCGCTAGGCATCCTAGCCATTGCAGGTGTTGAGCCTTATCAAGAAAAGCCGGGTGAAGAGTACATGTCACCTGAGCAGATGGCTCATTTTACAAAGATTTTAGAAGCTTGGCGTAATCAGCTTAGGGAAGAAGTAGAACGCACGGTTCATCACATGCAAGATGAAGCGGCTAACTTCCCAGACCCTGTCGACCGCGCTTCGCAAGAAGAAGAGTTCAGCCTAGAGTTGCGTAACCGTGACCGCGAGCGTCGCTTGATCAAGAAGATTGAGAAAACGCTGACTAAGATCGAAGAAGACGATTTTGGTTTCTGTGAGTCATGTGGTGTGGAAATCGGCATCCGCCGTCTAGAAGCACGCCCTACTGCAGACCTTTGTATTGACTGTAAAACACTTGCAGAAATCAAAGAAAAACAGATGCAAGGCTAACGAAGTCGAGTCATAAGAAAGGGAGCTTACGCTCCCTTTTTGTTGTTTTTATACCCTTTGAATTTGTTGTTTTTTGGGGCTGCTGCGCCCATACAGGTTAAACACATATGAGTTACATCGGCCGATTTGCACCCTCTCCTTCTGGCCCACTTCACTTTGGTTCTCTCGTTGCCGCGCTCGGCAGCTACTTTCAGGCGAAGTCTCAGCAAGGCAAATGGTTGGTTCGCATTGAAGACATCGACCCACCACGAGAAGTTGAAGGTTCGGCAGAGTTAATCTTACAGGCACTCAAGGCTTATGAGCTCAATTGGGATGATGAAGTCACTTATCAAAGTGACCGCCACAATCTGTACCAACAGCAGATCGATAAATGGCTAGCAAACGGCCAGGCATATTACTGCCAATGCACTCGAAAACAGATCAAACAATCAGGTGGATATTACCTTGGCACGTGTCGAAATAATCCACCTAACAATGTTGATGAGTGCGCGATTCGCTTGCGCATGGATCATCCGGTCAATCAGTTTACCGACCTTAGACATGGCGACATGCTCATTCCTAATGCGCTCGCACAAGAAGACTTCATCATCAAACGACGCGATGGCCTTTATGCTACAACCTAGCGGTTGTCATAGATGACATAGAGCAAGGCATAACAGAGATAGTACGAGGCGCCGATCTCATCGAGCCCACAGGGCGACAAATCAGTTTGTATAAAACTCTTAACGTTGAGCCCGTAAACTATCTGCACTTGCCACTCGCAATGGATGAAAATGGCAATAAGCTGTCCAAGCAAAATCATGCAACGGCGATTGATATCAACAACCCAAAACCGACGCTGCTAATGGCAATGACGTTTCTAGGCTTTCAATTGCCACATGACATTGAAGCTAAAACAGTCAGCGAAATCATTGCTTGGGGAAGCCAGAATTGGCGCATTGTTCAACTGCCTGATTCGACCAAGATCACAGCAAAGTTCTCAAATGAGGCTGTGTAAGCTATTATTAGCCGCAAAATTCATCCTCACTGGGTGATAACACGTATACCAACAGAGATTGGCTAAGCCGATCTTTAATAGAATTTAGATGAAAAACAACGACCAAACACAAAGCGAGACTACCGTGTATCCAGAACTTTCACTGAATATCATTGCTCGCCAAGAGCACAATGTTTCGCGAAAAAAAATCAGCGACAATGCACTAAAAGTTCTCTACCGATTAAACGGTGCAGGCTTTGACGCATACCTTGTGGGTGGTGGCGTACGCGACTTGCTACTTGGTCAGTCTCCAAAAGATTTTGATATTGCGACCAACGCAACCCCAGAGCAAATCAAGCAACTGTTTCGCAACTGCCGTCTAATTGGCCGTCGCTTTCGTCTAGCACACATCATGTTTGGTCGAGACATTATTGAGGTGGCGACATTCCGTGGTCACCATCAAGAACCAAGCAAGAATGTTTCCGCTCAATCCAAAGAAGGAATGCTGCTACGCGATAACGTCTATGGCACCATCGATGAAGATGCCGAACGTCGCGATTTCTCAATTAACGCGATGTACTACAGCATCAGCGATTACAGCATTCACGACTACGCGGGTGGCGTTGAAGACCTTGAAGACCGATTAATTCGTCTTATTGGCGATCCTGATACGCGCTACCGCGAAGATCCCGTGCGCATGCTGCGCGCGATTCGTTTTGCAGCCAAACTGGATTTCGACATCGAAGAAGATACTGCAGAACCGATTGAGCACCTTGCCCATCTTCTGCAAGATATTCCGTCAGCAAGACTCTATGAAGAGTCATTGAAACTGCTGCAATCGGGCTATGGCTTGGAAACCTACCACCTAATGCGTGAGTACAATCTATTCCAACAGCTATTCCCTGTGTTGGCCGAGCACTTCACTGAAGACTACTCTTCTCCGACCGAGCTGATGCTGGATCTCGTCCTAGATTCGACAGACATTCGCATTGAAGAAGGCAAGCGCATTAACCCTGCGTTTATGTTTGCCGCCATGCTGTGGTATCCGCTAAACAGCCTTGCTGAGTCATTAATGACAGATCGTAAGCTCGGGCATTACGATGCGATCATGGAAGCCAGCAACATCATCCTCGATCAGCAAGTAAAAACCATTGCAATCCCTCGTCGACACACGGCAACTATCCGTGAGATCTGGCAACTTCAACTGCGCTTACCTCGCCGTAATGGCAAACGTGCATTCCGCTTGATGGAACTGAACAAATTCCGTGCGGGCTACGACTTCCTTGAGATGCGCGGCGAAGTTGAAGGCGAAGAGACAGAACAGCTCGCTAAATGGTGGGAAACGTTCCAAAACGCTGGCCGCAACATGCGCCAAGCCATGGTTGCAGATGTTGATAGCTCAAGCTCTGCATCCAAATCAGGCCGTCGCCGCAAGACTTACCGCAAGAAGAAGAGTAAACCAGAATCATGATCACCGCCTACATCGCCGTGGGCAGCAATCTATCTGATCCTGTCACGCAAGCTAATGACGCCATTGAAGCCCTAAAGCAGCTGCCAAAGAGTCAGTTTGTCAGTAGCTCTTCGCTTTACTCAAGTACGCCGATGGGGCCTCAAGACCAACCGGATTACATCAATGCGGTGGTCGCTATCCAAACCGAATTAACGCCTCTTGAACTGCTCGATTGCACTCAAGCTATCGAGTTAGAGCAAGGGCGTGTCCGCAAAGATGAACGTTGGGGGCCAAGAACCCTCGATCTCGATATCATCTTATACGGCAATGAGGTGATCGATTCCGAACGTCTAACCGTTCCACATTATGGAATGAAAGAGCGCGAATTCGTGCTCTACCCGCTCGCAGAAATCGCACCAAGTTTAACTCTCCCTGACGGGACTGACCTGCAAACGCTGCTCAAAGTAGTCGATAGAAACGGGCTCAGTACTTGGCAATCATAGCCAACTCCTAGTAAGGAATACCCATGAAAAAAATTACCATCAACGACCTTATCAAATGTAAAAAAGAGGGTCGAAAGTTCGCGACTTCTACAGCCTATGACGCAAGCTTTGCGCAGCTGTTCGAAAGCCAAAACATGCCCGTTCTTCTTGTTGGAGACTCTTTGGGCATGGTACTACAAGGCAAAACTGATACCTTGCCTGTTACCGTCGATGACGTGGCTTACCATACGCGCTGTGTGCGCGCAGGCAGCCCGAACTGCTTGCTAATGGCTGATATGCCATTCATGAGCTACGCAACGCCTGAGCAAGCGTGTGAGAACGCAGCAACGCTAATGCGTGCAGGCGCGAACATGGTGAAACTTGAAGGTGGTGACTGGTTAGTTGATACCGTCAAAATGCTTACTGAGCGCGCAGTTCCGGTATGTGCTCACCTAGGCTTGACGCCTCAGTCGGTCAACATTTTCGGCGGCTATAAAGTTCAGGGCCGCGAGCAAGAGAATGCCGACCGTATGGTAAAGGATGCCCTAGCACTTCAAGAAGCTGGCGCACAAATTATTCTGCTTGAATGTGTTCCAGCAGGCTTAGCCGCTCGAATTACCGAAGTACTTGATGTGCCAGTCATTGGTATCGGTGCCGGTAATCAAACTGACGGTCAGATCTTAGTTATGCACGATATGTTTGGTATTTCGGCGAACTACATGCCAAAATTCTCGAAAAACTTCTTAGCTGAAACAGGCGATATGCGCAAAGCGGTAGCGAAATACATTGAAGATGTAGAAAGTGCTGCGTTCCCAGATGACGCTCATACCATCGCCTAATTTAACGGTCTATAAGGATTGAAGATGCAGACATTTGCTGAGATTAGCGCTCTGAGAGAGCAAATCAAACAGTATAAACGTGAAGGTAAGAAAATAGCGTTTGTCCCAACTATGGGCAACCTGCATGAAGGACACCTGACACTCGTACGCAAAGCGCGCGAGCACGCCGATGTGGTTGTAGTGAGTATCTTTGTTAATCCAATGCAGTTTGAACGTGCAGACGATTTAGCAAACTACCCGCGTACCTTAGACGACGACCTAAGCAAACTAACGGCGGAAGCTGTCGAGATTGTCTTTACTCCAACACCAGAGATCATGTACCCAGAAGGTTTGGATAAGCAGACCTTCGTTGAAGTCCCTGGTCTTTCAACCATGCTTGAAGGCGCATCACGCCCGGGTCATTTCCGCGGCGTGGCAACAATTGTGACTAAGCTATTCAACATCGTTCAACCTGATGTTGCTTGCTTTGGCGAGAAAGACTTCCAACAGCTGGCGGTTATTCGTCAGATGACGCTTGATCTGGCAATGGACATCGAGATAGTTGGTGTGCCTACTGTTCGTGAAATGGATGGCCTAGCAATGAGCTCACGCAATGGTTTGTTAACCATGGATGAGCGCCAACGTGCGCCAGTGCTAGCAAGAACCATGCGTTGGATCAGCAGTGCGATTCGTGGTGGCCGTGACGATTACGCATCGGTCATTGAAGATGCCAGCGATCAGCTTAGAGCTGCAGGCCTACAACCTGATGAGATCTACATTCGTGATGCCCGAACACTGCAAGCTGTCACCGCAGAATCAAGCCAAGCGGTTATTCTGATGTCGGCTTTCCTCGGCCAAGCCCGACTCATTGATAACCAAGTGGTTGAAATGGTTGTTGAAAGCAAAGAAGAAGAGTCTGTTGAGACGACTTCTGACAGTGAATAGACCGTAGTTCCAGATTACCTATTCTATGAATATCAAAAGGGGTGATGCATCGCATCACCCCTTTTCTATTCTTATTAACGTGTTATACCAGTGTAAGTAAATGCACTACCGCTTATGAACGTAGTCCAATGCCTTTGGTCACCAAGTAATGTGCAATGGCATAAAGCACTACGACAAACACGCCAAGTACACCAAACGAAGTCACGATACCTACATCTGATACGCCCAAAAAGCCGTAACGGAACGCATTCACCATGTACACAATTGGGTTAATCTTCGATACACCCTGCCAGAACTCCGGCAGCAGGCTGATTGAGTAGAAAACGCCGCCCAAGTAGGTCAATGGTGTGAGCACAAAGGTTGGAATGATTGAGATATCATCAAACGTACCTGCAAATACGGCGTTGATCAGGCCGCCAAGAGAAAACACCACCGAGGTTAAGAAAACCGTGGCAATGATAATGCCCCAGTGCTCAACTTGCAGGTCGACGAAAAACAGCGACACAAAGGTCACGATCGCCCCACCAGCAAGCCACGTACAACACCACCCATCACAAAGCCAGCGATGATCACATAGTTTGGCACTGGAGCCACTAAGAGCTCTTCAATGTTTTTCTGAAACTTAGCACTGAAAAATGACGAAGCAACATTGGAATAGGAGTTGGTGATCACCGACATCATAATCAGGCCAGGAACAATGTATTCCATATAGCTGAAGCCGTTCATCTCTCCAATTCGAGAGCCAATCAAATTACCAAAGATAATGAAATAGAGCGTCATGGTAATTGCAGGTGGAACCAGCGTTTGCACCCAAATTCGCGTAAAACGGTTTACTTCTTTTGTTAACAGGCTAACGAATGCCGTCCAGTACAAACTATACATTCTTGCTCTCCTCACGCTGCTCTTTCACTATGCTGACGAACAGCTCCTCTAGGCGGTTTGCTTTGTTACGCATCGACAGCACTTTAACGCCTGATTCGGTCAATTGGCTAAAGACATGGTTCAAACCATCGCTCTTTTCAATCTCGATCTCTAATGAGCCCTTTTCGACCTTCTGAGAATTCACACCCGCTAACTGCGGAACCTTTTCCACATTTTCGATATCGAGAATAAAGGTCTCTACATGAAGCTTATTCAGCAGCGATTTCATCGTGGTGTTTTCAATTAATTCCCCACGATTGATGATGCCGATATTGCGACATAGCATCTCCGCCTCTTCTAGGTAGTGAGTCGTCAAGATAATGGTAATACCTTGCTTTTCATTGATCTCTTTAAGGAATTCCCACATAGAGCGACGAAGTTCGATGTCTACCCCCGCGGTAGGCTCATCCAATATCAGCAGTTGAGGCTCATGCATTAACGCACGTGCAATCATCAAACGACGCTTCATACCACCCGACAGATTACGAGCCCGCTCGCTGCGCTTCTCCCAAAGGTCGAGTTTAGATAGGTACGTTTTAGCGCGCTCTTTTGCCAGCGTTCGTGACACGCCATAGTAGCCAGCTTGCTGCAGAACGATCTGCTCGACGGTTTCAAACTGGTTGAAGTTGAACTCTTGCGGCACTAAACCTAAATTCTGTTTGGCCAACTCCAAATCTGTATCAATATCAAGGCCAAATACTCGCGCTTTACCACTGGTTTTATTCACCAAGGATGAAATGATGCCGATCGTGGTCGACTTACCCGCGCCATTTGGCCCCAACAATGCGTAGAAGTCCCCTTTCTCCACCTTCAGGCTAACGCCCTTTAAAGCTTCAAAACCACCCGAATAGGTTTTACGAAGCTGATCAATCTCTAATGCATACATAAATTGCACGACTCTCTTCACTAGTGTTGAGTAACAAATGCTAACAACATTCTCAATTTTCAACCCTATATTAGTAATTAATAATAAAAAAGCGCAGAAGATCGTCTTCTGCGCTTTTTCTTAATCAAGTTGTACAGAGCTTATTTAAAAGGTAGCTGCTCAATGACGGCTTCATCATTTTGCTCGACATGTTTAATTGCCGCATTCAGTGCTTCGTAACGGAATTTAAACGTGTTTCCATCCGGCACCTGATCGATAACCTTGAATTTCTCTAGCTGCTCTCTCGTCTTCTCGTTCGGGCACAATAAGTAAACGCTACATTGAGCGTCCAACGCATCCTGTATCGCATTCTCTAGAGCAAGACCAACTGTGACGTCAATCATTGGCACGTCGGTCAAATCAAGTATCATCACTTCGTAGTCACTAATACTGGTGTGCTGCCTTGAAATCGCCTTAGAAACGCTGAAAATCATCGGCCCAGACAAGTAGAAAAACAGAACTTTACCATTGGCTTTATCAAGTAGGCCTCTTTCGCTATCGGTAAGAGGCAGATCGTCATCGTCGGCATCACTGATTGCTTTAACCTGACGCGCTTGCTCGCGACTCAGGCGTTCAATGATAATGATGTTTGAAATAAAGACGCCAAGACCAACCGCTGCAATCAGGTCAACAAACACCGTGAGCAGCATGACACCGTACATGATCGCCATACCCGCAAAGCTAACTTTGTGAGCGCGCTGGATGAAACTCCAATCGAGGATGTTGAAACCAACATACACCGCGATACCTGCCAGTACTGCCATCGGAATTGGCTCGGTAAGACCACCAGCAACCAATACAACTAACGCCAATACTAATGCGCGAGTCACACCTGATAGCGGTGAACGTGCACCGACTTGAATGTTAGTCACCGTACCCATAGTTGCACCCGCGCCGGGTAGCGCACCGAACAGGCCTGAGATCATGTTTGCAAGACCTTGGCCGCGTAGCTCTTTATCTGAGTCGTGTTCTTTACGCGTTAGTGAGTCGCCGATAACCGCCGTCAATAGAGTATCAATACAACCTAACGTACCAAGCACTAACGCATCAATCACCATTTCGGTAAAGACATCTGCGCCAAAGTGAGGAATCACTAACGAAGGTAGACCTGCTGGAATCTCACCAATACGACGAATATCGTCTGTCCCGAACATCATCACTGACAGGATGGTAACCGCAACTAAAGCCACAAGCTGGGCGGGTACATATCGACGATAAGCTTTCGGGAACAAGAACAAAATAGCCAGCGTCAGTATGCCCAAGAACAGCTCACTGAACTTCATGTTCTCAATAATTTCAGGCAATGCAGTGAGCGTTCCCATTACTCCACCAGCAGGCGCTGCTTGTCCAAGCAGTGGGGATAATTGAAGAATGATCAAGATAACGCCGATACCCGACATGAAGCCCGATACCACGCTATAAGGCATTAGGGTAACGTATTTACCAAGTTTGAGGGTTCCGAGAAGAATCTGGAATGCACCCGCCATCATGACGACGGTAAAGGTCATCGCCATGCCAGTTTCTGGGTATTTCGCCATCATACTGGTCAGTACGGCGGTCATGATTACCGTCATTGGGCCCGTAGGCTCAGAGATCAGGGTATTCGAACCACCAAAGAGGGCGGCAAAGAAGCCCACCATGATTGCGCCCCACAGACCAGCTTCTGCGCCAGCACCTGAAGCAACACCAAAAGCGAGTGCGAGAGGTAATGAGATGATAGCGGTTGTTACACCACCGAAGAGATCACCTTTAAGGTTTATATCATCAAAACGACGTCCAAACACAATTCAGCTCCCTGCTGATAGACAAACAAACGGCATCACTTTAACAAATCTTATATAAGGAAACTAAACTTAAAATAAGATTTATTCTCTTGGCTTTATAACTAAACAACATAAATTTAACTATCTTTATGATTTTCTATGCAAGAACTAGTCAGATGAGTACATTTTCATGCATTTTAATCAAGATAGCCTTATCAACATTGTGTATAGTATCGGCAGTAAATCGAGGATTTTTTTATGCCGGAAATTAAACAGCTTTTTGAAAACAACTCAAAGTGGTCAGATTCTATCAAGTCCGAGAAACCTGAATTTTTCGCCAAACTAGAAGAAGGCCAAAGTCCAGATTTTTTGTGGATTGGTTGTTCCGATAGCCGTGTACCCGCAGAGCGATTAACCGGTCTCTACTCTGGTGAGTTGTTTGTACACCGAAATGTTGCCAACCAAGTCATTCATACCGACTTAAACTGTTTGTCTGTCGTGCAATACGCAGTCGATGTTCTTAAAGTCAAACACATCATCGTTTGTGGTCACTATGGCTGTGGTGGTGTGAATGCAGCGATTGAAAACCCAAGACTTGGACTCATCAATAACTGGATACTTCACATTCGTGATCTCTTCTTAAAACATCGCAATCACCTGAACCGACTTCCAGAAGAAAAATGGGCGGATAAGCTTTGTGAGATCAATGTCGCCGAGCAAGTCTATAACCTAGGTAACTCGACCATTTTACAGAGCGCATGGGAGCGAGGACAAAAAGTTGAAGTTCATGGTGTCGTGTATGGAATTGGAGACGGTAAGTTGGAAGATTTAGGCGTGGGTTGCTCGAGTAACGAAACCCTTGAACTTAACTTTCACTCTGCAATGGAAAAAATTCTTCACTCCGATGTTCTAAAATAATTCCACCTGTAGACTCGGACGCTTGATCAAAAAAATGCCCACATGATGTGGGCATTTTTGTATCTATTAGCGAGTGGCTTAAGGTTACTCTTGAGGAACCACTTTACCAATATACGGCAGATGACGATATTTTTGAGCGTAATCGATACCCACACCAACAACAAACTCATCTGGAATCTCAAAACCGATCCATTTCGCATCCACTTCAACTTCGCGACGTGATGGCTTATCAAGTAATGTACAAATTTGGATAGACTTAGGTTCACGAAGAGACAGGATCTCTCTCACCTTGCTCAGCGTGTTGCCTGTATCAATGATGTCTTCCACTAGAAGGATATCTTTGCCTTTGATGTCGTCGTCTAGATCTTTCAAGATACGAACATCGCGAGAGCTCTCCATGCTATTTCCGTAGCTAGAAGCTGTCATGAAATCAACTTGATGAGTCACTTCAATCGCACGCGCAAGGTCTGCCATGAATACAAATGAGCCACGTAGTAGCCGATCATGACCAAGTCTTCACTGCCTTTATAGTGCTCTGTAATTTGCTGCCCTAGCTCTTTAACGCGATCACTCACTTCCTGCTCAGTGATCATAACTTCAACTGTATGTTTCATACCTGTCTCACATTGTTAGTGGCTTACGAGAATCTATAGAGTGTAGCCACAATAGGATTAGTTGGCCGCTAGTTTAACATCCATAAACTATGGCGTTAACCGTTTCAGTTACATCCTTATTGAGAAATAGGTCACTTAAAGAGACTTTAATTGTTCAATTTTTATTAAAATTGTTGATAAATCCGCCACTCCATATTGACCTCCTGGCATATGCACCATTACACTCATAGAGCTTTGAGCAAATTATAAAACAATAAATAGAGCGATACGCTCATTACAACGTTAAAAAATGGCAAGGAAATAAACTCATGGACTCAATTGAAAAAAGGCCGCGTACGCGCCTGTCACCTCAAAAGCGCAAACTACAGCTAATGGAGATCGCGCTAGAAGTTTTTGCTAAACGTGGCATTGGCCGAGGTGGTCACGCTGACATCGCAGAGATTGCACAAGTCTCGGTTGCAACAGTGTTTAACTACTTCCCAACTCGCGAAGATTTAGTCGACGACGTACTCAATCATGTTGTACGTCAGTTCTCAAACTTTCTTTCTGACACCATCGACCTTGATGTTCACGCTAAAGAGAATCTAGCCAACATCACCAATGGCATGACTCGTTTAGTAGTTAACGACTGTCATTGGCTGAAAGTTTGGTTCGAGTGGAGCGCATCGACTCGTGACGAAGTATGGCCACTGTTCGTAACCACTAACCGTACTAACCAAATGCTGGTTCAAAACATGTTTGTCAAAGCGATTGAGCGTGGTGAAGTCTGTGCCGAGCACGATCCTGCAGATCTAGCAACGCTTTTCCACGGCATTTGTTACTCTCTGTTCGTTCAATCTAACCGTATCCAGAATGAAGCGGCGCTAGAGAAACTGACTCAGAGCTACCTTGATATGCTGTGCATTTACCAGCATGCCGAAGAGTCTGTAACAGGCTAAACACCTTATATAAAGCAACTAAGGCTTGCCTATCGGTAAGCCTTTTTTGTTTGATGCCATTCCCAATGGAACCAGCATGGTCTGCAAAAACAAAAAGCCGCTGACTGTTCAGCGGCTTTTCTTATCAGATTGAGAAACTTAGTCTCTAAGAAAATTACTTTTTCTTTTTCACTGCTTTCTTATTTGGAAGGTCAGTGATAGAACCTTCGAATACTTCAGCAGCAAGACCAACAGACTCATGCAGAGTTGGGTGAGCGTGAATTGTTAGAGCGATGTCTTCAGCGTCACAACCCATCTCGATTGCTAGGCCGATTTCACCTAGAAGCTCACCACCGTTAGTACCAACGATAGCACCACCAATTACACGGTGAGTGTCTTTGTCGAAGATCATCTTCGTCATACCGTCTGCACAGTCAGATGCGATTGCACGGCCTGACGCTGCCCATGGGAAAGTAGCCACTTCGTAGTTGATGCCTTCCGCTTTCGCTTCTTTCTCAGTCTTACCAACCCATGCCACTTCTGGCTCAGTGTAAGCAATTGAAGGAATAACTTTAGGGTCGAAGTAGTGCTTCTTACCAGAGATAACTTCAGCAGCCACGTGGCCTTCATGCACACCTTTGTGAGCAAGCATTGGTTGACCAACCACATCACCGATAGCGAAGATGTGTGGAACGTTAGTACGCATCTGTTTATCAACGTTGATGAAGCCACGCTCGTCGATTTCTAGACCCGCTTTTTCACCGTCGATTAGCTGACCATTTGGTACACGACCAATAGCAACAAGAACCGCATCGTAACGCTCAGCTTCTGCTGGTGCTTTTTTGCCTTCCATTGAAACGTAGATACCGTCTTCTTTCGCTTCAACTGCTGTTACTTTAGTTTCAAGCATTAGCTTGAACTTGTCTTTGATACGCTTAGTGTAAACTTTAACGATGTCTTTATCCGCAGCTGGGATAACTTGGTCAAACATCTCTACTACGTCTACTTTAGAACCTAGAGAGTGGTAAACCGTACCCATTTCTAGACCGATGATACCACCACCCATGATAAGCAGTTTTTCTGGTACTTCTTTCAGCTCTAGCGCATCCGTTGAATCCCAAATACGTGGGTCTTCATGTGGAATGAATGGCAGTTTAATTGGGCGAGAACCCGCAGCAACGATAGCGTTGTCGAAGTTTACAACTGTCGACTCACCTTCGCCTTCTACTAGGATAGAGTTAGGGCCAGTAAACTTACCGTAGCCGTTAACCACTGTTACGTTACGCATCTTAGCCATACCGCCAAGACCGCCAGTCAGTTGGTTAACCACTTTTTCTTTCCAGATACGGATCTTGTTAATGTCTGTTTGTGGTTCGCCGAAAACTACGCCGTGATCAGCCATAGCTTTTGCTTCTTCGATAACTTTAGAAACGTGAAGAAGGGCTTTTGATGGAATACAACCAACGTTTAGACATACACCGCCAAGAGTGCTGTAACGTTCAACTAATACTGTTTCTAGACCTAAGTCTGCACAACGGAATGCAGCTGAGTAACCAGCAGGACCAGAACCAAGTACAACAACTTGGGCTTTAATTTCTTTGCTCATTGTGACCTCTTGTAGTCATTATCCCTAACAGGCTGAGAAGGTATTCTTAAATTATTGGACTTTCAAACCGTGAATATTTTACAGAGTTGTTAACAGTGTGAAAGTAGCTTTAAGTTAGCCTGTGAGCTAGACAACAATTCGTTTGAGAATCCCGGATTAATTGCCAACTGGGACAACAACAAATTGTCGATGTTATTAATAGTAGAGGCGGCTGTTAGCCGCCTCTAAATCATCTATTCTATTACAGAACTAGACGACGGATATCTGATAGTGCCGCGTTCAAGAATGTAATGAAACGCGCACCTTCTGCACCATCAATCACACGGTGGTCGTATGATAGAGACAGTGGAAGCTGTAGACGTGGTTCGAACTCTTTGCCGTTCCACACAGGCTTCATTTCAGACTTAGACACGCCTAGAATACCAACTTCTGGTGCATTTACGATTGGCGTAAATGCAGTACCACCGATACCACCAAGGCTAGAGATTGTGAAACAACCGCCTTGCATGTCAGCTGCAGTTAGCTTACCAGCACGTGCTTTCTTAGACACAGCCATTAGCTCTTCAGATAGCTCGTAGATGCCTTTCTTGTTCACGTCTTTGAATACAGGGACAACTAGACCGTTAGGCGTATCAACTGCGATACCTACGTTTACGTACTTCTTAAGAATGATGCTTTCGCCATCTTCAGAAAGAGAAGAGTTAAACGCTGGGAACGCTTCTAGCGCTTTAGCAACAGCTTTCATGATGAACACAAGTGGAGTGATCTTCATGCCCGTATCTTTCTTCGCTTCGATTGCGTTCTGCTCTTTACGGAATGCTTCTAGCTCGGTGATGTCTGCGTTGTCCCACTGTGTAACGTGAGGGATCATTACCCAGTTACGGTGTAGGTTTGCACCAGAGATCTTCTTGATCTTAGAAAGCTTCTGAACTTCAGTTTCGCCGAACTTGCTGAAGTCCACTTTTGGCCAAGGTAGAAGACCAAGAGCAGAGCCGTCACCGCCTTTGCCAGATGCTGCTGCACCAGACTCAAGACGCTTAAGAGCATCTTTAACGTAAGCTTGAACGTCTTCTTTAAGGATACGGCTCTTACGACCAGTACCTTTAACCTTAGACAGGTTGACGCCAAATTCACGAGCAAGACGACGAACAACTGGAGACGCGTGTGCGTAGTCGTTGTTTTCTTGGAAGTCGTTAGCTGCAGGTGCCGCCGCTGGAGCTTCAGCTTTTGGAGCTGCTGGAGCAGGTGCTGCCGCTTGAGCTGGAGCTGGAGCAGGAGCTGCAACAGGTGCCGGAGCTGCGCCTGCTACCTCGAATACCATGATTAGAGAGCCAGTCGTTACTTTGTCGCCAGCTGCAATCTTGATTTCTTTCACTGTACCAGCGAATGGTGCAGGAACTTCCATAGAAGCTTTGTCACCTTCAACAGTGATTAGAGATTGCTCTTCTTCTACTGTGTCGCCAACCGCTACCATTACTTCAGTAACTTCTACTTCGTCACCGCCGATATCAGGAACGTTTACTTCTTTAGCCGCAGACGCTGCTGGAGCCGCTGCCGCTGGAGCTTCTACTCGGTCCGACGTCTCGGCTGCCGGAGCCGCTGCTGCGCCTGAACCTGCAGTTTCAAATACCATGATTAAAGAGCCAGTCGTCACTTTATCGCCAGCTGCAACTTTGATCTCTTTTAGAGTACCAGCGAATGGTGCTGGGACTTCCATTGATGCTTTGTCGCCTTCAACCGTTAGAAGAGATTGCTCTTCTTCGATGCTGTCGCCAACTGCAACCATGATCTCAGTAACTTCTACTTCGTCGCCACCGATATCTGGAACATGAACTTCTTTCAATTCTGCCGCTGCAGGAGCTGCAGCTGGTGCTGATTCAACTGCTGGAGCTGCCGCAGGAGCCGCTTCTGCAGCGGCACCTTCAGCTTCGAAAATCATGATAAGAGAACCAGTCGTAACAGAATCGCCTTCCGCTACTTTGATTTCTTTTACGATACCTGCTTGAGACGCCGGAACTTCCATAGAAGCTTTGTCGCCTTCAACAGTGATCAGAGACTGCTCTTCTTCAACCTTGTCGCCAACGCTTACAAGAATCTCAGTAACTTCAACCTCATCCGCACCGATGTCAGGTACATTAATTTCGATTGCCATTGCTTATTTACCTTCTAGTTAAGCGCTGTATTAAGCGTATTGTGGGTTAGTTTTTTCAGTATCGATGTTGAACTTAGCAATCGCTTCAACAACGACTGACTTCTCAACATCACCACGTTTCGCTAGCTCAGTTAGAGCAGCAACTACTACGTAGCCTGCGTTAACTTCGAAGTGGCGACGTAGGTTCTCACGGCTGTCAGAACGGCCGTAACCATCAGTACCCAGTACTTTGTATGACTCAGAAGGCATGAATGCGCGAACTTGCTCAGAGTAGTTCTTCATGTAATCCGTCGCTGCGATTGCAGGCTCAGTACCCATTACTTGTGCAATGTAAGGAACTTTCGCTTCGCCTTCTGGGTGTAGCATGTTGTAACGCTCAGCGTCTTGACCGTCACGAGTTAGCTCGTTGAACGATGTTACAGAGAATACGTCAGATGCAATGCCGTACTCTTCGCTTAGGATAGTCGCTGCTTTACGTACTTCGTTCATGATAGTACCAGAGCCCATTAGCTGAACTTTAGACTTGTCACCAGCGTAAGACTCAAGCTTGTAGATACCCTTACGGATGCCTTCTTCAGCGCCTTCTGGCATTGCTGGCATTGCGTAGTTTTCGTTCATTACAGTTAGGTAGTAGAACACGTTCTCTTGGTTCTCACCGTACATGCGACGGATACCGTCTTGCATGATTACTGCAACTTCGTAAGCGAACGTTGGGTCGTAAGAGATACAGTTAGGAACTGTATTCGCCATGATGTGCGAGTGACCATCTTCGTGCTGTAGGCCTTCACCGTTTAGCGTTGTACGACCTGCAGTAGCACCTAGTAGGAAACCACGAGCTTGTTGGTCACCTGCCATCCACGCCATGTCGCCAACACGTTGGAAGCCGAACATTGAGTAGTAAATGTAGAATGGGATCATTGGCAAATCGTTAGTGCTGTATGACGTTGCAGCAGCAACCCAAGATGCCATTGAGCCTAGCTCATTGATACCTTCTTGTAGAACCTGACCAGATGTCGCTTCTTTGTAGTAAGAAACAATGCCTTTATCTTCTGGCGTGTATTCCTGACCGTGCGGGTTGTAGATACCGATCTGACGGAATAGACCTTCCATACCAAACGTACGAGCTTCGTCACAGATGATAGGAACGATGTTCTTACCAATGTTCTTGTTCTTAAGCAGGATGTTAAGAGTACGAACGTAAGCCATAGTCGTAGAGATATCACGCTTTTGCTCACTTAGTAGCGGCGCGAACTCTTCTAGCTCAGGTGTTTTGAATTCTTGAGTGAACTTAGGTAGACGCTGTGGCGTGTAACCTTTTAGTTCTTTACGACGAGCGTGTAGGTATTCGTATTCCGCTGAACCTTCTTCAAGTTTCAGGTATGGAAGTTCCGCTACTTTCTCATCAGATAGGATGTCTTGAAGACCTAGACGATCACGTAGGTGTAGTACGTGAGTCATATCCATCTTCTTCACTTGGTGCGCGATGTTCTTACCTTCAGCCGCTTCGCCCATGCCGTAACCTTTAACCGTCTTAGCTAGGATTACTGTTGGACGACCTTTCGTTTCTGCCGCGTTTTTGTATGCTGCGTATAGCTTAGAAGACTCGTGACCACCACGCTTAAGCGCGAAGATTTCGTCATCAGTCATGTCTGCAACAAGTGCAGCTGTTTCTGGGTACTTACCAAAGAAGTGCTCACGTACGTACGCGCCATCTTTAGATTTGAATGTTTGGTAGTCGCCATCTACAGTTTCGTTCATTAGCTGCAGTAGTTTACCAGACGTATCTTTAGCCAGTAGTGAATCCCAGTTGCTACCCCAGATAACTTTAACAACGTTCCAACCGGCACCTTTGAATAGGCCTTCTAGTTCTTGGATGATGCTACCGTTACCCATTACAGGACCGTCTAGGCGCTGTAGGTTACAGTTGATTAGGAAACATAGGTTGTCTAGTTTCTCACGCGCTGCGAAAGAAAGTGAACCACGTGATTCTGGCTCATCCATCTCACCATCACCTAGGAATGCGTATACACGCTGTGCAGACGTGTCTTTCATGCCACGGCCGTCTAGGTACTTAAGGAAACGCGCTTGGTAGATTGCAGAGATAGGGCCAAGACCCATAGATACTGTTGGGAATTGCCAGAACTCAGGCATCAACTTAGGGTGTGGGTAAGAAGGAATACCTTTACCGTCTACTTCTTGACGGAAGTTGTCTAGCTGCTCTTCAGTTAGACGGCCTTCAACGAATGCACGTGAGTAGATACCCGGTGAGATGTGACCTTGGTAGTAAACTAGATCGCCACCGTCCGTCTCGTTTGGAGCGCGGAAGAAGTGGTTGAAACAAACTTCGTAGAATGCAGCTGCTGACTGGTAAGAAGCCATGTGACCACCTAGGTCTAGGTCTTTCTTAGACGCACGCAATACGATCATGATTGCGTTCCAGCGAATGATTGAGCGAATACGACGCTCTAGAGTCACATCACCAGGGTAAGCTGGTTCTTGTGCTGCAGGGATCGTATTGATGTAGTTAGTGTTGATACCAGTTGGCATATCAACGCCATCTAGACGTGCTTTTTCTAGAACTGTTTCTAGTAAGAACTGAGCACGTTCTACACCTTCTTCACGTACCACTGATTCAAGGGCTTGTAGCCAATCTTGAGTTTCCAGTGCGTCTACGTCATGCTTCATATCAGACATGGCGATCTATCCTTTTGTTGGTTTGATCTACTTATTATTCGATGTAATGACTCTAGGAGTCGTTACCCTGCTGGATTCGACGTAGAGAACGCTCACGGCGACTCTCCTCACGACTCAAGTCCAACAATGTTTCTTCAATATAGGCCAAGTGCGAATGTGACATTTCACGCGCCTTTTCAGGCTGACCAGAAACAATCGCATCCACGATGTTTGCCCTATGGATACTGACTTTCTCAACTACTTCTTCACGACGATGAAGCAGTTCTAAGTTCTGTAATACGTTTTGCTCAAGCAGTGGCGCAAGGCTTCGAACAATGTGCAGCAGCACTACATTGTGCGCGGCTTCCGTCAAAGCAATCAGAAATGCCATAACAGCAGATGCTTCAGCTTCGATATTATTGTTCGCTTGCTCCGCACTGATGGTTTCCAAGCACGCTTGGATTCGAGCGAAATCTTCATCGGTACCACGAATTGCCGCAAAGTAGGCTGAAATCCCTTCCATCGCATGACGCGACTCCAAAAGATCAAGCTGAGTTTCAGAATGGCTAGACAATAAATTTAGCAGAGGATCTGAAAAGTTCTTCCAAATGTTCTCGCTAACGAATGTTCCGCCACCTTGACGTCTAGTCAGCAGTTTCTTTGCTTCCAAACGCTGTATCGCTTCTCGAATTGAAGGTCGAGACACGTCGAACTGCTTTGCTAGCTCTCGCTCTGGTGGCAATTGTTGCCCCGGAGAAAGTGTCCCTTCCACTATCAACCTTTCTAGCTCCTGCTCGATAACATCGGAGAGCTTAGGCTGACGAATCCTTTGATAAGCCATAGTTGTTGTTCTTCTACTCTTTGCAGTCAATTGGTATTACCAATTTTTTGTTGGAGCAGAAATTAACATAATTAAAACGCCGCTGTCTAGGTAAAAATTGATTCAAATCATAGAAACGATCGCGCACTAACACTTATGCAACATCGACACATTAAAACAGCAAAAGAATTGGTCTTACCAATTACAAAATATAAACAGGTGGGGCGATAGCGTGCTAGGGATCACAGTATGACCGCTAGGTTTTAAAGAAATATGAATAGAAAAGAAAAAACCATAGAAATAGGTTAAGAAATGAGTTGGATTGTAAAGCGCCTTTTTGAGTGTCAAAAAGGCGCTTTGATATACCCAAGTAACCTCAAGATGCGTGGTTCAGCGAGAATTGCCTAG
>NZ_JYJP01000144.1 GCF_001012815.1 Vibrio mexicanus
GCCATTTATTTGAAGGTTTCGACCTTCGGTCGAATGAGTCCCGCTTGAACGCAAGCCTGGCCATTCCGCCACTTATTAGAGAGTCGTCTCGTTAAACACGAAGATAGGGGTGTAGCTCCAATTGGCAGAGCAGCGGATTCCAAATCCGCGTGTTGGGAGTTCGAATCTCTCCACCCCTGCCATCTTAGAAGCCTCAGCAGAAATGCTGGGGCTTTTTTACATCTGTTGCTTCTGCGAAGCAATGTTGGGAGCTGGATCGCCAGCCCGGTCCAATCTCTCCACCCCTGCCATATTTAAGGCTCTAGCAGAAATGTTAGGGCCTTTTTGCTTTGTGGTGATAAAACATCTCAGTAACAGAGCAGCGGATTCCCCCGATTTCCCAAAACAGAGTGCTTTGGGAAATCGAATCCCTCAAGTCTTACCATATTTAGAGCCTCAGTCGAAAGACTGGGGCTTTTCTGTATACGCAGCTCTTACGACCTGAATCGCTTTATTACTCTACACGTTTATATTCATTCATTTTCATTCGTTATTTTCTGGGGTTGTGATTACACCGTATTTACTGATCAAGAAGTCTTGTCGAGTTTTCTCTATCAATTATGCTAGCAGGCTATATGTCAATCTAACTTGTCTAGGATGAAGCGAGTCTATTTCATGGAAAGACGAATCTTTTTTAGATGTATTTTTGCTGTTTTAACAACGTCTCATTTGCTGTAAATGCATCGTTCTGGGAGCAAATTAAAGAGCCAAGCGATGAGCCTGTTCAATCAATAGGTAGTTACGCCAACGGCTGTTTAGCCGGAGCACATGCCTTGCCTGTTGAGGGAGTGGGTTATCAGGTTATTCGCCCTGAGCGAGCACGCTACTATGGCCACCAAGCATCTATCGATTTTATCGAGAGCTTTGCTAGCCAATTTCAGCAACAGACCAATAAGCAGCTGCTTATTGGTGATATGTCACTTGCACAAGGTGGACGCTTCTCTTTTGGTCACTCAAGTCACCAAAACGGCTTAGATATCGATATCTGGTTTCGACTTGAAGAAACACGGCTTTCTAGTGATGAACTAGCCGATCCTCAAGCAATTAGCTTAATCGATGAAAAGCAATATCAAGCTAATGAAAGCAACTGGCAAGATGAGCACTTTCAAATGGTTAAATTAGCGGCTTCCAATCCTGAAGTAGCTAGAATTTTTGTTCATCCGATAATTAAGCAGAAGCTGTGTAATGTGGAGTCGAGTACAAATCGAGAGTGGTTACGAAAAGTGCGCCCATGGTGGGGGCATCATGTTCACATGCATGTGAGGCTAGATTGCCTCGGGGTGACAATAGCTGCCGGCCTCAAGCTGTTCCTCCGGCTGGAGATGGTTGTGGTGAAGAACTCGCGAGTTGGAAGCCTGAGGAAGGTAAGCCGTTGTCTAAGCCAAAGAGTAATAAACCGAAAGCAGTGCCGGTCATGCCAGAGCAGTGTATAGCGATGCTACGTAATAGGTAGTTTTCTAATTCGTAGAGATACTAAAAGAGCGCCGATTGGCGCTCTTTCTATTTATGCTAAACCCTGAATTATGACGAACTTTTCCAGAAGCTGCTCTTCGGTTTCGATGTTATCTGGGTCGGTAATAATGCACTTTGTAATCGGGCAAACTGATTGGCATGTCGGTTTCTCGTAGTGTCCTTTACATTCCGTACATAACAGTGGGTCGATTTCAAAAATGCTATCGCCCATGGTGATCGCGCCATTTGGGCACTCAGGATCACACATGTCGCAGTTGATGCATTTATCAGTGATGAGTAAAGCCATTATTAATTACCGTACTACTTGCCTGTTGGGTTGCGCGTGTCTTGACCTGAATTTAGGTTACGCATCAGTAGGCCATATTCTAAGTCTAGATCTTGTGGTACTGGGATGAATACAAAGTGGCCGTTGCCTTTTGCATCATCAATAGACTCAGATTTACGGTTTTCCATTGCTTCTAAGTTGAAGACGACATTGCCTTTCGGTGTCATTAATTCGAGGCTATCGCCAACGATGAATTTGTTTTTCACTTCAACTTCTGCAAAGTCACCGCGGCGCTTACCAGTAAACTCACCAACAAATTGCTGAGCATCAGATACAGAGTAACCATAGTCGTAGTTCTGGTAAGTATCGTGTGTGTGGCGACGCAGGAAACCTTCGGTGTAACCACGGTGAGCAAGGCTTTCTAGTGTGCCCATTAGGCTCTCATCAAATGGTTTGCCAGCAACTGCATCATCGATTGCTTTACGGTAAACCTGAGCGGTACGAGCACAGTAGTAGAATGATTTAGTACGGCCTTCGATTTTTAGAGAGTGAACACCCATCTTAGTTAGACGTTCAACGTGCTGGATAGCGCGAAGATCTTTTGAGTTCATGATGTAAGTACCATGCTCATCTTCAAACGCAGCCATTTTCTCTTCTGGGCGATGCGCTTCAGACAGAAGAACGACTTCATCAGTTGGTTTACCACGGCCGATAGTGGTTTCAGGACGCTCGTCCTGCACTTCTACAGCTTGCGCTTCAGTAGGATCAAACTTCTCTACGATATCGCCTGTTTCGTTCTCTTTACCTTCTTCAACTTTGTACTCCCAGCGACATGCATTAGTACATGTACCTTGGTTAGGGTCACGCTTGTTGATATAGCCAGACAGTAGGCAGCGGCCTGAGTAAGCCATGCATAAAGCGCCGTGAACAAACACTTCGAGTTCAGTTTCTGGACAGTGCTCGCGGATCTCTTCGATCTCTTCAAGTGATAGTTCACGAGAAACAATCACGCGCTCAACACCATTCGCAGCCCAGAATTTAACGGTTGCCCAGTTCACCGCATTAGCTTGAACTGATAGGTGAATTGGCATTTCTGGGAAAGCTTCGCGAACCATCATGATAAGGCCAGGATCAGACATGATAAGAGCATCCGGGCCCATCTCGACAACTGGCTTAAGATCGCGAATGAAAGTTTTCAACTTAGAGTTGTGCGGCTGAATGTTACAAACCACATAAAGCTTCTTACCTAGGGCATGAGCTTCATCGATACCGATTTTCAGGTTTTCGTGGTTGAACTCGTTATTACGTACACGAAGGCTGTAACGAGGTTGACCTGCATATACCGCATCGGCGCCATAGGCAAACGCATAACGCATGTTCTTCAAGCTACCTGCCGGTGATAGTAGCTCAGGTACGAATGTTGGGTTTGTAGACATTGCTTATTCTCTAATCTGATTTCAAGTCAGGAAAGTCCCACCATATGGGACTAAAGGGGCGCAAATTTTACGCCAAAATGTGACCTGTGACTAGGAGAATATGGGTTTTGATGAAGAAACGCCCTCAAAAAGGGTGAGGGCGTTATGTTTAATATTTGTACAGACCTAGGCGTTAGGGTGAGGTAAACCGCCTAATGCATCGTAAAGGCTTGGTAAGAAAGCACAAAGTTCGCTGCTCATCAGAGAGAAGTCTGCATCAAAGCGAGCGGCTTGATCTTCACGCGGTATGTCATCGTTTTGGTCACGCAGATCTTCAGAGAACTTAAGGCGCTTAATACTGCCGTCTTCTGCTAACAAAAATTCAATCTGATCTTGCCAGTTGATAGCCAGTTTCGTGACGACCTTATCAGCATTTAGGTGATTAAGAATTTCATCTGTTGAGAGTTCTTGCTTCTTAACTTTGATGATGCCGCCATCTTCTTGAACCGATTTTAGTTCTGCCTCATCCAGCATCGTGATGCCTTGCGGAGTATCCCCAGACTTCACCCATTCTGTCAGAGTGCTTTCAACCGCTTGCTCAGGAATAGCTGGCACAACTGGTAGGCTGCCCATTGATTTACGCAGTAAGGCTAAAACTTCTTCAGCTTTCTTGTAGCTGCTTGCATCAACTAGGATAAAACCTTCTTTAGGCAGAATTAGCGCCATTGTATGGCTGCTGCGGCTAAAGGCTCTCGGTAGAAGATCGATAATGATGTCTTCTTTGAGGTTATCTTTCTCTTTCTTTTTAAGAGGACGCCCTTCTTGCGCTTCCATGGTCTCAACTTTAGCGTTTAAAGACTCCTTGATAACAGAAGCGGGTAACATCTTTTCTTCTTTCTTTGCGCAGATCAGAATGCGGTTTTCAGACACATGCGTCATCATGTCTCCGTGCCTACCCATAGCGGCTACCCAGCCAAACTTCTGCTTATCTTGGCTACCACAAGGTGTAAAGCGAAACTCATTGAGTTGTTTCTCTAACTGATCTGCTTTGAACTCAATGTCACGATTGAAACGGTAAACTAAACAGTTTTTAAACCACATAATTCTTCCTAACCTAAATACTGGCTGCCAATCATAGGCAATTTTTCTAGTGTTGTCTTATCGCAATTTCAAAATATCGCAATGAAATTGGGGAGAAAGTTATATGAAAAATTGTTTTCAAAGGTCACAAAAGTGTCATAATTAGTAGTGATAATGCTCACTGTTGCAGAGGGTAATTCCCTCAATTATGGCTAATCAAACATAGGGTTACACAGTTATGTCTAGAAGGATTCTGGTTGTTGAAGATGAAGCACCAATTCGTGAAATGTTGTGCTTTGTACTTGAGCAAAAAGGTTATCAAGCTGTTGAAGCAGAAGATTACGACTCAGCAGTGACGAAATTGGCCGAACCCTTCCCTGATCTTGTCCTTCTCGATTGGATGTTGCCTGGCGGCAGCGGTATTAACTTCATCAAACATATGAAGCGTGAAGAGCTTACACGTAATATCCCGGTAGTGATGCTTACTGCTCGCGGTGAAGAAGAAGACAAAGTACGCGGACTCGAAGTCGGCGCAGATGATTACATCACTAAGCCCTTTTCTCCTAAAGAGCTGGTAGCGCGTTTGAAAGCAGTCATTCGCCGCGTAACACCAACGGCTCTAGAAGATGTGATTGATGTACAAGGCCTGAAGCTAGATCCAGTATCACACCGCGTCACTGCAAATGAAGCGCCATTAGATATGGGGCCGACTGAGTTCAAAATGCTGCACTTCTTTATGACTCACCAAGAGCGTGTATACAGCCGTGAGCAACTGCTGAACAACGTTTGGGGAACCAACGTGTACGTAGAAGACCGTACCGTGGACGTTCATATTCGTCGCTTGCGTAAAGCACTAGAGTCAGCAGGACACGACAAATTGATTCAAACAGTTCGAGGAGCTGGATACCGCTTCTCAACGAAAGCGTAATACCATTACGGAGTAAAAATGGTTGAAAGGTTAACCTGGAAAAAGCTGGCCTGGGAGCTGGCTTTTTTTTACACCCCTTGGATAATTGTCGGGTGGATATTTGGATTTATGCCGTGGTTGCTATTAGCTGCCACGGCTTTGCAGCTTGTATGGCATCTTCACAATCAAATGCGATTGTCCGCATGGTTGTGGGACGAAAAACGCCTTACTCCGCCTTCGGGCTCGGGTAACTGGGAATCTTTATTTAACGGTATTTACCGCCTTCAGCAGCGCCAGCGTAAGAAACGCAAAGAGCTAACGAATTTGATTCGCCGATTCCGAAATGGTGCAGAATCGCTGCCGGATGCGGTTGTTGTATTTCGTGGTGAAGGCAATATTGTCTGGTGTAACAAGCTTGCACAGCACTTACTTGGTTTCCGTTGGCCTGATGATTCTGGCCAGCCAATATCGAACTTGATTCGCACTCCTGATTTTATCAAGTACCTTAACAAAGGTGATTTCTCTGAACCTCTAGAGATGCGTTCTCCTCTCAATGTGGAGCGTATGCTTGAATTGCGTATCGTACCTTACACTGAAGGTGAGCATTTGATGGTTGTGCGTGATGTTAGCCAACTTAAACAGCTGGAAGGTATGCGTCGAAACTTCTTTGCCAATGTGTCTCATGAGTTAAGAACGCCCATGACGGTTCTGCAAGGTTATCTTGAAATGACCGAAGATCCAGACATGGTCGTCGGCCCAATGTGGGGCAAAGCTCATGGAGTGATGACTGAACAGCTCAATCGAATGAACAGCTTGGTGAATCAACTACTGACGCTATCGAAGATTGAAGCAGCGCCGATGCATGAGCTTGAAGACGTGGTTAACGTTCCTGCGATGTTGGAAGTATTAGAGAAAGAAGCCGTGAGTTTAAGTGGTGATGATAACCATAAACTCACCTTTGAGGTTGATAAATCACTTCGTGTGCTTGGTGACGATGACCAGCTAAGAAGCGCGATTTCAAACTTGGTTTACAATGCGGTGAAGTACACGCCTGCTGGTGCAGACGTTCACGTGCGCTGGTTTAACTCACCACAAGGTGCCTGTTTAGAGGTCCAAGACAGTGGTGATGGCATTGAGCCTCAGCATCTTCATCGCTTAACGGAGCGTTTCTATCGAGTAGATAAAGCGCGCTCGCGCGATACTGGTGGTAGTGGCTTGGGCCTAGCCATTGTAAAGCATGCCTTGTCGCATCATGACTCGCACTTGGAAATACACAGTGAAGTCGGAGAAGGGAGTAAGTTCTCTTTCGTATTACCAAGCCGATTGACAGTTAACTAACTGGTATTTATGAAATCGAAAGTTATCAAGGCAATCGCCACCCTTATTAGTGTTTGTAGTGTATCTGCCGTTAACGCGCAAGACCTCCACTCTTACGAGAAAGTTCAGGGCTTGTCGGGTTCTATCTATTCTGTGGGGTCTGACACGCTGGCGGGGATGACCACATTATGGTTTGAGGAGTTCACACACCTTTACCCAAGTGTTAACGGGCAGGTTCAGGCATCTGGCTCGTCCACAGCGCCGCCTGCTTTAGCAGAGGGAACGGCGCAGTTTGGCCCAATGAGCCGTCCAATGCGCAATCGAGAAATTGAAGCTTTTGAACGTGCCCATGGTTATAAACCGACAGAACTGCGGGTTGCGATTGATGCTATTGGTGTATTTGTGCACCAAGATAACCCGATAGATGGGCTCAACTTTACCCAGTTAGATAGCATCTTTTCATCCACTTTGCGCTGTGGTAGTGCTACTCCAGTGACTCAGTGGAATGAGCTGGGTCTAGATTACGATTGGGCCAATCGACGCATACAGCTGTTTGGTCGTAACTCGGTTTCGGGAACCTATGGCTACTTCAAGCAGAATGCACTGTGTAATGGTGACTTTCGCAATAATGTCAATGAACAGCCGGGATCTGCTTCTGTCGTTCAATCTGTGGCATCGTCGATTAACACAATTGGTTACTCTGGTATTGGTTATCGAGTGTCGGGAGTGAAACTGCTTCCGGTCGCAAAACAAGGCAGTGACTACATCAGTGCGACTTACGAAAATGTTTTGTCAGGTGAGTACCCACTATCTCGCTATCTCTATGTATATATTAATAAACATCCAAGTAGGCCTTTGTCACCCGTTGAGCGTGAATTTGTCCGCTACATCTTTTCTCAGCAAGGACAATTGCTGGTTGAGAAAGATGGTTATGTACCTATATCGGCAGAGATTGCTGCACAGGAACTGGCGAAAGTGGGTATCTACGATCTAGAGCAGTAAGGGGCATCTGACTTGTACCGTCGGCATCAGTGTCGAGGTCGAAGAGAAGGGTTTGTGTTTGTAATCACGCAATGTAAACGGCTACTAATATCAGTTGTTTAATGCTTTCTGTAATATAACTGTCATCTAAATGACATATTCTGAGTCTGAGTAATAGCGAGTAATTGGTAACATGGCATCAGCCGACTTTTCATTGAGGGAACGTGACCGTAAACGACTGTATAAAGATCGTTTGTTTCGCATGGCTGTTTCTTTTGGTGGTGTCGGTGTTTTAGCTGCACTAGTGCTAATTTTTGTCTATTTAGCCATGATGGTCCTGCCGCTGTTCTCAAGCTCACAACTTGAACCTGCAATCAAACAGCAAGCCATCTCCGCTGAGCAGCCTGTGGCCATTGGGCTGAATGATTATGGCGAACACGCTTACTTCCTTTCCGAAGATGGAACTCTGACTTTTTGGGCTTTAGATGGCAATGACAATCAAGCGCAAAAAGCGGCTTACGTTTCACATGTCACCCCTGATCTTTTTGCCCAGTCTATGCCAGCTCTGGGGTGGTTGGGCATAGCGTCAAAGCAAGGTGAAGTTTCTCTTTTTCAACCTGAATTTTCTGTCACGTTAGAAGGGAACAAACGTACGTTTGATCCTGAAGTGTTCTATTTTTCCGATCAACCTTCTATCACGCTACCCAGTGTAGACTCACCAGTGACGCAATTTGCTTTTACTGCCAATGAAGGTAGCGCAGTAATTGTGACCCGCGATGAACAAGATAGAGTGACGGCATATTGGTACGAAGATGAAGTGAATACTCATCAGTTCCAGTTCTCGCAACCCATTAGCGATGTAGAGCAGATATTGCTGACACCCAATGGTGAGCAATTGTATCTTCGTGTTGGTAATGACCTGATTGTTGCGGTGCAAAGTTCTCTTAGCTCGGCCAGTCGAGAGTATCAAGTTCGTGAAATCGTCACCTTGGGCGACGAAGAGAAGCTAGTGGTTGATATCGCTCTATTATCAGGGGCTTACTCACTATTGGTGTCTTATCAAGACGGGCAAGTATCGCAATGGTTTGATGTATTAACCGACGGTGAACGCACCTTGACGCCTATTCGCCACTTCAAGTTAGCCTCGGAGCTAAAATCAATACTGCCAGACACTTACCGTAAAGGCTTTTACAGCTTCTATGCCAACGGTACAGTGCAAAGTCATTATACGACGAGCGAAAAACTATCTTTGTTCGAGCGAGCATTTGATAAAGCGCCAAGTGCGGCGGCGATGTCTCTAAACGAGAAGTTCTTGTTAACCTATTCCGATGGCGCTTTGTCTGTTTCCGAAGTGGACAATGAATACCCTGAGATTTCGTTCTCTTCACTTTGGAAAAAGGTTTGGTACGAAAGCTACCCAGAGCCTCAATTTGTTTGGCAAACCACGTCAGCAAGTGATGAGTTTGAGGCCAAATTTAGCTTGGTGCCTATAGCGTTTGGCACGCTAAAAGCCGCTTTCTATGCGATGTTGTTTGCTATTCCGATTGCTGTGCTGGGGGCAATATATACGGCTTACTTCATGTCTGCGCAGATGCGCCGCGTGGTAAAACCTTCTATCGAGCTAATGGAAGCTTTACCTACGGTAATTATTGGTTTCTTAGCAGGGCTTTGGTTTGCTCCTATTGTTGAGAATCATCTAGCAGCAGTCGTGAGTCTGTTAATCTTCCTACCCATGATGACGGTGATTTGTGGTGTGGTGTGGCACATCCTGCCTAAGGCATTTACAAGTAAGTTACCCAATGGCTGGCATGCTTTAATTTTGATGCCTATTTTAGCGGGCACCATTGTTCTATCCATGACTCAAAGTGGCAATATCGAAGCGGCTATGTTCGATGGGGATATTCGTCTTTACTTCGCAAATCATGGATTCGACTTTGATCAACGCAATGCTTTAGTTGTTGGTTTTGCAATGGGGTTTGCGGTTATTCCTACCATATTTACCATTGCGGAAGATGCTATTTTCTCTGTGCCTAAACATTTGTCAGACGGCTCATTGGCGCTGGGTGCGACCCCATGGCAAACCCTTATTTATGTGGTGTTACTCACTGCAAGCCCTGGTATTTTCTCGGCAATTATGATGGGACTGGGCCGAGCTGTGGGCGAGACAATGATAGTGCTCATGGCGACAGGCAACACACCGATCATGGATTGGAACATCTTGGAAGGTATGCGCACTTTATCTGCAACCATTGCGGTAGAAATGCCAGAGTCAGAAGTGGGAAGTTCTCACTTTAGGCTGTTGTTCCTAGCCGCTCTGCTTCTGCTTATTTTTACCTTTGCCGTAAACTCACTCGCGGAATGGGTGAGACAGCGTTTAAGGGAGAAGTATCGTGCTCTGTAATTTAGGTCAGGTGGTTCATGTTTAAGTGGCTTAAATCCGGTTCTCCTTGGATATGGCTAACAGGCGGTGCGGTAAGTATCAGCTTGCTGTCTGTGTTGGGCTTATTGCTGCTTATCGGTTGGAAGGGGCTATCGTATTTTTGGCCTGCTAATCTTCATCAGTGGCAGACCACTCAAGGCAATGTGTTGGTTGGCCAGATCTATGATAGCGAAGCAATCCCCGTTAATCACCTGCGTGAAATGGACTACCAACTGCCCTCTGAAGTGAGGGAAAAAGGGCTTGTTACCAGGCATAGCATCAAAATTGCGAATCGCGACCATTATGATGCTGACTTTATCTCGATTCTTGATATCGATATTGAGAGCGTGACGACACCGTCTGGTTGGATGGTAGTGGAACGGACACGCAATGGTGACTTCTTTGGCGTCCCTGTTAGTTATCGTCATGCTGATAACACGGTTTCAGACGAGATTGACGATAATCTTGAGTTGGGTCTGCAGTTTTCTACGCAGCTCAAAGAAGAAATTGATGCTCTTATCGAACAAGATATTCGCTCGGCCAGCCGTCAGGTGGAGCGTTTAAGACTGCAAAAACGTCGATTGGAACTTAATGATTCTCTAACAGAAGAGTTTGCGACTTCATATCGTGAACAGTTGGCATACTATCAACAGCAGTTATTGGCAGCTGAATCAACGTTAGATGCACTTAGGGCACAATTGAGTCTGCAAGCTTTGATCATGCGAGATATGCAAGGGCAAGAAGTAGAGATTCCGCTCAACCAGATTCTTCGCGCTTGGTATCCTAATGATATGAGTTTGCCTGAGAAAGCAGCTCATTGGGCGACTCAGGTTTGGCGCTTCTTATCTGAAAATCCACGCGAATCTAACTCAGAAGGTGGTGTGTTTCCTGCTATTTTCGGTACGGTTTTATTAGTACTGATCATGTCGGTCATTGTGATGCCATTGGGCGTTATAGCGGCAATCTATTTACATGAGTACGCTAAAAACAACGCATTTACTCGGATTATCAGAGTCGCGGTAATTAACCTCGCGGGCGTACCGTCGATTGTTTATGGTGTGTTTGGCTTAGGCTTTTTCGTTTATACCCTAGGTGGCTCGATAGATTCACTTCTTTACAGCGAGCGCTTACCTGCGCCAACCTTTGGTACGCCAGGTTTGCTTTGGTCAGCATTAACCTTGGCAGTGCTGACGCTGCCGGTTGTTATCGTGGCAACGGAAGAGGGTTTAACACGAATTCCAAGCTCTGTTAGGCATGGTTCACTGGCGTTAGGTGCAACTCAGTCTGAAACGCTTTGGCGCATAGTTCTGCCGATGGCGAGCCCAGCTATCATCACTGGGCTAATATTAGCGATAGCCCGCGCCGCTGGCGAGGTTGCCCCTTTGATGTTGGTGGGCGCGGTGAAAATGACGTCTAACCTGCCAGTCGATGGTCAGTTCCCGTTTCTGCATTTAGAGCGCAAGTTCATGCATCTGGGCTTTCATATTTACGATGTAGGCTTTCAAACAACCAATATCGAAGCCGCGCGCCCATTGGTGTACGCAACCTCATTTTTACTCGTTACGGTCATCGTTAGCTTAAACTTAACCGCAATTAGCATTCGAAATAATCTGCGTGAAAAGTACCGAACGTTAGGACAAGATTAATCATGTTTTCAGTCAATCAAACACTAGGCTATGAAGCCCCGCTCGATGTGAATAACTTAAGCGACGAGCAGACCGCCATTGCTATTGAAGATCTCAACCTGTTCTATCAAAACACGCAGGCATTGACGGGCATTTCGATGCGTATTCCAAAGGGGCAGGTGACGGCGTTTATCGGCCCATCTGGTTGCGGTAAATCGACGCTATTGCGATGCATCAACCGAATGAATGATCTGGTCGAAGGATGTCGCGTAAAAGGCAAAGTTAAGCTTCATGGAAAGAATGTGTATCACCGTGATGTTGATGTAGCCACGCTCCGACGCCGAGTGGGTATGGTGTTTCAAAGGCCTAACCCGTTTCCCAAGTCGATATATGAAAACGTGGTCTATGGCTTGCGCTTGCAAGGTATCTCAAACAGTCGAACTCTGGACGATGCGGTAGAACGTTCACTACGTGCAGCTGCATTGTGGGATGAGGTGAAATATCGTTTACACGAGAATGCCTTTGGGCTTTCAGGCGGTCAGCAACAGCGACTTGTGATTGCTCGCGCGATTGCGATAGAGCCCGAGGTACTCCTATTGGATGAGCCTACTTCAGCACTCGATCCAATATCGACATTAACGATTGAAGAGCTGATTAACGATCTTAAAACCAAATATACCGTAGTGATCGTTACTCACAATATGCAGCAGGCCGCGCGTGTAAGCGACCACACCGCCTTCATCCATATGGGGCAATTAATCGAATATAGTGATACGGATACCATTTTCACATCACCTGCAAAAAAACAGACAGAAGACTACATCACAGGACGCTACGGCTAAGCTAAACTGTTAAAACGTATAGCTATTTATAATTTTATCAACAAGGGAGCAATAATGAACTTTGGTCGTCATATTTCAGGTCAATTTAATGTCGAGCTAGAATCCATCCGAACTCATGTTTTAACCATGGGGGGCTGGTGGAGCAGCAGCTATCGTTTGCGATGCAAGCGCTGCATAAAGAGGACATTGAACTTGCCCGAAAGGTAGTGCGCGACGATCACAAAGTGAATGCGATGGAAGTGTCTATTGACGAAGCTTGCACGCGCATTATTGCCAAGCGCCAGCCTACGGCAAAAGATCTGCGCTTGATTATGGCCATCATTAAAACCATCACAGACTTGGAAAGAATTGGTGATGTTGCCACTAAGATTGCGTATGTCGCTATCGAAAGCCCTGCTTCGAAAGAGAGCCAGTTCCATGTTTCTCTAGAGCCACTTTGTCGCCAAGCGATTGGGATGCTTCATCAAGTGCTTGATGCTTTTGCTCGTATGGATGTGGATGCAGCGGCAGAAGTTTATAAGCTAGACGACAAGATCGATGCTGAATATGAAGCGGTTATTCGACAGCTAATGACCTATATGATGGAAGATCCAAAAAATATTCCAAGCATCTTGCAAGTCATGTGGTCCGCTCGTGCGATAGAACGAGTTGGCGACCGTTGTCAGAACATTTGTGAATACATCATTTACTTTGTAAAAGGTAAAGATGTTCGCCATTTGGGCGAACAAAGTATCGACGATGCGCTTCGCTAGTTAAAACTGAAAAACGACACCAGTATTTAGCATAAAGCTCACGTTGTAAGGCAAGTGAGTTTTGTTGCGATCAAGGTAATTCATTTCACCTCCGATCATAAACGCCATGTTGTCGCTGAAGTTGTTAACCCACGCTGCTGCAATGCTTACACCATTCGTAGAGCGGTAGTCCTCTTTCTCATGCCACCACGCGTAATTTGTGCCTTCATACTCAACAAGACCAGCTTCTAATTGCAACGATAAGTTTGGTGAGTACGCTAATGGGCCAAACATCGGGGATTTTTCTAGCGGAAACTGGACGCCTAATCGATACGTTTTGATTTTCTCATCTATATAAAGTTCATCAAATGAACTGTAGCCAATATTGGCATAAACTGCCTCCAAACCAAATGTATCAGCAACGCCTAATTGAACTCCCCACCCAGAGCCGTTACTGTTGGCCCCAACTACCTGTTGTTGCGAGGTGAACGGACTTTGCTTGAGTTACGTTTGGGATGGCAGTCACTACGCAAGCTAGTATGATTGTGTGTGACGACTTTACTTTTTTGAACGATGTACAAAATGAAACTGCCATAATTCTACTCTTTCTCGTTGAGGGATTTCTAATACTCCCGTTTGAACTCAGCTTCGGGCTCATCAGGATTTCTGTACGAGAAGATAATTGAGTTGACGTTTATCACGCCAATCATTGGGTATTATGATTGCGATAAGAAGTGCTAATGATTCTTAGGTTGTGGGTGGGGTTTTACTTATTATCTAATACCTAGATTCATACAAGGTGTATGAAAACAAAAGGGAAGCATGGTTAGAAGTGGTCAATCAGAACAGGATATAACCACCTCTACTTATTGAGTGATTGTAGTTCGTTTAGAGACTCACGTATGAGTTTGTTTAGCCATTTGATTAAGCTACTGTTTCGGTCTTTGGTGTGGTGGTAGCTTGAAATATTAAATGACCTGTACTTTTGTTCTACCTCCACGTCGATTGACTTTAAGCTTGGAAATTGGTGAATAGGGAAAAGGCTGCTATGTGGCAGGTACATATCACTGATTTGAATGATATCAATCAACGCCAGCAGCATTTCCGAACGAACGCCGACTTTTACATCAAACCCGCTTTCTTTTAGCACCCTTTGAGCAATACTTTCAGTATCACTCCAATTGGGCACCATTAAAGCTGCAATATCGTAATCAACGACATCTTTTAAGGAAATAGAGTCCAGAGCTGCTAGAGGGTGATTCTGGCGTACAATAACTTTTGGTGAAATGGTTGTTAGCGGATGACTGTACACTTCTTTTGTATGTGGAGCATCGTAGCTGATACCTAGTTGAACTTGGCCTTTACTGATCTCTTTTAGGGTACTTTTTGTCCAAGTGAGCAGCTCAATTTTTGCATTGGGTGCCTGCTCGCGTATTTTCTTATACAGTAAACCTGAAATACCGGACAGGACAATCGATGTGATAGAAATGCGAATGGTTTGTTCGATAAGCTCAGGGTGAAATTCTTGTGAGTCATTTAGCGCTGCTGCGAGTCCATCAATATGTGGTGTAATGGCTTCAACTAAACATTCCGCCATGGCAGTAGGCTCTAGCCCTGTTCGCACTTTTACAAACAGCTCATCGTCGAAATGATTGCGTAATTTTTGCAAAGACTGACTGATCGCAGGCTGAGAAACATGTAGGCGCTCAGATGCTTTGCGCATATTGAGCTCTTGAGCGAGCACAATGAAGGTACGCAGTAAGTTGAGGTCTAGGTTGTAGAACAGGTCTTTTGCCATTTCATGAGCCCGCGATGTTTAAATGTCTTAGTTTAGGCTTCTGAGCTTTTCGTCTACCAAACGGATCATGTTGGAGTCCGTGACTGGGATTGAATAGTCATCACCATTTCCCATCTTAGCGCTTTCTGACAAATAGGTCATCTCACTGCTTCGAGAGGACTTGCCAGAAAGGTGTACTTCATCAATGCCACTATGAGCGACAATCTCCAATACATTGCTATGGTTTAGACCTGCACCCGCCATGATTTTAATGCGGCCATTAGCTTGCAGATGCATTCTCTTTAGTCGTTCTTTTCCTTCTTGAGCTGTTTTGGCTAACCCAGAAGTTAGTACTCGCTCACAGCCAAGGGAGATAATCTGCTCAAGAGCTGTTTCAACATCTCTGCACTGGTCAATTGCGCGATGGAAAGTGATGCCAAGGCCATGCTTCTGAGCTCGCTTGGTTAAACGTTCTACGTTAGGCATGTCGATATCGCCATTAGCGGTGAGGGCACCGATAACAACACCATTCAGCCCTGCTTCATGAGCAGCATCAATGTCTAACAGCATGGCGTCATAGTCTTGTTCTGAGTAAAGGAAGTCACCTTCCCGTGGGCGGATAATCGCATAGATGGGAATGGAAGAGTACCTGGCTGCTTGTTTCATGAAGCCAAAACTAGGAGTCAGACCGCCTAGTGCTAATGATGAGCAAAGCTCGATACGGGTAGCACCACCCGCAATGGCATTATGAAGAGATTCTAAGTTATCGATACAAACTTCAAGTTGGAAGCGCATGTGAATTACCTGTGTAATATAAATCGGTAGGAGCCCAGAAGCTGAATGCTTGGATTTTTGTAGTTTACTGATTGTATGAAAATGAAATAAGGGAAAAGTTTCGCTATTGCATTTCCCTATTACTCCCACATTTTTGGCATAGCTTTCTAACAAAAAGCCCAGTGAAAAATCACTGGGCTTCAAAGTACATATTAAACGCTAAAGTTGGCGTTAAGCCGCGTCATCTTGTGCTTCAGGCTCTTTTACCGCTTTTGGTTTTTTAGGAGCAGGTTTGCGTTTTTGCACCTAATGCAAACAGCACTTCTTCTTTGTTTTGAGCTAGGAACATTGCCAGATCTTCTTGTTTAGCTTCATCTTCTAGAAGCTCACTTTTTCCTAGCAGAGTAAACAGCTCGTCTGCCATATCCAGCATTTTGTCATAAGCGTCAGCTTCGGCTTTAGAGGTAAAAGTCATTTTCTCTTCTCCGTTGCGTTCCACCACGTACTTGACGATTACAGCCATGGTTAATCCTCTAACAATTTAAATGTTTCTATTACTGGCTGTTTATACAGCTTTTGAGCGCGCAAGTCTAGGCGAGGGCGCAAATGTGAGAGGCGAGTGCTGTTCATATCGCCAACCAATAAGCTTCACTTATTTGCTTGCGTCGTTTTGTTGCCACTGCTGACAAAAACTAATAAAGGCTTTGAGTAGTGGGTTTTGGTATTTCTCTTTATGGACCAATAAACAGAACTTACGTTGCATGTTTAAGGGGAGTGGTATTTGTACGACGCGCCCATCCTGAATAGCGGGGCTGGCAGCAAGTTTAGACAGACACGCTAAGCCTAGCCCTGCCGATACGCTGTTGATCAATGCTTCGGTAGTGTTGAGCTGAAAAGACTCGTGCCAATCCACAAGCCGCGGGGCAATGAGCTGGGTGAAAAACTCACGCGATCCAGAGCCAGACTCTCTAAGTATCCAATCGTTCCCCTCAAGCTGATCCAAGGTAATTTCGCTTCCATGGCTAAGCGGATGAATTGGCGATGCAATGACACACATTTCGTCGTGACTAAATGGCACAGACAGTAAGTCTGGGTGAGGCGTGCTTCCTTCGATAAGAGCGATATCCAGTTCGTAGTCGATTAACATCTGGCAAATCTGCGCACTGTTGGAAATGAACAGGCTTTGCTGAGTATGATCCGTACTTTTTCTAAAGTCGCTGAGCATGTAGGGGGCAATTTGGTTACCAATCGTATCACTCGCTCCAATCCTCAACTGGCCCGTGAGTGTCGTATCGCCATCAAACATCAACTCGATGTCGTTAGCCCTATGCAAAAGCTCGTCGGCAAGAGGGAGTAACTTTTGGCCTTCTTGATTGAGGACTAATCGATTATTCACTCGATCAAACAGTGGATGACCAATCTGTTTTTCTAGCTCGGACAGCGCCATGCTGACCGCTGCTTTGGATAGAAACAGCGCTTCAGACGCCGCTGTGAGGGTTTTGTGCTGCGTAATGGTTGAGAAAACATGCAGTTGCCTTAGCGAAACATTATAAGCCACAGAGTTACCTTAAAAGTGTTTAGAAAATCTTAACGTAAGTTTTAAAATAGCAGATATCTTAAAACAGTACATGTCGTTAAAATAGCTCTACTTTCCTGAGTCGATAGAAGAAGCGTTATGATTCAACGAGTGAAAACGAAATTGATGGAAGCACCAACGCCAATGGCGGGGCTGGCATTGGGAATCGCGAGCTTAGGCTGGTGTTGGGAAAACCTAGTGGATCTTAATGGCTATGGACAGTGGGTGAGTGCTGCAATCTCGAGCATTCTATTGATGATTCTTGCAGTGAAGTTTTTACTTCATCGACACATGTTAAAAGAAGATCTTGCTCATCCTGTGGTTGGCAGTGTTGTACCGACGTTTGCGATGGCCGTGATGATCATATCGAACTCTATCGGCCAGATAAGCCCCATTGCTGGGGATGTGATTTGGCTTTGTGCGGTATTTTTGCACGTCACGTTTTTAGTGAGCTTTTTATACCACCGAGCCCAAAATTTCGAGCTGCATCATTTGGTCCCAAGTTGGTTTGTTCCACCTGTCGGAATCGTAGTGGCTAATGTCTCTTATTCGGGTAATCCAGCGTTGGAGATGATTGCGAATGGTGCTCTTATCTTCGGCATGCTCGCCTATGCCATCATGTTGCCTTTAATGATTTATCGCTTCATGTTTTCTGAGCAAATTCCAGATACGGCAAAACCGACAATGGCGATCATGGCTGCCCCTGCAAGTCTGACTCTTGCTGGGTACTTATCCATGTCTGCTGAGCCTTCACCAGTTCTGATCGGGCTTTTGTTTGGTATTGCCGTGTTGATGACGATGATTATCTATCTTGCTTTTGTCCGTCTACTGAGGTTGCCATTTAGTGCAGGATACGCCGCATTTACGTTTCCTATGGTGATTGGTGCGACGGCGCTATTTAAATTAACCGATTGGATGACAGAAATTGGTATGGCGTCTAAATACATCAATCAAGTCCAAACTCTGGCGGTAGTCGAATTGGTGATCGCTACGGCTTTGGTGACATACGTTGGTATTTGTTATCTCTACTTTTATTGGCCAAATCGAGCAGTAATGCATCACGCGTAGAATTTCATAACGCAGTTGGTTTATAACACTGAATTCAGGGAATTAGTTGTGCTAATCTGACTGCATTAGCGCTGATTCTAGACGAGTGAATTTTGTTTACTGTTTATCATTCCAACAAAGTCGACACCCTTAAAATTCTATTGGTTCATATAATTAAAACTGAACCGTTGAGTAATCCATTTGAGAAAGAGCAAATCTTGGTGCAAAGCCCAGGTATGTCTCAGTGGCTTAAAATGGAACTGGCGAAAGAATTTGGTGTAGCAGCTAACATTGATTTTCCGCTTCCAGCGACCTTCATTTGGGAGATGTTCACTCGAGTTTTACCCGATGTGCCGAAACGAAGTGCCTTCAACAAGGAGGCGATGACGTGGAAGCTGATGTTGATTCTGCCCAAGTTGTTGGATCAGGAAGCATTTACTCCTCTCAATACCTATTTAGCAGACGATCAAGACTCATCCAAGCTTTATCAACTGTGTGAAAAAATCGCCGATATTTTCGATGGCTACTTGGTGTATCGCCCTGAGTGGATTGCTAGCTGGGAGCAAGGTATTGAAGTGACCGAAATCGGTGATGAGCATCCTTGGCAACCTATTCTATGGCAGTCGTTGTATGAGGCGATTGTTGGACATGGGCACTCTCACTATCATCGTGCCAACCTTTACGACAGCTTTATTGAGGCATTAGCCAAGGGCAAGTCGATATCAATAAGCTGCCTCATCGACTGTTCATTTTTGGTATTTCATCTCTGCCACCACGCTATATGGAAGCGTTAAAAGCGTTGGGTGAGCATATTGATGTTCATTTGATGTTTACCAACCCTTGTCAGCACTACTGGGGTGATATTCGAGATAGAAAATACTTAGCCCGCCTTGAAAGTCAGAAGCACAAACGATTTGTGCTGAGTGATCAAGGTGTCGAGTTTGAGAGTGAAGTGTCGCCACTCAAAGGCGGCATTGAAGACAATGCGGCTGAAGATGAGCTGCATACTCAGCATGCAGTAGGAAACAGTTTACTGGCTTCCATGGGTAAACTAGGACGAGACAATCTCTACTTGCTGTCACAATCGGAAAGTGAAGAGCACGATTTCTTTATTGATAACGAGAGGGCGTCACTGCTTGAGCAGATTCAAGCGGACATACTCAATCTCGAAGAGCATCAAGACGACAGCATTCTCGATTCTAGCCACCACAAACAGACCATCGATGCTCAAGACCGCTCTCTGACGCTGCATGCCTGCCACAGCCCTATGCGTGAAGTGGAAGTGCTGCATGACCAGTTATTGGCGATGTTTGATGCCGACCCAAGTTTGAAACCGCGCGACATCATTGTGATGGTCGCCGATATCAATGCTTACAGCCCAGCGATACAAGCGGTATTTGGTAATGCGCCAGGTGAGCGTTTTATCCCGTACTCAATTTCAGATAGAACTGCTGACCAAGAGAGCCCAATTTTGGCGGCGTTCATGCAATTGGTTCAACTGCCGACTAGTCGCTGCCTAGCTTCCGAGTTGTTGGAGCTGCTTGAAACCCCGTCCATTATGGCAAGATTTGAGATATCTGAAGATGAATTTGCCACCGCCAAACACTGGTGGAAGAGTCGAGCATTCGTTGGGGGCTCGATGAAACCACCGCAGAGCAGTTCGGGCTGCCTGCCAGTCAGCAAAATACCTGGCAATTCGGCATCTCGCGTATGCTTCTTGGCTACTCGATTTCTGGCAGTGACGATAGCCTTTACCTGCAAGGTGATGTGCCACTTGCACCTTACAATGAAGTTCAAGGCATGAGCGCTGAACTGGCGGGAAAACTGGCGCACTTTATTGAGAAGATAAGCTCTATCATCGCAAGCTTGCCCAATCGCAAACGATCGATGAATGGCGCGAGGTGCTCTCTAACCTATTGGAAGATTTCTTTAGCGTTGAGCTGGAGGGAGAGCTGGTGGTTAAGTCGATCAGAGATTGCCTGTCGAACTTAAAAGATCAGCTTGTCGACGCGCATTTTGAGCAGTCGTTAGCACCATCGATCATCAGTCAATATCTCGACAGCAAGTTGTCTGGCGCTCGAATTAGCCAGAGATTCTTAGCGGGGCAAGTGAACTTCTGTACCTTGATGCCGATGCGCTCAATCCCATTTAAAACCGTTTGTTTGCTGGGCATGAATGATGGTGTATACCCTCGCTCCATGCCGACTGAAGGTTTTGATTTGATGACAGGTCGCGTAAGGCCGGGCGATCGTTCTCGTCGAGATGATGACCGTTACCTGTTCTTAGAAGCTCTGTTATCTGCGCAGCAATGTTTATACATCAGCTATGTTGGCCGTTCGATTCAAGACAACACTGAGCGCGTACCATCAGTATTGGTGTCCGAACTGATGGAGTATTGTCAGCAAAACTACTGTTTGCAGGGCGAACAAAATCTGGGTGTTGATGAGTCAGGTAAGCGCCTGCTGAGTCATATTAAGTTTTCTCATGCCATGGTGCCGTTTAGCCCACTGGCGTTCCGTGAAGCCGGTGGCAGTTATGCCAAAGAGTGGTTACCAGCATTGAGTGCGCAGGGACAAGAAGTCTCGGATATGGAATCTATCGAAGAGAGAACGATGAATCCGTCGGCTTCTGATGAGGAGCCTCAAACATTAAGCGATTACCTACTTGATGCCACATTCCCGATAGAGCTTGATTTGGTTGAGTTGCAGAGATTTTGGCGTCTTCCTGTTCAATACTTTTACAACCGACGTTTGAAGGTGGTGTTCGAGCCGCCACAAGCGGTCATGCAAGATGACGAGCCATTCATACTCAATGGTCTAGAAAGTTATCAACTGCGCGATCAGCTTTTAGATGAGCTACTCAGCGCGCAACGTTCTGGTCAAAACGATACTGCTCTTGTGTTTGAACAGTTTGTGAAGCATCAACGTGCTCAGGGTAAATTACCGGTTGGCGCATTTGGTGATTTAGAGTTTGAGACCAACCGCGTACAAGCAGAACAGATTGCTCAAGAGCTTGGATTTATCTGTGCCAGCCCTCAAGATGATATCGATATCAATCTAAGCATCGACGTTCTTGGTGAGGGTAAAACGGTTCATCTCGTCGGCTGGCTGACGCAGAATTATCAACCGGGGTTGGTGAGATATCGCAGCGGCAAAGTGCGCTCGCAAGATTACCTTTCCGCTTGGATTGACCACCTAGCCATGTCCGCCTCGGGTCATTTAAAGACGACGCATATCCTTGGTTACGATCGCAAGGAAGGCGTGGTACATCTTATCTATCCACCATTGGAATCTTCTGACTACGCGAAAGGTTTACTCAGTGAGCTCGTACGCCTGTTTTATCAGGGTATGAATGAACCTCTGGCTTATTTCCCAAGAACCGCTTTAGCGGGTGTAGAAGCGGGCTTTAGCCGAGGAAAATGGGTGGATGACGAAGAGAAGTGCTTCAAGAAAATGGAAGGTGCTTTTAACGATGGTTATATGATGAGTGGTGAAGGCAGCGATCCTTATATTGCACGCGTTTGGTCGCAATGGAATGATGAGCTGGCCGCACAATCTCGCACTTTAACCGGCCTTGTTCTTCAAACGCCAAGACTCAACGCAAAGAGCGCCTTCGATGATTAGGCTATTAAAGATGATTTTAAAAGGGATGGTACTAAAAAGGGAATTAAAGTGGCCGCCAGTAAATCATTATAGTGTAGGGCGTTCGCTGTACGGCCACAGGTCAGAGGGACCATTATTTGGGTAATGTCGCTTAAAGCAAGTGACATGAAATTCTTTCGGTTACTTGGTAACTCGTGGCAGGAATACTAGCGACTTGTTAATTACGTATCCGTGAGAAAGATCTCACAACCCTCGAATGTTTCAGCAGATGCTGATAGAAGATGAATTTTTTCAGGGCGGATCACGTTCCCCAAAAAACAAACTGTGAACTGGTCCTAACTTTACGGGCATGAGCCCAATGACATTTTAAGATTTACGTATTTCGCTTAGGCGGAACTCGTACAAAATATGAGCTTTCTAGCAAATAGAACTTCAAGGTCAGAGCGAATATGACAGCGGCAACGCAACTAAATACCATGACTTTCCCACTTAATGGCGCAAGGCTAATTGAAGCGTCTGCAGGGACAGGTAAAACCTTTACGATTGCAGGTTTATATCTGCGTTTGCTGTTGGGCCACGGGGATGATCAAACTAAGCATCAACAGCCGCTAACGGTGGATCAGATTCTTGTTGTGACGTTTACCGAGGCGGCGACTGCCGAGCTGCGAGATCGTATTCGTGCGCGAATTCATGATGCGAGGATCGCCTTTGCACGTGGCGTTAGCAGTGATCCGGTTATTCAACCACTGCTTGAAGAAGTAAAAGATCATCCAGCGGCGGCTTCTATTTTGCTCAATGCAGAAAGGCAGATGGATGAAGCGGCTGTTTACACCATTCACGGCTTTTGCCAGCGTATGCTCACGCAAAATGCGTTTGAGTCGGGCAGTCGATTTAATAATGAATTCGTGACCGATGAAAGTCACTTGAAAGCTCAAGTGGCCGCTGATTATTGGCGTCGAAACTTCTATTCGCTGCCGTTAGCTCTTGCATCAGAAGTGCGAAACTTATGGGCAAGCCCAGCGGCATTATTATCCGATATTGGCCATTACCTAACGGGCGCGCCGTTAACCCTGTCGGTTGAGGCAATGTCCGGTGATCTCAATGATTTGCACCAGACAAACCTTTCGGCCATCGATGAGCTAAAAGCTCAGTGGAATGCGGTTAGTGATGAGCTTGAAGCTTTGATTTCGCAGTCTGATGTTAACAAACGTAGCTACACCAAAAAGTCACTGCCTAACTGGTTAGAAGAGGTGTCGTTGTGGGCGCAATCTCCTACCAATGGCTATGGTTTTCCGGACAAGTTAGAGAAATTTAGCCAAAGCGTTTTAATAGAGAAAACGCCAAAGGGTACCCCGCCTCAGCATGAGATTTTCACCGCTATTGAAACCTTTCTTACCAACCCTATCAGCTTGAAAGCACCTTTGATGGCTCACGCGATTGAACACTGCCGAGCCATGCTGGCACAAGCGAAAAGCCAGAAACAGTGGCTGTCGTTTGATGATCTTCTTACGCAACTATCCGCTTCGATTGATATCGATGAACAGAGCCTACTCATGGATCGCATACGCACCTTGTATCCGGTTGCGATGATTGATGAGTTCCAAGATACCGATCCACTGCAATACAGCATTTTTAGCCGCATCTATCTTGATCATCCGAATGTGGCCTATTCATGATCGGTGACCCCAAGCAGGCCATTTACGGATTTCGTGGTGCGGATATCTTCACCTACATCAAGGCTAGAAATCAGGTTAAGGCGCATTACACCCTTGGTACTAACTGGCGTTCCAGTGCTGATATGGTTGAGAGTGTGAACCAAGTTTTTGCCACGCCACAAAGTCCATTTATCTACGATAGCGACATTCCTTTCTTACCTGTGAGCCCGAGCCCGAATGCAGACAAAAGAAGTTGGCAATTGAACGGCCAGGCTCAACCCGCGTTAACGTATTGGTTGCAAGAAGCAGAAGACAAACCGCTACCGAAAGGGGAATATCTCGTTGAGATGGCAAACGCGACGGCGAGCCAGATTCAAACCATCTTGACCGCCTCTGCTCAAGGTCAGGCGACCCTTATCAATGGTGACAAGACTGCGCCGATTGAAGCGGGAGATATTGCAGTTCTGGTTCGAACTGGTAGTGAAGGGCGCATGGTCAAACAAGCCCTCGCAGAACAAGGTATTGCCAGCGTTTATCTGTCAAACCGCGATAGTGTGTTTACTAGCTCGATAGCTCAAGATGTTCAGCGCTTACTGCAAGCAGTATTAACACCAGACAACGATCGTTCGCTGCGAGCTTGTTTAGCTTCAGAGTTATTCGCTCTGGATGCGTATGCCTTAGACCTACTCAATAATGATGAAGTTGTCTGGGATAACGCCGTCAATGAGTTTAAAGAGTATCGAAAGCTGTGGGTGAGCCGTGGCGTGCTGCCAATGCTGCGCTCGGTAATGAGTAAACGACACATCGCTGAACGTCTATTGCGTTCGCAAAATGGCGAACGTGTACTGACTGATCTTATGCATATTGGCGAGCTACTTCAGCAAGCGACACAAGACCTCGATAGCGATCATGGCTTACTGCGTTGGCTGGCAGAAACTATCAGCGATGCTGAGCAAGGTTTAGGCGGCGATGATCAGATCCAACGCCTGGAGTCGGAAAGAAATCTGGTACAGATCGTTACTATTCATAAGTCAAAAGGCTTGGAGTACGATCTCGTCTTCTTACCTTTCGTGTTTAGTCACAGAGCGGCCAGTGAAGCGAAATATTACGATGCTGACTCGGATCAAACTATTCTCGACATCACCGCGAGTGATCAAGCCCTAGCGCAAGCGGATAAAGAGCGCTTGGCTGAAGATCTTCGACTGATTTATGTAGCTTTAACGCGTGCCGTTTATGGCTGTTTTGTTGGTGCATCGCCGCTTAGAAATGGGCGTTCTACCAAAGAGCCGACAGGTGTCCATTTGAGTGCGATGGGTTACTTGCTGCAAGACGGTCAAGAGGGTGGGATCAATGATTTGACCAAAGCCATTGAAGCGCAAACATCCAATAATCCTGCAGCTGTGTTGGAGAGTGCTCCTGAGCTAACTCAGGAGAGATATCAAGCGCCGCAATCGGCGATAGGTCCTTTGTCTGCCAAGCAGCTTGCTAATAGTATTGATCGTCAGTGGCGAATCACCAGTTACTCCGGTTTGATTAAACAAGGCGCTCATTCTCATTATGATGCGACTCAAGAGTTAACCGGGTTTGACATCGATTCGGTAGGTGAAGATCAAGAGGAATCGCTTGAGTTTATTGAGCCTGAAAAGACGATCTTTACTTTTCCCCGTGGTGCCAATCCCGGAACTTTCCTTCATACACTGTTCGAGGAAGTTGAGTTTACTGAGCCTGCGGGTAGTGACTCTAACTTGGCGATTATCACAGAGCTGTTAGAACGCGAACAGCTTGATGAGGCTTGGTTACCAGTGTTAGTCAAGCTGGTGGATACGGTGTTAAGCACCCCGCTAACCACTCCTGCAAGCACGCATACTAATCAATCAAGTCGTGCTAGTAGTAAGCAGAGCCCGATATTGCTTAACCAGAAAGGGCCAGCCCAGCGTTTGGTCGAAATGGAATTCCTATTGCCGATTGAAGTGCTTGCGTCGTCTAGCTTAAACCGCGTGATTCAAAAGCATGACCCACTTTCTGCCAAAGCAGGGGATCTTGGATTCCAGACGGTGCAAGGCATGCTTAAAGGTTTCATTGATTTGGTGTTTGAGCATGAAGGTAAGTATTACGTTCTCGACTGGAAATCGAATCACCTAGGCGATGAGGTCCATGCTTATCATGGTGAAGCATTAAAAGCGGCCATGGCTGATCATCGTTATGACTTGCAATATCAAATTTACGCGTTGGCGCTGCACCGTTTCTTACGCAGTCGATTGGCTGACTATAGCTATGAGCAACATTTTGGCGGTGTCTATTATCTCTTCTTACGCGGTATGGATGGCGAATCCGACCACGGAGTTTTCTCTGCCAAACCGACACAAGAGTTTTTACGCGATATGGATTACCTAATTGATGGAAAGCCAGTTGAAAACCAAAGTGACAATCAAGGCAGATGGAGCTAGGACTGTAATGCGTTTATCTAATAATGGGTTGTTTATTGATGAGGCTGTTTATTAATGGGACTGTTTTCTAATGGGAACTAACATGTTTACGCTGTTACAGCTTTTAGTGGAAAAAGGCGCAATTAGGCAGCTCGATTATCAGTTTGCCCGCTTTATTGCTTCCCAAGCAAAGCAAAATCAAGATGAGATTGGCTTCATTGCAGCAGCGTTAAGTCAGCAACTTAGTCACGGTCATATCTGCTTGCAACTCAATACACCAGATCAAGCTTATCATTCTCAAGTGTTCGCAGCTGGGTTAGCCAATCAGTTGGGTTTGTTTGGAGAAAGTGCCGAACCATGGATTGAACGCCTCGCCAAAGTTGACTGGATGCATTTGCTTGAACAAAGCGAATTGGTGCGTAAAACAAACGGCTTTGATGGCAATAGCACTCAAGTTGGTGCGTTACCTATGGTGTTTGATGGGAAGAGGCTCTACCTGCAGCGGTACTGGTTTTATGAAGTGGCATTGGCGGCTCGAATCGGAGAGCTTGCCCAGCCCGTCGAATTGACCAGTGAGAGTATTTCTGAACTCACAGCGCTTCTTAACCATCTATTTAAGCGTAGCTATCACTTTCTGTTTAATGCACTCAAGCAACTGGGTTCGGATACCAGCGAAATTCAGCGTCAGCAATTGGTATTGGATCACCTTGACGTGGTTAATACTGACCCCCTTGATTGGCCAGCAATCAATCAGGCGCTAATCAGTGCAACAAGAGTGGACGATCTCGAGGTGCTAGAACAGTTAGTGCCGCAGTCGGCGTGTGTTAACTGGCAAAAGGTGGCGGCCTCAGTGGCGCTGACTCGTCGGTTTGCCGTCATTTCTGGTGGGCCAGGTACGGGTAAAACGACCACAGTAACGAAACTTCTTGCCGCGCTGATTACGCAAAGTCAGCAAGCGGGAAGCTCCCCAATTATTAAGTTGGTGGCTCCAACGGGTAAAGCTGCTGCTCGCTTAACCGAATCCATTGGTGCGGCGGTTGAAGCCTTGCCAGTATCGCCGGAGCTCAAAGCTGCGATACCGACCGATTCGAGTACCTTACATCGATTGTTAGGCGCGATCCCGGGGAGTGTCGAGTTTAGACATCATCAAGATAACCCTTTGCATCTGGATATCTTAGTCGTTGACGAAGCCTCAATGGTAGATCTATCGATGATGTATAAGCTGGTGGAAGCCTTGCCGAAAAATGCTCGCCTTATCTTACTCGGTGATAAAGACCAGTTATCTTCGGTAGAGGCGGGTGCAGTGTTAGGTGATATTTGCTCATTTTCACAGTATGGCTACAGCGCTAACCAGTCGAGCCAAGTGGCCTCGCTGACCGGTTTTACTCAACTGATGAATCAAAAGCGTCATGTGAATAGCCCAATCGCGGATAGCTTGTGTATGCTGCAAAAGAGTTACCGTTTTGACGCGCGCTCAGGAATCGGTCAACTAGCGAAAGCGGTAAACATGGGGCAAGTTAGCCAGCTTGAAAAAGTGTGGCAAAGTGGCTTTGCTGATATTGAGCACTACCCGCTTAGCAGCCAGAACTATAACCACATGTTGCAAACGTTGGTCAAAGAGTATGGGTTTTATCTTAAGCGTTTGGATGAGGTAGTCACCAATCCTGAAACTCAGAATCCAGAAACACAGCGAGAGCGGGCAAAAGCGGCGCTAAAACTGTTTGGTCGCTGCCGGTTGCTTTGTGCGATTCGCGAAGGGGATTTTGGTGTAGCTGGTCTAAATAGCAGAGTGGAGCGAGCACTTTCTGCGAGAAAGTTGATTCGAACTCAAGACGAGCTTTGGTATCACGGCAGGCCAATTATGGTAACGCGCAATGATCACGGCTTGGGTTTGTATAATGGTGATATTGGTTTGTGTATGCGTGACAGTGAAGATCCAGAGCAGCGTTTGAAGGTGTTCTTCGAGTTACCAGACGGTAGCGTTAAGGCAATTTTGCCGAGCCGAGTGCCAGAGCACGAAACTGGGTACGCGATGACCATACACAAATCTCAGGGCAGTGAATTCGATTTTACTTTGATGTTGTTACCGGCTGAGTTTACGCCAATCTTGACCAAAGAGTTGATTTACACAGGGATCACTCGTGCGAAGAAGCGGTTAGTGTTATACGCGGATATGAATGTGTTAAAGCGTGGTGTGAGAGTGAAAACGCAGCGAATCAGTGGTTTGGTTGAGCGATTGAGCTGATTAGGGGAGTGAAGGTAAGTCCCATCCATGGAGACTTGGCAAAGGTATCCGCTTAGTTGATTGCATCTGAAAATGAGATACTGCGAATTTTATAGCGAATTTGATAGTTCAAAATAAACGCTTTTAAGCCTTCATTGACTGGAAAGACACAGTGGACGTCCAGTCCTTCTAAGAAATGGTTATCAGCCATATCCCAAAAGCTTTGTACCGAATTACAGATGACGGTTCTCATAGACTTTTTGCTCTTATCGACTTGTTTTAGTGTTTAAGGCAATCCATGCGGGCCCAACTGAGTTAGGCAAAGAGTCCAATGACCCCGAAAGGCAGCTCCTCAAGCTGAGGAGCGTGAATATTAACCAATATCTCATACCATTAAAAGTAAATATTGCTCTAAATATTATGAAACTGGTTTTATTTTGTTTTATAAGTGAGATTTTCGGGTTATACCTTTAGAGCGAGGACTTTTGAACGTCGTTGATAGTTATACAGATTCTGTTTGGTGGTCGGCAAACTTTCGACTTCTATCTCCATAAAGCCTTGCTCTCTAAACCAGTGCAGGCTGTGCGTTGTCAAAGCGAAGATCTGTTCAATGCCTTGAGATTTCGACTGCAGCTTCATGTGATTGAGTAGTAACAGTCCTCGATTACCATCGCGGTATTCTGGATGAATCGCCACGCAGGCCATTTCCGCCATACGTTCTTCTTTGTATGGGTAGAGCGCCGCGCAGCCGATAATTAATCCATCTTTCTCAATGATGGTGAACTGGTGAATTTCCTGCTCTAACTGCTCGCGAGATCGTCTCACTAAGATACCTTGCTGCTCAAGCGGGCGAATGAGATCTAAGATACCCCCGATATCATTAATTGAGGCATTTCGTACTTGTTCGGCGCTAGCGGTGACCACTTGAGTACCGATACCGTCAAAGGAGAACAGTTCTTGAATAAGCGCGCCATCTTCTTTGTAGCTCACCAAGTGACTTCGAGGTACGCCTGCTCGGCAAGCGGTGATGGAGGCGCGTAGGAAGCGAAGTGTTCCTGTGCTGGCAGAGTCGCAAGAGCCTTCGCCCGACTGTAAGTGTTGCAGAATCTTTTCCGCTTGATTTGGCAGAAGTTCGGCGACAGCATTGCCATTTTCGTCAATCACCCCTTGTTCTGAACAGAAGCCAATCAGTTTGTCTGCTCCAAGCTTGATCGCAACTTGAGTCGCCACCTCTTCAGAAAGTAGGTTAAATGACTCGCCGGTCACTGAGCTAGCAATTGGGCCGAGCAGTACAATTGACCCTTGTTCTAGGGTTCTATTAATGCCTTCGATATCAATGCGGCGGATACGCCCGCTGTGGCAGTAATCCACACCATCATCTATACCTAATGGTTGAGAGGTAATGAAATTACCGCTCATCACATTAAGTTGGGTACCTGCCATTGGCGTATTGTTCAGGCTCATCGATAGGCGAGCCGTAATGGCAAGTTGAAGCTGACCTGCTGCTTGCATCACTAAGTTAAGCGCTTTCTCGTCAGTGACTCTCACCCCGTTGTGATAGGGCGTTTGGTATTGATTCGCTTCTAAGATGCGATTGATTTGCGGGCGAGCACCATGAACTAAAACAATTTTGACGCCCAGACTGTGCAGTAATGCAAGGTCGCTAATAATGTTAGAGAAATTTTTGTTTTCAACCGCTTCTCCCCCAAGCATGACCACCATGGTTTTTCCACGGTGTGCATTCACATAAGGGGTCGATTGGCGAAAACCTTTGACTAAAGCGGTACTACGAATTTTCAATTGGCTATGCTCTTAGTGAATACTTATATGAACATATTGTATTTATATTCACTTGTAAACTGTTTTTTTCGGTCTTAGAGGGCGGAAAGAAACTTTGAAGTTGGTGCGGCTTGAAAGCCCTCCTAAGGTATCAATATGAGCAAAGCGAAGAAGCAAGAAAAGTTGGGTAGTCAACCCAAGAAATCGGTCGAAAAGATCCTGATTTCGATTGTACTCATCGGAGGGGTGGTGACGATCATATTATACGCAACGGTGTATGACAGGATGATGAGTCATTTTTTCCCAAAGAAAGAGATTTACGGTGTATGGGTTGAGCAAAATGTAGCAAGTTACGCAGTACAAAAAATCATCTTGAGTTCTGAAGGCGTATCAGTAGATGGAAATCTGGTTGCTACCGACTTTGATTATGATGGATGGTACTTCTCTTATATGGCGGGAGGGGTAGAGTACCGCTATAAAATGCGCAATGAATCCAACACTGAAATGATGTTGGAATCGGATGAGCACTATAACCCCACCTTTAAATTGTTAGAAAACCATAAAATTGGTGTCAGGTAGCCTTAATACGATTGAGATTTATCAGAGAGTTTGTCATGCTCGAACGACTCAATTTAAGGATATCTATTTGTGATTAAACAGTTTACCCCACTTGCATGTGTCGCTATGCTTTTTGGCTGTGCTCAGCCTACAGAGCGTGCGCAACAATACCTTGATGGCGAGTTCTCAAAGCCTCTCAATCAAGTTGAAGTTATCGAGACGAATGTCCCTACTGATTTTACCAAGTTCAATAGCCAAGCTGATGAGGTGATCACCCGTTCACCTTCCATGGCTGCAGTCTATGAGCCTCTGTATCGTCAATTGAGTGACTGGGCCATGCAAAGCGGCGATCCGAACGAGCTAGCGAGTTATGGTGTTCAAGCTGCGCAATTAGCAGGTGGTGATAGCAAGGTAATGTGATGTTCACAGGTTACTTCTCTCCGGTGATGGAGCTGCGTCATGAGCCAAATGAAGAGTACAAATATCCAGTATATGGTTTACCAGAATGCAGTGAAGATTGCCCAACACGAGCTGAGATCTATAACGGGGCCTTAGAAGGCCAAGGGTTAGAGCTTGGCTACGCGGCTAACCGTATCGATCCATTTATTATGGAAGTGCAGGGCAGCGGTTATGTGCATTTCGAAGACGATGATACGTTGGAATATTTCGCGTACGCAGGCAAAAATAACAAAGCTTACGTGAGTATTGGCCGAGTACTGATTGAGCGCGGTGAAGTCCCTCGTGAAGAGATGTCGCTTAAAGCGATTAAAGAGTGGGTACTGGCTAACGATGATGATGTGGTCCGAGAGGTGCTTGAGCAAAACACGTCGTTTGTGTTCTTCCAGCCGAAAGCTGCGGCTCCGGTAACGGGTACCGCAGGTATTCCATTATTGCCAATGGCTTCAGTAGCGGGTGATCGTAGCTTGTTCCCAATGGGGACACCGATTCTAGCAGAAGTTCCTTTGCTAAATGCGGATGGTACTTGGAGTGGTGCACATCAACTGCGCTTGCTTATTGTTCTAGATACTGGCGGAGCCGTGAAACAGAATCACTTAGATTTGTACCATGGCATTGGCGCAAGAGCGGGCATTGATGCAGGGCATTACCGTCACTTTGGTCGAGTCTGGAAATTGGGTTTAGAGAACTCACCAACGCAATCACCATGGGCGCTATCCCCTGAGGTTAATAATTAGCCCCTAACCTGAATACCTAGACTTTTTACCCAAGAGTGCGTATAAAACGCACTCTTTGTTTTTACCGATGTGGACCTTCAATATGCGACAACTTGATACGCCAGCTTCAGACAGTTACGACCAACGTTTTGGTGGAACTCGACGACTTTATGGGCACAGCGAAGTAGAGATCCTTCGCGCCGCGCATGTGTGTGTTATTGGTATCGGTGGTGTAGGTTCATGGGCGGCAGAGGCGCTCGCTAGAACGGGTATTGGTGAGATTACTCTGATTGATATGGATGACGTATGTGTGACCAACATTAACCGTCAAATTCATGCGATGTCTGGTACTGTTGGGCAAAGTAAAATTGAAGTGATGGCTGAGCGAATCAAGCTGATCAACCCAGAATGTAAAGTCAATCTGATTGACGATTTCATCACGCCAGACAACCAACATGAGTATCTAACCAAAGATTATGACTACGTGTTGGATGCGATCGACAGCCTAAAAGCCAAAGCATCGCTACTTGCTTACTGTCGAAGCAATAAGATCAAAGTGATCACTACGGGTGGTGCTGGTGGTCAGGTAGACCCAACACAAATTAAAGTGGCGGATCTGACCAAGACAATTCAAGATCCTTTGGCGAAAAAGCTCAAAGATACATTACGTCGCCTTCACAATTTCCCGAAGAATCCACAGCGCAAGTTTGGCATTGAGTGCGTGTTTTCCACAGAGCAGTTAAAGTACCCACAGCCAGATGGCTCGGTGTGCGGCGTTAAATCAACCGCTGAAGGTCCAAAGCGAATGGATTGTGCGAGCGGTTTTGGTGCGGCAACTGTGGTAACGGCAACCTTTGGTTTTGTTGCTGTATCGCGTATTGTTGAAAAACTTATTCAAAAGTACTCAAAGTAGGCTTAGGTCAGTATGCTCGATTTCCCTCAAAACCCGTTTGGCAGTGATATTACTAGCGACCAAATTGCTGCTGTAATGCAAGATTTGAAAGGCTGGGAAGACAGATACCGTCAGGTCATCCAATGGGGTAAGAAACTGCCTAAAATGCCGGAAGAGTTTAAGTCTTCTGAAGTGACGGTGGCCGGATGTGAAAGCTCGGTATGGCTTGTGAGTCAACAGCAAGGCGATGTCTGGCAATTCTGCGCTGATTCGGATGCGCGCATTGTTCGTGGGCTGATTGCTTTGGTTTTAGCTGCGTTTAACGGTAAGACCAGTGATGAGATAAAAGCCTTCGATATTGATGCTTATTTTGACCAGCTTGGATTGATTGCCCATCTCAGCCCATCTCGTGGCAATGGCTTGAAAGCGATTGTTGAACAGATAAAGAGCGTGGCGCAATAGCGAGTTAATCGTGCTGAGTAGAATCTAAAAGGCTTACCAATGTTGGCAAGCCTTTTTTCAATGTGTGTGGGGAGGGGAGAGATTTTACTGCGAATGCTTTGAGCGTGAGTTTTTCATCGCTTGTTGCTTATAGCATATCGACTGCTTTCTCGATAGCTTGTACCACTCGCTCGACATCTTGTTGGGTATTGTAGATGGCGAATGAAATTCTCACCGTCCCTTTAACACCCAGTGCATCCATCAGAGGGTGAGCACAGTGATTACCCGCGCGAACGGCAATACCTTGCTGATCGAGTAGGGTAGCAATATCTTGATGATGCACCCCATCGATCACGAAAGTAATAACGCTAGAGTTTGGCTGATAGCCAAGAATGTCGATATCGTCGATGCCTTTTAAGGCCTCATAACATGAAGTTTGCAGTTGGTGGATATGGTCTTCGACATCGGCTAATGCATAAGACTGGTACCAAGTGACGGCTTCAGCCAAGGCAATCGCGCCTGCCACATTTGGCGTTCCTGCTTCGAACTTGCCAGGTAGCTGGGTAAAGGTGGTTTTTTCGAAAGACACCGACTCCACCATCTTTCCACCACCATGCCATGGTGGCATAGACTCAAGCAGAGATTGCTTTCCATACAACACGCCAATACCCGCAGGTGCAAACAGCTTATGCCCGGAGAATACGTAGAAATCGGCATTTAGCTTCTGCATATCAACCTTTTCATGAACAATGCCTTGTGCGCCATCGACCACTACGATTGCATCATGTTGATGCGCAAGTTCAATCGCAGATTCGATCGGCTGACGAGTCCCAGTGACATTGGTCACTTGAGCAAGCGCTACGATTTGGGTCTTATCTGAAATAAGAGATTGGTAAGCATCAAAATCGAGTTGGCATTCGGTCGTCATTGGGATTTTAATGACTTTAGCGCCGCTCTGCTCAGCGACAATCTGCCAAGGCACTATGTTTGCGTGATGTTCCATCTCACTAACAAGAATTTCGTCCCCCGCTTTTAATGTACTGCGAGCATAAGTTTGGGCAATGAGGTTAATGGCTTCGGTCGCCCCTCTTGTCCAGATGATCTCTTTACTTGATGACGCGCCAATGAAATCAGCCATGCATTGGCGAGCCGCTTCAAACTCGCTGGTGGCTTTGGCTGTTAAGCTATGGCTACCACGATGCACATTAGCATTCTGTTGGCTGTAGTAACGGCTGATGGCATCAATCACACATTGCGGCTTTTGTGTGGTTGCGGCGCTATCAAGGTAAACCAAGGGTTGCTCATTAACCATCAGCTGTAACGCTGGGAACTGAGCTCTGATTGCTTGTACATCAAGCATTATGCATCACCCTGTTTGTGATATTGCAGAGTCGGAATTGTCACCATAGGCTCAGCTACAGTCCAAGCATGTGCTTTACCCGAGAGCAATATGATGATTTCCATAGCAAACTCTAATGCAGTCCCCGGGCCCTGACTGGTTAACACGTTGTCGTTAACATCATAGGTCACTCGTTTTACACGCCAGTTCTTTGCAGGGAAGTGAGATTCGAAACTTGGATGGCCTGTCATGATTGCATTTGGGTACAATCCATGGTGCTGAAGAACCAATGCTGGCGCCGCGCAGATTGCGGCAACTAATCGCCCGTCGTACATCTGCTGTTTTACGATCTCCATCAATACAGTGCTGTCACGGAAATTTTCTGCGCCTTCAACACCACCCGGTAGGATGACTGCATCAAATTCTTCATCGGCAATGTCCACCAGTTTGCAATCTGCAGTTAATGTGACGCCGCGTGAGGCCTTCATTGTTAATTGACCTTCAAAATCTGCGCTGGCTACCGTGACGTCATAGCCTGCTCGCACCATCATGTCGATGATAGTAATGGCTTCCATTTCTTCGGTGCCAGGTGCAATAGGGACAAGTACTTTTTTGGTCATGATTGAGTCCAACTGTTTTCGATGGTTTTAATGTTGTCGTAAAGGGCTTGATTGGTTGGCGCTGAAATATTGTGTCGCTTCGCCGAGACCAACAGATAGCCTGTTATAAAGTCTATCTCGGTTTTGCGCTGATAGAAAACATCTTGGTGCATAGAAGAGTAGTTTTCGGCCGTTGCTTTAATCACTTGAGTAACGGTCTCTTCTAGCTGCTCGCGGGTAATAGGAACTTTTTCGGCGCGCATGACTTGGCACACCTCATCAATGATTTGGTTAAGCTTCTCTTGATAATGTTCTTTCGCTAGATCGCCATTTCTGCATTGCTCAATGGCTGTTAATGGATTAATCGCACAGTTAATCGCAAGCTTGTTCCACAACGCTAGATTGATGTTTTCTGTCCATTGGCAATTAGCGAGTGCATGATTGAATACCTCGGCCAAAAAGTCGCATCGGCTTCCTTTTGAGTTGTAACCACCCAAAAGCGTGTTGCCGTGTCCTGTGTGAAGTACTTTCTCACGACTAGGCTTATAAGCACCGTGAGTCGTGGTAGCAAGCACTAAAGGGTTTCGATCTAGTAGAGGTGCAACGGTATCAACAGCGCCCATGCCATTGTGCATAAACACCACGATGCATCGTTCATCAATGTGTTTAATCAGAGGTTCGATAGCTGCTTCGACTTGCCAAGCTTTGACGGTAACCAGTAACACGTCTGCCTTAGTTAGTAATTCGATGCTTTGATTTACAAAACTGAGTGCGGGCTGTTCATCGAGCTCTAAAGAAAGGTTTGGGAGGTTTTGACTACTATAAACAGAGACGTTGTGGCCAGCGAGATTTAGTTTATAAGCCCATAAAGAGCCGACGGCACCGGGGCCAAGAACAACAATATTCACGGTGATTCCAACAGTTAATCTAAGGCATAAGCATAATCAACCGTTGGCTTGATGCCAATAAAAATGGCGCTCAAAGAGCGCCATTTTTTCTATCTGTTCAATCAGTTCAACAATTAGAAGTTGTACTTAACTGTGTAGATGATTGCATTGTCAGTTTGGTTTTGACCTAGCTTGTTGTGAGCGTAGCGGTACTGAACACCAGTGCTGATTTCAGAAGTTGCGTGCCACCATGCTGCAAGAGCACCGTTGTAAGACAGATCGTCAGTCTCGCCGCTGTTTGCTACGTACTCATCAGCACGTGCAAATTCTGATTCGTGCCAGTTAGTGATAGAGAATTTCTGCTCACCTAGGTTGAAGTTGTAGCCAGTTACCCAACCGAACATACCACCGTTCATGTCAGCGAAACCACCAGTGTTAGTGTAGTGGAAACCAACGAATGGGTTGAAGTACCAAGCATCGCCAGAGAAGTTGTAAGAAAGACCAGCGACAGTGTTACGAGCGTGGAAGCCTTGGTTCTCTGTAGAGTATGTTTGAGCGTAGAAACGTAGCTCTTCTACACCTGTTTTAACTGCGATAGAACCTTTAGTAGACATCGCCATAGCGCTGCTGTCGCCAGCTGGGTTGCCGTCTTGGAACTCAAAGTCAGCGAAGCCGTATAGTTCACCCCAAGTGAAACCAGCACCACCTTCAAGCTCTAGGAACATGAAGTCGTTTTTGAAACCGCCGTTACGCTCTTCTGTACCTTTAGACCAATCTAGGTAGTTAAGGCTTACATCACCCCAACCGTATAGGTATTCAGCTTGAACAGGAGCAGCTGCAGCTGCAGCAATGATTCCTAGAGATAAAAGTGTTTTTTTCATGGGGACATTCTCTGTATATATGGAACGGGAAATTTTTGTCGCTGCATAATTAATGTGCTGCGAAACTTGGGGAGAATAATAACGATATAAATCTCAATTAAAAGTGTATTGGATGCAAAAACTAAATTTAATTTGTGACATTGATCTCACTATTGATCGTTTTTCGTAAATTTAATGGAACTTTCACACCGTTGCATAATTTTTGAGTGAGTTATCGATTGCGCAATGGTTTGCCTAAAAACTATACGTACGATGGATAAACAACACATTTAGTTAGTGTGGGTATTATGCATTCAGTTTTAGCTGTCGCTAGAAATAAAAAAGGGAAGCGAACGCTTCCCTTAAATAAAACCGATCAGGTTATTTAGATTCTAATTCATCTCGCTTTTTGGCTTTATCCAAAAGGTCCGCAAAATAGTGACGGAGTGAATACAGCATAATTAAGCTTGGAATCACCATTAAGGCGGTAATGATGAAGAATAGCGACCAGTCGTTGAGGTAGTCGACCAACTCACCGCTAAAGGAGGCGAGCGTAGTACGGCCGAAGTTACCCAATGAAGCAAGAAGCGCGTATTGAGTAGCTGAGAAAGCTTGCCCAGTCAGTACCGTTAAGAATGACACAAACGCAACGGTCGAAAATGCGGTAGTAAAGTTATCCACCAAAATCGTTGCAAGGAACAAGGTTTCACTTGGGCCAACTTTGGCAATCCAAGAGAACATTAAGTTACTGCCTGCCATAGCGATACCACCAATCATCAAGCCACGAACGATACCAAACTTCACATTGAACATACTGCCTACGAGAGTGAAGACGATCGTAGCCCCCAACCAATCAGCTTCGAGTAATAGCCAATTTGCTCATTACTAAAGCCGACTTCTTTATAGAAGGTGATCGACATACGGCCTAAGAAGGCTTCGCCAATCTTAAATAAGAACACAAACAGAAGTAGAGTAATGGCAACTTGTACGCCGTTACGTTTGAAGAAATCCAAGAACGGCTCAATCACTGTTACCGAGAACCAGGCGGCAACTTTAGAACCGACTACTTTGCTGTGTCTTGCCTCTGCTTCAGCTTGCAATGCTTCACGGTTGGTTTTTGGCTCACCCACGAGCACAGTGAATATCATCAAAACTACAACGATTAACGCCATTCCATAGTAAACGCCGTTCCAGCCAATCGAATCGGCATTAATAAAGGCTAAGTAGCCAGGTAAGGAATAGCCGGTCCACCAACCAATCACCGCCATCGCAGAGGCTTGAGGCAGTTTATTGGCTTGTGACTTAGGGAAAGTGTCAATACGAAACGCATCGATCGCAATATCTTGTGTCGATGATGCTATCGCAATACCCAGAGCAAGCATCGAAGTAAACATAAGGTTTGTTGCTGGATCGACACCTGCAATGAACAGGGTGCAGATCAAAATCAAACTTTGGCAAAGAAGGATCCAGCTTCTGCGCTGGCCTAACCATCCATGCAGTAATGGCAATTTGACGCGATCCACCAAAGGTGCCCACATAAAGTTGATCGCGTAAACGGCGAATACACTACCAAAGTATCCGATCGCGGCACGAGTAAGGCCCGCATCAGTCAACCAACCGGACATGTTTGAGCCTATCAGCACCCACGGAAAACCGCTTGAGCACCCAAGCATGAATACCCACATTAGGCGTCGATCAAGGTAAGAACGGATCGTTTCTTTCCACGAGAGGGAAGGTGAAGACATAAACAAGTCCTTGTAGAAAAAGAAGGCTCCAGAAGAAGGAGCCTTTAGAAGTTATTCTATAACGCTAATGTTAGTGATCACGATAGGATCAACCGGCACATCTTGCATACGTCCTACGCTGCGAGTTGGTTTTTTAGCCATACCTTGGACGACTTCAAAGCCTTTTGTCACACGGCCAAACACTGCGTATCCGTCAGAGCTTCGGCTTTTGTTTAGGAAATGGTTGTCTTTGAAGTTGATAAAGAACTGACGGGTTGCCGAATTGGGATCGTTTGTTCGAGCCATTGCAACTGTCGCCGTGTTGTTAGCAACATTATTATCCGCTTCGTTTTTAATTGGTGCATAGGTCTCTAGTCGTTTGAAGTCTTTATCAAACCCGCCACCTTGCGCCATGAAATTAGGAATAACGCGGTGGAAGATACTGCCCTCATAACTGCCGTCTTCGACATAGCGAAGAAAGTTCTCGACCGAAATTGGTGCTTTCTTTTCATACAGCTCAATCTCAAATGGACCGAGGTTGGTCTCAACCAGAACTTTTGGTGCAGCTAATAGTGAGCAGCTAACGAGAGCCAGTGATGCAATGAACGCACGCAACATTAGAAGCGCTCCTGCATGTAAGTACGAAGCTCACTGTCGTTTGCTATTTCTTGAACAACGAGATTAGTGACATCGTTAAGCACTTGCTCAACTTCTTCGTTTGACGCACTCAGCATGCCTGAACGAGAACCCGTGCCCGTGTAAGTTTTAACCAGTTTGCCTTTTGGTGTTTCAGCCGTTACTTCGATGGTTACTTTGCCGTCCATCTCATTTTCCATCACGCTGTGTTTCACTGTCACGAGCGCTTCTTGGATCTCAACAACAACAGAGTTTTCACTGTTTACTGTAGAGCGGAAGCCTTGAGAGTTAAATTGCTCAGCCAGCGCATTTTCGATAGCAATGCGAACATTTTGCTTAGAGTGGATAGGCTCAATGTTTGAACGACCACTGTCGACAAGAGCAACATATTGCGCAGAACGAACGTCTTTACTGGTTAGAGTAAAAGTGCTGCCTTGCACGAGGTCACTGTTACTCAGCGTAGCTTTTGGCATGAAGTTAATCTGTTCTTGCTGAGGCGCCGAACATGCTGCAAGCAAAGCCACTGAAGCTGCTAGAACCAGTTTTCTCATGGTAATTTCCTTTTCTTATATCTTTATCAACGTAGCGTCGACGATAACGACGTGAAACGAGTTATTTAGTTGCTTGTAAAATAACAAATTTGTTGTTGGAAGCGAGCGTTTTTACGTTCGACTTGCCGAATAGTCTCGATAATTTACCATCGTAGCCGAGGTGACGATTACCGATAACTATTAATTGCCCACCAGTGTTAAGAACATGCTTTGCATCACAGAACATCTGCCAAGCGATATGATCGGTAATGGCTTGTTGCTGGTGAAAGGGAGGGTTACAAACGACAAGATCGTATTCTTGTGCTGGGAAACCATCTAAACAATTGTTTGCTATGGCGTTGAATCTATCACTCTCACCAAACTGTTTTGTCAGGTTTTCTTTAGCACTTTGCACCGCCATGTAACTTTCGTCTACTGAGGTTATGTGCGCGTCAGGGTTGAGCTGAGCAAGCTTGACTGAGAGCACTCCATTTCCGCAACCGAGATCCAGAACTTTGGCACTGCCGAGATCACGAGGTAAATGCTTAAGCATGAAGCGGGCACCAAGATCGAGCGATTCGCCAGAGTACACATTGGGTAAGTTACCAAGCTCAAAGCTTTCACCATCAACAGGCCAGTAGTTATGCGGTGACACCTCAGATATTGGGCTACTATTAGGGGTGCTAAAGACAAGTCGATGTTTCTTCCAAGCTAATGATGTGGTGGTTGTACCTAGGTACTTCTCAAATAACTTTAATGTCGACGTGTGGATCTCTTTTGCTTTATTAACGGCGATGACTGGCGTTCCCGGCTTAAGATACTTACGAAGCTGGGATAATTGCCAAATCAGGTGACGATTGATCTTCGGGATCTGCATCAGCACGATGTCTGTATCTGCTGGAATGTCATCCATCGTAGAGTCCAGGGTAATGTCCTTGCACTGATTAGCGCGTATATTTTGTTTAGTGCCTTGATGGGCAATAAACGAATCACTCATCATGGTGACTTGGTGTTTGTCGGATAACCAGCAAGAAAGGGCGCCAAAATGGTCATTGAGAACAAGGATGCGACTGCTGAGCGGTAAATCGAGCTCTTCAACATGGGTAATTAAGTACTCATCACCCGCATCCCATGCTTGAAGTGTTTCATTGTGTCTTTTGGGATAGCGATGGAGAGTGAGGGTTCGTTCAAGTAGTGTGAGCTCGGTTTTCATATCAAATTGCATATAGAGAAATAACAGGTTTATTGTCGCAAATGAATGCGACGGTGCAAAGGCAAACCTTCCCCAAAAGATTGAAGGTAGGTAGAATTAACCGCATTAGTCTAAGTATAAGAAACCAAAACCCTTTTGGTGAGATTAGGAAGAAATATGATTCAAAGTGTCATTGAAACTAAGTTGTCAGAGGCGTTCGCACCAGAACATCTTGAAGTGCTGAACGAGAGTTATATGCACAATGTTCCTGAAGGTTCTGAAAGCCACTTTAAGGTGGTCATTGTCAGTGATGAATTCGAATCTAAACGCCTAATTGCTAGGCATCGTGCGGTTAACCAAGTGTTGGCCGAGGAGCTAGCCAATCATATCCATGCGCTCTCTATTCATACTTACACCAAGAGTGAATGGGCAGAGTCAGGAAATGCGCCAGATAGCCCAATGTGTATGGGCGGTGGAAAATAATTAACAAGGGTAGCGTTTGCTACCCTTTTTTTGTTTGAAATATAAGCAAAACGTTAACAGCATAACAACATGTATCAAATGTGAATGGATTAACAGGAAATATTAAGGAATGTTTCAAACATTAAAAGCCTTGATAAAATTAGGGTCATTGATGTTTGTGCGATGGTTCAAAGTTATGACTATTCTTTAGCCTTTCAGTGCTAAATCAATACAATTAAAGCCATGTATTAGGTGATTGGTCATGGCATCAACTTTGTAAAAGATGATAGACTGTCGCACCTGATAACACTCGCCATAAGTATGTGACGAGTATTTTAATAGGATGTTGCGATTTTGGTGTTTTAAACCGCGCCAAAACCGGACACTGATGTCGTGTCTAAAAGTTACGCAATTAAAAGAATCTTTTTCCCGATAAAGTAGTGCAAGTGCGTATGATTACAATAAAGAAGGGTTTGGACCTTCCTATTGCAGGAACTCCTACCCAGGTGATTAATGATGGTAAAACCATCAATAAAGTCGCCTTGCTTGGCGAAGAGTATGTTGGAATGCGTCCTACGATGCATGTTCGCGTAGGCGATGAAGTAAAGAAAGCTCAAGTTCTTTTTGAAGATAAGAAGAATCCAGGAGTGAAGTTTACTTCTCCAGCAAGCGGTAAAGTCATCGAAGTTAACCGTGGTGCTAAACGTGTACTTCAATCAGTTGTGATTGAAGTTGCAGGTGAAGAGCAGGTGACATTCGATAAGTTCGAATCTGGCCAACTAGCGGGTCTTGATCGTAATACGGTTAAAACTCAGCTTGTTGATTCAGGTCTTTGGACTGCTTTCCGTACTCGTCCGTTCAGCAAGGTTCCAGCAATTGAGTCTTCAACTCAGGCAATTTTTGTAACAGCTATCGATACTAATCCTTTAGCTGCACACCCTGAGCTCATTATTAATGAGCAAGCAGACGCTTTCGTCGCTGGTCTTGATGTTATTTCTACATTAACTGACGGTAAGGTTTACGTATGTAAATCTGGCGCCAGTTTGCCACGCTCAACGCAAAACAATGTAGAAGAACATGTTTTCCATGGCCCACACCCAGCAGGTCTTGCGGGTACTCACATGCATTTCTTGTACCCAGTAAGTACAGAGAATGTCGCATGGAGCATCAACTACCAAGACGTTATTGCTGTTGGTCAGCTTTTCCTAACAGGTGAACTTTACACAGATCGTGTTGTGTCACTAGCAGGCCCTGTAGTGAACAACCCGCGCCTAGTTCGCACGACAATTGGTGCGAGCTTGAATGATCTAACAGATAGCGAGCTGATGCCTGGCGAAGTTCGTATTATCTCGGGTTCAGTACTTTCAGGCACTCAAGCGACGGGGCCTCACGCTTATCTTGGTCGATACCATGCTCAGGTATCGGTACTAAGAGAAGGCCGTGAGAAAGATCTGTTCGGCTGGGCAATGCCTGGTAAGAACAAGTTCTCTATTACTCGCTCTTTCCTTGGCCACTTATTTAAGGGCCAGTTGTTCAACATGACAACAACGACAAACGGTAGTGATCGTTCTATGGTGCCAATCGGCAACTACGAGCGTGTACTTCCTTTGGATATGGAACCAACTCTGCTTCTTCGTGACCTATGTGCAGGTGACATCGATAGTGCTCAAGCGCTTGGCGCTTTGGAGCTTGATGAAGAAGACTTAGCGTTGTGTACCTTTGTATGTCCAGGCAAATACGAGTACGGTCAGCTACTTCGTGAATGCTAGATACGATTGAGAAAGAAGGGTAATTTCATGCTTAAAAAGTTTCTCGAAGATATTGAGCATCATTTTGAGCCTGGTGGTAAGCATGAAAAGTGGTTTGCGCTTTATGAAGCAGCAGCAACCCTGTTCTACACGCCAGGTATGGTTACGAAAAAGAGCTCACATGTTCGTGATAGCGTTGACCTAAAACGTATTATGATCATGGTTTGGTTCGCGGTATTCCCAGCTATGTTCTGGGGTATGTACAACGCGGGTAACCAAGCGATTGCAGCTTTAAACTTTATGCACGCAGGCAGCGAACTTGCAGACGTCATTGCGGGTAACTGGCACTACTGGTTAACAGAAATGCTGGGCGGCTCTCTAGGTGCGGACGCAGGCGTTGGCAGTAAGATGCTTCTGGGTGCAACGTTCTTCCTACCAATCTACGCAACAGTGTTTGTTGTCGGTGGCTTCTGGGAAGTTCTATTCTGTATGGTGCGTAAGCACGAAGTAAACGAAGGTTTCTTCGTCACTTCGATTCTATTCGCACTTATCGTTCCGCCTACGCTTCCTCTATGGCAAGCTGCTTTGGGTATCACGTTCGGTGTTGTTGTTGCTAAAGAGATCTTTGGTGGTACAGGCCGTAACTTCCTAAACCCTGCTCTTGCTGGTCGTGCTTTCCTATTCTTCGCATACCCTGCGCAGATTTCAGGTGACACAGTTTGGGTTGCTGCTGATGGCTTTTCTGGTGCAACAGCACTTAGCCAATGGGCACAAGGTGGTACAGGTGAACTTGTTAACACAATCACTGGCGCTCCAATTACTTGGATGGATGCATTCATCGGTAACATCCCAGGTTCCATTGGTGAAGTATCAACACTTGCACTAATGATCGGTGCTGCAATGATCGTCTACATGCGAATCGCTTCTTGGCGTATTATCGCAGGTGTAATGATCGGTATGATTGCAACAGCGACGCTATTCAATGTGATCGGTTCAGACACGAACCCAATGTTCAATATGCCATGGCACTGGCACCTAGTTTTAGGTGGCTTCGCATTCGGTATGTTCTTTATGGCAACAGACCCTGTGTCGGCTTCATTTACCAACGGTGGTAAGTGGTGGTACGGCATCCTTATCGGCGGTATGTGTGTCATGATTCGTGTGGTTAACCCAGCGTACCCAGAAGGTATGATGCTGGCGATTCTATTCGCGAACTTGTTTGCACCTCTGTTCGACCACGTTGTGGTTGAGAAGAACATCAAACGGAGACTAGCACGCTATGGCAAGTAATAACGATAGCATTAAAAAGACGCTGGGCGTTGTTATTGGACTGAGTTTAGTTTGTTCAATCGTCGTATCAGCAGCGGCTGTTGGCCTTCGTAGCCAACAACAAGCCAACGCAGTATTAGATAAGCAAAGCAAAATCGTTGAAGTTGCAGGAATTGAGTCTGAAGGCTCTGTACCTGAGCTGTTTGCTGAGTACATCGAGCCACGCTTGGTAGACTTCGAAACAGGTGAGTACATCGACGGTGACGCAGCGGCTTACGATCAGCGTAAAGCTGCAAAAGATCCTGCTACGTCAATTCGTCTGACTTCAGATCAAGATAACGCCAAGATTCTTCGCCGTGCAAACACTGGCGTGGTTTACCTAGTAAAATCTGATGCAGGTTTTGACAAGGTAATCATCCCTGTTCACGGTAATGGCCTATGGTCAATGATGTACGCGTTTGTTGCGGTTGAAAGTGACGGTAACACAATCTCTGGCATCACTTACTACGAGCAAGGTGAAACTCCTGGACTTGGTGGTGAAGTTGAGAACCCATCTTGGCGTGCTCAGTTTGTTGGTAAGAAACTGTTCGATGAGAACAATCAACCAGCAATCCAAGTGGTTAAAGGTGGTGCTCCAGCAGGTTCAGAGCACGGTGTCGATGGCCTATCAGGTGCAACTTTGACAGGCAACGGCGTTCAGGGCACTTTCGATTTCTGGTTGGGTGATATGGGCTTTGGTCCTTTCCTTACCAATGTTCGTGATGGAGGCTTGAACTAATGTCAGCATCTAAAGACATGAAACAGAACTTAGTGTCGCCAATTATCGACAACAACCCGATTGCCCTTCAGGTACTGGGTGTTTGTTCAGCGTTGGCGGTAACCACTAAGTTAGAAACAGCATTTGTTATGACACTAGCCGTAGTATTTGTAACGGCTCTGTCTAACTTCTTTGTTTCACTTATCCGTAACCACATTCCAAACAGCGTTCGTATCATTGTTCAAATGGCAATCATCGCATCGCTTGTAATCGTGGTTGACCAAGTGCTTAAAGCATACCTATACGATATCTCTAAGCAGCTATCGGTATTCGTTGGTCTAATCATTACTAACTGTATCGTAATGGGCCGTGCAGAAGCGTACGCAATGAAGTCTGCGCCACTACCGTCTCTAATCGATGGTATTGGTAACGGTCTAGGCTACGGTTTCGTACTGATTACTGTTGGCTTCTTCCGCGAGCTATTTGGCTCAGGCAAGCTATTCGGTCTAGAAGTACTGCCGCTAGTAAGCAACGGTGGTTGGTATCAGCCAAACGGTCTAATGCTATTAGCACCATCTGCTTTCTTCTTAATCGGTTTCCTAATTTGGGCTATCCGTACATGGAAGCCTGAACAAGTGGAAGCGAAGGAGTAAGGACGTCATGGAACATTACATTAGCTTATTAGTTAAATCGATTTTTATCGAAAACTTGGCGCTCTCTTTCTTCCTAGGTATGTGTACATTCCTAGCGGTATCTAAGAAAGTTAAGACGTCTTTCGGCCTAGGTGTTGCGGTAGTTGTTGTACTAACCATCGCTGTACCAGTGAACAACCTTCTTTACAATCTAGTATTGAAAGAGAATGCGTTGGTTGCAGGTGTAGACCTAAGCTTCTTGAATTTTATTACCTTCATCGGTGTTATCGCAGCATTGGTTCAGATCCTAGAAATGGTTCTAGACCGATTCTTCCCACCACTATACAACGCACTGGGTATCTTCCTTCCGTTAATCACGGTTAACTGTGCGATCTTTGGTGGCGTATCTTTCATGGTACAGCGTGATTACAACTTTGCTGAATCTGTGGTTTACGGTTTCGGTTCTGGTATCGGTTGGATGCTAGCGATCGTTGCTCTAGCAGGTATCCGTGAGAAGATGAAGTACTCTGATGTACCTCCTGGTCTACGTGGTCTTGGTATTACGTTTATCTCTGTAGGTCTTATGGCGTTAGGCTTTATGTCTTTCTCTGGTGTTCAACTGTAATTCGGGTAAACCGTAACAATTAAGGAATAATCAATGAATACTATTATTCTTGGTGTAGTGATGTTTACCCTTATTGTACTGGCTTTAGTACTAGTGATTCTTTTCGCTAAGTCTAAGCTTGTACCATCAGGTGACATTACTATTTCTGTAAACGATGACCCTTCATTGGCTATCGTTACACAGCCAGGTAGCAAGCTACTGGGTGCACTAGCGGGTGCTGGTGTATTCGTATCTTCTGCTTGTGGTGGCGGTGGTTCTTGTGGCCAGTGTCGCGTAAAAGTTAAATCAGGTGGTGGTGACATTCTACCAACCGAGCTTGACCACATTACTAAAGGTGAAGCGCGTGAAGGGGAGCGTCTAGCATGTCAGGTAGCAATGAAAACTGACATGGATATCGAACTTCCTGAAGAGATTTTCGGCGTTAAGAAGTGGGAATGTGAAGTTATCTCTAACGATAACAAAGCAACCTTCATCAAAGAGCTTAAGCTTCAAATTCCAGATGGCGAGTCAGTACCTTTCCGTGCTGGTGGTTACATCCAGATTGAAGCACCTGCTCACCACGTTAAGTACTCTGATTTCGATGTACCTGAAGAGTATCGTGAAGATTGGGATAAGTTTAACCTATTCCGCTACGAGTCTAAGGTAAGTGAAGAGACAATCCGTGCTTACTCAATGGCGAACTACCCAGAAGAAGAAGGTATTATTATGCTAAACGTGCGTATCGCTACGCCGCCGCCTAATAATCCTGATGTACCGCCAGGTATCATGTCTTCGTTCATCTGTCTCTAAAAGAAGGCGACAAGTGTACTATCTCAGGTCCATTTGGTGAGTTCTTTGCGAAAGACACAGACAACGAGATGGTCTTCGTTGGTGGTGGTGCGGGTATGGCTCCAATGCGTTCTCATATCTTCGATCAGCTTAAGCGTCTTAACTCTAAGCGTAAGATGTCGTTCTGGTACGGTGCACGTTCTAAGCGCGAAATGTTCTATGTAGAAGATTTCGACGGCCTACAAGCAGAAAACGACAACTTCGTATGGCACTGTGCTCTTTCTGACCCAATGCCAGAAGATAATTGGGATGGCTACACAGGCTTCATCCATAACGTACTGTATGAAAACTATCTGAAGGACCACGAAGCGCCTGAAGATTGTGAGTACTACATGTGTGGTCCACCGATGATGAACGCAGCTGTTATCGGCATGCTGAAAGATCTTGGTGTTGAGGATGAGAACATCCTACTTGATGACTTTGGTGGTTAATCCCAACTAAGTTGTTGAAATTATGGCTGGCTCTATTGAGTCAGCCTTTGTTTTTCTAAAGGCATCATACGTAAAACAGTCGCATTCGTTTCTACGTGCAGTTTGCTTTTTTACTTATGTTTCCTTTCGCATTGTTAATTATTACAGGAGTAAGCAAGTGAGATTTTGGCTTGTTGCATTAACTTCTATTTTTGTTTTGGCTGGCTGTGGAAAGCCGTTAGAGCAAGTGCATTTAACTGGCCCGACGATGGGCACAACCTACAACATTAAGTACATTCCAGCGGAAGGCCTGCCAAGTTCTTCTGATGTGCAAATTGAAGTAGACAGGCTGCTTGAAGAAGTGAATCAGCAGATGTCGACGTACCGTAAAGACTCTGAGCTAAGCCAATTCAACCAATACCAAGGCGACGATGAGTTTGAAGTGTCTTGGCAGACGGCAAAAGTCGTTAATGAAGCGATTCGTTTGAACCAACTTACGCACGGAGCTTTAGACGTAACAGTTGGCCCGTTGGTTAACTTATGGGGCTTTGGCCCAGAAGCGAGACGCGAAAAGGTACCGTCTGAACAAGAGATAGCGAAGCGCCGCGAGATGACGGGGATACAGCACCTATCGGCAACTGAGTCGACGATTCGCAAAGACATCCCGAATCTATACGTTGATTTATCTACGATAGCCAAAGGCTGGGGTGTTGATGTCGTCGCTGATTACATTGGCTCATTGGGTATAGAAAACTTCATGGTGGAAGTGGGCGGTGAGATGCGTGTGGCGGGCCTTAACCGTGAAAGCGTGCCGTGGCGAATTGCCATTGAAAAGCCGTCAGTTGATGAGAGAAGTATCCAAGAGATCATTGAGCCAGGTAATATGGCGGTTGCTACATCGGGCGACTACAGAAATTATTTTGAACGCGATGGTATTCGTTATTCACATATCATCGACCCTAAAACCGCTTTTCCTATCAACAATAAAGTAGTGTCGGTGACGGTTTTAAATGAGTCTTCTATGACAGCAGATGGCCTTTCAACCGGTCTAATGGTATTGGGTGAACAACAAGGTATGGAAATCGCCAATCAGCATGGCATTCCGATGCTGATGATTGTGAAAACAGAAGACGGATTTACAGAATTAGTTTCAGAGGCGTTTAAGCTTATATGAATCGATAATCGCCGCAGAGCGTAATAACGAGAAGAGTAGGTAGCAATGACAACATTTATTATGACTTTCGGAGCTTTCTTAGGTGTGATTGTGCTGATGTCGGTCGGTTACATTTTCCAAAAGAAAGTAGTTAAAGGTAGCTGCGGCGGCCTAGGTGCCGTTGGCGTAGATAAGGTGTGTAACTGTCCAGAGCCTTGTGATGCGCGTAAGAAGCGTGAAGCGCGTGAAGCTGAGCGTGCTGAAAAGCTTGCGGCACGTGCAGAGAAGCAAGCGGCTTGGGAAAAAGATCGCATTGCTTGATTCAAAAAGCGAACATCAAAAAACTCGGCGATTGCCGAGTTTTTTATTATTTGCAGATTGTTCAATCACTGATAAATGGTTTGGTTTCGACCATTCTCTTTGGCTTTATAAAGCCTATCGTCGGCACACTTGATCTGTTGGTCCAACTTGTCTTGTAGATTAGTTGCGCCAATACTGATTGTGACCGAAATTTCGTGACCATCATGAGGAACGGCCGTTTTTTCAATGCGCTTTCTCATGTGCTCTAAACGAGTGACAAAGTCATCGTAGGGGCCGCATTGCTGAATACAGAACTCTTCACCACCAAATCGAGCAACCACATCATCTTTGAAGTAGATCTTGAGTATGTTGGCAATGGTCACCAATATGCTATCACCGCCATCATGACCATAGGTATCGTTGACCTTCTTAAAGAAGTCGATATCGATCATGGCGATGTTTCGGATCTCACAGCCATTACACGCTTGGTTAAAGAAATAACGACGGTTCCATAATCCTGTGAGTGAGTCTTGATTAGCGAGTTTGTAGAGCTCGTCATTTGCCTCTCTCATGTCCAAAATTTGATGAACGCGACAGTAGAACTCTTCTTGATTAAATGGCTTATGGAGAAAGTCATTTGCCCCGGCTTTAAGAAACTGAGCCGTGATCGTTCGATCATCACTGGCGGAAAGGCCGAGTATCGCAAGGCGGTTTTTATCTAAGGTCTGCCTGATTTCTCGGATCATACTGATTCCATCTTTTTCAGGCATGTCGTGGTCGGTAATGATGAAGCTTATATTAGGTTCTTCAGCGAGTACCTTGAGAGCCTCTTCACCATTCTCGGCTTGAGTGGTTTGAATATATTGATGCTCAAGTAACTGGGTGACATGACGACGAACAGTTTTCGAATCATCCACAACGAGCGCATGATGATTGACGTTGTTCATCAGCCTTTTTACCAAAGGAATGAGGTAAGATACTGAGCTCATGCTGTCTTTCAATATGTAATCCATCACACCCTTTGCGATAAAGCGCTCACGAGTGTCGACATCAAACATGGCCGTTAAGACAATGACCTTCTGTCTGTGGTCGAGGACCAAATCGATAACTTCACCATCTTGCCCATCGGGCAGGCAATAATCTAATACGGCGCAAGCAAAATCGTTGTGTTGTTGTAAGGCTTCTTGGGTTTGCTCTACAGATTCACATGCGGTGACCTCGCATCCTAACTGAGTTAGTTGTTGGACGAGGTAATTTCTGAATGCACGACTATCCTCAACAACAAGGACTTTATTGTTCAAGTCTACCACCCATTTTTATATTCTAGTCTTTTAATAATAATCGCTCATTTTGATAGTTCTATAGATTGAGCTAAAAAATACATAATTTAAGCGGATATTTCTTCCGTTTAAGATTATTGGTATACTGTTTTTTTATACAGCTCTCATTGGTTCGGATAGATTATGGAAGTGGTTCGTAAAATTATTCATGTAGACATGGATTGTTTTTACGCAGCAGTCGAGATGCGTGATAACCCGAACTATCGCAATCGACCATTAGCCGTCGGCGGGCATGAGCGTCAACGCGGTGTTTTAAGCACTTGTAATTATCAAGCGCGAAAATTTGGTATCCGTAGTGCTATGCCTACGGCTCAAGCTCTAAAGCTCTGCCCCAGTTACTGGTTGTTCCCGGACGAATGGACGTCTACAAAGAAACCTCTCGCCATATTCGCTCTATATTTGAACGCTATACATCTTTGATTGAGCCGCTGTCTTTGGATGAGGCTTATCTGGATGTTACACATTCAACAGCTTGCCAAGGGTCTGCTACCCTAATTGCTCAGTCTATTCGTGATGATATTTGGCGAGAACTTCATCTCACTGCATCTGCTGGCGTCGCTCCAATTAAGTTTCTCGCTAAAGTAGCGTCGGACATGAACAAACCTAATGGCCAGTTTGTTATCCCACCTGAAAATGTACAAAAAGTGGTGGACAACTTGCCATTAGAAAAGATTCCAGGTGTAGGGAAAGTCAGTCTGCGTAAACTGCATGGCGCCGGTTTTTACCATTGTGAAGACATCAAAAATTCCGATTATCGAGAGCTTTTGAAGCGATTTGGACGTTTGGGAGCCTCGTTGTGGAAGCGTAGCCATGGGATTGATGAGCGTGAAGTTGTGGTTGAACGAGAGCGCAAATCGGTTGGTGTGGAGAGGACATTTAGCCAAAACATTTCAACCTATGAAGAGTGTTGGCAAGTGATTGAAGAGAAGCTGTTTCCTGAACTTGAGCGTCGATTGGAAAAAGTGAGCCCTGACAAGTCGATCACCAAGCAGGGCATTAAAATGAAGTTCGCTGACTTTCAACTCACAACGATTGAGCATACCCATTCCATGCTTGAGCTAGAGGACTTTAAGGGTTTATTGCGTGATATTATGGCTCGTCAGCAGGGCAGAGAGATCAGGCTGCTTGGCTTGAACGTCATGCTGAAATCGAAAGCTCAAACCAAGCAACTAAGCTTTTTTAGTTAGCTGCACTTATCTTTTAGCACATTTTATCGTTAATCTCTGATTCGACTAACCGCTTGAATGACCTCTGCGAAAGGCACATGTTCGAGCGTAGAAAAACCACTCATAGAGCGAGCCCTTACCTTGGTACTTAATGGCGTTGTGATACCGCATAAGAATCGCGCGATAGCTTCATCACTGACGCTTCCCTCACACTTACTGATAAACGGTGATATCCATGCTCCTAGCTGTTCATCGTCAATGTCGTACTGCGTTTGCGCAGGCAAGCTCGCCACATTTCCTCTACATACTGAACAATGGCCACAGGCTTGAGGGGCATTGTTGTCACTGAAGTAACGAGCGAGCTCTGAGCTGAGGCACTGTTCCGATTGGAAAAAACTTAGCATCTCTTGAATTCGACTGATTTCAGCCTGCTCTTTAGCTTTGAATAGTTGATGGAGTTTTGCTGCAAGCTCATCATTTGGTATGTCTTTCGATACAATTTTATAGACATCAGTCACTTGTTTACTTTCCAGTTCAATCCATCCTTTTTCATGGAAGTAATCAATGGCAGTTATCGCACGCTGCCTATCCGCTTGGTAGTTCATCCACAGCGCATCAAAATCAACCTGACACCAAGTTCTCGCTTTTGGTGAGCACTCAAAAATGGCCTCGACAAACTGGCGTCTTTCGCCTTCAAACTGCTGGCAAATAAATGCTCTGTCTTGATTGAACTTAAATCTATATTCCGCGAAATAACTGTAGGTTGGCTCAATGACGTTTTCTAGTTCCAGATATACGAGAAGCGTTTTGAGTGCGAGTTGGCGAATGTTGGAATCACTCGACAGGCGGGATAACACGGTTTCCCATTGCCCTTGGTGCTGATAAATGTCATCGACCACAGTTTTAATGTTGGCTAAATCGGGTGTGTCGCCATAGACAAAGTTCTCGAGCGTGGTGAGCCCAGATTGGTTGGCGAGCATCGTACAGTTGGACGGGAGACCATCACGACCAGCGCGGCCAATTTCTTGAGAGTAGCTTTCAATCGATTTTGGTAAATCAAAGTGAACGACACGACGAATGTTAGCTTTATCGACGCCCATACCAAAGGCAATAGTGGCGACAATACAATCGACTTCACCGTTCATAAAGCGTTGTTGAATGCTTTCTCGTACATCACTTTTTAAGCCGGCATGATAGGCCAATGCATTGATGTTGCGACGTGAAAGCATTGTGGCAACTTCTTCTGCAGTTTTCTGCAGCGTCACATAAACGATGGTTGGCAGCGTTGGGTCTTGCTCTATGAGCGCTTCGAGTGCTTGAGGCTTATCCGTCTCCGCGCATGGCTGAATATCTAAGTCTAAGTTGCTGCGATAGAAACCTGTCACAACGGTGTTTTCAGGCGCGATGTTGAACTTGCTTTGCATGTCTGCAATAACGTTCGGTGTAGCGGTCGCGGTTAGAAGCAGAGATTGAGGGATGTTTAGTTGGTTTAGATAGCTAGGCAGCTTCATATAATCTGGGCGGAAGTTATGACCCCACTCCGAGATACAGTGCGCTTCATCGACAACCAACATCGAAATCGGTACTTGAGAGATAAATTGTCTAAATCGTTCATTTTTCAATCTTTCGACTGAAATCATCAATATTTTTAATCGCCCATCTCTTGCTTCTTGCATGGTTTGTTGGATCTGCAGTCGTTCTTGGCTTGAATCGATAGAGGCTGCGGGCACACCTTTGCTATGCAAAAACGCGAGCTGATCTTTCATCAATGCCAGCAGTGGAGAGATAACCAAGGTCAGGTGCGGCAGGTGCAGAGCGGGTAGCTGATAACAAAGAGATTTCCCCGAACCTGTTGGAAAGATCGCTGCACATGATTGGCCTGATAACACGGTATCAATGACTTGCTGTTGTCCTTCTCGGAGCGAATCAAAGCCAAATTGATTGATGAGCGTCTGCTGGACGGAATTAGGTGACTGCATGGTAGAGCGGTATCTTTGTTGGATGAGTTGTGCATAATTGTACCCGAATCTATCCTTGAGCTGAGTAAAAATAGGTGGGTAAAAGAATGAATAAATCAGAGTTGCAGCAAATAATTATCCACCAGTTAGAGCAAACTCGTTTGGTGACACTCTCGGCTGCGCAAAGAGCGATTGATGCTGCGACCGACGAAGAGACGGTGCCGGAACACAAATATGACACGTTAGCATTAGAGGCTTCCTATTTGGCTCATGGTCAAGCTATGCGACTGAAAGAGTGTGAAGAAGATATTCGAGTTTATCGGGAACTTGTGCTGAGAGAAGACCTCGAACAAGTACAGCTGACGGCTTTTGTTAAGGTCGTTAATGAAGACGACAACGAAAAACAGTTCTTTATAGGTCCGAGAGCAGGCGGATTGGTGGTCACATGGCAAGGTCGAGAAGTGTCGGTTCTAACTCCCCAAGCCCCTTAGGTAAAGCACTGATGAAGCAGCAATCTGGCGATGAGGTGTCGGTATTGATTGGTGATGAATCAATTACTTATGAGATTCTAACCGTTTGTTAATTTAGCGTTCATCTAATTGACGTTAGACTGACGCAGTGTCGTTTTTCGCCTGTTTATACTTAAAGGCATGATAGTGAAAGTATATGGAGTCACTATGCACGTTCCCAAAATAAATGTTTCAAGAATGAGCGTAATCAAAACGGTTACGTTAGCCATCATGGCTTCAACGCCTTTTATTACGGCTGGTGCACACGCAGCCCAGTGCCGTGTTGATGTGCAAAATGAGATCCACTTGGATGGCAAGGCCATGGAAGTCGTCCAAATTAATGGTTCAAGCGCTCGCATAGAGGCCAATAACGATTTGTATATCCATGGCGAAAAAATCGAGTTAACTGAAGACCAGCAAGCGGCGATTGAACAGTATCGCGAAAGTATGAACGAGTACTTACCGAAAGCGAGGAAATTGGCGAAAGACAGCTTGGATCTACCAACGACATCATTGATGATGTGGCAGTGAGTTTAGATGCGCCCGAGGCGTTTGAAGAGCTTAAGCAATCCATGACAGAGTTCTTTGTCAACCTAGAATCGCGTTACTACAAGGAAGGGGACTTGGTCATCCCTGCCGAAAGCTTCGACTCTATGGTCGAGCGTTGGGTGCTAGATTTCGAAAAAGCCAAAAGTATGTTTAACACTGAGTTTGTGACCAGTGCGTTTAACGCTTTGTCAGAGAAGATGCAGCAAGAGGGCAGTATTAACCTAACCGAGTTGGCTGATACCATGGCCGAGCTTAAAGCGAAAATAGAAAAACGTTTGGACGAGCACTCCGCGGAGATCAAGCAGCAAGGCGAAGACTTGTGTGACTCTTTGGATGACATGGTCGAGCAAGAGCAGCAGCTACATAAAAAGATTCCGGCTTTGAAAGATTATCAAACATTCACGATTTAAAAATGTGTCTGAGAGATAGAAAAAAGAGCGCCAGTTTGGCGCTCTTTTGCTTTTCAAGACAACTTAGAATTTACTGGCCAGTATTCATTTCCGTCAGTTTGTTGCCAACAGGAACTGAGAAGTTAAAGCCATCATGCTCATCCCAATTGATCGACCACGTCATCACACCTGCGTAGTTTGGATAATTGAAGTCAGGCTTGATGGTTCCACACTTCACACCTTTAGTTAGACAATCGAGTGCATCAAGGATGTTTTGCGTAGGGGCTTGGCCGGAGTTCGCCGAACTTGGACCTGATGGCAGGCCAATCGCGACTTGATCATCACGAAGTGGTGCGAACATGGTGCCATCTGCGAGCTCAAATCCTTCAATTAGCATCTTAGATTGTGCAACCATCATGTCGATAGAGCCCTCAGGTGCTGCGCCCGGTGTATAAGGGTTTGGTAACCCACCGTTGTTGTAGAGCTGAACATGCAGGATATCTAGCGTGCTACGCACTTCGTCGATCACCGGAATGTAAGCACCCCAAATACCTGTGTAAGCAATTAAACCACCTTGAACATAAGGATGCTCTGGTGCCATGGTGAGGTACATATCGCCACCCATGTTCTGCTCAATTTGCAGTAGCGCGCGGCCAAGACGTGCCTGGATCTGCGAACCGTGCAGTAGGTTTGAACCACTTTCTAGGTCGACATCCAGTCCATCAAAACCCCACTCCGCAATGATTGCTGTTAAGCTGCTAATAAATGCGGCTTCATCGGCATCGGTGTTGAGTGTGATGGTGCCTTCTGCCCCACCAAGTGAAAGCACGAACTTTTTACCTTCAGCTTGTAGCGCAGCCATATCTTGCTTGAACTGCGTTGGATCAAGCGCTGGACAAGAACTGTGGATGTCACCGGAGTAGAGGTTGAAGTGAACCGTACCATGCTATTGCGATCGTTTTCGGCAAAGGCTATATCGATGATATCCCATGCCTTAGACATCTCTGCTAAGCGAATCGGGCAGCCCGCGCCATTAACAAAGTTATGCCAGTAACCGATGAGTTTATGTGTTTTCTCAGTCTGCTCCACCACGGTCACAGAGGCTGCAGCAGAGTTAACTCTACTGCCTGCGGTATCAACAGCGGCAGCTGAAACGCTGTAGCTTCCTACTGCTGTTGGTGTCCAACTGTACTCATAAGGGGCTGTTGTATCTGTCCCGACGATGGAACCATTAACGAGGAAGTCAACGCTTTGCACATCGGCAGTAAGCGATGTTGCATCAGCAGCGACTTTGACGGCTTTACCTAAGCCAACAGTTTGCCCTGATGTCGGAGAAGTCAGTGACACCACCAGATCTTGATCACTGACGGTAATGTTCACCACATCTTGTCCGAGATTGTTGTCATTGTCTGTGGCAACCACTTTAAGGGTATTAGCACCAACAAGAGTGGCAGACCATTCATGGCGGTATGGAGCTTGAGTGACAACGGCCAAACTCTGATCATTGGCAAAAAACTCTACTTGCGTGATACTGCCGTCGGCATCTGCTGCCGTGGCCTCTATCGCAACATTCGCACCCGCAAGTACGACTTGGTTATCTTGAGGTGAAGTAATCGACACGACCGGTGGTGTAGAGCAAGCGCCTAAGTCGGTCCATGCATCAGTCCAATATAAACCATCACCCGGTGCATATGCCCAATCGGAACTTGATGAACACCAGCCCGCGACATCACAGCGATATTTGTTATTGAGGTTTTGAACTTCATCGCCCGTGTTGTAGCTGGTTCCCGCAACATAAGCCGGGGCTCCAGCACAGCCACCACTAGAACCAGAAGAGACGGTTACGCTCACTTCTTGGCTGGTTGTCGATTGATTGTCATTGTCCGTGGCTATCGCTTTAAAGCTATGCGTACCTGCTTGAGCACTCCAATTATGTTGATAAGGGGCGGTGGTATCGGTGGCAACCCATTGATTATTTACGAAGAATTCTACTTGAGTTACATCGCCATCTGAGTCAGCGGCGTCGGCACTCATAAGTAAATCATCACCGCAGTTAAGGTTTCACTGCCGGTTGGGCTTGTGAGTGAGACTGTTGGTGGAACTAAGCCACCTGCTGGTGTCACACTAATGGCCACTTGAGATTGGCTAGTCGCCCCTTTATCGTCTGTGGCAATAGCGGTGATTGAGGACGTACCAAGTTGCGCAGTCCAGTCTACTTGATAAGGCGCTTGCGTTATGGTCGCGACACTTTGAGTGCCAGCTAGGAACTCGACACTGACCACACTGCCATCTTGATCACTGGCATTAGCTTGCAAGGTCGTGATGGTACCTTCAGGTATTGAGGCATTGTTCAGTGGTGACGAGATATCAACCTCAGGAGGCAGGTTACCATCCCCGCTACATTGCCCCAAGGACTCCCACGCTTCCCAAGGGCCAGAATTGCTTGCTGGATCATTTCCTTGTGTCCAATAGCGCGCTTTGTAGGCTTGATTCGTATTCTGAACTTCGTCTCCAGAAGTATAAACGGTACTGCTATCCCATGGCGCCAACCCAGTACAGTTGTATGCATATGCTTGGGAACTCATCCCTACCGCGGTCAGTATTGCTACTCTGAGTACATTAGAGCCCATCCCTTTCTCCTTGTAATCTGTTTGTGGACACTATAGGTCTAGACGACAAAAGGTGTGATGGTGGGTAAATGACTGATAGTTAGGAATCTTTTCGCGTCACTTCACTAGTGAAAGTTATATTGATACATCTATTACATATAACTTCTGGGCTGACATCACGCAGGACAAGTTGACATGTTGGTGTGAATTTAAATTCTTTAATTGCCATTTATTTAGGTGTTTATATCTGCATTTATTGTTTTTATGTAGTCAAAGTCTCCTTAAAGCTCTTGTTAAGTGGCCTAAATTAAATTAGTGTACTAGCAAACTAGTTTAGTGATTCAAGAGCTAACAAATGAGCAGTAGTGCAAACCAAAGAGAGCTTTTTAGCTCAAGAATCGGATTTATTTTAGCGGCCGCGGGTGCTGCCGTTGGTTTAGGTAATATTTGGGGGTTTCCAACACAGGCTGCCAGTAATGGGGGCGGAGCATTCTTGTTGGTTTATCTCATCATGATTTTGATTGTTGCCTTTCCCATGCTGGTGGTTGAAATGGCGATAGGTCGCTATGGTCAAGCGAACCCAATCGATAGTATGAGAAAGCTGGCAAACAACCCATTGCAGGCCAAATTATCGGCTGGGGTGGGTTGGATTGGCCTTGCGGTTCCTTGTGCGGTTCTCGCCTTTTACAGCGTCGTTGGTGGCTGGCTTATCTGTTTCTTGCTTGGGGCGATCACTGATCTGATTGGCTTGCAGGCAGTCAGTGAATGGTTCAAAGGCTTTAGTGTCGAAAGAAACCTGTTTGGTACGTTGAGCTTTTATATTCTGACTATTTTAATTGTTCGTGGCGGTGTGAAGCAGGGGATCGAAAAGTGGTCGACCCGACTGATGCCGGCTCTGTTTATTCTGTTTGGCGTTCTGTTCATCTACATCATGATGCAAACCGGTGCGACGGAAGGCCTGAAACATTACTTGATTCCCGACTTTGATAAAGTGTGGGATCGCAAGTTGATTCTTGCGGCGATGGGGCAAGGTTTCTTCTCGCTGACGATTGGCGGCTGCTCAATGCTGATTTATGGCTCCTATCTGAGTAAGAAAGAGAACCTTCCTCAGGTCGCGATGCAAGTGACGTTAGTCGATACGGCTGTTGCTTTCATTGCAGGCCTAGTGGTGATGCCTGCCATGTTTGTGGCAATGCAAAAAGGCGTACAGATTTATTCTGAATCTGGAGCGCTGTTGAGCTCTGACACTCTGGTCTTCACTGTACTGCCGCTGATGTTTGATAGCCTAGGTTTTCTAGGGCAGATCTTTGCGGTGGTGTTCTTCTTACTCTTAACTATTGCGGCGCTCACCTCTTCGATCTCTATGCTTGAATGTCCTGTTGCTCTGGTTAGTGAGCGTTTTGATACACCGCGCGGCAAAACCAGTTGGGCTCTGGGCGGTGCTATCGCACTGCTGAGCGTCGTTATCGTATTTAATTTTGGTCAGCTGTTTGGGTTAGTGGCCATGATTGCGACTCAATATTTACAGCCAATTGCCGCGCTTCTGTTCTGTGTATTTGGCGGCTGGGTATGGAATCGTAACAGCAAGATCAATGAACTTAAGCAAGGTAACCCAGAGTTCAGTGAAGGTTGGTTTGGTAAGGTGTGGCCTGCATACGTGAAGTTTGTTTGTCCGGCTTTAGTAGCAACCGTAATTTGGGCGTCATTTGGTTAAGTGAGCGAGTGACCGTTTTCAATAGAAAAGCCCTGTGATAGGGGCTTTTTAGTATGTAATCGAACTGGATTACGATTAAGTTGGCGTATTGATTTGGCCTGTTGTTAAAGGCTCAACATCCACGTCTGCCACTTCTTCGATGAACTCTTCAACGACTTGTTCGACTTGCTGGTCGTCTTGCTTGAAGTAGGCAAGGTGGAACACAGCATCACCTTCGTTTACTAGCGGCAATGTTTGCTGACCAATAACGATCCCGCCTTTGTTCGCTTTCAGCTCGATCTCACTGTGACCAAGCGGGGCGCTAATGTAAGCCAGTACTTGGCCCGCTTCTACCTTATCACCCAAGGTCACTACGGTACGTAAGATGCCATCGCTTTCTGCACGCAGCCAGCTGGTGGATTTCGCAATTACCGACTCTGGTAACTTCTTACGGCGGCCTCTGAGCATACCAATAGCCTGCATCACACGTTGCACGCCGATGAAGCCAGCATTGATGCAGATTGGCTCAAATCGCAGTGCTTCACCCGCTTCGTAGGTAAGAACTGGAATATTGAGCTTTTCAGCTTCACTGCGCAGCGAACCATCGCGCAGTGGTGAATCAACAATCACAGGCGTACCGAATGCTTGCGCAATGCGCAGTGTTTCTGGGTTGCTCAGATCGGCTCTCAACTGAGGCAGGTTGGTGCGATGAATGGCGCCTGTATGCAAATCGAGAATATAGTCACATCGCTTAGCTACTTGTGAGAAGAACGTGTTCGCCATGCGAGAGGCGAGCGAACCTTTCTCACTGCCCGGAAAGCAGCGGTTAAGATCGCGTCTGTCCGGTAAGTAACGAGATTTGTGAATAAAGCCAAATACGTTGACGATTGGCACCGCAATCACGGTGCCACGCAGTTTACTGGCATCAATGGTATTGATCAGCTGACGCACAACCTCAACACCATTGAGCTCATCGCCATGAATTGCTGCGTTGACCATCAAAACAGGGCCAGCGTACTGGCCGTTGATGATTTCGACAGGAATCGACAGCGGTGAATGGGTGTAAAGCTTAGCGGCTTCTAATTCAACAACTTGTCTTTGCCCTGGTGCAATTAACTCACCTAAAAATTCGAACGCTTGGTTCTTTTTAGCCTTTGCCACGAGTTTTGGTCCTTTTGCTTGCTGCATTTTTCTCAATGAATTCTACAATTATGCCAGCAACATCTTTGCCTGTTGCCGCTTCAATACCTTCAAGACCTGGTGATGAGTTCACCTCCATCACCAGTGGGCCACGCTCGGAACGAAGAAGGTCAACACCTGCTACGTTCAAACCCATTGCTTTAGCGGCAGCAATGGCAGTGCGACGCTCTTCTGGAGTGATTTTAACCAGAGATGCAGTGCCACCACGGTGAAGGTTAGAACGAAACTCGCCTTCAGCCCCTTGACGCTTCATTGCTGCAATTACTTTGTCGCCAATGACGAAGCAGCGAATGTCCGCGCCGCCCGCTTCTTTGATGTACTCTTGCACCATGATGTTTGCTTTTAGGCCCATGAAGGCTTCTACGACGCTTTCTGCCGCTTTGCGTGTTTCCGCTAGCACCACACCAATACCTTGAGTCCCCTCAAGCAGTTTAATTACAACTGTGCACCGCCCACCATTTCTAGTAGGTCTTTTACGTCATCCGGCTTACTTGCAAAGCCAGTAATCGGCATACCAATACCTTTGCGTGACAGCAGTTGCATTGAGCGCAGTTTATCGCGGGAGCGAGTGATCGCTACCGATTCGTTCACTGGGTATACGCCCATCATTTCGAACTGACGCAGTACTGCTGTGCCGTAGAAAGTCACTGAGGCACCGATACGAGGAATGATCGCATCGAAGTCTGAAAGCTCTTCACCTTTGAAGTGGATTTCAGGCTTGTCTGAGTTGATATTCATATAACAGCGCAGTGCATCAATAACTTTAACTTCATGGCCACGACTCTCAATCGCTTCGATCAAGCGTTTTGTAGAGTAAAGATTAGCGTTACGTGAAAGAATACCAATTTTCATTATTTGCTCTCCTCGAAAGCGATTAGAAATGACTCAACAGGGTCAACAATAATTCGGTTGCGCATTGCGGTGCGCCCTAGCAGCATACGAAATGCCATGTCTTCGCGGTTTGTTAGTGTGACTTCGATAGGCCAACTTTCTCCGCCAAGGTGAAGCTGTGTTTCAATAACAAAGCGAGTAGACTCGTGACCACCAGAGTCACGCACCACGCGCTGATCAATCACCGGTGCTTCACACATCACTTCCACGTCCTGATTGTGTTGAATAGGGTGAATCCAGAAGCGGACCCACAGAGCTTGATCCCTGTTGAAGCTCTCTACTTTGAATGCGTGCAAGCATGATGTTCGTGCTCCGGTATCAATTTTTGCGTTAATTTTGTCGATACCAAGCTCTGGCAAGCTCATTGTTTCTCGCCAGCCGACAATCATTTTTTCTTTCATTGCAGTACTAATGTTCTAATAGAGAATTAAAGGCCAATGTTAGGAAAAACGTTAGCCCACCGATAAAACTAAAAGTGTTGTGGCCGTAGCCAAAAGAGTGTTATCGCTTGAAGAAGGCAATGGTGATTAGACAGATAAATTGCCTTAGGTGCTTCAAGGTGGGGGACTGTATCAAGGTAAATGAAAGCTGGCTAACGAATAAAAATGACCATCTCGACAAAGAATTTTTATCATTAATTGAGCGTCAAGTTGATATCAAATGGTTACAAAAAGCCGGCATGTAGCCGGCTTGATTTGGTGTTTTAAAGTGCTGTTTTAGAAGCGTTAGGCTTTCTCAGGAATCGCTTCAAGTAGCGCGACCATTTGCTCCCAGAATAGCGCAACGGTGTCGATCTTCACTTTCTCATCAGGTGAGTGTGGGAATTTAATCGTTGGGCCAAATGACACCATATCCATCTCTGGGTAAGGTTTCTTAAATAGGCCACACTCAAGACCTGCGTGGATAACCATGATGTTTGGTTTGTGACCGTAGATGCCTTCATACATTTCACGAAAGATTGCCATGATTTCAGAATCTGCATCTGGTTTCCAACCCGGGTACGCACCAGAAAATGCCATGTTCGCACCTGCTAGTTCTGCCACTGAGTTAAGCATGCCTTCGACTTGGCTGCGGCCTGAATCGATCAGTGAACGAATCAGACAAAGAACCGTGACTGTGTCTTCTTCTGTTGTAATAACGCCAACGTTAAGAGAGGTCTCTACTACACCTTCAATCTCATCGCTCATACGGATAACTCCGTTTGGACACGCATTAAGTGCCGCGATGAAACGTTGTTGATCGCCTTCTGCAAACATAGGGGATTGAGTTTCAACGACTTCGTTAAAGGTAACGATGTCTGTTTCAATTTTGCCTAGCTCAGACTTGATCAAGCTAGTGTAGTGCTCGAACAGCTCTGCCAGTTTTGCTTCGTTGCTTGTAGGAACGGCAACCGTGATGAAGGCTTCGCGAGGGATTGCATTACGCAAGCTACCGCCACGGAATTCAACTAAGCGAAGGCCAAGCTCTTTAGCGTGGCCAGCGAGGAATCGTGCAATCAGTTTGTTTGCATTGCCGCGGCCGGTGTGAATGTCACAACCAGAGTGACCGCCTTTTAGGCCTTTCAGTGTTAACTGACGCACCGAGTAATCAGCCGGGATGCTTCGCGTGCGATGTTGAAGGTCATTGCGCCGTCAATACCACCTGCACAACCCATGTAGACTTCGCCTTCTTGCTCCGAGTCGGTATTAAGCAGGATATCGCCTTCTAACCAACCTGCTTCAAGGCCGAATGCGCCTGTCATGCCTGCTTCTTCATCTACCGTAAGTAGAACTTCAATTGGGCCGTGTTTGATTTCATTAGACGCCAGTACCGCCAGACAAGAAGCCATACCCATGCCGTTATCCGCACCAAGCGTTGTACCTTTTGCGGTTACCCATTCGCCATCGATGTATGGTTGGATTGGATCTTTTGTGAAGTCGTGGTCTGTGTCTTCGTTCTTTTGCGGAACCATATCAATATGCGCTTGAAGAACGACGCCTTTCTTGTTTTCCATGCCTGCAGTTGCTGGCTTTTTAATGAATACGTTGCCAGTAGGGTCGCGACGAACGTCTAGACCTTGCTCTGTAGCCCAATTCACAATGTACTGTGCAAGTTCCTCTTCGTGCTTAGAAGGGTGAGGGATAGAACAGATTTTATCGAAGAACTGCCAAAGTGTTGCTGGTGACAGTTGGCTAATCTCAGAGTGGAATTCAGACACAGATGACTCCTATTTGAATGATTTTTCAGACTTTAATTGTGCAATTTAATGATCTAATAGTTTGAACAACCAAGCCTGGCTAACTTGGTAGAGACTTAGCATACCACTCTCTGGCGAAAGCGAATAGTTTTCACTTGACGTATTTGAAGCCAAATTGATGCAAGTTATTAAGGAAAAGTGTCGCTATTACAAGGTGTGCATATTAAAGGCGGCCGGTTACTGTTATTTTTGTAATTTAATTACACAAACCGCACTTAAAGTGAGGTCTGATAAATTTTTTGTGATTTTTATCACCTTTTTTGTTGTAATTAAATTTCTTGGTGGTATATTAAACACAACTTCGGAAACGAAGAGAAAATGCTCAAAGGATGAGTCCGTATATCGCCTCCAAGGAACCGAGAAATCAACGTTTGTTTAATTTGATTTATAGGTGATAGTTATGAAAGGTTTACCTTCTGCAATGTTCTGGTCAAACAGCTCTGTTTACACTAGCAACTTTGTATACCCTACTTGCTTCGGTCGATAAGATTTTAGTGAGTAACTCGAACAGTTTGTTCACCCCCTAAATTTTGGAATTTTTTTTCAGCCTTTGCTTGCTGACATGATTCAACCGCCACTCAAATAGAGTGGCGTTTTTTTATCTGCTAGATCGTCTGTTCGATTATTGTTCGCTAACTTACAGTTTTATGACGATCTCCGCTTCCTGCCTTTGTATTCGTCAAACTTCATATCACACTCTTCAAAATCTAAATTTTATGCCTTGAAAGTTTAGAACAATGTTCAAAAGTAACGCACATGTATTTTGCTTAAGGAACTTTCTTACTTATTGAATTATATAAAGTTAGTTTGGTAACTCTGATCGCAATGCGATTTCGCTGAGTACTTTGACTTCATAAAACGCGATTAGAGTCTTAATTCTATCTGGAATTTCATATTTGATATCTTTATAATCCACAGCCAATCGATTACGCAACCGTTTACTTTTTACCCTTATAGGATTCGATTATGCTCGAAAGGCTATTTAAACTCAGCGAAAACGGCACGAACGTGAAAACTGAGGTTGTTGCAGGATTAACAACATTCCTGACAATGGCATACATTATCTTCGTTAACCCAGCGATGCTTGCAGATGCAGGTATGGATCATGGTGCTGTGTTTGTAGCAACCTGTGTGGCAGCGGCTATTGGCTGTTTCATCATGGGCTTTGTTGCAAATTACCCAATTGCACAGGCACCAGGTATGGGCCTAAACGCATTCTTCACTTATGCGGTTGTGCTTGGAATGGGCTACACATGGCAAGTGGCACTCGCGGCTGTATTTGTCTCTGGTGTGCTGTTCATTCTTCTCAGTATCTTCAAAATTCGTGAGTGGATCATTAACTCGATCCCGATGTCACTTCGTACGGGCATCTCTGCAGGTATCGGTCTGTTCTTAGCGCTAATTGGCCTTAAGAACGCGGGCATCGTAGTTGATAACCCGGCAACACTGGTTTCTCTAGGTGACATCACTTCTCTTCCAGCTGTTCTTGCGGCTATCGGCTTCTTTATTACTATCGCTTTGGTTCACCGTGGTGTGAAAGGCGGCGTAATGATCGCAATTCTTGCGGTAACGGGCCTTGGCTTAGCATTCGGTGACGTTCAGTGGGGCGGCCTAGTTTCTGCGCCACCAAGTCTTGCGCCAACATTCATGCAATTAGATTTCTCTGCAATTTTCGAAGTTGGCATGATTTCAGTTGTGTTTGCATTCCTATTCGTTGACTTGTTCGACACAGCAGGCACGCTAGTGGCGTTTCACAAAAAGCCGGTCTTGTTGATAAAGACGGTAAGATTCCACGTCTTAACCGCGCACTTCTTGCTGACTCAACAGCAACTTCAGTGGGTGCGGTTTTAGGTACATCAAACACCACTTCTTACATTGAAAGTGTGGCGGGTGTAAGTGAAGGTGGCCGTACAGGTTTAACGGCTGTTGTAGTTGGCATTTTGTTCCTTCTTGCATTATTCTTCTCGCCATTAGCTGGTATGATTCCCGCTTATGCGACGGCAGGTGCGCTATTTTATGTTGCAATCCTAATGCTGTCTGGCCTAGTAAGCATCGACTGGCGTGATCTCACTGAAGCCTCTCCAGTGGTGGTGACTTGCTTGTTGATGCCACTGACTTTCTCGATTGCAGAAGGTATCTGTTTAGGCTTTATCGCTTACGCTGCAATCAAAGCACTAAGTGGTAAAGGTAAAGAAGTATCAGCCAGCGTTTGGGTGATGTCTGCAATCTTTATCATTAAGTACATCGTGGCTTAAGATACTGACAAACAATTAATAATTAGGTTTTTAAAATGAGCAACAAATTCGTTATCACTTGGGACAACATGCAGACTTACTGCCGTCAACTTGCTGAAAAGCAAATGCCTGCTGAGCAGTGGAAAGGTATCCTAGGTGTTAGCCGTGGCGGCCTTGTTCCAGCTGCTATCTTAGCTCGTGAGTTAGGTATTCGTTACGTAGACACTATCTGTATCTCTAGCTACGACCACGATCATCAGCGCGATATGACGGTTGTTAAAGCGCCTGAAGGTGACGGTGAAGGTTTCCTTATCGTAGAAGATTTAGTAGATAGTGGTGACACTGCACGTAAGCTTCGTGAAATGTACCCGAAAGCTAAGCTTATCGCAGTATGTGCTAAGCCCTCTGGCGCTGATCTGCTTGATGATTACGTTGTTGATATTGCCCAAGATACTTGGATTGAGCAGCCATGGGATATGACTATCCAGTACGCTGAGCCAATTAATCGCAAAGTAAAATAACTGGCTGAAACATTAAATATCAAAAATGACCCTTCAATGGGTCATTTTTTTTATTACTATTATGACAATTGTATTTTAAGAGATTGCTTTATGTCGGAATCAGAACCTGTTAGCAAAAACTATCTGAAACCCTGTTTGCCCGTAATAAACTTGCAAAAGAAACCTCGGCTTTAACTCGTTACTTGCCAAGTAGTGAAGCCATGTTGGAAGAGAAAAACAGCAAAGACAATCATCATTGGTATCGTAATCTGCGCAAACTGCAGTGGGTGTGGCAGGGTGTTGACCCGATTGAACAAGAAGCTGTGCTGTCTAAAATTGCTTCTTCGACTCATGACCGTTCTCACGATGAGTGGTTGGACACGGTAGCAGGTTATCGCAGTGGTAACTGGGCGTATGAGTGGACCAAGCTGGGCGCTGCACATCAAAAGCGTGGACAAGAGTTGGACGGTGATGAAGGGGCTGATGAGCTCTTCCAAGCGGCGTTGTGCTTCAGTATTGCAGGCTACCCGCACATTAAAGGCGATAACTTAGCCATTCAAACTCAAGTGCTTGCCAATGCTGCTTATACAGAAGGCGCTAAGAAAACACGCTATACCATTAAGACGATTGAAGTCCCGTTTAAGAATAAGAAGGTGCCTGTAAATCTTCATTTACCGGCTACAGATAAGCCTTATCCGGTGGTAATTGTGAGTGCTGGCCTTGATAGTTTGCAAACGGATATGTGGCGTCTTTTCAGAGATCATCTAGCGCCTAAAAACATTGCCATGCTTACGGTAGATTTGCCTTCGGTTGGTCAAAGTAATCGCTGGCCGCTGAACCATGAGTTTTCCGATCTTCATCATGCGGTTCTTGAGCATTTACCAACGCTCCCATGGGTAAACCACCGTCGAATTGGTCTGCTTGGTTTCCGTTTTGGCGGTAACGCGATGGTGCGCTTGTCATTTTTGGCGCCGGACCAAATCAAAGCGTGTGTTGCATTAGGTGCGCCAGTGCATGATGTGTTCTCATCGCCGAATAAGCTTAAGAAAATGTCGAAGATGTATCTCGATGTCTTAGCGTCTCGAATGGGCAAAGATGTGGTCGATATCGATAGCATGTCTGGGTTGATGAGCGCTTGGTCCCTTAAAGTTCAAGGGGTTCTGGGTTCTCGAAAAACCAAAGTGCCAATCTTAGCAATGAGTTTGGATGGCGATCCGGTTTCACCACACAGTGATAACCAGTTAGTCGCACTTTACAGTATGGGTGGGCGTGCGAAGAAAATCGAAAGCAAGACAATTACAAAAGGATATGAGCAATCCCTCGATTTGGCAATAAAGTGGCTAGAAGATGAACTAATTTGATGACAAAACTCGAAATTTGGTAAAGCATGTTAATTAGCGGTTACTAATTGATCGCTAAATAATAACAATTTCAATTACTAAATGGAGAGTCTTTATGTCAGAGACGACGAAAAATCCGACTCATTTTCGTTTGCTAGCTGCGCTGAAAGCTGTTGGGCCTTATGTTCGTGAAGGCCAATGTCGAGAAGGGTTTTATCTGTTTGACTGCTTATCTGCCTGCGTGAATGACAAAAAGTCACCCGAAGAAAGGGAGTTTTGGGGCTGGTGGCTTGAACTAGAGCAAGAAGGGGAAAGCTTTAGTGCGAAGTATCAAACAGGTTTGTATAACTTGGCGGGTGAGTGGGTGACAAAACCTGTTCCAGCCAAAGCGATTTCTGAGGTAAATCGCACACAAGATGAGTTCCACAAGAAGTTAACCGATGCCTTGTCAGAGAAGTTCGGACTGACTGTTGAGCTTCATGCAGAATCTGTCGAGTTCGTCTGATTTTCTTTCATTAAACTCTGATATCCACAAAAAGGTGCATTATTGCACCTTTTCTACTTGTGAATTGTCCGTTTGATTGCTAAAACATCTGGTCTTAACGTTATTCCTTTCAGAAGAGATCATGGCAACTAAGCAACAAAGTGGAAAGTCTTCGCAATCAAAAACCGTGGTTGTGAAACTTGGGACAAGTGTACTCACAGGCGGTACATTGGCGCTCGATCGTGCTCATATGGTGGAGCTTGTTCGTCAATGTGCAGAACTTAAAAAACAGGGCCATTCTGTCGTAATGGTTTCATCAGGTGCAATTGCAGCTGGCCGAGAGCACTTAGGTTACCCCACACTTCCCAATGCTATGTCTAGTAAGCAGCTGTTGGCTGCGGTTGGTCAAAGCCAACTGATCCAAGTTTGGGAGTCGCTGTTTGCAATCTATGGCCTGAAAATTGGCCAAATGTTGCTAACTCGCGCTGATCTGGAAGATCGTGAGCGTTTTCTCAATGCGCGCGATACCATCAATGCGTTAGTCGAGAACGATATCATTCCAGTGGTTAATGAAAACGATGCAGTAGCCACTAGTGAAATCAAAGTCGGTGACAATGACAACTTATCGGCATTAGTCGGTATTTTGTGTAGCGCAGACAAATTACTGCTTCTTACCGACCAAAAGGGTCTGTTTACCGCAGACCCGCGCAAAGACCCTAATGCTGAATTGATTAAAGAAGTGCGCACTATCGATGATACGCTGCGTAAAATTGCAGGCGGCAGCGGTACAACTTTAGGTACAGGCGGCATGGCGACCAAGCTGCAAGCCGCAGACATCGCACGCAGAGCCGGCATTGAAGTGATTATCGCAGCGGGCAGTGCTGAAAACGTGATTTTTGATTCTTTGAGCGACGAGCCTCAAGGTACACGCTTCTTACCATTAGAAGAAGCACTCGAGAACCGTAAACGCTGGATTCTAGCTGGCCCAGCAGCAGCTGGCGATATCATCATTGATGATGGTGCGGTGAATGCCGTAATTGGTAAAGGCAGCAGCTTGCTGGCCAAAGGCGTGACATCTGTGCGAGGTGAGTTTGCCCGCGGTGAAGTCGCACGTATTACCACGCAATCAGGTCAATTGGTTGCGCGAGGTATCAGCAGTTACTCGAGCCAAGATCTTGCCAATATTGCCGGCAAGCACAGTAAAGACATTCTTTCCATCCTAGGTTACGACTATGGATCGGAAGTGATTCACCGCGACGATCTCGTTGTGATTCAAGAATAGAGATTAGAGGGAACAATTGTGGATTTAACCATCATGGGTCAAGCTGCGAAAGAAGCAGCATTTCATTTGGCCACTGCGTCTACAGCGCAGAAAAACCGAGCACTTACGATTATCGCAGACGAGCTAGAAGCAAACGCAGACGCGATTCTAGCGGCTAATGAAAAAGACATTCAATTGGGTCGTGACGCAGGTCTAACTGATGCGCTACTTGACCGCTTACTGCTAAACCCTGAGCGTCTTCACGGTATCGCAAATGACGTTCGTAACGTCATCAGCTTAAACGATCCTGTGGGCAGCGAAATTGACAGCAAAGTGCTAGAAAATGGTATGTCATTGTCTCGCCGCCGAGTACCACTGGGCGTCGTTGGTGTGATTTACGAAGCGCGTCCGAATGTAACTATTGATATTGCGGCACTGTGTTTGAAAACAGGCAACGCGAGTATTCTGCGTGGCGGTAAAGAAACGTTCTTCTCCAACATGGAGCTGGTTAAAGTCATTCAAAAAGCACTCGAAAAAGCTGAGTTGCCTGCAGCATCTGTGCAGTACATCGAGAAGCCAGATCGTGAGCTTGTGTCTCAACTGCTTAAGCTTGATGACTACGTTGATATGATCATTCCACGTGGTGGCGCTGGCCTGCACAAAATGTGTAAAGAGAACAGCACAATCCCAGTGATCATTGGTGGCTTTGGTATCAGTCATATTTTTGTTGATGAAAGTGCAGATTTAGATAAGTCGCTGGTAGTGGTTGAAAACTCTAAAGTTCAACGCCCATCTGCATGTAACGCATTAGACACTCTACTGGTTCATGAAAAAGTAGCGTCAGAGTTCTTGCCTAAACTGGCTGAGAAGCTAAAAGGTCAGGTCGAGTTAGTCGCTGAGCCAAAAGCGAAAGCACTTCTAGCCAACGCCGATAAGCTGCGTGATGTGGCAGAAGGGGACTTTGATACTGAATGGTTGAGCTACACCCTTGGCGTTAAAGTGGTGGCTGATGTAGCGGAAGCGATTGACCATATGCGTGTACACAATGCGAGCCATTCAGATGCGATCATGACGAACAGCCTTGAAAGCTCTGAGCGCTTCATTAACTCTGTAGGTTCTGCGGCTGTTTATGTAAACGCGTCTACTCGCTTTACTGATGGCGCTCAATTTGGTTTGGGTGCGGAAGTGGCGGTATCGACTCAGAAATTGCATGCACGTGGTCCAATGGGCTTAGAAGAGCTAACGAGCTACAAATGGGTAGGTAAAGCAAACTACCTAGCACGTAGTTAACAAAATCTCGTATTTGCTTACGAATTAGGGGCCGTTTGGCCCCTTTTGCTTTTAATCCGCGGGCGAATTCCGCTACACTAGCTTCAAATACTGGAGGTAGTATGCATTGTCCCTTTTGTTCCGAAAATGACACCAAAGTCATTGATTCTCGATTAGTTGCGGATGGCCACCAAGTGCGCCGTCGCCGTCAATGTTTGGCTTGTAGCGAGCGTTTTACAACGTTTGAAACCGCTGAACTGGTTATGCCGAAAGTCGTTAAATCAAATGGTAATCGCGAACCTTTTAATGAAGATAAAATGGTGGGCGGCTTCCAAAGAGCGTTAGAAAAACGTCCGGTGAGCGCAGACTCCGTCGAATTGGCAATCAGCATGATTAAATCTCAGCTTCGAGCAACGGGTGAGCGAGAAGTCCCAAGCGAAATGATTGGTAACTTGGTGATGGATCAGCTCAAAGAGCTCGATAAAGTTGCCTACATTCGTTTTGCCTCCGTTTATCGCAGCTTTGAAGACATTCGAGACTTTGGTGAAGAGATCGCCAAACTAGAAGATTAACTCAGTATTATATGTCTCAATTTACACCTCTAGATCATCAAATGATGCTGCGCGCGGTAAAGCTAGCCGAGCGTGGCCAATTTACTACAGCACCGAACCCTAATGTTGGGTGTGTTATTGTCCGTGACGGCGAAATTGTCGGTGAAGGTTTCCATGCGCGAGCTGGCGAGCTCATGCCGAAGTCCATGCACTTCGAATGGCGAAGGATCTTGCCGAGGGCGCGACGGTTTACGTGACTCTCGAGCCATGTTCGCATTTTGGCCGTACGCCACCTTGTTCACTTGCGCTAATTGAAGCAAAAGTTGCGAAAGTAATTTGTGCAATGGAAGACCCGAACCCGAAAGTGTCTGGGCGCGGTATTCGTATGCTTCGCGAAGCCGGAATCGATGTTCAGGTCGGCCTGTTGGAACAAGACGCACATCAACTCAATACTGCGTTCATCAAGCGAATGAAAGGCACCATGCCGTTTGTCCAACTAAAGATGGGGGCAAGCCTTGATGGGCAAACCGCTCTGGCTAATGGGCAAAGCCAGTGGATTACCTCGCCACAAGCTCGACGTGATGTTCAAGTTTATCGTGCAAAGTCATGTGCCGTACTCTCAACCAGCCAAACGGTTATCGAAGACAATGCATCGCTCAATGTTCGTTGGGAAGAACTCCCAGAATCAGTTCAGTCCCAATACAGTAAGGACTTATTGAGGCAGCCAACTCGCGTGATACTCGATAGTAAGGCGAACTTGCCAGAAGATGCTAAATTACTGTCGACTGACGGGCCGGTCTTACTAATAAACGGCAATGTGAGCTCGAAGATTACAGAGCTGCAAGAGTCTACACAGCAGATAACTCGCGCCGTTGGCCCTGTTGATGGGCAAGGTCAGTTTAAGCTCCGAGAGACATTTGAAAGCTTAGTGCGTGACCATCACATCAACCAGTTGTGGGTTGAAGCGGGGGCCACACTGGCAAGCTCTCTGCTGAAAGAGCAGCTAGTAGATGAAATCGTACTCTATTTAGCGCCTAAACTTATGGGGAGCGATGGCCGCGGGCTATTCGGCGCTCTCGGTTTAGAGTCTATGGCTGATATCATTGAGCTTGATATTACAGATATTCGAAAAGTTGGCGCAGATATTCGTATTGTGGCGGCTGTGATTTACCAAGAAGATTAATTATGTTTACAGGAATTGTAGAGGCAGTGGGTACCCTTGCTGCTATCACACCAAAAGGCGAAGACATCAGCGTAACCGTGAATGTTGGTAAGCTTGATATGTCGGACGTGAAGCTCGGTGACAGTATTGCAACCAACGGCGTTTGTCTAACTGTCGTTGCTTTTGATGAGCAGAGCTACAGCGCAGACTTATCGTTAGAAACCCTAAATAAAACAGGCTTCGCTGATTATCAGGTCGGTGGCAAGGTGAATCTAGAGAAAGCGATGCTGCCAACCACTCGTTTTGGTGGACATATCGTATCAGGTCACGTTGATGGCGTTGGCGAGATTGTTGAACGCAATCCTGTTGGCCGCGCAATTGAGCTTTGGGTAGCTATGCCAGCTGAGCTTAGCAAATATGTGGCTGAGAAAGGTTCGATTACCGTTGATGGCATCAGTTTAACGATTAATGATCTGCGTAAGAATGCGTTTAAACTCACCATCGTGCCGCATACGTCTGAAGAGACAACTATCGATGAGTTCCAAGTAGGCCGAAAGGTCAATTTAGAAGTCGATGTTCTCGCGCGTTACATGGAGCGCTTACTGCTTTCTAAACAAGAACAACAAGAACCAGAGTCGCGTTTGACGATGGAATTTTTACAACAAAATGGTTTCGCTTAAAGCCAGCTGCAACCAATACCGTGAGTCTAGGAATACATCATGTCAATTAGTACCCCACAAGAGATCATCGAAGATATTCGTTTAGGTAAAATGGTTATCCTGATGGATGACGAAGATCGTGAAAACGAAGGCGATCTAATCATGGCGGCAGAAATGATTACGCCGGAAGCGATCAACTTTATGGCGACATTTGGCCGTGGTTTGATCTGCCTAACAATGACAAAAGAACGTTGTGAGCGCCTAGGCTTGCCGCCGATGGTTCAAGATAACAATGCGCAATACACCACGAACTTCACTGTTTCAATTGAAGCTGCTGAAGGTGTCACTACGGGTATCTCTGCTGCAGACCGCGCGCTAACCGTTCAGGCGGCAGTCGCAAAAGAAGCGAAAGCGGCTGATCTTGTGCAGCCGGGCCATATTTTCCCACTTGCAGCGCAAGAAGGTGGTGTATTGACTCGTGCGGGGCACACTGAAGCGGGTTGTGATTTGGCTCGTCTAGCAGGATTAGAACCGGCATCAGTTATCGTTGAGATTCTGAACGATGACGGCACGATGGCGCGTCGCCCAGATTTGGAAATCTTCGCGGAGAAACACGGTATCAAGTTAGGCACGATTGCAGATTTGATTGAGTACCGCAACAACACTGAGACAACCATTGAGCGTGTCGCACAATGCCACCTGCCAACAGAATTCGGTGACTTTGAGCTAGTGACCTACCGCGACACTATCGATAATCAAATTCACTATGCGCTGCAAAAAGGCGACCTCAAAGGTGATGAAGTACCACTAGTTCGTGTTCACCTGCAAGACACTTTCACCGATTTGCTTCACAGCGATCGTAATGCTGAGCGTAGCTGGACCCTTGACGGCGCTATGCAAAAGATTGGTAAAGAAGGTGGCGTACTTATCATCCTTGGCAATGAGGAGTCGACAGATCTTCTTATCCATCGAGTGAAGATGTTCGAGCAGCAAGATAAAGGTGAAGCGCCGACACTTGCTAAGAAGCAGGGGACATCTCGCCGTGTTGGTGTTGGTTCGCAAATCCTAGCAGACCTTGGTGTGCATGATATGCGTCTACTGTCGTCGAGCAATAAGAAATACCATGCCTTAGGTGGTTTTGGTTTGAACGTTGTTGAGTACGTTTGTAAATAATAATTTGGCGAGATCTTAGTGTTTAAGCATGGTAGTTAGGCAACTAAGATCTCGCTCTAATTTGTATTAGATATCGCTCACAGTTTTGTGATAGAATCCGGCGATTCTCACTTGATGAACATAGTTAAAGGAAGGCTTATGAAAGTGATCGAGGGTGGCTTCCCAGCGCCAAATGCAAAAATTGCTATCGTTATTTCTCGTTTCAACAGTTTTATTAACGAAAGTTTACTTTCTGGTGCAATCGATACTTTAAAGCGTCACGGACAAGTTAGCGAAGACAACATCACTGTTGTACGTTGTCCTGGTGCAGTAGAACTTCCACTGGTTGCGCAGCGCGTAGCAAAAACAGGTAAGTTCGATGCGATTGTATCTCTAGGTACAGTTATTCGTGGCGGTACGCCTCATTTCGACTATGTTTGTAGTGAATGTAATAAAGGTTTGGCTCAAGTGTCTATGGAATACTCACTTCCAGTAGCATTTGGTGTCCTAACTGTTGATACGATCGATCAAGCTATTGAACGCGCAGGAACCAAGGCTGGTAACAAGGGTGCAGAAGCTGCACTAAGCGCACTTGAGATGATCAACGTTCTTTCTGAAATCGATTCCTAATGGGGGCCAGTGTGAAACCAGCCGCACGTCGTAATGCACGTCAATTTGCTCTACAAGCAATTTATTCTTGGCAAATTACTAAAGAAAATGTTGCCACAGTTGAAGAACAATTCTTATCTGGTGGTAAGTATGATGAAGAAGAGCATCATGCTGCTGAGCCTGCGCTTGTTGCACCAGAAACAGACGTAGCTTACTTCCGCGATCTTTTGGCTGGCGTTGCTCTGAGTCACATGGAACTAGACAGCAAACTGCGTCCATATGTTTCTCGTCCAATGCAGGACTTGGATCTAATGGAACTTGCGCTACTTCGCCTAGCGATGTACGAAATGACTCGCCGTGATGATGTCCCTTACAAAGTGGTCATCAACGAAGCGATTGAGTTAGCCAAAGTATTTGCTGCAGAAGATAGCCACAAGTTTATCAACGGTGTGCTTGATAAAGCAGCACCGCACGTACGTAAAAAATAATCCGTGCGTTAGAAAAGAAAAGGTCAGCATATGCTGGCCTTTTTTGTTATTGTCGTAAGCTCTTTTTCTTACCGTTAGCATTATGTCTGGTGAATTTAATCTCATAGAGAAGTACTTCGAAAATCGACAAGCCAATCGTGACGATGTGGTGCTGTCGTTAGGTGATGACTGTGCGTTGGTGAAAGCCCCGAACGACATGGAAATCGCCATCAGTACCGATACCTTGGTGGCGGGGACGCATTTCTTAAAATCGGCAAACCCTGCATGGGTCGCGCACAAAGCGTTGGCGTCGAATATTAGTGATTTGGCTGCAATGGGGGCAACGCCTGCGTGGCTTTCGTTTGCTCTGACCATGCCTGAACCGAATGAAGAATGGTTAGCACCTTTCTGTGATGCTTTTTTTGAACTCGCGAACCAATATGGTATCCAACTGATTGGCGGTGACACGACGAAAGGGCCTTTAAGCTTAACATTGACGGTGCAAGGTTTAGTTCCATCAGGACTTGCCTTGAAGCGAAGTGGTGCATCAGTGGGTGATACAGTATGGGTCAGTGGCTATTTAGGCCATGCTCATGCCGGATTGGATGTAGTACTTGATGATCAGCATGCATCTAAGCCGAATGCTCAAACACTCGAACGTCTTCACTATCTCTCCGAGCCACGAGTCTCTCTTGGTGAGGCTTTGCGTGGCTTGGCAAGTTCCGCTATCGATATTTCTGATGGCGTGGCATCGGATCTGCGTCATATTCTTAAGCGTTCAAAAGTCGGAGCGTCTATTGACGTAAGTAAACTGCCAATTTCAGATGAGCTGATCAGCTTTGTAGGCAGTGAGTCGAAAGCGCAGCAATACGCACTTGTGAGTGGTGAAGAGTACGAGCTGTGTTTCACTGTTCCGAACGATAAGTTGGCACTGTTTGAATCAAAAACAGAGAGCTTGAATGTACCAGTGACATGCATTGGTGAGCTGACCGACGGTGACCAACTAGAATTACACAACAATGGGCAAGCTCTTGAATGGCGCTTGTCTGGCTATGACCATTTCAAAGGAAACCAATGAGTAACCCTTTAGCGAAAATTTCTCTTTCTAATCCGTGGCATCTGTTAGCAACAGGTTTTGGTAGCGGATTATCTCCTGTTGTTCCTGGCACGATGGGGACTGTCGCAGCGATACCTTTTTACCTACTTTTAGTTCAGCTGCCCCTTCCTGTGTATATGGCCATTGTGGTGATTTCGTGCGTGATTGGGATAAAGATATGCCAAGTGACATCAGACGATATGGGTGTGCATGATCACGGTTCTATTGTTTGGGATGAGTTTGCCGGCTTTTGGTTGACTATGCTGGTGGTACCTATGCTGGGTATTTCGCCGTTTGAATGGAAGTGGTTGGCGGCTGGCTTTGTGTTGTTTCGTTTCTTCGATATGGTAAAACCGTGGCCAATTGAATGGCTGGACAAACGCGTTCACGGCGGCTTGGGCATTATGATTGATGATATTGTTGCAGGCGCTATGGCAGGGTTGGCGCTGTTTCTTCTTGGCGGGTATCTAGGTTGGGTGTAAGCCTTACATAGGGTTAGTCTGATGTAAAAGTAAAAAGGGTTGATAGTATATCAACCTTTTTGGGTTCATTTATTTGAGCTTTTCGAGATCCGCTTCGATCTCTGCGATCTTACTCGATACTACTTTTTCTAGGTGGCGAAGGTCGGTAAGAATTTTCTGTTTTACATCTACTTCAGCTACTTTCTCAGGCTTAGTGAGTGTGTTTAATTCATCTATCACTAAGGTGAGGTTACGGTTTATCTCAGTCACTTCTTTGTATTTGTGACTGCCGCTATCTACGAGTACATTCTTGATTTGTCGTGGATATTTGAATTTAACACTTTTCGCAAACAGCTCTCCTTTTTGTTTACGAAAATAGATTTTTAAGACATCCTTGTGGGCTTCTTGACGAAGAGAGTAACGCTCGATCTGCTTAGGATCATGAATACCTAAGCCGGTGAGGTTTGGATACATAGGCGACCTCTATTAGTGTTTTCATCTTAGTAACATTACTGTTTACTGTAGCAGCCTAATAGAGTGTCAGGTAGCTGATATTGCTATCAACTACCTGAGTTGTGGTCAAGATCTCGCTTAGTAAGTGAGCAATGTTAGCCCATTTTTCTGGTTATGAAATTTAACCTGAAATAAATGACTAGTTAGGCGCAAACTCGGCAATATTTTCTTTTAGCGAATTACTTAGCGCCTGCTGTTGCTCTTCATCAAGCTGGCCGCCTGCCGGGCTAGTAATGATGAACAAATCCTCAGCGCGCTCACCGATCGTCGTGATTTTCGCAGCATGAAGGTTGATACCTAGGTCGTAAAACGTCGCACCGACAACCGCAAGTAGACCTGGCGTATCAAGTGCAACGAACTCCATCAACGTGCGCTTCTTACTCTTTGTTGGAAGAAAATCAACGCGTGTTTTGACATTAAAGTGCTGCAAGTTGCGCGGCGTACGACGAGTCTTAATCTTAGTCGGCCTGCCATCTTCTAATACATGGATGAGATGTTTTATCACCGCTTTATGGCGAGTCTCATCGATGCTTCGCCATTTTGAGCAAGCACCATAAAGGTATCAAGAACAAAACCATCTTTACTGGTCATGACTTGCGCGTCATGCACGTTGAAGTTTCGTCTATCTAGCTCAGCTACCACGGTCGCAAACAGTGCCGGTTGGTCTTTACAGTAGACAAAGACCTCTGTGCCACCTCGAGTCGGTTTCTTACTGATTAGAATGACGGGTTTGTTTGGATCGTCTTGGCTTAGTAGATTACTACAGTGCCAAGCGATTTGTTTGTGAGTATGCCTTAAGAAGTAGTCTGCTTTAAAACGTTGCCAGAGCACTTCCACTTCACGCGCGGTAAACCCTTCTTTACGAAGTAGGGCAGATGCCATTTGCTGGTTGTGGCGAATTCGATCACGTACATCAACAGGGTTTTCTAAACCTCGACGAAGCGCGCGTTGAGTGGAGTGGAACAACTCTGCAAGCAAGGTACGTTTCCAACTATTCCAAAGCTCTGGGTTGGTCGCACAGATATCGGCTACCGTTAGGCAAACCAAATACTCTAAATACTCTTCATCGCGCACTTTCTTAGCAAATTCGGTGATCACGTCTGGATCGTAAATATCTCGTCTTTGAGCCGTGACTGACATTAATAAGTGATTGCGCACCAGCCAAGCCACGAGTTTAGCTTCAGGTTTTGACAGACCGTGCTCCATACAAAACTCGTATGCCTCACCTTCACCAATTACCGAGTGATCTCCGCCACGCCCTTTACCGATATCGTGGAAAATAGCGGCAATGATTAGTAGCTCTTTCTTCTGGATACGTGGATAGACTTCGCAGCAAATAGGATGCTTGTCATGGTTCTTAGCATAGCTAAAGGTATTAATGTGCTTGAGTAAGCGGACACTGTGCTCATCCACGGTGTAGACATGGAATAGATCGAATTGCATCTGGCCGACGATTTGGCTCCATTGAGGCAAATAGGCAGCCAATACGCCAAGCTTGTGCATCAAACTAAAGGCTTTGTGCAGGGCGTTAGGGTGACGCACCAGTTCCATAAACCGCTCTCTTGCGGCTGGGATGGTGTGCAAGAACTTATTGAGTCTTCTTCTTGCGGTTCTTAGCTGCCGCAATGTCGGCGGAGCGACACCTTCAATGGTCGAGTCATTAGCGATATGGATGAACATATCCAAAATAGTTTCTGGACGAGCTTGGAAAAGGGCTGGCTTTCTTGCTTCAATCAAATGGCCACGTCTTAGGAAGTCATCATCTAAGATTTCAGGTTCTGCTTCGACGCCATTGTTTAAGATCGCTTGATCAAACAGCTTAAGGAGCATTTTGTTGAGTTCAGCGACACGTCTCAATGTGCGATAGAACTCTTTCATCATCATTTCCACGCCGCGGTTGCCTTCACCTTGGAAACCAATATGTTCCGCAACATGCGCTTGGTGAGCAAAGGTTAGGCGGTTATCGTAGCGCTTTAACTCAATGTGTAGTGCAAAACGGACACGCCATAAAAAGTCTTGGCATTCGACCAGTTCGCGGTACTCGGCATCGGTTAAGAAGCCGTAACGGCTCATTTCAAGCAAAGAAGTCGCACCAAAGTGACGTCTGGCAACCCAACTTAAAGTGTGAATATCTCTTAGACCGCCGGGAGTGGATTTGATATCGGGCTCTAAGTTGTATGTCGTGTCGTGGTAGCGTGAGTGACGGCTGCGTTGTTCATCGACTTTAGCCTTGTAGAAGATTTCGCTCGGCCAAAAAGTTTTTGAATGAATCTGCGACTTTAGTTGCTGGAAGGTTTCTTCACAGCCGCACAAAAGCCGCGCTTCTTGAAGGTTAGTCGCGACAGTTAAGTCTTCTTTGCCAATCTCGATGCACTCATCAATGGTTCTTACCGCGTGGCCGACTTCGAGACGCAAATCCCAAAGCAAGGTGATAAATTGGCTAACATTTTCTGCGAGATGATCGGGTAGGCGCTTTTGGGACACAACAAGAATATCGATATCCGAAAGCGGGTGAAGTTCCCCTCGACCATATCCACCTACCGCAACCAGACTGATGTGAGGCAGTCTAGAAAAACCATAGTGAGCCCATAATCGATTGAGTAGGGAGTCCATGTACTCTGAGCGACCAAGAACTAGATCCGTCACCGGGTGATGATTGCGAAATTCCGCCTTTTGGTATTCAGCAAAACTCTCAAGTTGTGATTTTAGGGTACTAAGCTCAATTTGTTGCTCAGTAAACTCCATTGGAGATTGGTAGGGCATAACAGCGATCCATGCGTATTAAAGTCCATCAAGAACTTCAATTTATCAAATCGGGAAGCGGAAAAAAATATCCCAGTCGGTGACTGGGATATTGTTTGAAGGAATTTAGTTGTTTAACAAGCGTGGGATGGTGTCGTCGCTTCGTAGCGTAAGAACTTCGCAGCCTGTTTTCGTGACGAGAATAGTGTGTTCCCATTGTGCCGACTTTTTGCCGTCGCCAGTATATACCGTCCAGTTATCTTCCACATCAACGCTACAGCCGAACTTACCTGCATTGATCATTGGTTCAATGGTGAAACACATGCCTTCTTTCAGCACGCGGCGATCGTGGTTTTTATAGTGAACAACCTGTGGCTCTTCGTGGAACTCATCACCAATGCCATGACCACAGAAGTCCTTCACAATAGAGAACTTGTTACGCGGGTTCTTTTTGTTGTTCTCTTTGATGTATTTTTCGATTGCTGTGCCGATGTCACCAACAGTTGCGCCAGGTTTTACTTTACGCATACCAATGTACAGCGCCTCTTGCGCGACCATAGAAAGGCGTTTGTCTGCAGGAGAAACGTCACCCACTAGGAACATTTTTGAGGTATCACCGTGGTAACCTTCTGGGCGAGTAGAGAGATCCGCATTTTCGTCATTAGGAACGATAACCGTGATATCAACGTTGACGATGTCGCCACTCTTCAAAACAGCTGGCTTTAGCTGGCCATTTGCACCCATCTCGTCTTGAGAGGCCGGAATGCCGTGACAAACGATATGATTGATTGAAGTACAAATTGATTTTGGAAAACCATGGTAATCAAGTGGTGCTGAGTAAGCGCCACGCTCCAGAGCATAGTTATGACAGATGTCATTAAGCTCTTCCGTGGTTACGCCTTCTTTCACGTGAGGCTCAATCATTTCGAGGATTTCTGCGGCCAGTTTGCCTGCAATGCGCATACGTTCGATTTCGTCAGCGGTTTTGATCTTGATTGTCATCAGTATTCTCTATCTACTTCGCTAGTACTCTGAGGTACGAATTTTGCGGTATTCTAACAGGATGCATTTAAAATGTGTATGTTGCGCACATTCACTCGTAGCATGAATCGTTCAAAAGATTGCCGTGATTAAGGGAAATATCGACTTTTTACTAGCCAAATTGCCTAGAAATATGGTATAAAGCGCGCCGGAAACATGGTCCGTTCTCTCCACTTCTTTTAATGTTAGCGGCGAAGCGGCTCAGTTCCACTAAACTTATATCTTTAAATCACACACATTCCGACACATGTTCCGGGGTGCCCGCCATTAAGGCAGGGTCGGACACATGGGGGATGTGGAGGCCTAACCCCATAGAGGATTTTAAAATGGCAACTGTATCAATGCGCGATATGCTTAAAGCTGGTGTTCACTTCGGTCACCAAACTCGTTACTGGAACCCAAAGATGAAGCCATTCATCTTCGGTGCTCGTAACAAAGTACATATCATCAACCTAGAAAAAACTGTACCAATGTTCAACGACGCTCTAGCTGAACTAGCTAAAGTTGGCGAGAAGAAAGGTAAAGTTCTATTTGTTGGTACTAAGCGCGCTGCATCTGAAGCTGTTAAAGAAGCTGCTATCGCAAGCAACCAGTTTTACGTTAACAACCGCTGGTTAGGCGGTATGCTAACTAACTACAAAACTGTTCGTCAGTCTATCAAGCGTCTAAAAGACCTAGAAGCTCAAGCTCAAGACGGTACTTTCGACAAACTAACTAAGAAAGAAGCTCTAATGCGTACTCGCGAAATGGAGAAGCTAGAGAAATCTCTTGGTGGTATCAAAGACATGGGCGGCCTACCAGACGCTCTATTCGTAATCGACGCTGATCACGAGCACATTGCAGTTAAAGAAGCAAACAACCTAGGTATCCCAGTTTACGCTGTAGTTGATACTAACTCTAACCCAGATGGCGTTGACTTCGTTATCCCAGGTAACGACGATGCTATCCGTGCAGTACAGCTATACCTAAACGCTGCTGCTCAATCGGTTACAGAAGGTCGTAACAAAGACGTAGCTGCAGCTGCTGAAAAAGACGGTTTCGTAGAAGCTGAATAATAGCGGCTCTGTGTCACACTTGGTTTATGCGAAATGCTGTTGCAACATAAACTAAGTTATAGTTAGCATCAGGGGCCGATAATGTAGGCCCCTGATTTTTACCAAATCCAGAATTGACTGAGGAATAGAGAATGGCTGTAACTGCTGCTCTAGTTAAAGAACTTCGCGAGCGCACTGGCGCTGGCATGATGGAATGTAAGAAAGCGCTTGTTGAAGCAAACGCTGACATCGAACTAGCAATCGAAAACATGCGTAAGTCTGGCGCTGCTAAAGCTGCTAAGAAAGCAGGTAACGTAGCTGCTGAAGGCGCAATCATCATTAAAGAAGAAAACGGCGTTGCTGTTCTTCTTGAAGTTAACTGCCAAACTGACTTCGTAGCTAAAGATGGCAACTTCACTGCATTTGCAGAGAAAGTTGCAGCAGACGCTCTAGCTTCTAAAGCTTCTGTTGAAGAGCTAGTTGCTAAGTTCGAAGAAGAGCGTGTTGCTCTTGTTGCTAAAATCGGTGAAAACATCAACATCCGTCGCGTACAGTACGTTGAAGGTGCTGCACTAGCTTCTTACCGTCACGGTGAGAAAATCGGTGTTGTTGTTGCTGGTGAAGGCGATGCTGAAACTCTTAAGCACGTTGCAATGCACGTTGCTGCTTCTCGTCCAGAGTTCGTTAACCCAGAAGACGTACCTGCAGACGTAGTTGAGAAAGAGAAAGCGGTTCAAGTTGAAATCGCAATGAACGAAGGCAAGCCTGCTGAAATCGCTGAGAAGATGGTTGTTGGCCGTATGAAGAAATTCACGGGCGAAATCTCTCTAACTGGTCAAGCGTTCATCATGGAACCTAAGAAGACTGTTGGCGATCACCTGAAAGAAAAAGGTGCTTCAGTTGCTACATTCGTTCGCCTAGAAGTAGGTGAAGGTATCGAGAAAGCTGAAGAAATGAGCTTCGCTGAAGAAGTAGCAGCAGCTCAAAAAGGTTAATCCCTGAGTTTTGCTTACTATTTAGACCGTAGCCATGGCTGCGGTCTTTTTACGAATGGCTAACGTGTTTTAATTGAATAGTGATTAGTCGTAATGAATAGATATAGTGCGGAATTTGCTTTGTTTCTATTCATGACTGCTAATCAACAACTCTCATATTTGGAAGGTAAACTCCATGACTACAAACCCTAAACCAGCATATCAACGTATCCTGTTAAAACTGAGCGGTGAAGCTCTTCAAGGCGAAGAAGGTTTTGGTATTGACCCTACGATTCTAGATCGTATGGCGCAAGAGATTAAAGAGCTCGTTGAACTGGGTGTACAAGTTGGTGTGGTTATCGGTGGTGGTAACCTTTTCCGTGGTGCAGGTCTTGCTGAAGCAGGTATGAACCGCGTTGTTGGTGATCACATGGGTATGCTAGCAACAGTGATGAATGGCCTAGCAATGCGTGATGCACTTCATCGTGCATACGTTAATGCGCGTGTAATGTCTGCAATTCCTCTAAAAGGCGTTTGTGATGACTACAACTGGGCAGACGCAATCAGCCAGCTACGCCAAGGTCGTGTTGTGATTTTCTCTGCGGGTACAGGTAACCCATTCTTCACTACTGATTCTGCAGCGTGTTTACGTGGTATCGAGATCGAAGCGGATGTTGTATTGAAAGCAACAAAAGTTGACGGCGTATTTACGGCTGACCCAGTAGCAAACCCAGATGCAGAGCTGTATGATAAGCTATCTTACACAAGCGTTCTTGAAAAAGAACTGAAAGTTATGGACTTAGCAGCCTTCACTCTTGCACGCGATCATAAAATGCCAATCCGTGTTTTCAACATGAACAAGCCAGGTGCGCTTCGTCGTGTAGTGATGGGTGAAACTGAAGGCACGCTAATCAGCGACGCTGAATAATTAGATTCAATGCTGCCAACTGTGACGTTGGTAGCTTTGCCTTTGAATGATGACAGATTAGTCTTTGTTTAGGACAGAACACAAATTTAAGGTGAAATTGTGATTAACGAAATCAAACAAGACGCTCAAGAGCGTATGGAAAAAAGTGTTGAAGCACTAAAAAATAACCTAGCAAAAGTTCGTACAGGTCGTGCTCACCCAAGCCTTCTATCTGGTATCTCAGTTGAGTACTACGGTACGCAAACACCACTTAACCAAGTGGGTAACGTTGTTGCTGAAGATGCGCGTACACTTGCAATCACAGTATTCGATAAAGAGCTTGCACCTAAAGTAGAAAAAGCGATCATGCAATCTGACCTTGGCCTAAACCCAATGTCTGCAGGTACGGTAATTCGTATCCCTCTGCCACCACTAACAGAAGAGCGTCGTAAAGACTAGTTAAGATTGTACGTGGTGAAGCAGAAGGCGGCCGTGTTGCGATCCGTAACATTCGTCGTGATGCGAACAACGAACTTAAAGCGCTACTGAAAGACAAAGAAATTTCAGAAGACGAAGATCGTAAAGCGCAAGACGAGATCCAAAAGATCACTGATGCTGCTGTTAAGAACGTAGATGAAGTTCTTGCATCAAAAGAAAAAGAGCTAATGGAAGTTTAATCCATAGCACTACATCGTTGAAAAACGCTGTGCTCGCAGCACAGCGTTTTTTTATGCTACTCTGACTCCCCGATTCAATTCAGCTGTTCCTATATGCAAAACTCACAAATTTCCTCAGACTCTCTACCGCAACATATCGCTATTATTATGGACGGCAATGGCCGCTGGGCTAAAGAGCAAGGAAAGCCACGTGTATTCGGTCACAAGAATGGTGTTACAGCCGTTCGCAAGACCATCAATGCTGCTGTGCGACTTAATATCAAAGCAGTGACTCTGTTTGCATTTAGCAGTGAGAACTGGCAACGACCTGAGGAAGAAGTGGGGTTATTAATGGAGTTATTCATCTCTGTTCTTTCTACAGAGGTTAAAAAACTTCATAAGAACAATTTAAGACTTCGAGTGATTGGCGATAAAACTCGTTTTAGTTCGCGATTGCAGAAAAAAATTCAAGACGCAGAGCAGTTAACTGCGAATAATACAGGTATGGTGATCAACATTGCTGCAAACTACGGCGGCAAATGGGACATCTTACAAGCGACAAAGCAGCTTGCGCAAAAAGCTGTTGACGGCGAGCTTACTGTTGATGAGATCTCGGAAGAGATGATGACTCAGCATTTAACAATGTCTGACATTCCAGAGGTTGATCTACTAATACGAACGAGCGGTGAATGCCGTATTAGTAACTTTATGCTTTGGCAGCTTGCTTACGCTGAAATGTACTTTACTCCAATCTATTGGCCTGAATTTAACGAAGACAGCCTCGCTGACGCAGTATCTTGGTTTGTAAATCGTGAAAGACGATTTGGCTGTACCGGAGAGCAAGTAAAAGCTCTGATGAATAATCAATAAAGGGTTGATTTGATTTGAAACAACGCATCATTACCGCGCTGATTTTAGCTCCCCTAGTTATCCTGGGGATTTTTAAGTTACCTATGCTGGCTTTTGTAGCCGCGATTGCAGCAGTGACGACTATTGGTTACTGGGAATGGACTCAGTTTGTCGAACATAAATCTCGTTATGTTGCTTTAATCCCAGCTCTTCTTATCAGTGCACTTAGTCTTTTTGCTATCCCTTTTGATATTGAAAGCCTCAATCAACTACTTCCATCTCACTACTTAATACTCTTAATTGGGTGCCTGTGGTGGATAGCTTCGAGTATTTTGGCGATTACTTATCCTAAATCTCGTCCATTGTGGGAAAACTCTAATATTGCCCGTCATCTGTTCGGCATTCTGACCCTATTACCTTTCTTCTGGAGCGTAATACTGCTCCGTGCTGAAGGCGTTGACGCAAACCCATATCATGGAGCTAAGTTGGTACTGTTTGTGTGCTTTATTGTGTGGGCGGCAGACAGTGGCGCTTACTTTGCAGGAAAAAGCTTGGGCAAACGCAAAATGGCCCCGCATGTTAGTCCGAACAAAACGATTGAAGGTTTAATTGGCGGTATTATTACTGCAGTGATTGTTGCATGGTTTAGTGCTCAATGGTTTGACCTACAATTTAGTAGTCCCTTTGTCATGATAATGATCACCTTAGTGACAGTTGTGATCTCGGTATTGGGTGACTTGGTCGAAAGTATGTTCAAACGGGTATCGGGCATCAAGGATAGCAGTAACATCATTCCAGGCCATGGTGGTGTCCTCGATCGCATTGATAGTTTGACGGCTGCCTTCCCCGTTTTTGCTTTTCTGTATTTCATTTTCTAAATTAAAGGCAAGATTTTCTTGCCTTTCTAATAGCGGTTTCAATTCATGCGTAAGCTAACAATCCTTGGTGCGACAGGCTCCATAGGCGCAAGTACTTTTAAAGTCGTGGGTCAAAACCCAACTGAATTCTCTATCGTTGCTCTTGTAGCAGGTACCAACGTGGAGAAAATGGCTGAGTTATGCATGCAATGGAAGCCGAAATACGCGGTAATGGCTACCGAGCAAGCGGCAAAAGCCTTACAAGTGGTACTTGCTAAGCTTCCGGTGAAAATCGAAGTTCGCTTTGGTGTCGATGCGATGTGCGAAGTGAGTGCATTTGATGAAGTTGACACTGTGATGGCTGCAATTGTTGGCGCTGCGGGTTTATTACCTACCATGGCCGCAGTAGAGGCAGGTAAGCGCGTACTACTGGCAAACAAAGAAGCATTGGTCATGTCAGGCCAACTGTTTATCGATGCCGTTGAACGTTCTGGTGCCGAGTTGCTTCCTGTTGATAGCGAGCACAATGCCATTTTCCAATGCCTGCCAGCTAGTGCTCAAATTCAAATGGGGCGATGTGATCTCGCAAAAGAGGGAATCAGCCACATCCTGCTGACTGGGTCTGGCGGTCCGTTCCGTTACAGCGACCTTTCGGAGTTAGAGAGTGTTACTCCCGAACAAGCAATCGCTCACCCTAATTGGTCTATGGGGCCTAAGATCTCGGTAGATTCCGCGACAATGATGAACAAAGGTTTGGAGTTCATCGAAGCAAAATGGTTGTTCAACGCAAAGCAAGAGCAGCTCAAAGTTCTTATTCACCCTCAATCTGTTATTCATTCTATGGTTCAGTACCAAGATGGTTCTGTGCTTGCCCAGATGGGGGAGCCAGATATGGCAACACCAATAGCACTCACTCTTTCATACCCTGAGCGCATTCCAGCTGGTGTTAAGCCTTTGGATTTCACACAAGTCGGTGAGCTGACATTTCTAGCACCAGACTACAACCGTTATCCTTGCTTGGAACTTGCTATGCAGGCCTGTTACGAAGGGCAGCATGCGACGACTTCATTAAACGCGGCTAACGAGATTGCCGTCGCGGCTTTTCTAGATAATGCGATACGCTTTACAGATATAGCGCGAATCAATCATCATGTAATGTCAAAAGTGTGCGCGACAAACAATCACTTACACAGCCATGACTTGGAAAGCTTATTGGACCTAGATAGAATGGCCCGAGTTATTGCCAGCGAAACGGTCCGCGAGTATTCACGATGAACGACATTCTTTGGAATTTTGCCTCCTTTGTCATTGCACTGGGTATATTAGTTGCTGTCCATGAGTTCGGCCATTTTTGGGTGGCTAGACGTTGTGGTGTCAAAGTTGAGAAGTTTTCGATCGGCTTTGGTAAGTCCATCTGGCAGCGCACGGCGAAAGATGGCACCGAATACAGCATCTCTATGATTCCTCTTGGTGGCTATGTCAAAATGCTCGATGGTCGAGTTGATGATGTTCCTGCTGAGCAACAGCAATTTGCCTTTGATAAAAAGCCGCTCTGGCAGCGTACGTCTATTGTCGCCGCTGGTCCGATATTTAACTTCATATTCGCCATCGTGGCTTATTGGTTAGTTTTTCTTATTGGCGTTCCGGCCGTTAAGCCGGTTGTTGGCCAAGTCTCCCCAAGTTCTATAGCAGCTGAAGCTGGCCTTGAACCAGGTATGGAACTTAAAGCGATATCTGGCGTCAAAACTGCGGATTGGGAATCGGTGCAAATGCGCCTCATTTCCCATATTGGCGATCGTCAGCTGACTATGACGGTTGCACCAGCAGAAGGTGTTGGTTTAGAGCAAACCAAAACATTATCGCTCGAGAACTGGAACTTTGACCCAGAAAAAGAGTCTGCAATGGGGCGCTTGGTTTTGTGCCGTACACCCCTGAAATCGTTCCAACATTGACGAATGTGTCAGAGGGTGGAGCAGGTTCTAAAGCAGGGCTACAAATTGGTGATACTCTCGTCGCCATTGAAGGTAAAAGCATTGAGCAATGGAGTGATGTAGTCACTGCAATTCAGAACAGCCCGAATGCTCCACTGAATATGACGGTTGAGCGCGCGGGCCAGAACCTTGATATTCGACTTGTCCCGGAAAGTAGGGATGTAGGACAAGGTAATGTACAAGGCTTTGCTGGAATTGCTCCTCAAGTCTCAGAATGGCCGGATAACTATCGATTTGAACTCCAATTTGGTGTAATTGAATCTATCGGTAAAGCTTTCGATAAGACGGTGCAAGTGGTCGGCTTAACCGCGAGCATGCTAAAAAAACTCGTGGTTGGCGATGTTGGGTTAAATAACCTCAGTGGCCCAATATCGATAGCGAAAGGCGCGGGTGCAACCGCGGATTATGGTTTAGTTTATTTCTTAGGTTTCCTCGCGCTGATTAGCGTAAACCTAGGCATTATTAATTTGGTACCACTGCCGATGCTAGATGGTGGTCACCTACTGTTTTATGCAATTGAGGCTGTCATTCGCCGACCAGTACCAGAAAAAGTACAAGAAATCGGTTTCCGTATTGGTGGCGTGATCATTTTCTCGTTGATGGCGATTGCAATATTTAACGATTTTACTCGCCTCTAACCCGGGCAATAGTTGTAGTAAGGACTAACTAAAACAAGTATGGCGATGAAAAAATTAGCGCTAGCAACACTGTTGGCCAGCAGTGTTTCAGTGACCAGTGTTGCTGCAAGTGAGACGGATGGCTTTGTCGTTGAAGATATCAAAATTGAAGGTCTTCAGCGTGTTGCTCTAGGTGCTGCCCTCCTTAATATGCCTGTGCGCATCGGCGACAGTGTTGATGGGCAAAACGTAGCGGAAATTATTCGCGCTCTATATGCGTCTGGTAATTTCGAAGATGTGAAAGTACTTCGCGATGGCGATGTTCTGGTTGTTCAAGTGAAAGAGCGCCCGACGGTGGCGAGTATCTCTTTCTCGGGCAACAAAGCGATCAAAGATGAACAGCTGCAGCAAAACTTAGACGCATCCGGTGTTCGTATTGGTGAAGCTTTGGATCGCACTGCGCTTGCGAACATAGAGAAAGGCTTAGAAGACTTCTATTACAGCGTTGGTAAATACAACGCAACGGTACAAGCGGTTGTGACTCCGCTACCTCGAAATCGTTCTGACCTTAAATTTGTCTTTACTGAAGGTGTGTCGGCGAAAATTAAGCAGATCAACTTTATTGGTAACGAAGTTTTTAGTGATGCTGAACTACTGAGCCGTTTTAACCTCAATGTTGATGTCGCGTGGTGGAATTTCCTAGCCGATGACAAGTACCAAAAGCAGGTACTTGCCGGTGATATTGAAGCGCTTCGTTCATACTACCTTGATCGTGGATATTTGAAGTTTCAGGTTGATACAACTCAAGTTGCCATTTCACCTGACAAAAAAGGCGTATACATCACTCTAGGTATTGATGAAGGTGAAGCTTACAGTATCGATGAAGTGAAGTTCCGCGGTGAACTCATTGGTAAAGAACAAGAGTTCAAAGATCTAGCGCCATTTACTTCTGGTGACGTATATAACGGCTCTGCTGTGACGCGCTTAGAAGAGGATATCAAACGAGTTCTTGGGGAAGCGGGCTACGCGTATCCACAAGTTAACACGATTCCTGAGTTTGATGATGAGAACAAGCAGGTTTCGCTGGTTATTAATGTAGAAGCGGGCAACCGTATCTATGTGCGTGATATTCGCTTTACGGGCAATAACTCGACGAAAGATGAAGTACTGCGTCGCGAGATGCGCCAGATGGAAGGGAGTTGGCTTAACTCTAAAGCAATTGAAACCGGAAAGGGCCGTCTTAACCGTCTAGGTTATTTTGAAACGGTAGATGTACAAACTCAGCGTGTACCAGGTAGTGATGACCAGGTTGATCTCGTTTACTCTGTTAAAGAAGCAAACTCGGGCAGCATCAACTTCGGTGTTGGTTACGGTACTGAGTCAGGCGTAAGTTTCCAGGTTGGTCTGCAGCAAGATAACTTTGCAGGTTCCGGTAATCGCGTTGGTATTAACGCAATGATGAACGATTATCAGAAGAACGTGAGTTTAGACTATCGTGATCCGTACTGGACAATTGATGGTGTCAGCTTAGGTGGCCGAATTTTCTACAACGAATTTGAAGCATCAGAAGCGGGTATTGTTGACTATACCAACGAAAGTTACGGTACTAGCTTAACTTGGGGTTTCCCATTCGATGAACTGAACCGTTTTGAGTTTGGTGTGGGTTACACACATAACAAGATCGGTAACCTGTCTCCTTACCTACAGGTCGAGCAGTTCCTTCGTTCACAAGCAAGTAACATTGACTCCGACGGCTCACTTAACACAAATGACTTCGATGTTAACGTGTCCTGGACACGTAATAACTTAAACCGTGGTATTTTCCCAACGGCGGGTAATCACCAGCGTGCATTTGTGAAAGCAACTGTGCCGGGTTCTGACGTTCAATACTTCAAAGCGCAATATGATGTACGCCAATACTTCCCGATCACGGCGAAGCATGAGTTCGCCCTATTGATGCGTGGCCGATTGGGATATGGTAATGGTTATGGTCAAACCGATGGTCAAGACAACCTATACCCGTTCTATGAGAACTACTATGCGGGTGGTTTCACCACGCTTAGAGGTTTTGGCTCTAACAGTGCGGGTCCTAAAGCTGTTTATCGTATCAATGAGGGAAGCTGTGGTAACAATGGTTGTGATACGGCAACTGACGACTCAGTGGGTGGTAACGCAATCGCTCTAGCAAGCTTAGAGTTGATTGTTCCAACACCTTTTGCCTCAGACGAAGTACGCAGTCAAATTCGAACCAGCGTGTTCCTAGATGCAGCTAGTGTTTGGGATACTGAGTTTGATTATCGTGACAACGGTGCAGATTATGGTGGTCAGTACTACTATGACTACTCAGATCCATCAAACTATCGAGCATCTTATGGTGCGGCTCTTCAGTGGATGTCACCGATGGGCCCATTAGTTTTCTCTTTGGCTAAACCAATTAAGAAATACGAAGGTGATGACGAAGAATTCTTCACTTTCACTATCGGCAGAACCTTCTAACTTAAAGGATAAAATTTTGAAAAACATGATTAAAGTTGCAGGCTTAAGCCTAGCGGTACTCTCTTCTTCTTTTTTTGCTCACGCGGCTGAAGCAGCTCAGAAAGTTGGCTACGTAAATACAGCGCAAGTTTTCCAAGAGCTACCACAACGTGAAATCGTGCTTCAGACGATGCAAGAAGAGTTTAAAGATCGCGCTGATGAGCTAAAGAAAATCGAAGCGAATGCTAAGACTAAGATTGAAAAGCTGCAACGCGATGGCGAGCTAATGAGCCAGAAGAGGTTGAAGCTTTGCGTCTAGAGATTGGTCAACTAGACAATACATTTAAGCTAAAAGCTCAATCTCTTGAGAAAGCGACTCAACGTCGTGAAGCTCAAGAGAAGCAGAAACTATTCAAAGTCATTCAAGATGCTATTGCTAAAGTATCTGAAAAAGAAGGCTACGACTTAGTTGTTGATGTTCAAGCGGTAGCGTTTGCGAACCCTGACTACGACATTTCTGAAAAAGTAATTAGCTCACTAAAATAATAAAATAGCTTATGAATAAAACGATTACGTTAGCACAGCTTGCTGAAATAACCGGTGGAGAGTTGCATGGTGATATTGCCGCAACAGTCTCTATGGTTGCTCCAATGGATAAAGCTCAGGAAGGTCATGTGACTTTCCTATCCAATCCGAAGTACGCAAAACACCTTGACCAGTGCCAAGCTACAGTAGTGATGGTAAAAGCAGCACAGAAAGAACAATGTGTTGGCAATGTTTTGGTTGTTGATGACCCTTATGTCGCATTTGCCAAAGTGGCTCAAGCGTTGGATACAACACCATCACCAGCCCAAGATATTGCCCCATCGGCGGTAATCTCTGAAACGGCTAGCTTAGGCAACAATGTTTCAATTGGCGCTAATGCGGTGATTGAAGCAGGGGTATCTCTTGGAGACAACGTTGTTATTGGTGCGGGTTGCTTTATTGGTAAAAATGCCTCAATTGGTGCGAATACTAAGCTTTGGGCTAACGTAACGATTTATCATGATGTGGTAATGGGCACTGACTGCTTGGTTCAGTCAAGTACGGTTATTGGTGCTGATGGCTTTGGTTATGCGAATGAAAAAGGTGAGTGGATTAAAATTCCTCAACTTGGCACAGTACGCATTGGCAATCGCGTAGAAATTGGTGCATGTACCACAATCGACCGCGGTGCACTTGAAGATACTGTTGTTGAAGATAACGTCATTCTTGATAACCAATTACAAATCGCCCATAACGTTCACATCGGATATGGTACAGCTATGGCTGGTGGTACTATTGTTGCCGGCAGTACAACGATTGGTAAATACTGCATTATTGGTGGTGGCTCGGTGATTAACGGCCATATTGAGATTGCTGATGGCGTGACCATTACCGGAATGGGTATGGTTATGCGTGGCATTTCTGAAAAAGGCATGTACTCATCAGGCATCCCGCTGCAGCCGAATAAAGAGTGGCGTAAAACCGCAACTCGAGTTCATCGAATTGATGAGATGAACAAGCGCCTAAAAGCTCTAGAGAAACAGTTAGAGCAAAAAGAGGAATCTTAATTCCACTTTTTATTTAGAAGGCTCGCGTCTCGCGAGTCTTTTTCTTCTATAATGCGCACAGAAAAATTTTAAGAATTGACATAGGAATATGACTTTGACTACTGAAAAAAAGACGATGGACATCACTGAAATTCAGGAATTGCTTCCACATCGCTACCCGTTCTTGCTGATCGACCGTGTTACGGATTACGAAGAAGAAAAATACCTTACAGCAATTAAAAACGTATCAGTTAATGAGCCTCAATTCACAGGTCATTTCCCACAACTTCCAGTGTTCCCTGGGGTTCTTATTTTAGAAGCGATGGCACAGGCAACAGGCCTTCTTGGTTTCAAATCATTTGGTGCACCTGCAGATAATGAGCTTTACTACTTTGCAAGTGTTGATAAAGCTAAGTTCCGCAAGCCAGTAGTACCAGGCGATCAGCTTGTTATCGAAGTTGAGTTTATTAAAGAGCGTCGCGGCATTGCTGCATTTAACGGTGTGGCTAAAGTCGACGGTGAAGTTGTTTGTTCTGCAGAGCTAAAATGTGCTCGTCGAGAGTTCTAATATGATTCATGAAACAGCTCAAGTTCATCCTAGTGCCGTAGTTGAAGAAGGTGCGACTCTAGGCGCTAATGTAACCGTAGGTCCATTTACCTATATCACGTCAGATGTGGTTATCGGTGACAATACCGAAGTGATGTCTCACGTGGTGATTAAAGGTCACACGACGATTGGTAAAGAGAACCGAATCTTTCCTAATGCAGTGATTGGTGAAGAAAACCAAGACAAGAAGTACGGTGGCGAAGCTACCACAGTGGTTATCGGAGATCGCAATGTCATTCGTGAAGCGGTGCAGATTCACCGTGGTACGACGCAAGACAAAGCGACAACCGTAATTGGTGATGATAACCTACTGTGTGTGAATGCGCACGTTGCACACGACGTGATTGTCGGTAATCACACCCACATCGGTAATAACGCGATTCTTGGTGGTCATGTAACGGTTGGAGATTATGCGGGCGTCATGGCGCTGTCTGCTATTCACCCATTCTGTACCGTCGGTGCATACGCCTATGTCGGCGGCTGCTCAGCTGTGGTTCAAGATATCCTGCCGTACGTACTTGCCCAGGGTAACCACGCTACGCCTTTCGGTCTTAACTTGGTTGGCCTAAAGCGCAATGGCTTTGAAAAGCCAGAGTTAAGAGCGTTGCAAAAAGCGTATAAAGAGATTTATCGCTCAGGTAAAACACTGGAAGAAGTTAAGCCTATCCTTGCTGAAATGGCAAAAGAGTGGCCTTCTATCCAGCCAATGTGTGACATGCTAGAAAGCACTGAGCGTGGCATTATTCGTTAATCGCCTTTGAACTTAACATCGAAAGATCGTAGCGTCTCGTTGCGATCTTTTTTGCGTTTTAAGACAGCAACATTACCACTATCAAAAAGAGTAACCCGTAATGGATAGACCGTTAAAGATTGGAATCGTCGCCGGAGAGCTTTCTGGGGATACCTTAGGTGAAGGCTTCATCAAGGCGATAAAGCAGCGTTACCCTGATGCAGAGTTTGTTGGTATCGGTGGACCTAAGATGATCGCCCAAGGTTGTGAATCGCTTTTTGATATGGAAGAACTGGCGGTTATGGGGTTGGTGGAAGTACTTGGCCGATTGCCGCGTCTATTGAAAGTGAAAGCTGAGTTGGTCCGCTACTTCAAAGACAACCCACCCGATGTTTTCATTGGTATAGATGCACCAGATTTTAACCTGCGCTTGGAAAAATCTCTTAAAGATATCGGCATTAAAACGGTTCACTACGTTAGCCCTTCGGTTTGGGCGTGGCGACCAAAGCGTATATTCAAAATCGATGCAGCGACAGATTTGGTTTTAGCCTTTTTGCCATTCGAAAAAGCTTTCTACGACAAATACAATGTCGCGTGTGAATTTATTGGCCATACCTTAGCCGATGCGATTCCTCTTGAAAGTGATAAAGCGGCAGCGCGAGATCTTCTCAACCTCGACCAAGACAGAAAGTGGTTAGCCGTTTTGCCCGGTAGCCGTGGTGGTGAGGTTGCACTGATTGCAAAACCCTTTATAGAAACCTGTCAGCGCATTCATGCTACGCACCCAGATATGGCTTTGTTGTTGCTGCCGTAAACAAAAAACGCCGTGAGCAGTTTGAGAAAATTTGGCAAGAAACCGCACCTGAGCTTGAGTTTGTGATCATTGAAGATACCGCTCGCAATGTCATGACCGCTTCCGATGCAGTCTTGCTAGCATCAGGCACTGTTGCTCTGGAATGTATGCTAGTGAAACGTCCAATGGTGGTTGGTTATCAGGTCAATAAACTGACTGGTTGGATTGCAAGAAAGCTGTCTATTACCAAGTTTGTTTCTCTACCAAACGTTTTAGCTGACGAAGAGTTAGTCAAAGAGCATATTCAGGAAGAGTGTCATCCAGACTTTCTGTTTCCTTCGATGGAAAAAATTCTTGAGAATGACAACTCTGCGCTCATCGAGAAGTTTACCCAGATGCATGACTGGATTCGAAAAGATGCCGACCAGCAAGCGGCGCGCGCCGTCATTAACTTAATTGCAGAGAGCCAATCCAATGCCTGATAAAAAGAAAAAGCCGGAACTTCCTCCTTTTGAATACCCTACAGGTTACCAGTTAATCGCAGGTGTCGACGAAGTAGGACGTGGACCACTTGTCGGAGACGTGGTGACTGCTGCAGTGATTCTTGACCCTAATAATCCAATTGAAGGTCTTTCGGACTCGAAAAAACTCAGCGAGAAGAAACGTCTTGCTCTGTTCCCAGAGATTAAAGAAAAAGCACTGGCTTGGTCGGTAGGGCGATGCTCTCCGAGCGAGATTGATGAACTGAATATATTACAAGCGACGATGGTTGCAATGCAGCGTGCTATCTCTGGTTTGGCAATACAGCCAGACTTAGCATTGATCGATGGAAATAGAACGCCAGATCTACCAATGGATGCTCAAGCAGTGGTCAAAGGGGATTTGCGCGTCGCTGAAATCAGTGCGGCCTCAATCATTGCGAAAGTCGTCCGCGATGATGAAATGGATCAACTGGATGAAAAGCATCCTGAGTTTGGGTTCGCAAAACACAAAGGCTACCCAACCAAAGCGCACTTCGAAGCAATTGAAAAACATGGGGTGATCGATGAGCACCGCAAGAGCTTCAAACCCGTTAAGAAAGCGCTCGGTATTGAGTAGAGACGGTTTGCTCCCATTTCACCTGTATTAATCTCCGATCCTTAATCGGATTACGCTAAACTTAGACGCTTAGCGCCATATGTTGTAAGGCAGCTTTGACTTGTCTATAAAGTCTTAAGTTTGCCCAAAAAGTAAAGAAACCTGGAATATTTGATGTCAGATCCAAAGTTTATTCACCTTAAAGTTCACAGCGACTTCTCAATGGTTGATGGCCTATCTAAGGTCCCGCCACTGGTTAAGAAAGTGGCGGAAATGGGCATGCCAGCCATGGCTTTGACGGACTTTACGAACTTATGTGGTCTGGTTAAATTCTACGGGACGGCGCACGGTTGTGGTATTAAGCCAATTATCGGTGCAGATTTTGCGATGCAGTCTAGCGAGTTTGGGGACGAGTTGACCAAACTTACGGTTCTCGCTGCCGATAATGAAGGTTATAAAAACCTCACTTTGCTCATCTCTGAAGCCTACCTTCGTGGTCACGTACAACATCAGCCAGTGATTGATAAAGAGTGGTTAGCCAATCACGCGAAAGGCTTAATTATTCTTTCTGGTGCGAAGAATGGTGAAGTAGGCAAGGCGCTGCTAAAAGGCAATAAAGCCCTTGCTGCAGATGTAGCGGCTTTCTATCAAACTCACTTCCCTGATCGTTTCTATGTGGAATTGACGCGTACTGGCCGCGCTGATGAAGAGGCCTATCTTCACTTCGCGCTGGAGTATGCTGAACAATACGATTTCCCAGTTGTGGCGACTAATGATGTGGTGTTCTTGACACCAGACTTTTTCGAAGCGCACGAAATTCGTGTAGCGATTCATGACGGCTTTACACTTGATGACCCGCGCAGACCCAAAAACTACAGCAATCAACAGTATCTTCGCACTGAAGAAGAGATGTGCGAGCTGTTTGCGGATATTCCAGAAGCGCTACAAAACAGTGTCGAGATTGCCAAGCGCTGTAATGTGACCGTTCGATTAGGAGAGTACTTCCTGCCTGCATTCCCAACTGAAGGGATGGAAGAAACAGAGTTCCTAATCAAAAAATCTGAAGAGGGGTTGGAAAGACGTCTAGCATTCCTGTTTCCTGATGAAAAAGTGCGTGAAGAGCGACGCCCTGAATACGATGAGCGCCTGAAAATTGAACTCGAAGTAATCAACAACATGGGGTTCCCAGGTTACTTCTTGATCGTAATGGAGTTCATCCAGTGGTCGAAAGACAATGCGGTTCCTGTTGGACCCGGCCGTGGTTCAGGTGCCGGCTCCTTGGTGGCTTACGCACTTGATATCACCGACCTTGATCCGCTGGAGTACGACCTACTCTTCGAACGTTTCTTGAACCCAGAACGTGTATCCATGCCCGATTTCGATGTCGATTTCTGTATGGATAAACGTGACCAAGTGATTGACCACGTGGCAGAAATGTATGGTCGTGATGCGGTATCTCAGATCATTACCTTCGGTACCATGGCGGCAAAAGCGGTTATCCGAGACGTTGGCCGCGTGTTGGGACACCCGTTCGGCTTTGTTGATCGAATTTCAAAACTCATTCCGCCCGATCCGGGCATGACGCTAGAGAAAGCTTTCAAAGCCGAGCCAGCGCTGCCTGAACTGTATGAAAAAGATGAGGAAGTCAAAGACCTCATCGACATGTGTCGCATCTTAGAAGGGTGTACACGAAACGCGGGTAAGCACGCGGGTGGTGTTGTAATCTCACCAACGACTATTACCGATTTTGCTCCTATTTATGCTGATGCGGAAGGTAACTTCCCGGTAACTCAGTTTGATAAGAACGATGTAGAAACGGCCGGATTGGTTAAGTTTGACTTCTTAGGTCTGCGAACCTTAACCATCATCGATTGGGCGTTAGGGCTGATTAACCCAAGGCTTGAGAAAGAAGGCAAAGATCCAGTTCGTATTGAGTCGATTCCTCTAGAGGACCAAGCCTCATTTAATCTGCTACAAAACTCTGAAACGACAGCGGTATTCCAGCTCGAATCTCGCGGCATGAAAGAGTTGATCAAACGACTGCAACCAGACTGTTTTGAAGACATCATCGCACTGGTAGCACTTTTCCGTCCTGGCCCGCTTCAATCGGGGATGGTAGATAACTTCATCGACCGTAAGCATGGCCGAGAAGCTATTTCTTATCCGGATGAAACATGGCAGCACGAATCGCTGAAAGAGATCCTTGATCCTACATATGGCATCATCCTTTACCAAGAACAGGTAATGCAGATCGCGCAGGTTCTGTCTGGCTACACATTGGGTGGTGCGGACATGCTGCGTCGTGCAATGGGTAAGAAAAAGCCAGAAGAGATGGCGAAGCAGCGTGCAACCTTCGAAGAAGGTGCGATTGCCAATGGGGTTGATGGCGAACTTGCATGAAGATCTTCGACTTGGTAGAGAAGTTTGCAGGTTACGGCTTTAACAAGTCGCACTCGGCTGCCTACGCGCTTGTTTCTTATCAGACCTTGTGGCTTAAAACCCATTACCCTGCGGAGTTCATGGCAGCAGTAATGACCGCCGATATGGATAACACCGAGAAAGTGGTCGGCCTGGTAGACGAGTGTCTGCGAATGAAGCTAAAAGTGCTTCCGCCAGACATCAATTCCGGCCTCTATCGATTTAATGTGGATGAGACAGGTGCGATCGTTTACGGCATCGGTGCGATTAAAGGTGTTGGTGAAGGCCCAATTGACGCTATCTTAGAAGCGCGCAATAAAGATGGTCACTTTAAAGATCTATTCGATTTCTGTGCGCGCATTGATCTGAAAAAGGTCAATAAACGAGTGATTGAGAAGCTTATCTTTGCCGGTGCATTGGACCGTTTAGGGCCACACCGAGCAGCGTTAATGGCGTCACTCAATGATGCGGTGAAAGCGGCGAGTCAACATCACCAAGCGGAAGCGTTTGGTCAAGCCGACATGTTTGGCGTGCTCACCGATGCGCCTGAGGAAGTAGAGCACAAGTACACTCAAGTTGAACCTTGGCCAGAAAAAGTCTGGTTAGAAGGGGAGAGGGACACACTTGGGCTTTACCTCACAGGACACCCAATTAATGCGTATCTTAAGGAACTGGGTAAGTACACCAGTTGTCGACTAAAAGACGCAACACCAACAAGACGCGATCAGTCGGTCACGATTTCTGGCCTTGTCATTGCGGCTCGCGTGATGACGACCAAGCGTGGAACCCGAATTGGATTGATGACTTTGGATGACCGAAGCGGTCGAATGGAAGTCATGTTATTCTCGGATGCCTTGGATCGCTACGCAGAATTGTTAGAAAAAGATAAAATTTTGGTGGTTTCGGGACAGGTCAGCTTTGATGATTTCAATGGTGGTCTTAAAATGTCCGCGCGCGAAGTCATGGACTTAGGAAGTGCACGCGAAAAATATGCACGTGGTATTTCCGTTTCTGTGAACGAATCCCAGATAGACGGTCAATTTTTTGAGCGCTTTAGCAACATTCTAGAGCCTCATAGAGCTGGCACAGTGCCAGTCAATGTATATTATCAACGCTCCAATGCGAGAGCTCGCCTAACCTTAGGGACTGAGTGGCGAGTAACCCCGAGCGATACATTGTTAGACGAATTAAAACAACTACTTGGTAAGAACCAGGTAGAACTCGAATTTAACTAATAAATTCAGCCGACAGATTAGGGCTGAGTATAAAAGGATCCATCGATGAGCCTAAACTTTCTAGAATTTGAAAAGCCAATTGCAGAACTTGAAGCAAAGATTGAAGCACTACGTGATGTTTCACGCCATGGTGGTGATACTGCAGTCGATCTAGATAAAGAGATCGAGCAACTAGAGAAGAAAAGCTTAGAGCTTAAGAAGAAAATTTTCAGCGACTTAGGTGCTTGGGAAACGGCTCAATTAGCACGTCACCCACTACGCCCTTACACGCTAGATTACCTAGAGCACGTATTTACCGAGTTTGAAGAGCTTGCAGGTGATCGTGCCTTTGCTGATGATAAAGCGATTGTTGGCGGTATTGCACGTCTAGATGGTCGCCCAGTTATGGTTATTGGCCATCAGAAAGGTCGAGAGACAAAAGAGAAGGTTAAGCGTAACTTCGGTATGCCTAAACCAGAAGGTTACCGTAAAGCATTGCGCTTAATGGAAATGGCAGAGCGTTTCAAAATGCCAATCATTACCTTCATTGATACTGCAGGTGCTTACCCAGGTGTTGGCGCGGAAGAGCGTGGCCAATCTGAAGCGATTGCTAAGAACCTGAAAGTTATGTCAGGCCTTAAAGTGCCAGTGATCTGTAACGTTGTCGGTGAAGGCGGTTCAGGTGGTGCATTAGCTATCGGTGTTGGTGACTATGTGAACATGCTTCAGTACTCTACGTACTCAGTAATTTCACCAGAAGGTTGTGCTTCTATCCTATGGCGTGATTCAGACAAAGCCCCACAAGCTGCAGAAGCGATGGGCTTGATTGCTCCTCGTCTAAAAGAGCTAGAGCTGATTGACGAGATCATCCCTGAACCATTAGGCGGTGCACATCGCAACTACGTTGAGATGGCTGCTAACATGAAATCGACACTGTTGAAGCAACTTGAAGAGCTAGAGCAATTCGATAATGACTCGCTACTAGAGCGCCGTTACCAACGCCTAATGAGCTACGGTTACTGCTAATCTGAGATTTCAGATAGTCATATATCCAAAGGTCAGCCATGTGCTGGCCTTTTTGCTGTTTGCCATTTGAAAGTGCTAAAGACAAGCTTTCCCTTTCAATGTCCCTCGTTTGCATCAATCCTTGTTAGCCCCAAACACAAGCGTGATGTTAAGATAGCCATATATACCCACTTCATAACTAGCCTAATGACTCAGCTTTCTCTCGATATTGATAAGACACTTCAGCAGCTTACCCATGCAAATCGTTTTGTGATCGCATTGAGTGGCGGCTTGGATTCAATAGTTTTGACCACTCTTGTCAAACAGTGGTGTCATGAGAACGATAAGTCTTGTATTGCAGTCCACGTTCACCATGGTTTGAGCGCGAATGCGGATCATTGGGTAGATGTGGTTAAAAACTTCTGCCATCAGATCGAGCTGCAGTGTGTTATCGAGCATGTTCAGTTAGATTTGAACAATGGTGATAGCATCGAGCAGCAAGCAAGACAAAAGCGCTACCAAGCATTAAGCCAGCATATTGGAGATAATGATGTTCTTCTCACTGGCCAACATGCCGATGACCAACTAGAGACATTTCTTCTGGCTTTAAAGCGCGGCAGTGGGCCAAAAGGGCTATCATCTATGCCTCAATGTGCCCCATTTGGTAAAGGCTTCATTGTTCGGCCTTTACTGCAAGTTGCTCGCTCCGAGCTGGAAGCTTATGCACAGAGCCAAAAACTGAAATGGATCGAAGATGAGAGCAACGATGATGAGCGCTACGATCGTAATTTCTTGCGCCATCGAATCGTCCCGGAGCTCAAAATGCGCTGGCCGAGTATTGCTAGTTCTGTGGAGCGAAGCGCCCAATTGTGTGCCGAACAAGAGTCTCTGTTAGACGAGCTTTTGTCTGATAGGTTGGAGAATGCCATCAATGCAGATGGCAGCCTATCAATTGCTCCCTTAGTGGCTATCAGTGATCTCATGCGTAATCGCTTGATTCGAATGTGGTTCGAGCAACTGGGTAAGTTGATGCCAAGTGCCAAACAGCTTAGTCTTATTTGGCAAGAGGTAGCACTAGCGAAAGAAGATGCCAACCCAATCCTAAATGTAGTCGACTGCCAAGTGAGGCGCTTTTCAAACAAGCTTTACTTGGTTGAACGAGGCGAAGACCTAACGCAGTGGACGTACCAAATAACTTTGAATGAACCAGTACAACTTCCTGATGATTTGGGTTGTTTGTGCTTGGAGAAGTGTGGAAGTGGCGGCTCATTATCTCTAAATGAAGAGCAGTTAGCGGGGCTTACCGTAACGTTTGACCCAGAAGGGCTGAGTGCGAAACCCGTTGGTCGCCAGCATAGCCGAAAATTGAAAAAACTCTTTCAAGAGTACCAAGTACCAAGCTGGTTAAGGCGCAGAACACCCATCATTCTATTTGAAGGTAAGGTCGTCGCGGTTGTGGGACTTTTTGTAGACCAAGCGTTTTCCGGACAAGAGTGTGATGTAGTTTGGTACAAAACAACACAATTTGTGCAAGAATTGTAAAAATACTTGATAACAAAGAAAAATAAGGAAGAGCAATGAAAAAAGTCGCAATGGGTCTTGTGCTTGGTTTGGGAATGTTGAGTGGTCAAGCACTAGCCGCAGATGTTGCTGCTGGTCAGGCTAAAGCCGCTGTGTGTGCAGCGTGTCACGGAGCAGATGGGATTGCCGTTATCCCTGGCTATCCAAATCTTAAAGGTCAGAATGAACAGTACTTAGTGACCTCAATGAAAGCCTACAAGAATAAAGAGCGCACAGGTGGACTTGCGGCTGTAATGCAAGCGCAAGCGTCTATGCTAAGCGATGATGACATCGCGAACCTTGCCGCTTACTACGCTAGCTTAAAGTAATTGTGTAAGATTCAAATTAATCATTAAGTATTGAAGAGAGCTCAAGTGTCATACTTGGGCTTTTTTTATTGGTTTTTATCTAAGCAGTTGATTGTTGCTGGTGGCTGGCTGATAATAACCCAAACTGTTGAAGCGTAAGGGATGAGCATGAAAAAGATTGAAGCGATCATTAAGCCATTTAAGCTTGATGACGTACGTGAAGCGCTAGCTGAAGTAGGCATCACGGGTATGACGGTATCTGAAGTGAAAGGCTTTGGTCGTCAGAAAGGGCACACAGAGTTGTACCGCGGTGCAGAGTACATGGTCGATTTTCTACCGAAAGTAAAACTTGAGATTGTCGTGACTGACGATGTAGCCGAGCAGTGTGTTGATACCATCATCGAAACCGCTCAAACGGGTAAAATTGGCGATGGTAAAATCTTTATCACCGATGTGGAGCGAGTTGTTCGTATCCGTACTGGTGAAGAAGACGAAGAAGCGATTTAAAAAAGGAGCCAGCAGGCTCCTTTTTTATTACAAGATATCTATTAGAAGACGTTCATTAGAAGAAGAACCATTAGAAGCCGTTTAATGATCAAGCGTTTACTTACCCTTCTGCTTATCGCAGTCGCTGCCATGGCATCAACAATTTACTGGAGCTTTTCTGTTCCAGAGTCTGCGGCTTTGTCTGATATTCATCAAAGCGATTCCGAAAAATCTATTCAATGCATTGAGCCTAATGCCTACGAGCAACTAGACAATCAGGGCAAGCTCAACATTCTCGTGTGGAATATTTACAAGCAGAACAAATCAAACTGGCAAGTTGAACTAGAGAAATTTTCTGATGATAAGCAGTTGGTGCTGCTTCAAGAAGCAAGTATGACGGATGAGTTGAAAACATGGTTAAACCAAAGCCATTGGTTTGGCCAACAGGTGGATGCTTTCTCTGCGTTAGATGTTACCGCTGGTGTGCTTAACCTGTCTGGCAGCGCGCCAAGTATCGCTTGCGCTTATGTGGAACCAGAGCCATGGTTGAGGCTACCTAAATCTGGGATTTTCGCTCGTTATCCATTGTCTTCAGGTAAAGAGCTAGCCGTGGTGAACATTCACGCTGTGAACTTCACTTATGGAACGACGGAGTATGAGCGTCAACTGGGAAAATTGGCTGAAGGCTTACGCCAACATACAGGCCCAATCCTAGTAGCGGGAGACTTTAACAGTTGGAGTGAGAAGCGAATGAAGGCGTTAGAAGCGAGTTTGAAATCACTCAACGTCGAGAAGGTCTCATTTACCCCAGACTATAGAACCGAGTTTGTGACAGGCCTAGTTCTAGATCATGTGTTTTATCGTGGCCTTACGTTAGAAAAAGCAGAGGCGCCACAAACGGACGCCTCTGATCATAATCCAATGTTGGTAGAATTTAGCCTGCAATAAGAATGTAGACTGCCCAAATCAGGTAGTAAGCGAGCCAAGGCAGGGCTGAAATTGCTAATGCCTGACCTCTTTCAAATTCCGTCCAAGTACCCACTGCTGCGTAACCTAATACGATGTACCATGGCAAAAGCAGTGGGAAAGAACTAGCAAACTGAGACCAAGCGTTACTTGGTGGCAGTTTAAGCAGGCCATTGAGGCTATTCAAATCAGCCGCGTAGCTCATCACTTGACCGTGTTTCAGAAGCACACTGACATAACTTGCTAGGTCGCCCACCACGGCTGGGAAAGTAATCACAGCACTTGCAGCAAACCAACGCCAGAAGCCGTGCTGATGCTGGCTAGGCTTCGTTGCCAAGTTAAACCAAAATGCTAGCATTAAGATGGTTAGAGTGCGGCCAAACACGTCGCTGATGATAGCACTGGCCATCAAAGTGTTTTCCTCTAACAGTTCAAGCTGTTGTGGCGAAGACTCAGCTAAATGTTCGACTAAGCCTGCTTTAAGCCAAGCGAAATCGACAATATCGAAGTAAGAGCCCAAAATAGGAAGGGGGACAAAATTAGGAAAATGTATGGCTGCCAGCCCCACATTCCACGTTGGTGAAGTGCGAGGAAACAGGCGCTTGGTGAACGAAAGATGTCCACCAACATGACGAGAGGGTTACTTGAGGGATTCATACACTCACCTTAGTCACATCAACATACAACTTCAGGCGTTGGCCTGGTTGCAGGTATTTCTTCTTACTCAAGTTATTCCATTTTACAATGTCGTTACTCTTCACTCTAAACTTGTTAGCGATGCCGCTAATAGTGTCGCCAGAGCGTACATTGTAGAAAACGGTGCGAATGATGGCACCATCGCTGCTGTCTTTCCAAATGACAAGCTCTTGCCCAACTCGAAGGGTATCGCGTGGTCCCATACCATTCCATTTGGCCAGAGATTGATGTGACACTTTGTTCGCGCGAGCAATGCTCCATAGCTATCGCCACTAACGACTCTATGAGTTAGTTTGATTTGGCCACGAGACTGAGATTGAGTTTTAGCCAATCGGTTTGCAGCGCTTAAAGCATAAGCTTGGTCATCACGCGTTGAAGTTGGGATCATCAAATGTTGGCCAACTCGAATCGTATTGCCTGATAGGTTGTTTGCATTACGAATGACTTGGCTAGTGGTGTTGTATTTACTCGCAAGCACACTCAGGCTATCGCCTGCTTTGACTTGATAGCGAACCAATTGCATGCCTTTACCGCGGTTCTCTTCGACTTTTTGGTTGAATGAGTCGACTGATTCAACCGGAAGCAATAATTGCTGAGCGCCGTCTGGAGAAGTTGCCCATTGATTGTAGGCTGGGTTTAGACTTTGGAGTTGTTTAACGGAGATCCCTGCGTAATCTGCTGCAATGGCTAGATCAAGCTGCTCTTTAGGGTCAACTAGTTCAACCACGGGTTTGTTGGCAATTGGTGGGATGGTGAATCCGTATTTTTCTTGGTTGGCGACGATATCAGCCAGTGCCAACAGTTTTGGTACGTAACCACTGGTCTCTTTTGGTAGGTCCAAAGAGAAGAAGTCTGTTGGCTTTCCGAGGTTACGATTCTTACGAATGGCGCTATTTACACGGCCACCACCGCTATTATAAGCAGCGATTGCATGGTTCCAGTTACCATCAAAGCGGTTATTCAAGTCAGTAAGAAAATCCAATGCTGCATCGGTTGCTGCAGAGACATCGCGTCGGCCGTCGTACCAAAAGTCTTGCTCTAGGCCGTAGCTTTTACCTGTTGCAGAAACAAACTGCCATAGGCCGGCTGCGCTGCCGTGTGAATACGCAAAGGCATCGAAAGAGCTCTCTACCACCGGCAGTAGCGCCAGCTCCATAGGAAGGCCGCGTTCTTCAATGCGCTCGGTAATCAGGTACAGAAACGGCTCTGCACGCTGCGAAACGGTTCTTAAATGGTTCGGGTGTTTTAAATACCAAGTACGATAGTAGTCAACCTTTGGATGATCTGGGATCTCCATTTCAAGCTGCATCGCAATACGTTGCCAAACATCTTCTTGATTTTGAGGTGTGACGACGGGAGTCGGTTCAACCGCAGGTTCATCTGGTGTGGTGCTTGGTGTAACTACAGGCTTAGTCACCTGTGTCGTTGAATCTGTTGTGTTGGATTCCGTTTCCTGATCCATAGGCTGAGTTAATTGGCATCCTGTTAGCATCAGCACCAAAACCCAGCTGTGTTTCAATCGCATTTTTCAGCCCTTTTATAATTTGGCTGATGATAATACTTGTCACCCTAGCCGAGTGACAAGCAGCAAAACGTTAAAATTCGTTCTTCCACTCACGTAATGCTGTAAAGATTGAGACAGGATCGGTTTGCAATGTCCGATTTGTGACAGATTTGATGACACTCGGCTGATCCAAGCGTAAGAACGGGTTTATCCACTTTTCTTTGCGTATGGTGGTGGGTATCGTGCTCTTGTTTTGCGCTCTTAATCGGTTGACCTCATCTCGATATTGGTGGAGTTGCGTATTGTCTGGTTCAACTGCAAGGGCAAAAGCAAGGTTGGCAGTGGTGTATTCATGGGCGCAGTAAACTTCGGTTTCTTCAGGCAGTGCGGCAAGTTTGCTCAGAGAGTCATGCATTTGCTGCATAGTGCCTTCAAATACGCGTCCACAGCCTGCAGAGAATAAGGTGTCGCCACAGAATAGTTTGCCGTCTCCGACATAGCCAACGTGACCAAGCGTGTGTCCTTCTAAACCCAGAACCCAAAAAACTTCATCGAACAGCTTAATTTGATCGCCCGCTTCGACGGAGTGGGTCATGGTTGGGATAGGTTCTTTTACAGAACAAACCACATCCACATCTGGAAATTGTCTAACCAGTTCGGCAACGCCACCAATATGATCATTGTGATGGTGCGTAATTAATATCGCCTTAAGATTAAGGTTGTGCTCTTTAATATAAGCAAGCACAGGCGTGGCATCACCCGGATCGACGACGGCACAATCTTGATCGCTATTTTCGATGAGCCAGATGTAATTGTCGTTAAATGCAGGTATGCTTTTGATATGTAACATGGTTAGGTCTCCGATCCCTAAGGTGTAGCAGTTTAATGGTCACATCCGCACGTAGTGAAAAGAAGATAGAGAAACCTCACGAGTGGCGTCAACTAAAAAATGGCCCATGGGTGAGTGAATCGATACAAACGCGCCTTGATGAATGGTGTCCTAAACTGTTCGGCTATCACCTACTAAAATTGGGTGGTTTGAGCTGTGAGCTGACAAGTTGCAACTGTAACATCCAACATCAAGTTAACCTAGATATTCAGAACCCACTGCATAACGTAATTGCCGACGGTTACGATCTCCCTTTCTTAGAAAAAAGCTTCGATGCAGTCATTATGGCGCATCAATTGGACTATTGTAACGACCCACATCGCATGTTGCGCGAAGTGGATCGAGTGATGGTCGATGATGGCTATTTGATTATTACCGGCTTTAATCCACTAAGCTTATCTGGCTGTCGAGCTTGATGCCGTGGCGAAAAAACAATTTGCCTTGGAGTGGTAGAATGTTTACCCCAGGGCGGATTAAGGATTGGCTTGGGGTGTTAAACTATCAGGTGATTCATTGTGATACGTATGCGCTATTTCCGATGCAAAAGTATCAGCCGCTTTGGACTTGGATGGAAAATGCGATGGGCGATTGGGCGTCGCCGATGGGGAGTTTGTACTTCATTGTGGCGCGTAAACGCACCTATCCGCTAAAACCGATTAAGCCACACTGGAAATTAAAGCGCCGACTTGCTCCTGTCAGCGCTAACTGCAACATTCATAATTGTCAGTGTGAGAGACACTCTCGATAAATATACTCTCATTAAATTATGTGGTTTGATAGCCTTCATCGTTTTCGGTTGGGTTTTCTGCAGCTGCACGAGCCAGTTCGTCGCACATTTCGTTCTCACGATGGCCAGCGTGGCCTTTCACCCAATGCCATTCCACTTGGTGACGAGCAGTTTCTTTGTCTAGGGCTTGCCATAGATCGGCATTTTTAACCGGTTTCTTGTCGGCAGTTTTCCAGCCTCGTTTCTTCCAATTATGAATCCATTGGGTGATACCTTGGCGCACGTATTGGCTGTCGGTCGTCAAAGAAACTTGGCAAGGTTCTTTAAGGGCTTGTAAACCCACTACGGCTGCTAGCATCTCCATGCGATTATTAGTCGTGAGGGTATAGCCTTTGGCTAGGGTCTTTTCCACTTGCTTATATCGAAGGACGACACCATAACCGCCGGGGCCAGGGTTGCCTAAACAAGAACCGTCAGTGAAAATTTCCACCTGTTTCGTCATGATTTGATACTATTGGGTTAAGCACATTATCGGCATAGTCTGACACAAGATTTGATATGAATACTAGCGACAATTCCAAGCAAAAACGTATTGTGGTTTTCGATACGGAAACCACAGGTATGAACCGTGAAGGTGGCCCACACTATGAAGGTCATCGAATTATCGAGATTGGTGCCGTTGAGATTATCGACCGCAAGCTAACAGGGCGTCACTTCCACTGCTACATTAAGCCTGATCGCGAAATCCAGCCAGATGCGATTGAAGTACACGGTATCACAGACGAATTCTTGCGTGACAAACCGGAATACAAAGACATCCACGATGAATTCTTAGCCTTTATTAACGGTGCGGAGCTGGTGGCTCACAACGCGCCCTTCGATATCGGCTTTATGGACTATGAGTTTGGTAAGCTGGATGCGGCGATTGGTAAAACTGAGCAATATTGCAAAGTGACCGATACACTGGCGATGGCCAAGCGCATGGCCAATATGCCAGCAAGGAAAAACCTCGATTCATTAGCGAAGCACTACACAATTGATACATCGGCGCGTGTGCTCCACGGGGCATTGCTCGATGCCGAGATCCTTGCGGATGTTTATCTGGCGATGACCGGTGGTCAAACTTCACTACAGTTTTCTGCAGACAGCGGAGAAGGAAATGAAGGCGGATCAAGCATTAAGCGTGTCGCATCTGGTCGAAAAGCATTAAAGGTTTTGATGGCAACCGCCGATGAATTAGAAGAACATCAAAAACGATTGGATATAGTCGAAAAAAATGGCAGTTGCCTCTGGCGTTAGGAGATAGGATGTTGAGGATTGTTTTCATCATAATTGGATTGTTATTTAGCGTGAGCTCGTTCGCTCAGCAAGAATCCTCAATGTCACTGCTTGATAACCGTTTTAGGGTCGACCCCACAATCAAACAGATTACCTTTGTGATCTATCGTGCTGAACGCTCTCAACCCGTGGTATTAGTGCGTCCCGACGGCAAAAAATACTATGCTTGGCGTCATCCTGATGATGTTCGTTGGTATCAAGAGTCGTCTATGGACATCATCTCTATTGATAATCCAATGCCAGGTCCTTGGCAGGCCGTGGGTAAAGTCACGCCTAAGAACAACATCAAGTTAATCTCGCACCTTAAGCTAACAACCGATGAATTCCCTGATCGTCTATTCCAAGGCGAGGAGATTAAGTTCACGGCGCGTTTAACCTCAAATGATGAGCCGCTGGTACTCAGAGACTTTTTAGATCGCGTCAATCTGCAGGTGACGTTCACTAAGTTTATCGAAAACGAAGAGTCGCTTGTGAAAGAAGCCCGCCCAATTCCGAAAGTGATGGGTGTATTTGCCGATGATGGACAAGGCTTGGACGAATACGCGGGTGACGGCGTATTTACCGTTGCGCTGCCAATCGAGGCGGAGCCAGGTAAATACCGTGTGCGAATCACATCCGGAAATGGGGTTTTCCTTCGTGCTCATGAGCAAGAAGTTCTGGTTTACCCAATGCCGATTCAGCCAACCTTTATTCAATCTCGTGAAGAAGGCCAGCCGCACAGTCTGGTTATTTCAGGCGAGCAGGGCATGATTGCACCCGGTTCTTTGGCAGCTCACATTGAGCACTACCAAGATGAGACACTATTAGAAACTGCGCAGGGTTCGGCGATAGAAGAGTCTCTTAAAGTTGACCTTAATTTCGATTATCAGGGCGCTATTGGTAATTTCCGTTGGCTGGGTAAAGTGTTTGCCACGGATTTGGCGTCAGGTCGAGGCCTCAAGTTTGCTATCCCGCTTCATACCTATAGTGTTCTAGAAGAAGTGAACTTTGAAGAGACTCGTCGATTGCAAGAAGAAGAGAAGCGACTTCAGCAAGAGCGATTGGAAGAGCTTAGACAGATTCAAATGCGTGAAGAGAAGCGCAAGAAGAGTATGATGATCATCATTGGTGGTAACGTGCTAGCGATTATACTTGGGCTGCTTATCTGGTTTATCCGCAGCAAATTCAAAGCGAGAAAAGCGGCGGTTCCAGAGATGCAATTGGATATGCCCAAAAAGTAGAGTGAATAAAGTCACTTGGGATAAAACAAAAGGCTGCGTTATGCCTGTCTCTT
>NZ_JYJP01000145.1 GCF_001012815.1 Vibrio mexicanus
AAGAGACAGGCAAATATTGCAGCCTTTTGTGTATCAAGTACCTAGTAACGCGCTTTCATTTTTAACGCCACATTGACCAGCGCAATCAGGATAGGGACTTCAACGAGAGGTCCAATCACACCTGCAAATGCCTGATCTGAATTTAAGCCAAATACGGCAATTGAAACTGCAATCGCGAGCTCAAAGTTATTGCCCGAAGACGTAAACGCAATTGAAGCATTCTTATCGTATGGCAAGCCAAGTTTTTTACCTGCGTAGAAGCTGATAAAGAACATCGACAAGAAGTAGATGATCAAAGGCACCGAAACCAGTAACACATCGCCCGGCAGCTCAAAGATCATTTCCCCTTTCAAGCTAAACATCAGAACGATGGTCGCAAGAAGAGCAATCAAAGTAATCGGTGAAATACGAGGAATGAAAACCTCTTGGTACCACTGTTCGCCCTTGGCAGCGACTAGCCATTTTCGGCTCAAGTAACCTGCTAAGAAAGGAATACCCAAGTAAATGGCCACACTTTCAGCAATGTCGAGTACTGTAATATCCACATCAAAACCTTGCAGACCAAACAGTGGCGGTAAAACAGAGATAAACAACCACGCTAAGAAGCTGTAGGTTACGATTTGGAACGCGCTATTTAGAGCGACTAACGTTGCACCATACTCTTTGTTGCCCCCGCCAATATCATTCCATACCAGTACCATAGCAATACAACGAGCAAGACCAATCAAAATAACGCCAACCATGTAACCCGGATGGTCGCGTAAGAAAATAATCGCCAAGGTGAACATCAAGATTGGCCCAACAATCCAGTTCATGACTAATGACAATGTAATGGCTCTGCGGTCTTTCGTCACTTCACCCAACAAGTTGTAGTTCACTTTAGCCAAAGGCGGATACATCATCAAAATCAAGCCAATAGCCAATGGGATATTCGTGGTGCCCACGGTCATAGCCTCATTCCACTCCCCTACTTGCGGGAATGTCACACCAATAAACACCCCTAACCCCATAGCTAGGAAGATCCAAACAGTCAAATAACGGTCAACGAACCCCATTTTTCCTGCTGCATCCGGTTTAGCAACAACATTTTCAACGCTCATAACTTTATCACCTACAAAACTTGAGTCACGACAAATGAATTAGAATACATTCACAATTCCATATATATGGAATATCATATATAAGAACTTGCACGAGTCAACCTCTGTCACAAAATATTCATTATCAATGATGATTACCAAAATGCCGCCAAACCAGACTCATTTTTTAACTGCGCAGCAAGGAAGCTTCTATACTTAATTAGAAAGTGCTAATGCGCCAAAACGCTTAAAGGAATAGGTTTTAATGAAATTCAGTGTGTTACATAACAAGGCGTCTTTAGTCGTGCTGGGCTCAATACTGCTAATGGGTTATGTGATGATTCAGTTCCCACGAATTGCACCCAACTCAATTGATGTCGGGCTTGAGCTTGTGCAGCTGCTTATCTGCTTTTACCTCCTCTACCGCTTACATGAACTGAGAGATGCTTCAACTACCTTCACTGCTCTGTTTATTGCGTTAACTCTGCTTGTGATAGGTAATTTACTCGACTTACTCGATGAGTTTTATGCACTTAACGAACTGCTGGATGTTGGCGAAGATGTGTTAACAACAACAGGGTTTATGCTATTCATTTTGGCGTGTGTTCAATGGGTCAATCAGTACAAAAAGCGCTTTGACCAAATGAAACATCTGGCCGAAATTGACTCTCTTACTGGAATACCAAATCGACGCGCTTTCTTAAAGCTGACCGAAGAGTACTTTGAAATAAACGAGCAGCTATTTGAAAAAATGAGTGTGTTAGTCATCGATATAGATAACTTTAAGGACATTAACGACAAGTATGGCCATCCATTTGGAGACGAAGTATTAGTACAAGTTGCAAATGCGATTAAGCTCGGCCTGAGAAAAGGTGATTACGTAGCGAGACTTGGAGGAGAAGAGTTTGTCGTCCTTCTAAAAAATACAAATGAACAGGAAGCCGATACAACCGCTCATCGTATTTTAGATAGTATCAACAAAATGCGTGTTTACCATTCAGGCAAGTCTGTGACGTGTACTGCGAGCATAGGTGGCGCGACATCATCAGCACATCCCTTTGAGTTTGAAAAACTCTATGATTTGGCTGATAAGAGCCTTTACCAAGCAAAATCTCGCGGCAGGAATCGCTACTGCGCCAATCAAGATGCAGCCTGATATCACTTTAATTAGCTCTATCTACCGATATTAATTTTCTCTTTTTCATAGGAGATCCTAAGCTGACTTTACAACGTATTTTTTTGTAAAGTGCAGTTCAGTAAGGAGGCACTATGAAATCCACCCACATTGTTATCGCGGCCAGTACATTATGTGTATCACTAGCCGCCTTCGGTTCTAAAGACTCTAGCCGAGACGACACTCAAGCCATTCAAGACCTTAAGCAAGATCCAAGGTTCGCGATTGTTGATACCGATAAAGACGGAGCGATAAGCCGTGAAGAACTCATGGTCTATCAAGCTCAGCGACATCAGCAAACGAATAACTTCCAAGGCGGGCTCGTCACCTTCGTGATTCTAGATAAAGACAGCGATGGTGTGCTCTCGCCGCAAGAACTCAACGAAGCACGATAAATCAAACCACTAGGCAGCGCACCAACCCTTCGCTGCCTTTTTCATAGAACGATAGAAACACAAGGACGTCATTATGGTTAGCAAACTCTCTACACCACTCCTCGTCACTATCCTTGTCAGTCTTCCTGCGCTCAGCGGTGAAAACGTCGTCTACCAAGTAGACGGGGCTAATTACGAAGGCTATTGGTCGAAAGCCAGTGATTCCGCGCCTTTAGTGGTGCTGGTTCACGACTGGGATGGGTTAACGGATTACGAAATGAAGCGAGCACATATGCTCAACGACTTGGGGTACAACGTTTTTGCTGTCGACCTATTTGGGCAAGGGGTAAGGCCAACAGAAGTGGCGGATAAAAAAGCGCACACCGGTGAGCTATACAAAGACAGAATGAAGCTTCAGAAACTCATGAATTCAGGTATTCAAAAAGCAGGTGCCATGGGTGGTAACTAGATAACACCGTTTTAATGGGCTATTGCTTTGGCGGCGCTGCGGTACTTGAATCAGCAAGAGCGGGAGCAGATGTCAAAGGCATTGTCACCTTCCACGGAGGGTTAACTACGCCGAACGGGCAAAGTTATGCAGACACTAAAGCACCAATAATGGTGTTTCATGGCACTGCAGATACCGCAATCAGCATGCAAGACTTTGCTCAGCTGGCAACTGAGTTGGAGGAATATAACGTCGATCATGAAATGATCACCTACAGCGGCGCACCTCATGCCTTTACTGTCTTTGGCTCCCAGCGCTATCATGAGGTGGCGGATACCCGATCTTGGCAGTCTTTCGTAGAGTTCCTAGAAAACACCACCAAAATCTAGCGAAAGAAGTGCGCTAGCTTCGCCTACTCGTGGCTAGCGCAAACCGACACGCGATTCCTGCCTTCTCGCTTTGCTACGTAAAGCGCTCGATCCGCTCTCTCTACCAGCTCATGCCAAGTTTCCGTTGGCAAATGCTGAGCGATACCAAAGCTAGACGTCAGCTCGATAGGGTTCGTAGCTTCGAGCTGTATTTTCTCAATCGACTGCCTTAAAGAATCCGCGTAATCTTTCGCAATTTCTAAGTGGGAGTTGGGCAAAAGAATCATAATTTCATCGCCTCCCAATCGAAACGCTTTGGCATTTGGGTGTAATGACGTTCTCACCTCTTCCGCCACTTTCCTGATCACCTCATCACCTATCAAGTGACCATGGTTATCATTAATACGCTTAAAGTTATCGATATCAGACAGGATCACATTCACTGAATGCGTATTCTGACAATTCATAATAGAAGAAACGGTGGCTTCCAACGCGCGTCTATTATGCAACGCAGTCAGCGGGTCCTCATAGGAAAGAGTATGTATAGATTGAAGTAAGCGCGCGTTGATCAACCACAACATAGAAAAGCTCATCGAAACAATTAAAACTATGCTCAATATGAACGTTATTTGGTGGATGATATTTGCCGCCATAAAACTGCTCATTTCATCAGACGATAAGGTAATTAGAGCTCGGAAAACCATAAAAGCGCTGTACACTAAGAACGTCATCCCCATCATTCGAACAGCCGTGGGTAAATCTTTTCTTGAACCTTTCATCACTGCATAGGAGGTAAACAACGTCACCAATGCTAGATAACTGCTTATAATCACTATACGGCTATTAATTGATGGAACAACGTAGGTGTAAAAGAAAAAACCAACAAAAACTGCAACCATCAAGCTAGCACTTATTCGAGCCAACCTTCGAGTGTAGCCACGAAAAAGAGAGAGGCTATAGAGCGTTAAATGAAAACCAAGTGCAATCAACATGTTTGCACCAACAATACTTAAAGTATCAGAGATCACACCTCTAAAGCTCATCAGAAATGGGCCAGTACCAATGATGAAGATCGACATTGAAAATAATGAAAGGCCTTCGATGCGCTTCTGGGAACGTTGGAACAGCATCAACCCAGTGCAGAAAATCACTGAAAATAAAATAATGATAAAGTTAAGCGTTCTCGTATCTAAAGAAAAGTCACTCATGCCTTGGTTAATTCCTAGTTCTGACCGGCACACTATACCCCATTTGCGTTAGGTAGAAATTCATTACAAAGCGTGTTGATTTGCAATAGAGCCTTGAAAGCTCAACTGTTTGTATAGCTTCCTCATGCTTAGATATGATTTTCATTTCAAGCCAAATATGCGACGCACATCTCATTGCGAATACAAATATCACAACACGAAACATCCAGAGGATGAATTAATTCATCTGTCATATATGCATTAAATTGGAACTCAACTTAGGTTATTTAAATCCTAATTGGAATAAAAAGTATAAAACCTAACACCCATCAACCACGTTGAAATCGTGATTAATTCGATCTTATTAACACTAAATCTCATAGAGTTATCACAAAAATTTGATCAACATCTCCTTAACTTCTAACATTGCTCTCACAACTAAAACAACAAGCCACTCAATCTATAAGTGTGAAGCGATGAAATTAGAAACTGTTGATTATACTGCCGATAACGCCGCCGAGCTTTTTGTCCAATCTCTGAGAGACACAGGCTTTGGCGTACTTAAAAACCACCCGATTCCTAAAGAATTGGTCGAATCTATATACCAAAATTGGCATGCGTTTTTCAGTGATGAGCGTAAACATGAGTTTATGTTCAATGTGGAAACGCAAGATGGTTACTTCCCTCCTAATGTTTCTGAAACGGCTAAAGGCCACACAGTAAAGGACATTAAAGAGTACTTTCATGTTTACCCTTGGGGGCAAATTCCCGAAGAGCTTAAAGAGCAAATCATGGATTACTATCAGCAGGCCAACGCTTTTGCACAGGAACTACTAAGCTGGGTCGAAGCACACGCCCCTGCCGATGTGCAAGAGAAGTTCTCGATTGCTCTGTCTGAAATGATCAACGGCAGTGAAAAGACATTACTTCGTGTTCTGCACTACCCACCAATGACCGGTGAAGAAGAACCAGGCGCTATTCGTGCAGCTGCGCACGAGGATATTAATCTGTTAACCGTGCTTCCTGCGGCCAATGAGCCTGGGCTACAAGTAAAAACCAAAGAAGGTGAATGGCTGGATGTCCCATGTGACTTTGGTAACTTGATTATTAATATTGGCGATATGCTTCAAGAGGCCTCTAGCGGTTACTTCCCAAGCACCACTCACCGCGTGATAAACCCGACGGGTGAGAGACAAACCAATTCACGCATCTCTCTGCCGCTATTCTTACACCCTAAACCAGAGGTGGTGCTGTCTGAAAGGCACACCGCAGACAGCTACTTAATGGAACGTCTAAGAGAGCTGGGGGTCATTTAATACTTTTCCATTGTTCGACTAGTCACCGTTCTAAAAAAAATAAGGGCCAGTATTGGCCCTTATTCATTCATGCTCGGTGGCCGATCCGTCCAAAGCCTCGACTCACTCTTTTTTCGATAACCATAATCAAACAAACGATTCATGTAAGCTAACCCCGTAGGTTCAAGACCATCTTCATCAAAATCGTCCTCGATATGTGCAAGTTGAAAAGCAAACTCGTTACGGTCGCTATAATGGTATATGTACTCAACGTCTGCGATACCTTGCCTACGAATCAACGTTGAAATGGAGCGTGCAGATACCGTCGAAATCGAGCTTTGAACTTCATCAAATTGAGGATTCAAGTAGCCATTTCTCACCACATAAATTTCCTGTTCATGATCAGAAGAACGCAGACTATTGTGCATCCACTGTGGTATTAAAAATACCTGCCTGGAAACGCCGCCATCAACATGAAGCTCATCATACTCTTGCCCCTCATAAGACAGTGGAATCAACTTAGCTGGAAAGGCTCCCGGAATAGAGCTACTCGCAATGACAATATCCTGAATGAGGGCTTGAGCACTGGGTGTCCCTACCTGAGCAATTCGACCAATATCCCAGATCGCCATTTTTTCGCTATCTAGATTTGTGGTCGCAATTAATAACAGCCGTCCACGCTCACGCTCTTCAGCAAGGCTTTCCATTAATTCATAAGTAATCGCATCTCGAACTTTGTGTTCAAAACCCGAAGTGTCTACAAACGACGTTCCACCGACAAGCCTAAACATAGAATGTCGCTTGAACATGTCTTCAATAGCCGTCTCGGTGTAATAGTGTTTAAGGTCAGTGTCATAATCTGAGCCAAGATAAGCAAACACCGAGACTATCGCGCCAGTTGACACCCCTGTAACCACATCAAAGTCTGGACGAAGGCCTGTATCGGTCCATGCATTCAAGATTCCCGCAGAAAATGCGCCATTCACTCCACCACCAGAGAAAGCAATATGAATCACTTTGTCCGTTTCCTCTTTATTTTCCAGTAGAGTTTTCAGTTCCTTAGAGACATCATAATTATGTGCTTCAACCACTTGCTCATCCCAAAATCGCAGCCCAGGCACTTCCAACGGATTCATTTTGTGTGAGTCTTCTGCCGCATTACGCTCAGGTAATGTACTGCACCCCACAATCAAGAGCAGCGCTAAAGCTAATATCGTTCTAGATGTGGTTAATTTAATTAAGCTGCTAGAATTATTCGATCCTCGCTTATTCATATTGACGACTCCTCAAGCAAAAGTGAGTGCGTTTTTCTGCGTCGATACTCAAAACATTGTTGCAATACAAATATCAAAATAGCGCCGATCACAACAGCCACAAAGATAGAGCTAAATCGATACAGTAATGCGAAAAATGCGTCCTTCTCTCCAGGCGAAAGTGCGGTGGTCATCGGTACCGTCAATGCTGCCATCGCAGAAAAGGCGATCGCGCCTTTGGCTGGGCCTTGAGTTTGCCAATAGCAGAATGGGCCCATGGCGATCGTGAACAGTAGCCAATAAAGAAACGCATTATCGAACCACAATCCGAGGATCAGTTGCATCCCTAACCCGGCTAAGCAGCCCATGATTGTGCCAATAATCCTAACCTTGGCCATTTTTAATGCCCCTGCACAACTCATAGGAGCTAAAATTACCAATACAGATGCATGTGCTGCCGACGAATCGTATAGGTCAAACACCTGAAATGTGACGAAAGCGACTATCGCAATGAACCAAACCATAAAAACATTCTCAGCAACATACTGAGGAGGCTGAGCCTCTGTTTCCTCTGCTTGAGACGGTTCAGCGCTCTTCTGTTCAGTGGTTGGCTGATCAAGTGCTTTCTTAGACGGAAACCACCAATAAGCTAACGCGCATATCACTATGTTAAGCAAGCAATATACCCAAATGGTAATCGCCATATCTTCAATGTCGATAAAGGGGTAGGTCGACAAATTAAGGATCACAGACCCGATAATGATGCCCATATAACCGATGAGAAAGGTTTTCTTGTTGGTCATCGCGATACTTTTAACTAAGAAAACTAACGCAACGGCCAATAGGAAGATAACCGGATACCCACCTAGAACATCGACCAACAGCATCGCTTGAATCGTCGTCCAAGCCGCCGAAATTAGAATAAGCATAAGCAACGGCATATTGAAGCTGTCGGTGTTACTTAGTACGAACATAGGCAGCAGTATGGCGAGAAAACCGTAATCCAGCCCAAACATCACCGTTACCGCAAGCCCCAAAGAACAAGCAAACCATATTCTCAGCGTTTTCATAGCTGCCCCTTAATAAATAAAGTGGAACCAACTCACCAGTTGCACACGAGCTCGCGCGATGAACTGCCAAAAACGGCTTTCTCCTGAATACAGTGACAGTGTCGCTCTCGACCCAACAAATAGAGAACTCGGTAACGGCTCCTCATGCTCAAGATTGATACGCGTTCTTTGAGCGTCGCGCACCCAACGATTATTCACTTCGATTTGAGTCAATGTTCCATTTGGATTTTGGTGCCCCGTTGCAACCCCTTTGTCCCGGCTTCCTACGTTGTATCGAAATATTTGACCTGGATAAGCATCAAACGTGACCAATGCCAAATACTCCTCGTCCACACGAGTCACCGACTTCTCTCGAAAATCAGCCGCTACCCACATTGAACCTTCCGAGACAAATGTCACTAGAGGCATATTGGAATTCGCCATCGCACCCACTTCCAGCTTTAAGTTGGTAACCACTCCCGCACTTGGAGCACGAACAATAGTATTGTTCAAATCAAGTTTCGCTTGCTCCAGTCGACTTTTGGCTAAACGCACCTCCGTTGTCCCATCAGCATGGGTACCGATTTGAGCATTCAGCATTTCAAGATTTTGATTCTCGATCTCCAATGCTGCACGCGCTACTTGATACTGTTTTGACAATGAATCCACCGTTGATTTTGAAACCGATTGACTCTTCGCTAGCTCTTGAATTCTTAAGTATTCGGTATGCGCATTTTCATAAGATGCTTTGGCCCGGTCGATATTGGCGACAGCTGCATACCGCTGTGCACGTAGTGCGTGCTCCTTTTCTTTCGCTGATTGAAGCGAAAGTTTCGCCTGCTCTAAAGCAATCGCATACTTACGGTCATCCAGCACAAACAACACATCACCTTCCGCTACCGCCTCATTATTAGCAACATTCACACTGACTACTTTACTGGTCACTTCAGGAGCAATTTGAACTACCTGACCATAAACACGTCCCTCAGTTGTAAATGGCGCTCTTCTATCTGCAACAATTAGATACACAAATGAGACAAAAAATACAATCGAGAGTATTTTCATCCATCGAATAAATAGTTGATTTTCTTTCATATTAAGCCCCTCATAGAGTTTATGCTTAAGAATTATAGGGATCGAAAAATGAATCTGGTAGAATAAAAATAAGCACATAATAGAGCTAAAAATAGGACAATGAACGTAAACTTTGATGATCTAAGAATATTTACCCAAACCGTTCTTCACGGCGGTATAAGCGCAGCGGCCAAAGCAAACGACATGCAGCGTTCCAAAGTGAGCCGACGCTTACAAACATTGGAAGAGCAACTTGGCTGTGAACTTTTAATTCGTACAACCCGTACAATCGAGCTTACGGAATCAGGAAAGCACCTCTATGAGTTGGTTGCACAGCAGTTCTACCATATTGAACAAAGCTTGATTGCTGTAAAAGAGTCCAAGCAAGATTTCAGTGGTGTTATTAGAATCGCTATCCCTTCAGCCTTAATGACATCTCAAATATTCAAATCGATCATCACAGAATACTCATCGAGTTTTCCAAATGTCCGCATAGAGATTGAAAATCACCAAGAAAGCATTGATTTGAAGCGCCAAGGATTTGATTTACAAGTTCTGCCAGATGCGGTCAGTGTTACCGATGACAGCTATGTTCAATTTAGTTTAATCCACTACTACTCTCATCTCGTCGCATCACCAAATTACCTCCGATCTCACCCACCCTGTGAATCTGTAAACGATTTGAAAGCACATCGTGTTTTCACCAACCGTTTTAATGCAGACCTGCTCGACGACGACATCCCAATACAGTTGAAGACGGACGACCTCAATCTCATGCACTATTTAGCACTAAAAAGCCAAGGCATCGCATTTTTGCCGCAAACTCACTCCAAGAAGTCGATCGAATCAGGTGAGCTTGTACAAGTGCTGCCACACACTCAATTTCCTCGTCTTAGCCTGACACTCATTTACCCTTCAGCCAAAGCGCTATCGAAAAAGACACGTGCTTTTATTGATCTGTTCAGAGAAAAACTCAACTCGTCAGATTGATGGGTACAGAGCGACGACAACTTTGCACTCATACTTAAGCCTCATAGAGTAACTAAATGTAAAGATTCAACTCTGATTCCTAAACTATTTGCACACTAACATTCACGGAACACAATTTATAAACCTTGGTTCAAATCCTTTAAAGACAAACAAACTTCCAACAAAATCAGCACACTCTCTGACACAAACCTGATTATCTTGTTAACGACATTAACCGTTAGCAAGGAAGTCGTATGCAAACTAGTCATACCCCAATCAACAATGAAAAACGTGCCAGGCAGCTTCTGCTGCAGGCCACAATGGGTTTTAAATCCAACGATCTCAAAAATGTACTCGAAGCGGGTAGCGTTGAGAGTTGGATTGAAAGTCAAACCAATGTATTTCGCACTAGCCTAGTGAATCGACAAAAGGAGATGCAGTCTCTTCACCACAATCAGGGGTGGAGTGATGTTCACTTCGATGTGGCTTATACCGATATGCTACTCAATCGCAACGATATTTTGCGTCATCGAATCAGCTACGTATTAACCCAGCTATTTGTGGTGAGCTCGAACAACCCTGTTCTAAAGAACAATGAGCGAAAGATCGCCATTGCAGAGTACTACGACACACTGTCTCGTCACTGCTTTTCCGACTTCAAAACACTCTTACTAGAGATGTCGCAGTCACCGGTTATGGGCCAATACCTCACATACCTCAACAATGATCATGTCGATGGCACGCCACCCGATGAAAACTTTGCTCGTGAAATCATGCAGCTGTTTACACTTGGCCCAAGCCTACTTCGCATGGATGGCACTGTTATCCACCAATCTGACGGTAGCCCTAGCTGTCTTACACCCAAAAGGACATAGAAGAAGGCGCCAAAGTGATGACCGGCTGGAAATTGAGAAACGATGATTGGCAAAGACCCATGACTATGGTTCAAGATCTCCACAATCAAAATGCTAAAACGATTCTGGGTACCACGATTGTTCAGGGGCAATCTGGAGAAGAGGATCTAGAAGCTTTCATCGACATCCTGTGTGGCCACCAAAACATAGCACCATTTATTGCTAAGTTCTTCATTCGGAAGATGGTGACCTCTAATCCTAGCCATGGCTATGTCGAGCGCGTCGCTAACGCATTTAACAATAGTGGTCTAGAAATGCTGGCGTTGATTAAGGCCGTATTAACCGACGATGAAGCGACTTACTCGCGACAAGATGAACACGATGGACTGGTTCGTGACCCACTCATTGTTTTCCAACATGGTTTGCGAGCACTCAACGTTAAACTCAAAAACAACTACACTATGCTTCCTGACGCCTTCTCTTGGCACAATCGCCGAACCATTTTGGAGGGCCAAGCGTCTTTTACTATTACCAACCGGAAGAGTCGCCAACGGATGAGCGCTTCCAAGGCATCGCTGCGCCCGAATTTAAGCTCTACAACTGGGACGACATTCACCACTACTACCGCCAAATCACCGATTTAGTTGCGCGTTTTGAATCAGAGTCTGGGCCAGCTATTTACATTGGTTACGACAACATCGAGCGTTTATATGAAGCCAAAAATGACCCTTCTAGCCTACTAAAAGTGATTGACTTACTTGATGAGCACCTGTTCTCGCACACCATGAGTGACGCAATGCGAATGCTCGTAGAACAATACTTACAAACGGCCAATCGCAACAACATCAACCCTCTGCGAGCGCTAATTGTACAGCTTATTTTATCCCCAGATTTCGTGACTCAAGGAGAATAACCCATGAAAGTATCAAGACGTTCTTTTCTAAAAGGCAGCCTTTCAGCGGCTGGCGTCACGGCGCTCAATTTCACAAGCCCAATGGCGCATGCGTTTTACAACGACTGTGGCAGTGATAAGCCTCAAAAAGCATTAGTCGGCATTAATTTAGGCGGCGGCAATGACGGTTTTAACTGTTTTATTCCGACTAGAAACGAACAATATGACGATTACAAGGAACTTCGCACTTCGTTAGCTTTTGAGGAAAGTGATTTATTGCCTCTTAGCTTAAATGACAACGGACTGAACCTCGCCCTTTCGCCAGAGCTTGCCGAAATTAAATGGCTATTTGAAGAAGGCAAAGGGCTACCTGTGCTTAATGTGGGTCCTTTAATGAAAGAACGTGATGCTACATCAAACATTGATGAACTCAAGCCCGTACACATTTTCTCACACAACCATCAAAGTGCCGTTACACAAACCCATACTGGCCCAAGTATTGATGACCAAGGTTGGGGAGGAAAGTCTGCCTTTATCCTTGAGGATGCCTTTAGCCTTTCAGAGTTAACGCCAATTTTTGAAGTCGGGTCTCAAACCGTTTGGACGAATAGTATCCCCATGAGCGCCAACCGAATTGGCACATCAATGCCTGCCCACATGTCTCTCCACCACCTCGGTGAAGAGCTCTATGATGCCTTTAGACAAAAAGAGATGACCGATGGCTCACTGTATAAACAGTACTACTCAGAGCTTTGCTATGACGCACAAGATAAGTATGAAGCTTTTGACGATATTCTGATTGACGATGAAGACTGCCAACTAGGTTTTAACCTCAAAACGTCACTCGGAAAACAACTGCGTGTGGTACTTCTTTTATTGCGTGCTCGTGCTCAATTCCAACACCCTGCGCAATTTTTCTCGGTGACCTTGGGCGGATTTGATACGCACAGCAATCAAAAGAACGATCAAGGCGAACTGTTACGCCTACTCGCTTCACAGCTGTCCGTTTTTCATCGTCACCTTGAAAGTGATGGGCTATCGGATTCAGTCACAACATTTACCTTCTCGGAATTTGGTCGCACATTAGAGCCAAATGGTTCAGGCACCGACCATGGCTGGGGCAACTGTCAAATGGTGCTTGGCGGCGATGTTGCAGGTAACCGAGTGCTGGGCGAATGGCCAAACCTGAAACCAGACAGTCAAGATCTCATGACTCGTGGACGCGTTATTCCCACCATGAGTGTGGATCTGTTTCATGCTTCACTCCTTAGCTGGATGGGCGTTCGAGAAAGTGGCATTGAAGAGTTGTTCCCAACCCTTAAAGAGTTTGATCAAAAATCATTGCCAATTTTTAACAGCTGCGACACCGGGCCAAGTGGCAGACTCACCATTGCTGGCGCTACAGCCAGCGCGGAAAACCCAAATGGCATCGATACCGTCGCCCATGGCGTTGACAATGATTTATCAACGAAATGGTCGGCAAAAGGGGGCAACATAGATTACACGGTAGAACTTGCAGCCATATCCACAGTGAGCTCGATACGTTTTGCTCAAGCGAAAGGCGATGAAAGGCGTTATTACATCGATATAGAAGCAAGCCAAGATGGTCACAACTTCGTTGACGTTCGAAGCATCGACACCGATGGAACGAGCGATCAAATGGTCGAATATTCTCTAGGATCGATTAAAGCGAAATACATTCGCTTTGTCTGTCACGGTAACAGCGACGCTGACATCACTTTAAACCAATGGAACAACTTCAGACACATCGAAATTTGGGGGCAATAAGCTCTACATCTATTGTCAGACAAACGAGAAAAGAGGTGGCCTTGCCCACCTCTTTATTGTATCTGCATGTCACATAAAGTTAACATAAGTCTCGCATCAAGATTTCGTACTCTTCGTTGGCTTTCGCAATCAGAGAAAACAACTCTTTCGCATCATTTGCCCTAAGCTCTAACTGCCAATCATCACTACCTTGGTGCCCAACCAACTTAGCTACACCATGGTCAGAAGACATTGACACTTGGTCTAATTCACAACGATGACGCGTTTTTTCTTCAATGATTTCAACCTCTAACTCTCCTGCTGGATTGATTTCAAAATGAGCGTGCTGTTGTTTACCCTCTAAAACATAGTCTCTATGTGTAGAAATCATCCGTTCCCTCCAGTACCAGTACGTTGTTGATAGTTCGTTATTGATAAAATGCCCAGCTAAACTGCCGTTCTTGTGTTTGATTTTTAATCATCACAACAGAGTTTAGTATTAGATATCGCACCTTTCCCAACTCTAGAACAAAAAAAATTTCTCTCTTCCTGATTATGATAAAGTCCTTCCAATTCAGAGCGAGTCTCCGGGCAATTTTGCCCAAGTTTAGGGTTTCACAATGAGCAAAAAATACTTACTTATCACCAGCGATGACTTCGGAATCAGTCATAGTGTCAACCAAGGAATTTTAAGAGGGTTTACTCATGGGTTGCTTCAAAGCTCAAACTTTATGGCGGCCGCGCCTTGGTTGCCTGAAGCCGTTCGACTTGCCAAAGAACACAACCTGCCAATGGGGTTCACCTCACTTTAACCTGTGAATGGACCAATATGTCGTGCTCGCCGCTGACTAGAGCGTCATCATTGAGCAACGAACTTGGCTATTTCTATCCTAGCTACGAAGAGCTGGCTGAAAATACCGATATAAAACACGCAATAGAAGGTATCAAACAAGAATATCGCGCTCAGATTCAACGAATACTCGATTTTGGTGTGCAGCCCACTCACGTTGAAACGCATATGACGCCAGAACACCAGTGGGAAGAAGACGATACATTTAAACCCATTGTTCAAGCGGCGGAAGAAGTCGCGGCCGAATTCGGGCTTATCTACACGTACGCATTTAAGAATGGAAAGTCGAAATATTTCAATGACAGCTTTACGCTCACTCATTTAAATTTCGAACAAACCACTGAGCGACTGGCTTCGTATGGCGATGGCATTTATCACTTGGTATGCCATTGTGCGCTCAACAATGAAGAGCAAAATGCGCTCGCCTTACCTCACGAGCCTGCTTACTCGTGGGCAGCAAAATGTCGCCAAACAGATTTGGATATCGTTTCTTCACTCGAATTTAAAACGTTCCTTGAAGAGAACCAGTTCACTCTGATCAATATCACGCAGTTACTTGAGCTTCATGGTCTGAACAACTGATCAAAAATGGCTGCTTTACGGCAGCCATTTTACAATACGATTAGAATCGCTAACGAGTACTAGCAATAACTCAACACTTTCGACACCGTGTTCTCTGCATGTTGATAATCAATAGGCAGCTCAACGATTCCACCCGCTGATTCTACAAAGAGAGATGGAAAGCTGTTTCCACCAATGGAACGTGCCAATTGGAACTCTTGTTGCATGTTAGCTTCAACCTCCGGCGAACTTAACGCCTGACTAAACAGTTCCTTATCCAAGCCAATCTCCTCTGCCAGTTCAACCAACGTCTCTTTGTCGCTCGGGTTTCGAGCCTGTAAATAATACGCCTGTTGGATAGCGGTAATCATCGCTTTATCCGCCCCTTGTTTTCTTGCAGCCAACACCGCACGACATGCAGGGTATGTAGAGCGACGAGGTGTATTTTGGATCCAAAAATCGAAATTGAACTCTGTTCCTAAGTAGTCATGAATTTTTTGCCAATAGGAAGCGATTTGCTGCTGCATCGCTTCGGGCATCGGGATATCTGAATCTGGTGCAAGCCCGCCTACCAAATAGACGATCTCAACGCGCTCACTAAGCGCTGCTTCTATCTGAGCCCATACAGGCTTGTAGCCCCAACACCAAGCACACATCGGGTCATGGACATAATAGAGCGTTACTTTTTCTTTCGTCATACTTGCACCTCTTGCTCACTTTTATACTGTCGATAAACACTGACAGCGAAAATGGCCATCACCGCTAATACGAAGGGAAGAACGTAAATGTTCAGACTTTCCCAACCCACTGTCGCTTCTAACCAACCAGACAACAGCGCTGTGATGGTTACGCAGCTAAATACAACAAACTCATTAAATGCCTGTGCTTTTGGCCTGTTGTTTTCAGAATAAGAGCGGCTGAATAAGCTCGTTGCGGCAATGAACATAAAGTTCCAACCGACCCCTAGGAGCACCAACGCAGACCTAAAGTGCCAAATACTTTGCCCGTGAATGTTAATCAACACACACAGTACAAACAGCAAACCACCGGTTAAAATCATCCAGCGAGCACCAAACTTTTCAATCAGCTTGCCGGTAAAAAATGCAGGCACAAACATTCCCAGCACGTGCCATTCAATAACACCTGCCGCTTTGTGGAAATCAAAGCCACATCCAATCATGGCGAGTGGTGTGGCAGTCATCAAGATGTTCATCACGGCATACGACACCATGGCAGCGAACACCGCCACTAAAAAGTTCGGCTGACTAACAATACTCTTAATCGGATCGCTGACAGGTTGGCTGTGTTTCTCCGGCGCTGGAGGAAACTGAATAAACTGCAGCAGCAAAAGTGCTAGCACGTTAAGCGCTACCAAGGCTAAGAAGGCCGACGTATAAAGACCGTCATCGGAAAGCTCAACAGATAAAACCGCTAGATTCGGCCCCAAAATTGCCGCAAACACGCCGCCGACCATCGAAATCGATATCGCGCGATCGCGCATCTCGGGCCTGCACACTTCAATGGCAGCAAATCGATAAAGCGTGCCAAAGCCAATGCCAATACCTAAGAGAAACGAACCGATGCAGAAGAGAGTGAACCACTGATTAGAAAGCGCATAGGCCACAGTACTCGCTCCGGTAATGCCGATAAGATTACCAATACTGAAACCTTTCTTTCGACCGAGCTGACCCATAATAAGAGAAGCCGGAATGGTGGCGCACATTAAGCCTAAAAACTGCATTGCAACAGGCAGTGTAATCATGTTGGCAGAAGGAGCTAACTGCTTACCCACCAGCCCAATGACAGAGATCAGCAATATATTTCCCGTCATCAACAATGCCTGACAAACGGACAGCATCCATACGTTTCGATTCATTGGCTTCCCTTTTTATCCATCTTATTAATGGTTATATCAGGTTTCTAGATAGGAAGATATCCAATGACCCCTTATTAGCAAATGGTCACTTCAATGATCTAACCACCTAAATCTGTGGCTAATTCACATTTCTTAAGCCAAGTTCGAGTCCCATTCAATGACATGAAATTAGTCACATAAATTGTAGGGTTATAAGTTCACAATGTGTGTAACCTTTGTTCAAAAAGCAGCAACATGACGATAATTACCCCATAACCCAAGTACATATAGGGTCAGGCATTATGACGCACTCCTTAAAGCACTGGTTTAGGAAAATGAATTGGAAGACGACGAAGCGGCTCTGCCGCCTACTCCGCTGCGCACTCCATTCCTAATCCTGCAAGGAGGCTACTATGCCCATCAACTTAATTCGAAACATCGCTATCGTTGGTCAATCGGGGACAGGTAAAACCACACTCGTTGAAAAACTTCTGCATACCAGTCATGCCACAACGCACTTGGGCTGCATTGAAAAAGGTGACACCGTCACCGACTTTGATCCTCAATCTATTTATTATCATTCCAGCATTGAAGCAACGCCCGTGACTCTCAAGTGGAACAATCATAGGCTTAACCTCATCGATACCCCTGGGCAAAATGAACTCATTGGCCGTGCGATCAGTGTTTACCCAGCAGTAGAAACCACAGCACTCGTCATCGACATACAAACACCCATTACTCAAATCACCAAACAACTATTTGAATACGCGAAAGCTCAACATAAATGCCAGATGGTGATCGTCAACAAGATCGATCTTGCGCCAGATAAATGTGAACAAGTCCTCGATGAAATCAATCAGATCTTCAACGGTCACTGCCTACCCATTAACCTTCCATCATCCGATGGCGATCACGTGATTGACTGCTATTTCGACCCGCAGTTTGAATCGCAAACTCAAGTAATGTCTGTCGCTGATGCGCATGAGCAGCTGATTGACCAAGTGGTTGAAGTTGACGAAGAGCTGATGTCGCTATATTTAGAGCAAGGGTCTGAACTTTCGCCAAACCAACTGCATGACCCGTTTGAAGAGGCGCTGCGCTCTGGTCATTTAGTCCCAGTCTGTTTCACTTCGTGCAGTAACAGTTCTGGCCTGGATCTGCTACTTGATACGTTTAGCCAGCTTATGCCAACGCCCGCAGAGGGTAATCGCCCTCTACTAGAAAAGTCAGGAGAACCTGTTTCAATCGACTGCGAATCGCTGCAACACTCCGTGGCCCATGTCTTTAAAGTCAGTAACGATCCTTATCTAGGGAAATTGGCCTACTTACGCCTTTTCCAAGGTGAAATTCGCACCGGCAGCCAGCTTTATATCGGCGATTCCAGCAAGCCGTTCAAGGTCAATCATCTCTATCAACTGCAAGGCAACCAACGTTCAGAAATCTCTCAAGTACTTCCGGGAGATTACTGCGTATTAGCAAAAGTAGATGAACTGGACTTTGACACCATAGTCCACGACTCTCATGCCGAAGACGATGTCACTTTACATCCGCTATCTTTACCCACACCGATGTATGGCTTGCGAGTTCAACCTAAAAAACGTGGCGATGAGCAAAAAATCTCGGATGTACTGAACAAAATAGTCAATGAAGACCCTTCGCTCAGGCTTGAACACCGAGCAAGAACCAACGAAACAATTCTGAGCGGCTTAGGTGAGTTTCACTTACAGATTGCTCTAGAGAAGATGGAAAGCATCTACAAGCTTGAGGTTGAAACATCAGAACCCAGTATCGAATTTTATGAGACCATCACTCGCTCTGCCGAAGCGCGCTACCGACACAAAAAGCAGAGCGGTGGCGCCGGTCAATTTGGAGAGGTGCATTTACGCGTCCAACCAATAGAGCGTGGTGCGGGGGTCAAGTTTGTCAACAAAGTCGTTGGCGGTGCGATTCCAACGTCGCTTATGCCTGCAGTCGAAAAAGGCATTTGCCAAGCGGTTAATGAAGGGGCGATTTCGGGTAATCCAATCCGAGACATCGAAATCACAGTATTCGATGGCAAATTTCACTCTGTCGACTCCAAAGAGATCGCCTTTGTGATTGCGGCGAAAAAGGCGCTCGTTCAGGCGGTTAAAGACGCAAGCCCAATCGTACTTGAGCCAATCGCCCAATTAGAAGTGAATATCCCAACCGACAAGCTTGGCGATGTAACGGGTGACCTGTCTAGCCACAGAGGGTTTATTGAAGGGACCCGCACCTCCAACTTAGGTTACTCCTACCTCAGTGCAAAAGCGCCGTTTGTCGAATTGCAAGACTATGCAAGTCGCCTTCGAGCCCTCACCGGAGGTCAAGGCACCTTTGGCGTCAAACACAGTCATTACGAACCGGCGCCTACCACATTACAAAAGCAGGTATGTGTAGAGAGCGCGTAAGCGGATCGCCTGTAGCAACATTCATCAACCCCAAAAGCAAAGAGTCAGGATTGCCCTGACTCTTTTTCTAAATAACGACTGCCGCTTAGGCTCGCTAGTGTGCTCATTAGCCCTTAAATTTGATAATTGGCCTTATTACCAATATCGAAATGCAGCGGCATTTTCCACTTTTCGTACGCTAGGTAGCCCAAGATGGCGCAAGCAATCACTAAGACAACAATCGACCACACGGGTCGGTTCAACGCAAAACCGGCCACTGCAACCATCAATAAGAGTGGCACTAATTTAAGGCCAACGACTTTAAAGCAAAATGACTCTTTTAACGCAACACCAGATAGACAAACAAACATAAAGCCGTAGGCAACCCAAAGTTGGTTCGTAGATAGCAATATCGCCATCAGTGCAACACCTATCCAGCCTGAAGACGTAATAATGTAGCGAACTCGCTTATTGTAAACGTGCAAGTTACCCGCAATGAGCAGGCTTGCAACCACCAGCCTGCGTGGGCAAATGAAATAGGCACATCGAAGCCCCAAACCCCTCGCTGAGTCATGGTACTCATGACTAATAAAAGTAGCGCAACCGGAAAAAGACTTATCCCAACTCGATAAGCCACCACACTGATTACATCGACAGCATCAAGTTTTTCGATATGCTCTGGATTTGCCATTATTGACCACCTACTTTGCTCTAGAAAGAAATGTTTAGAGTAGGAATGTTTCCAAAAGGGATATTTTTAAGATGATGGCTTAACAGAACGTTTAAGATCATAAATCACTATCTTGCCCACCAGGATCAAACAGACCAGTGAGAGAACTTCTTCAGTCATGATCAGATAGGCGTTCCATTCATTAGCCAACGATGAATCGATACCCGATGTTGGCAGCCATAAAATGCCCCCCATATCAAGACATACAGAATCACGCATCCAATGCAGAGCTTTACCATCAAAGTTATTCTCCCAATGCCGGTTTATAAAAATAGCCGATTCCATAAACGGGGCTTCCCTTACATAGTGCAAGTATTGCCGAAATGATGATTCCTTACGCTGACTTAGAACAACTCAACTCGGCTTCACATCGCAATATCGAGAAATCTCACTTTTAACCTGTCTATTTTTTAAACAGTTCAACAAAAAAACTTCTATACTGAAGGCGGTTATTCTCATAAACAAAAGAGGTATTAAGGCATGCTAGGTGAAGTACATTCATTCTATAAAGATTTTCCAAAATATCATGATGTTATAGACAGACTAAAACAAGAAGACGCTGATTTCTTAGAACAAATAAACCACTATGATGCACTCGACAAAGACATCCGAAAGCTAGAGCTCAGAGACTCCCCCATTGCAGACGATGAAATGCACCAACTCAAGCATCAACGCTCCGTTCTTAAAGATGCTTTGTACCAGCGCATCATTGCCTAGTAGAGCTAAAACGATATTGACCACATCAAGGCTAGATTCTTATATCTAGCCTGATCCTATCACTTTTTATTAGGCAATAACGCTTTATGAAATCAATATCAACACTCATATTTCGGTTTTACACTCCCCTTGCTTACGCTGACAATGCTCTGACTTATAACCCCACAAACTGGTGATAAGTTAACCCCATAGGAAGCAAACAAGAAACGCAGAAAATTAAGTTTCTAGTTAATGTGAGCAACCAAAAATGGGTCATTTTTGAATCTGACTATCCTTTGAGCCTCTCCTTTGCTTCAACACAACTCTATCTTGGCTTCACATAGAAGCCTGTCTCGGATGACTTCAAAGTAAACGGACTTCACTAACGTCTGCTGGCCTAGCCAAGCGACAAACTGATTTACTCCGTTGGTGAACTGAATTTTCTCATCAACACTAACTTTGACATTGGAGATCAAGCCATGAAAAAATTCGTTGTAATAATCGCAAGCGTTTTGTTCAGTGTCTCTGTATATGCTAACACTGGTGACTCTAATGGAGCAGGTACCGGCGCAAGTGGCCCATATGTAGAGTGCAAGCTAAATGACGGCCGTGTAGATTACACGCCAGTACTCAACTGCGAAAGAATCGGCGGTAAAGTCGTTAAATAACGAGTCATCCCAACTTAAAACACTGAATATGAAAAGAGCTCGTGGCCTATAGGTCATGAGCTCTTTTTCGTTGTACCTATAGGATTCAAAGTCCCAGCCTAAGCATCTATTCGATTAGCTTGAACCGATAAATACAAAGCTAAAAATAGGGCAATGCTAACCTTTAAAATAAACGCTAAACTAATCGCAAATACCGTTGAGCATTGACTTCATGAATCCAAATAATTTAGGCGCGGCTAAGCAGACTCAAGTAGTCAACCTAGATTCTATCTGGCGAGAATATCAGCACCGATTGAAGGGCTTTTTACTCAAAAATCTTGATAACCCTAGTGATGTTGATGATGTCTTACAAGAGATCATGCTCAAAACCCACACCAAGCTTCATACACTCAACGACCCGAATAAAATTAAGCCTTGGCTTTTCCAAATTGCGAATCACACAATCATTGATTTCTACAGGCAGTCTAAAAAACACCATAGCTCCAATAACGAAGGTTCAAGTAACGAAAGTTCAAGTGACGAAGAGCCTCACTTGCTCGCAGAAGACGACGAGCAGCTAATTGATAAGCTAACGGACTGTATTGAACCTTTTATTCAGTCTCTTTCATCGGAAGATGCCACATTACTGAAAGCCATTGAAATCAACGGTATCAGTCAAAAAGACTACGCTAAGAAGAACAATATCAAGTATTCGACTCTCAAATCTCGAGTTAAGAAGAGTCGACAAGCACTGCTTCACAAATTCCAGCAATGCTGCGAATTTTCCTACAGCAGCCAAGGCCAAGTGCTCGATTATCACAAAAGAGACAAGCAGTGTGGCGATTGTTAGGGCTGCCCATCAGAAAAGCATTTTCACCTTGTATAGTTTAAACGCTATAGTTATTGCTATGTGATTGATTAGTAGTAGGTGTTCAACATATACCAACTCGCGCTTAAGGAACGTTAAATACGCGAATGTTGAACATCCCTTCCATCTATACAGAGGCTCATATGGATAAATGCCGCATTTTGGTGTTGTTTGCACACCCGTCTCAACATCGCTCGGAAGCAAACCGACCACTATTTCAACGAGCGATTGATCACCCTGACGTCACCACCGTTGATTTGTACCGGGAATACCCTAGATTCAACATCAATATCGATGTTGAACAACAACGACTTAAAGATCATGATGTGATCGTTTTCCAATTCCCGTTCTACTGGTACTCTACTCCCGCCATCTTGAAAGAGTGGCAAGACTTAGTGCTTGAATACAATTTCGCTTATGGCAAAGATGGCACAGCGCTTACTGGCAAGCGTTTTATTTGTGTTTTAACTGCAGGTGGCAAAGCCACCGCTTACCAAAAAGATGGGCACAACCACTTCACTGTACGAGAGCTTCTACAACCGCTAGAGCAAATGGCGAATCTCACAGGCATGCACTACCTGCCCCGTTAGCACTCTTTGGTTCACGCACAGCCCCTGATGAAGGCAGGCTCGTTCCTCACGCCGACAATTACACTAAGCTGCTTAACATTGTTTCGCAGACGACTGACTTTCCGAGCTCTCTCGACACTGACATCACCATCAATGACTGGGTTGAACAGTTTCACACGGAGGAGGCACTATGACCGCACTCTTTCTTCAAGCATTCATTTATCTCGTCGCGGCAGTCATCGCGGTCCCTATCGCTAAAAAACTCGGGCTTGGTTCTGTTCTCGGCTACTTGATTGCAGGCGTTGTTATTGGCCCTATCATCGGCTTAGTTGGTGAAGAAACCACAACAATCCAGCACTTTGCTGAGTTTGGCGTTGTCATGATGCTATTTCTCGTTGGTTTGGAGCTTGAACCGAAAATGCTTTGGGGAATGCGCCATAAACTTATTGGCCTTGGTGGACTTCAAGTAGGTGGTACGACGGTTGCAGTCGCGGGCATTGCATACTGGTTTGGACAACCTTGGACCATTGCGCTCACCATCGGTCTTATTTTTGCGCTCTCTTCCACCGCAATTGTTCTTCAAACCTTCAATGAAAAAGGCCTAACCAAAACCGAAGGCGGTAAAAACGCCTTCTCAATCCTGCTATTCCAAGATATCGCCGTCATCCCGATGCTGGCCTTCATTCCTCTACTAGCACTTCCAGAATTGATTGAAGCTACACAAAGCGCAGCGAATCATGCAGCCGATCATCATGAAGAGCTTTCATTAGTTGCGGGTTTACCTGGTTGGGCATATGGACTAGTGATCACCGCCTCTATCGCCGTGGTTGTGGTAGGCGGACACTTCCTTAGTGGCCCACTGTTTCGATTCGTTGCAAGTTCTGGTCTAAGAGAGATCTTTACCGCAACGGCGTTGATGTTGGTGATTGGTATTGCTGCATTAATGAGCCTAGTCGGCTTGTCTCCTGCTCTTGGTACCTTCCTCGCTGGGGTTGTTCTGGCGAACAGTGAGTTCCGCCATGAGCTGGAATCTAACATTGAACCGTTTAAAGGCCTGCTGCTTGGCCTGTTCTTTATCACTGTTGGCGCTGGAATTCAGTTCTCAGTTTTGTTTAATGAATTCGCTGTCATCATGTCACTCACGTTCGGTGTGATGATTCTGAAAGCCGCGATATTGTTTATACTCGCCCTTATCTTCCGCATCAAAGATAGCAACCGTTGGCTGTTTACCCTGAGTTTGGCTCAAGCGGGTGAATTTGGCTTTGTTCTACTGAGTTTCTCTTTACAAAACAACGTGCTTCCATTCGAAATCGCACAAACTTTGTCATTGGTAGTCGCTCTATCCATGTTCTTTACTCCTGGTTTGTTCATCCTATTCGATAAGGTAATCTTGCCACGCTTTGAGCAGACCACGAACGAGCAGCAAGCCGATGACATTGACGAGAAAGGCACCGTCATCATCGCTGGTGTGGGCCGTTTTGGGCAAATAGTCAATCGCCTGTTGCTCGCAAATGGTTTCCCAACCGTTGCATTGGACTTTGAAGCAGGCCAAGTTGACAACTTGAGACAGATTGGCACCAAAGCATTCTACGGTGACGCAACTCGCCCTGATTTATTGCACACCGCGGGCATTGAGCATGCCAAAGCGATGGTGGTCGCGATAGATGATCGTGAACGTTCTATCGAACTCGTTGAGTACGTACATCACACCTACCCAGATGTGACGATCGTTGCTCGCGCTTTTGACCGCGGACATGGTTACGAGCTCAAACAAGCCGGCGCTGATGTTGTCGAATCAGAAACCATGTACTCCGCATTGGAGATTGGCGGACACGCCCTTAAAGCGGTTGGCCTACACCCGTTCTTAATCGAGCAGCAAAAGCTGATTTATCGAAAAGTTGAGCTTAAGAAATTCGATATGCTCTACTCCGCTTGGCAGGGTGGCTCCGAAGGTGAGCGATACGATAACAACTATCGTAAGCTGTTCATTCAGGCAGAAAAGCATCTCATCGCTGAGATGAAAAAAGACCGCGCCGAAAATCACGCTCATTCCGAGCGAGGTTGGACACCACCACCGAAAGGCTACGCCGACGAGTTTGGAGAAGAATAAATCGAAAAGGCTATGTTCGGTCGCGAATATAGCCTTTTAGTTTTCCGCTACCCACGTGTAATAACAACCTAGTACTTTCTTTCATTTCCTGTTATTGATCGCACAACGACGGCCGCCTGCCAATAAGCGCTTGTACATTATAAATAAAATCATCACGATGACTCCATTTTATAAATCAACCATAAAGAATTAATATATATGGAGAAAGTGTCATGAGCCGTTTCCAAGTATTCAGAAATGAATTAACGCTCAAAGCCGTAGACATGGACCAGTTCACCGCCCCTGACGAAGTAACGGACTATCTTAATGAAGGTTACGAGTCATTGGGTTTTGTTAGCGCAAACTCTAAGCAACAAGCCATAGAGAATGCCAACACTGCATCAAGCATACTGTCGACAAACACACCTGAGGCTATGAGGTCTTCCAAGATTTCTGACATAGGCGATGAATCTAAATATAAAACCGCTCAGCTCATCTCGAAGATAATCAGTGGGTTCGGTTGGCTTACTTTCGCCAGCGGAATTTTTATCATTTTGGCAGCATTAAGCTCAGGCAGCGGACGTTACGGATTCGACCTATGGCATGCAATCTCACTGGCCACACCGGGGTTTATTACCCTTGTGTCCGGCCTTTTCTTGGTAGCAACGGGTCAAGTCATGAAAGCGACTCTAGATAATGCCGACCACACTTTCTACATTTACAGCCATTTAAAGCAAAAGTAACGTCGATCTAACGCAAACATCAAACCGAGAACTTCATTAACCGCTAGCCTTTGAGGCTGGCGGTTTCTCGTTTTTGACGCCCTTCGAACTATTTATGAGATTCTCATTAACTCTTTCTCTTAAAAAGAAAAGTCACATCTAAGCTGTGATCCGAAACAAAGTAGTCTGCTCATTTTGTCGGCATGATAGACAATCACTTATGCCACTTGTTCAAGGAAGAGTAATGAAAGACGAAACGCTATCGATCCATTTTGGCTACGAAACAGACCCTACAACCAAGTCGGTTGCTACGCCTATTTATCAAACTGTCGCTTATGAATTTGAAAACGCTCAGCATGGCGCCGATCTATTCAACTTAGAGGTTCCTGGGAACATTTACACACGCATAATGAACCCAACCAACGACGTACTTGAGAAACGTATGGCCGCTCTTGAAGGTGGTATCGCAGGCCTTGTAGTCAGTGCAGGTAGTGCGGCAATCAACTACGCCATTTTGACCTTAGCGCAAGCCGGCGACAACATTGTTTCTACTCCTCAGCTTTATGGCGGCACCTATACTCTGTTTGCTCATATGTTACCAAACCAAGGCATTGAAGTGCGTTTTGCAAAAGACGATAAGCCTGAAAGCCTCGCTGAACTGATTGATGAGAACACCAAAGCGGTTTACTGCGAAAGCATCGGCAACCCAGCGGGCAACATTATTGACCTTGAAGCGGTTGCCAACGTGGCTCATGCACAAGGCGTTCCTGTTATTGTCGACAACACAGTCGCCACCCCTGCCCTATGTAAACCAATCGAATTTGGCGCAGATATCGTTGTACACTCGCTAACGAAATATGTTGGCGGCCACGGCACCACATTAGGCGGAATCATCATTGATTCAGGTAAATTCCCTTGGGCTGAGCACAAAGATCGTTTCCCTGTCCTCAACCAGCCTGAACCTTCCTACCATGGTGTGGTTTACACCGAAGCCTTTGGCGAAGCCGCCTTTATTGGCCGAGCGCGAACCGTGCCACTGCGCAACACCGGCGCAGCACTATCACCAATGAATGCTTTTATGCTTATGCAAGGGTTAGAGACCCTGTCTCTACGCATGGAACGTCACACTGAAAATGCAATGAAAGTCGCTGAATACCTAAGCCAGCACGATAAAGTCAGCTGGGTAAGTTATGCTGGCCTACCAAGCTCTGATCACTACCCATTGGCAGAGAAATACATGAAAGGTAAGCCCTCGGCGATCTTATCATTTGGCCTAAAAGACGGTTACGATGCTGGCGTGAAATTCTACGATGCCCTGCAAATCTTCAAGCGCCTAGTCAACATCGGGGATGCTAAATCACTGGCTTGTCACCCGGCATCAACCACTCATAGGCAGCTTTGCGAAGAAGAGCAAAAACAAGCGGGCGTCTCACCGGAAATGATTCGCCTGTCTGTGGGTATCGAACACATTGACGATATTCTTGCAGACCTTGAGCAGGCGCTAAACGCTTAAACTCCGATTTGTTAGAACCGTTCAGGTTTGGCTAAAACGACAAGAGCCTAGGTTTACACCTAGGCTCTTTTTCTAAACAGACTTCTCATTCGAACTGCTTCTTGTATAAAACAAACGGTCATTCCACCACATCGACTTCAATCGTTCCCAAATAGGTAGCGCTTAGCTTTACGTTATCTCCTAGCTGCAAGTAGTTTTCTGCTTCAAAACTCTCTTCAATGTACTGCTCTAGAATGTAATCTACTGGGCCATAATCTAAGAATGAAAGCGTCGCCAGCCACTTAACCCCTTTAGTGGTTTGATAAACCCAATCTGGCGTGTTGTACACCACACCGGCAGGGGTTCCAGTCAAAATATTCACGCCTTGCGATTCAAAGTTGGCATCGAATAGTGGTACGGCTTTATCTTGGTACTTCCAGATTGGCAGCCCCCTTGGTAGAGAATGCGCTCCATCAACTCATCTGGCATGACGATCATTTCTGATGCGAGTGCAGCCTGACGTGTAATGCCGTTCACTACAGTTTCCAAATCAATCTGGTCGACAAACGACGACCAATCCTTTGGCACCACAATATAAGGCCCAGTTGGGAATCGCGTCGCACCACTCTTGGCATCACTGAACCCGTGCCCAGAAGTCACATTATCCACATCAATTTTTCTCAATAGCTCTGCTCTATCCGTAAAATCGCCGCAAACAAATAAGCCAACATAACCACTTGGGTCAGCCTTTAGCCCTTCGACCCAACGCATACAGAGCTCGACTTCATAGTCGAGTAACACTTCAGAGCTATAACGGATCTGGGATTGCGTTGGCGTCGGCGTTGCAAACTTGGGGAACAGGAACACTTCATGAATATCGGCCTCTTCGCTATGTTCAACATAATTTGCACCTGCCGCCACGTGTTGAGTACGCTCGCCACCAGCAGGAAGCAGTTCATTGATATTTAGGTTTTGCACCTTTAGAGCGTCAGAGATTTCTTGGAGTTGGTTGTAATCAAACTGATTTAGAAATGACAACGCATCGTCTGGATAATAGTTGTAATGCTCACTGAGATTCACCGCCCCAACTTTGTCGCTGCGATGATTGAGTACTAAGTAGGTATGCTTCTGACCACTTTCTGAGTTGACTTGGGCAAGCGTGATCGCCTGTTCAATCGGCGCAATTTTCGCAGCTTTCGCATTTGTGAGAGGCAAGATGCTGAATAACAAGGTAGAAATGATAGCTTTGCGTGATACTTTCATGGTCTTTCTCCGTAATGTAGACCAGCTCAGAGTAAGAGACGCAACGTCACAACTTCGTCACTAACTCTAAAAACGGAAGAAAATTAATAACCGCTGCAAGGCAAAGGAAATTAAATGCGTATTCTCGTTACGGAAGATAATCATGAAACCGCCGTCAACTTAGGCGACTTTCTTGAGTACTTTGGTCACCATGTGGATTTTGCTTACAACGGCGCCTCAGCAATTGAACTGCTCACCCAATCACGCTTCGACTTGGTGATCCTCGATGTCATGATGCCAATTATGGATGGCATACAAGCCTGTGATGCCATTCGCCAAGGCTCGCATGCCGATGTCCCTATCATTTTTGTCACCGCGTGCGACACGCTCGAAGACAAACTGGCTGGGTTCAATGCAGGCGCAGACGACTACATTGTTAAGCCGTTTGAGATGGCAGAATTGCATGCTCGAATACAGGCGCTAGAAGCGAGAAACAAACGTCGTCACAGCCCTAATCTGTCTTTTGGCCCATTCATCTACAACTGCGAATCTGATGAAGTCAGTATTGATGGCCAAGAGCTTAATCTTGACCCTACCCAAAAACGCATCGTCAAACTGCTGCTCACTCGGGCTCCTAAACTAGTCAGCAGTGAAGATATCGCTTACGAGCTGTGGCAAGGAGAAGAGCCTGAAGAGAGCAGCGCACTGCGCACACAGATCTATCGCTTACGAAAAGCACTACCCAATAATTTATTGGTCACCGAACGTGGTAAAGGGTATCGCCTCAATGACATTTAACATAAGGACATCTAACTCACTGACATCTAATATGATGATATTCAAACCATTCACTTGGTTGGCAAACTGGTATCGCAGCCATATACGCCACCAAGTGTTTAGCATCATTTCTCTCTTAATGCTGGTGGTGGCGATTGGCATTGGTGTAATTGGTTGGGCGGCAACCGAAATTGCAGCAGACAGCTTTATTAATCAGCGCGTCAGCGTAATGCAGTCCCAGTGGATACATAAGACCGAGCAGACAAATAATCACGCACCAGCCACAGCTCAACATATCCAGATCTATGCCTTCGAAGATGCAAACAAGCCCCAATTCCTCAACGCCATTAATCGCATTGGCATTGAGGAGTTTGAACTCAGTAACGCTCACGTCGCTACATTTGAATCCCCTTTACATAGCCTTTCACAAGATAGGCCTTGGATACACTTAGTCTACCTACCTGATATCGATCCTGAAATGGTGAATTATGGTGACGGCGTATTAGCTTATGTAGGTTATATGATGTTGCTTGTGATGCTTTTAGGGTTAGTCACCGCGCACATCATATCAAAACGTTTCAGTGCTCCGATTTTAGATTTGGTTGAACAGGTCAAAGCGCCGCAAAACACGAGCAAATCAATTGCCAGTACCAATCATCGAAGGGATGAAATCGGCGATTTACATCGCGCCTATCAAGAATCTTTCGCTCGGATTCAAGCATTTCTCCAAAGGGAACAGCAATTTACCCGCTTTGCAAGCCACGAACTTCGTACTCCTGTTCACATCATTCAGGGTGCGACAGACTTGCTTATCATGACGGAAGCGCAGGCATCACACGAACCTGCTTCAAGACTGCTTAGTGATAAACCATTAGCGCAAGAAGCTACAAGTCATAAGAGATTGCAAGTGATTCAACGAATCCAAAAAGCAAACCGTGAAATGAATGAGTTGATCAACACTTTCCTGCTCATTGGCCGTGAAGAGCACCAACAGCAATCATTGAAATCCATCCTAGAGATCATTCAAGCTACCATCGAACAGCATCAACACTTACTCAACGACCAATCAATCACATTTACGCCAAAAGACGAGAGCGACTTTCTCGTTGAAGAACATTTCGCTGGTGTGGTGATATCAAACCTCATCCGTAACGCCTTTAGCTACAGCCACACTAGTGTCACAATGTCGCAGCGAGGACGAAGGTTAATCATTGAGAATGATATTTTAGAGGCGCAAGCAAAGGCTTTGGCCATGGTGAGTCGATAATATCGGCTGTTTGCAACAGCGCTAACTGGCTCTACTCGCGGTCGGTTGGGGACAGCAAAGCCACCACTATCGTATATTTTTAGGCGTTCATCAATCGCTATAGTGGTTTTGGTGGCGTTGACTAGCATTGCTCATAGTAGGTCAGTTTGTTGTGACCCAGTTGTGACATTGGATTAGTTAACCTTGCGGCTCTCTTAACCGACAAGGACAGCCTAACAATGCGACGCCTCTATCTTGCCATTGCGCTCACACTCATTCATACACCCTCGCTTGCGAACCAAGAAACTCCCACACAGGGCTTTTACGGAAACTTTAGCCTTTTCTTTGGTGCTCAAGGTACTAACTCCAACCTCAGTACCGAAACCAATGCCTCGGTTGGTGGCTATGAAGCAAGCGCTGACAATGAAAACCAAGCGGTGGTGATTCCCTATTGGGATATCGCTTATCGTTTCAACCCAAAGTACGAACTCTACTTCAATACGGATATCGTCGGTATGGCCAATGATTTCTATCTGCAGACTGGGTATCGCTACTCTTTAGACGATGGCTCACAACTCGCTCTCGGATTTGTCCCCGGCTTGCTTGAAAAAGAGGTCTGGCAGAACCCGTATCAACTTGGCGCAAGCAGAGAAACTACCGACTCAGCGGTGCAAGGCATCGTTGCCAATTATGATCAAATATTAGGGTCTGATTGGTCACTTGAGCTTGCGTTGGGTAAATACCAAGTCGACCAAGAAAAGAGCGTATCCGCTACAGCGGGATTCTGACCTTAGATTTGCTGAGATCAGCTATGCCAAAGATTTGTCTGCGAAATGGAGCATGGGTTGGTTAGCCAGTTTACTCGATGTTGATGCGCAAGGCTCGGCTAAAACAAGCCAGCGATACAATACTGAATTTGAGATTGAGAGACGCCAAGGCAGACACATTACCATGCTCGCCTTGAACGCAGGTCAGCAACGCTTTGATGATACTCACCCAATCTTCGAAGAAACGCAAAAAGACAACCGATACGGTTTGTCGGCCACTTACGTATATGCCGCGCCCTTCAACTGGTCTAATGCGCTTTTCATCGCTCGCGGTGGCTGGGACTGGGTGGATTCAAACCTCGACTTCTATGATCAAGAAGAGTATCTGGTCACGGTTGGCGCTCAATATCGTTTCTAGTCACGAAGTCATTACATCTAAGTCATAATATTCAAACCATAGCATCTACATCATTGAAATAAGACTCTCGAACATTCAAAGAGACAGCAGCCTGCCGTTTAGGTTTACCGAAACGCCATAGTAATCTTCGGCAGGTTCGCACCCTATCGCAGAATAAGCATATGGGGCAGCAGCGGTGATGTTGATGACATCACAACCCGCACTCAACCCCGACTGAATGCCCGCTGGTGCATCTTCGAAGACCAAACATTCGCAAGGCTTAGCACCGAGACGCTGAGCCGCTAACTGGTAGCCCTCTGGATTAGGCTTACCCAATGTCACGTCTTCAACCGTAATGAACACATTGGGAATGTCGATACCGGCTGCTTTAAGTCGCTGCACTGCCAGTTCTTTTGGCGCAGAAGTAAACATCCCCCACTCGTCTGGTTGGAGTAGACTCAAAAATTCTACCGCGCCACGAATCGCCTGAACCGAGCCAACATTTTGAAGTTCGATGTCTTCGAGCCACTGAGCTTCTTGGATGGGGTCCAAATGCGGCATAAACTCTTGGATTACTTCCTCACTCGGGCGTCCGTGTGATGTTTCCAAAATAGCCGCTAAGTCCAAATCGTGTTTTTCCGCCCATGCTCGCCACGCTTTCTCAACCGACTCTTTCGAATCAACTAGAGTGCCGTCCATATCAAAAATAAACTTTCTGTAGTTTTTGGTCATAACAGAATAACTCTTTGTTATTTATTAAATTATTTATTGGTGATGTGGAGTTTAGCTAAGCTCTGTGTCTATTATTAGCGAGATAGAGAGCCAAAGGTTATACTTTGACGACATTTGGTAGTACTAAATGGACATTTTTATCGAATCACCCAAAAATGTCGTCAACCAGCAGGATTTGAATGAAAGCGATCTCGACCAAAACATTGATCAGACCCGGATACTCGTGGCGCCACCACAATGACATAGCAGCACCAGAAAGTACCGCATTACACTTTCATCGTGAGTATGAGCTGTTATTGCTATTCAATTATCACGGCACAGTTCAAGTAGGCAACATCGACATTGAGGTTAATCCATGCTCGCTGATACTCATCCCTCCCAACGTCTCTCACGATCTAAGAAAACTCGAAATCCTTGACCAAACATGCCAGCCCGAACGGCACAGTTTATGGATAGATAAAGACTGGCTGTCGAGCATGTTGGTGTATTGCAATGAGATGGGAAAGTTGGCCAACATGTTCAGCAAACCTGAGAAAGGTATACTGTTCTCTCACGTCACATCAAAACTGGCCAAAGAGGCCGTGAATCAAATCGATTACAAAATGTCCAGTTTGGAGCAACTTTCCGTGCTGATTCGGGTATTCTCACTTATCTCGCAGGATCACGACAAAGTGATTCTCAGTGCTACCCGCAGTTCTACCTTTGACGATGAAAAAGATCGGGTTGAAGCGATTTCCCAATTTCTGGATAACAACTACACCAAAGAGATCAATTTAAGCGACCTCTCAAAGCACGTTTACTGTAGCGAGCGCACCGTTAACCGAATATTCAAAAAGCATTTTGGCGAAACCTTTAGCCAAAGACTGAAGAAGATACGGTTAAGCCAAGCTGCCCACCTGTTGGAAACAACCCAGTTAACCGTCAGCCACATATCAAGCATGGTGGGCTACCACAACCTCTCTAACTTCAACCGGTTGTTCAAAGCGTACAAGGGCCTAACACCCAATGAGTACCGTGTGAGGTTCTCTAACTAAACCGTTTTATGGCTTCTGTTTCATTCAAACCAGACCAAGCAAAGGCGCACTAAAATTGCGACAGTAATCACTTAAAAATGATAAGCTAACAAAGTCGTATCTAATTCAGTATCTTATGAACCCTCAAGTCAATTATCGCGTTCTCGCCCTCGCCTGTTTGATCATCAGTATCGGTCAGCTCAGTATGGGGCTTGTTTTTCCTTCCTTACCTTGGATCGCGAAAGACTTTGACATCACCCTAGATCAAGCTCAACTACTGGTCAGTGTCTACTTGTTTGGGTTTGGGCCTTCTCAATTCATCTATGGGCCAGTTTCTGACTCTTTGGGTCGAAAGAGAGTGTTGCTGTTTGGCCTTTTCATCGCACTCGCGGGCCTTATCAGCATCACTCTGTTTCACGACTCATTTGAAGCTTTGGTGCTCGGGCGTCTATTACAAGGCATTGGTACAGGATGCTGCGCAGTTTTAGCACGGGCGACCATCCGCGACAGCCACAGTGGCGATCATTTAGCAAAAGCCCTCGGCTACATAGCCATGGCCGCTTCCGTGACGCCTCTCTTTGCCCCAGTTATTGGCGGGTTCATCAACCATCACTTTGGCTGCTGATGGTGTTTGTTTCGTTACTTGGCTATGTCGCAATCGCTTTGGTGTCTGCTTTTGGGCTTGTTCGATGACACTCGTAAACAGCGCAGCCCATCCCATCGCCCGCGGCCATACTAAAGCAATACAAGGTACTAATGACATCCAAGTACTTTGTGAGTTTCGCGATGATAAGTTGGCTAAATTTTAGTTTGATGATCACCGCTGTGTCGGTCATGCCCTTTATCATGCAAAACCAAATTGGAATGGAGTCGGACGAGTACGCCTTGTGGGCCTTGATTCCAGCGCTAGGCATGTTGTTCGGCACCAGCTTATGTAACCGATTTAGGCCTAGAATTGGCACAAAAGCCATGCTGTATTGGTCGCCGTGTCTGCATATTGCTGCGGCGCTTTGGTTGCTGCTTTGTCCGCTTGAACCTCTGTATGTGATGTTTGGTCAACTGCTGATGATTCTGGGTAATGGTATCGCGCTGCCTTGCGCCCAAACCATGCTGCTTCAACCTTATAAAAAGAGAGCGGGTGCAGCCGCAGCAATGGCAGGAGGTGGCCAAATGCTGGTTTCAGCGATTGTCAGCATGGGACTCACTCAGCTCGGGCTTCAATTCACTTGGCAATTAGCGATAGTGATTGGAATTTTTGCCCTAATTACACTGAGTAACATCTCCCGTGGCTTTAAAGCGAGCCCATAAAACTAAGCGTTTAACAATAACGACATGTCGATTCTCAGGAACAGAGTTCAATAAAGGATTCAGTAAACCAAACGAACGACATCACTCGCCGTAGTGAAGACAATCAAACCAAGTACTACCACCCAGCCTGTTAAATTCAAGCCTAACTCGATACCTCTACTGTTGTATCGCTCTATGAGGATCAACAGGACTTTACCGCCATCAAGCGGCGGAATCGGCAGTAGGTTAAACAAGCCTAAGTTAACGCTGAGTAGAGCCAGAAAATAGAACAGCTGATAAAGCTCTGCCCCCATTACCTGCCCGCCGACTAACACTGTATTGATCAAACCCGACAACTGAGAAGGCTCTGCTACTGCGGTACCAATAAGCTCAAACAAAAACCGAACTACATACACGGTTTGGTCAACGGATGTGATAAGCGTCTGAAGGTTAGGAGCCTGGCCTGAAGTTAGATTTGCAAGAGCAACTAGCAACCAAGCCAGCAACAGATTTGCGATAGGGCCACCCAAGAAATACCCTATTCGTTTGGTGGCCGCTATTTGGTAAAAGTCTTCGTCGTGATCCAGTTGTAGTTTGACGTAACCACCCAAAGGAATCTGCGATAATCGGAATTCACATCCCCAAACATGTGTTTGATAGATTGGCTTGCCAAACCCCAATGAAAAGAGCTCGACGGGCAGTTTGAACAGTTTGGCGGCAGCAAAGTGACCGAACTCGTGAACAGTCACGAGCAGCAGAACAATCAGAAAAAAACCAATGTATTCCATTTACACCTTTCCCTTTAAAAGTAATCCAAGCTTCTCTGATTCAACATGCGACTTTAACGCCACCACTTCACTTGCTTCGCGAGCGCCTTGACTGATTTTCCCACCCGTTTGGCCTGCTGTTTTAGCGGTGGTTTCTTTTGCGTTGCTTCGACTCTTTGACGATTGCGTTGTACTTGAGACATCCGCCCAAATCTATCTTGAAGCGCTGTTTTCAATGCATCTAAGCCTAAGCTCTCTTCATCTTCGTCAACCAGCGCCAAAGGCAGCGCGACAATATTGTTCATGAGCTTACGGTTATGCTCAACGGCTTGATGAATCAATTGGCTAACCGGATCGGTTTGGTCTTTAAGATCATAAGGCGGCTGCCAAGTACCCTCTCCCACTAACTTATCGACTTGAGTGACAACGCCAAGCAGTTCAGGTTCTCTGCGCGATACATTCTCTCGCTGTTCATAAAACTCAGTAAATGACTGATACAGTTTAGTATCAAGAGACTTAGCCGGCTGATTTGCTCTTAGTGCCCAAAGGACTAAATCAGCTTGAGTCATCTGCTTAAGTGCCGCTTCACTCGCCTCTTTTGTACCATCAAGCCCGGCCGTATCCACCAGCGTAATTTCTTTATCTCTTAGCTCGAATCGATAAGCTGTCACACCATCAGTGGAAGGTAACGTATCCACTTCTGCCGTTGTTTGGTTAAGAAGCAGGTTCACTAAAGAGGATTTGCCTGCACCCGTTTGACCCGTAATGACAATACGAATCGGTTCTAGCGCTTTTGCACTGTTTTGAATATCTTCATCGGCAACTAGGCTCGCTTCAATATCTTGTTCTTCAAATCGAAAACGTCCGCTGTAAAGATCAATCGCTACGGCTGCAACTTCATCTAACAGCGCATGTTTCGACTTAAGCTGAATCTCTTCAATCAACCCTTTCGTCATACTCGAAGTTACTTGTTGTTTGCTCACATCGGTGACGAACTTCAGTGGGTTGAAGTAAATGTTCTTCGCGTGGTTAATCCAAATGGCGCTCTGGACCAGTTTCTTACCCAATTCACCATAATTATCATAGGCTTCATAGCCTGCTTTAATGTGCGACACCTTAATCAGCTCAACCGCAGGAATGTACTCCTTCACGGTTTTGTTGTAACGGCGGCTCACTTCCTCGAACAATTTGAGCCCTTCAGGAACAGAAAAGTCGAGCGCCTTTTTGCCATATTGCTCAGAGACGAAAGCGACCGCATCCAAACTCAAGGTATCGATGTCTCCCCACGCATCATTTTGCTCTAGCAATTGATAGGCATAAGCTCGTGTTTTATGCCAAAGTTGAATTTCGCGTTGCGACCAGTCTTCTGGCGGCGAGACTAATTCTTGCTCGATAGCTGCAATCTTATCAGCAACATTTGACGGTTCAGCATCTTCATCCTTCGGCAGCGAGCGACTGAGAAAGTAAAGAGGTATTGTGACAACCAGTGTGCTTGCTGCAATCGCCAGCGATAAGTGAAGAATGTAGCCATGCTGAAAAGCAAGAACGACACCAAAACCCATAGTAATCAATACGGGGAACAAGGCTGAAATCATCGCGATGGTCCAGCGACCACCAGACAACTGGGCAAGCAATATCAAAAGGTTGGTGCTTTTTTTCATGACTTATCTCGCTCTGATTCCGTTTTTGCTTTGGCTTCAGTTTTAGCTTTGCTCAATGATCGTTTGTACAGACTTTGTAGAGTTTGATTATCAATCGCTTCACCTTTCTGGCGCTGATAGAAGTAGTAACACGCTGCGCGCCCTAGGGCATAGGTCGTTGCGAAACTTATCGCTGCAGCGCTGACCGAGCCCACGGTTTGCCCCCAGCCCGGTATCAGTTTCACTAGTTGCCGAGCACCTAATTTCACCGAGTACTGCACCGCAAAACTACTGCCTAGAGAAGCGATTAACTCACTAAGAACACGCTTGTTCCATGCGACATCATATTGAGCGGCAAGACTATGAAGCATTTTGCCCTGTATCGCAGGCACGGTGACAAGCCCTACCGCGGGAATAAGGTCGCTGGCCGATGCGGTTCCGCTATACCAAAGCACTTCTTTCTCTAAACGAACAAAATTTTGCTCTTCAATCGTAGAGTGTTCTTGCTTTTCTATAACTAGACCAACGGAAGGTAAAAGCTCGGCAAGGGCATCAACCAAATCTGCATAGCTTTCAGACGAAACGGTTTGATGAGAGAGTTGAACATTAACCGAAGTAAACTCTCCCCAGACTTTCTCTACCTGTTGCTGCTGAAACGACGACAATCGTTTCAGCTCGTTGGCGTGAAGGGTATGCAACGTAGTCAGAACCAGCAACATTATTTGTTGCTTACGCTGCTTCTTAATCTGCTTTAACGCTGCAAGTACATCGCTCTGCTCAGGATCATCTAAGCGCATCACGACAATAAGCACATTCGCACTGTCACCGAGGTAGGCAATGTCATCGGTCGGATCGTAGTGCGCTTCCCCCAAACCACGTGTATCAACAAACTTCATAATGGGTTTGTCAGCAGGGAATTCATAGCTCGAGGCAGTGGTGGTACAGGGCGCGAAACCATTTCCAATTTCGATGTCGGTTTCATTGGTCATTTCTTTGATTAGCGTCGACTTACCTGCCCCAGTCTTGCCCAACAGCCACAAGGTTGGCAGATGCGTTCTCTGATACTCATGGGCAGGCGTGAGATTGGTATTCACCTCAGGCGTCATAAACTGTTTGATCTGATCAAGCATCGTTGGATTATCACCTCTATCGCACAACGGAATGTTTCTCCAAGAAAAGAAAAACCGCATATGAGTCACTAATCTAGCAAACTCACACGCGGTTCCCAAGAGGTTGATTTTTAATGTATCTAATTCACGACATGGAGTAACCCTGCACTGGTGAAGTTAGAGTCGATATCCCCAAATCGCGTCGATTATTTTTACCATCACCTCTTTCGATACGCTGGTTGGGTCGCGCTCTGGCATATACTCGACAAAATCGGCACCAACGAACTTCTCGCTAGAGGAGACGGTATCCACTAATTGCAGAGCTTCACGAGCAGACAGACCGCCAACATAAGGTGTTGCACACGCTCGATACATAGCACCATCCAGAGCATCATAGTCAAACGACAAGTAGATATGATCGTACTCGGCTTCGAGTTTCTCCATCAGCTCTTCAACCACTTTATTCATACCCATCTTGTCGATGGTTGGCATGTCGTAGTTTTTCATACCTAGCTCATTTTTAAGCTCGTATTCATTAAGCATCCAGTCGCGCACCGCAACGTAATACACATCTTTAGGATTCACTTCAATGTCTTTTGGCATGCTCCAGCCGTTGTGATGATATTGATTCATCATAATCGCCAAAGGTTTACCATGCAGGTTACTGTCTTTTAACGTGTTGCAATCAGCATGGGCATCCACCCAAACAATCGCGACTTTCTTACCTTGCTGCTTTTGGTAATACTCCATCGTCGCTTGTAATGTGCCCACGGCGATAGCGTGATCGCCGCCAATGGTGATCGGAATACGGCCATTTTTGTAGCTTTCCAGTAGACGTTCTTTCAAATCCGTCGCGTATTCAACCAACGCGCGATCTTTTTTATCTGCATTGATTGAAAAAAACACGCTGTCGGATACGGCCACATCCCCTGTATCTACGATATCAGCACCCCAACGACGGTTACGAATGTCGATCCACTCGGTAAGACCATTCCAGCAATCCATGTCCGATCGTCGCAAGCCATCAACTGTATTTTCGCTAGTTGTGACCCACCCCAATTGGTTGAAAGGGGCACCGATGATATCGAAACTACGTTTGTTAGATAGCTTGTCCATAAATATCCTTACTTACTTTGTGTGCTCACTACTCACAGTAGCGACTCAAGAATGAGAATTCTTCGACACAGTGCAAGTTTTAGCCCGGTAACCAATCAGTAATATTGATAGTTAAGCTATTGATATCGCGAAATAATGAACACTAATGGCATTGCGAATCTCTAGCTGAATATGTAGAACCTTGCAGCAATAAAAAAGCCAGCGAGAACGCTGGCTTGAATATTTACTGGCTATGCGACTATCAAACGACCACTTGCGCACGAAGCAGTGAATAGAAGTGTGGGAACTTGTTTTTGATGTTGCGCTGCTCTTGCACCATGATTTTGAATGATGGCCCTTTACTCAGTTTGAAGATCACCTCTTCTCCATCAAAACGAAGTACAGCCCCCTCAATGAAAATTTCGTCATCGGTGGGCAAACTCACCTTGCCTGTCATCTGTTCGCCTTTGAGCATCATCGAATAGTTTTCCATCAACACTCGAATCCCCTGCTCTGACAACTCTGTCACTCGATAGCGCTGATTGCCTAACTGCAATACAGGCATCGCGCGTTTGGGATACTTGAGCCGATAAAACTGACGTTTCTGGGCAAACTTTTGTTCCGTCATAATACTTCCGTGATTTACGTCTTAATCTATTACGCACCTATTAGGTCGCGCTTTTCCATAGATTAACACTTTCGAGCTACCTTAACAGGTCACATCACTATATTTTAGCACTTCTCCCTAAACCAGACTGTATTCTATAACTTTCAAACAGTTACGCCACTATGCTCATCAATGATGAACACAGTGGCGCACAGGTAATGAATCAACCGAGTCTACGTATTCTCAGTGACTCATTCTCTTGGAACTCCCGTTCTTAATTATTCAGCTTGCTCTGCCCATTCAGCACGCACGTTCTTCGCCGCCGATACTAGGTTAGCCAACGATTTCTCCGTTTCTTCCCAGTTTCGAGTTTTCAAACCACAATCGGGATTAGCCCACAAACGCTGTGCTGGAATTTTTTCCGCCGCTTTACGCAGAAGATCTTCAATCCATTGCTCACTCGGAATATTAGGTGAGTGGATATCGTACACACCCGGACCAATTTCATTTGGATAGTTAAAGTCTTCAAACGCTTTAAGTAGCTCCATGTTCGATCGCGAGGTTTCAATGGTAATCACGTCGGCATCTAGAGCTGCGACCGATTCAATGATCTCGTTGAATTCGCTGTAACACATGTGAGTATGAATTTGTGTTTCTGGTTTTGCGCTCGCGGCTGAAATCTTAAAGGTATCAACAGCCCATTCCAGATACTCACTGTGGTCACGCTTTTTCAATGGCAAACCTTCACGAATGGCAGGCTCGTCAATTTGAATAATGTTGATACCCGCATCCTGGAGGTCAGAAACCTCATCTCGCAATGCAAACGCGAGCTGCTGAGCGATCTCTTTGCGAGTGATGTCCTCACGGGGGAATGTCCAACATAGAATGGTCACCGGACCGGTCAGCATGCCTTTCATCTGTTTTGAAGTTAGAGATTGAGCATAAGTCGACCATTCCACGGTAATCGCTTTCTCGCGTTCGATATCTGCCACGACTACTGCAGGTTTAACACAGCGTGAACCGTAACTCTGAACCCAACCAAATTGAGTGGTCTGGAACCCCGCTAAGTTCTCTGCAAAATACTCCACCATGTCGTTTCGTTCCGCCTCACCATGAACGAGTACGTCCAAATCAAGCGCTTCTTGTCGACGTACCGCATCGCTAATATGATTCTTCAACGCTTGCTCATAATCCGCATCACTCAGCTTACCTTGGCGATACGCGCTGCGCTGTACTCGAATTTCGTCGGTTTGTGGGAATGATCCTATCGTTGTCGTTGGTAACAATGGCAAGCCCAACACTTCTGCTTGATGCGCAGCTCGCTCTGGATAAGGCGCACTGCGCTCAGCAAGCGCTTTGTCGATGGTGTTTAGTCGTGCTTGAACCGTTGGCTTGTTGACATGGTCTGCTGAACGACGCACAACCAAGGGAGCACTGTAATCTTCACATGCTTGAATGGCCGCTTGGTCTCCATCAAGCGCCTTTGCCAATAGCGCTACTTCGGCCACTTTCTGTTTAGCGAACGCAAACCAACTGCGCACCTCACCGCTAAGCTTCTCTTCGAGTTCAAGATCAACTGGGCTATGCAGAAGTGAGCAAGAACTCGCAATCCACAATTTATCACCTAGCTTAGCTTTGTATGGTTCAAGTTTTGCGTGCAATGCTGCCAAATCTGCACGCCACACATTTCGGCCATTGACCGCACCCACAGACAACACCCAATCACTCGGTAGCTGACTCGCAACCGTTTCAAGTTGCTGAGGCGCTGCTGAAATATCAATGTGCAAGCCATTTACTGGTAGTTCAATGATGCGAGAAATCGTGTCGTCAACCGAATCAAAGTAGGTGGTCAGCAGCAGTTTCACGTCGCTTTGTAGCACTTGGTAAGCCAGTTTGAACGAGTCAGCCCATTGAGAATCAAGCTCTAATGCGAGCACTGGCTCGTCGATTTGTACCCATTCAACACCCAGTTTTGACAGCTTGGCGAGAATACTTTGATAGGCGCTCAGCAACCTTGGCAGCAAAGTTAGACGATCAAACCCATCTTGCACTTCTTTACCTAAGTACAGGTAGCTCACAGGCCCGAGTAGCACTGGCTTAACTTTATGGCCCGCTTTGATTGCTTGGTTTACTTCTTCAAACAGCTGAGGCCAACTCACCTCAAATGTATCGTCTTCAGAGAACTCTGGAACAATGTAGTGATAGTTCGTGTTGAACCATTTCGTCATGTCCGATGCGGCGCTTCCTGCGCAATCGCAGCTTTTTTGCGATTGGCCACGACCAACTCGAAATAGCGTATCTAAGTCTGGAAATCCATTGCGATTACGTTTTGGTACATGACCTAGCAGCAAACTCGTGGTTAAGACATGGTCGTACCAAGCAAAATCACCGGCGGTTGCAAAACTCAGCCCCGCCTCTTTCTGAACATTCCAGTTCTTTTCACGCAGATCGGAGCCCACCGCTTTGAGTTGATTCTGATCGATTTCACCGCGCCAGTATTTTTCCAATGCAAATTTCAGTTCGCGTTTTTCGCCTATGCGTGGGTAGCCAAGTATGTGAGTCGTTGTTGTCATAACCAAATTCCCTATATTCACTAATTCGTATTTATGTGTTCACGAAATGCATTTATGGGCTTGCGTATTTCGTAAAAAAGCTAATTCGTATCAGACACTTCCTTTTGCTCGTCGAAAGCCATTGAGCGGCAAATTCAATAAGGCGTCTGGATGGCTAAAACTATGTCGCGTTTCCTGAAGATGAACAATTTCCAAATACTCACATTGATTATGAGGGAATTTCATAATCAACCTTGACCGTATTTTTCTCAAGTTTTAGACGTCTAGATGTTTACAGCTCCGAAAAATACTCGTAAGTTAAATAGGTTCATAGAGAAATGGATTTTATGAGAGATATTCATGATTGAATTAAAACACTTAAGAACACTGAACTCTCTGAGGGACACGGGCTCGCTCACCGCAACTGCGACGGCCTTACATCTGACTCAATCTGCGCTTTCCCATCAGATCAAAGATCTCGAAGCTCGAATTGGTGGTCAGCTGTTTTTGCGTAAAAACTCGACCTGTGCGTTTTACTACCGAAGGGGAAATTCTGCTCAAGCTTGCGGATGATTTATTACCAAGAATAGCAAAAGCAGAGAACGACCTAGCAAGCCTGAAAGAAGACATGAATGGTAGGCTGCACATGGCGATTGAGTGTCACTCGTGTTTCCAATGGCTAATGCCAGCGCTCAAGGAGTATCAGGTAGCCTGGCCAAGCGTGACTTTGGATTTCTCTTCAGGTTTTGGCTTCGAGCCCCTGCCCGCTCTCATGGCTGGTGAACTCGATTTGGTCATTACTTCAGACATTCAAGCCCGTTCTGAAGTCCACTATGAACCCCTATTCGACTTCGAAATGCGTTTGATTACCGCGCCTAATCATTCCCTTGCAGATGTAGAGACCATTTCTCCGGATCACTTAATCAACGAGACCATGATCTCCTACCCAGTTCAGAAACAACGATTAGACGTGGTTAAACATTTCCTTCAACCCAATGGCGTTGAAGTGAAGAAATGGAAGCAAGCAGATAACACGTTAATGTTGGTGCAAATGGTGTCTGCAGGACTTGGTGTAGCGGCTCTACCGAACTGGGCGATCAGTGAGTTTTCCCGTCAAGGCTTAATCACCAGTAAACCTTTAGGTGACGGGCTATGGCGTCGTTTATTTGCAGCAACGCGCGCCAGCGAAAAAGACAAACGCTACTTGCAGGCCTTCTTCTCTACGGCAAGACAGCAATGTAAAAGCCATTTAGATGGCATCAAAATGGTCTAAGAGAAAACGACAGAGGCGAGTGTGATTCACTCTCGCCTCTTTTAATATCTGGAATATAGTAGTTATAAATGTGTTCAACGATTGTAGGCTTTGAACTGGTTGGTCAGTGGATCGTATTGATAACCGAGCACATCCAACTTGCCGACTACACTTTCTACGTCCATCTCGTACATACTCACCAGTTCATCAAAGCTATCACACTCGAGTCGAAGCTTTTCATTCACAATGCCAAGTAAGATGATGCTATCTAAGCTACCTACGTTACTGAGATCCATAATAAGCCCTCCTAACCAATACAATGCTCAAGTAAAGAGTAGCTTCTAATTTAGCTCAATGCCGTGAATCGCTCTAAAGATTCGCCAAACCCCCATAAGATGTCATAGAAATGAGAATCACGCCAAGCGCCACACCAAGTTGTCCCTTTGAGACTTCTTTGTCCATGAATAAATGCCAACACCAAATCACGATGCCTGTGATCATTAACGCTAAGCTGATCAATAAGGTAGGAAGAATCGTTTTCAACGCTTCGTCGGTCAAGCCGTAAACAAAACCCAGAACTGTCAGCGCCATAACCATACCCGACACCACACCCGTTACAGGCAGTATTCGGTGGAATGCTTGCAAACGAGAGCGCGCAATAACCAACAGCAATTGAGTAAACACAGCGCCAGAAAAGGTACATTGGCCAACAAAGCTAGCGAAAATGCGATATTGCTTTGTTCACCGATTTGGATGCCAACAAAAGCAAGGGCCAAACCATTCGCAAGATATAGAATCCAAATTGGGCCAGCATCGCGTGTTTTCCCCGTTCGAACTTGCGAGAAGAAATAGAAAATCGCAAACACCACCATGAAAGCTTCAATACGCAAAGATGCAACGGCTAGCCACAGAATACCCAATGTCGGCAAAGCTTTGTGCAAACGCCCTCTTTGTCCTGGGCAGATTTCACCTCGAACCAAAATCAAAGTGATAAAAAGCTGTGCCCCAAGCAACATGGAAGGGAAAATAGTCAGAAGAGTTTGAATCATAACGAGGATCTATCGCGATTAAGTATAAATTTCATTAAACGCGGATAATATCAAAACACCGACCTCAAGCAACCATAAGCACTCAACTCATAAGCACCCAACTCGCAAGTTCAAAAAAAGCTAGCTATTTCCCGTTTCAATTAGATAATTCAGCACGTCTTTTTGATCCACCATCCCTTTGTACTGCATGTTTTCGTCCACCAGAACCCAAGGGAACTGGCGGTACTCTTTGGCGCACTGGAGGAGGTCAAGTAGAGGAGTATCGTGTGGTAGTTGAGTAAAATCGGTGCACATCATCTGATTCACAGTTCTCTTCCATTGCCGTGATTCTTGCTGGTCTCTAGATCGGTGCCCATTCTTGGTGTAAGAAAGAGGTTGATCTCTCTACGGCCCAAAATACCAACGCAACGTTTCTTGTCTAGTACAGGCACTGTTGGTGCAACCTCATCTCGGAAATACTCGTAGGCTAGCGACACAAAATCACCAGGGTCTAATGTATGCTTACGCTCAGACGCTAACTCATAAATGGTGGAGTACTGTTGAGGGCCTCTGACGTGTAGCAAATCATCGAGCTTGGTTCGATAAGTAAAAGATTGCTCCAATTCCCAAGTCGGTAGTGGTTCAGAGAAGAAATAGCCTTGCATATAATCAACGCCAATTTCTTTTAACGCCACCACTTGCTCTTTGGACTCCACACCTTCCACCACGACAGTGATCCCCAAAGTATGAGCCAAGTAGGTAATGGCTTTGACGATATGGAAATTGGTCGTGCGTTTTTCGACATCTTGGACAAACTTTTTATCGACTTTCAGTATGTCGAAGTTAAAGTCGCTCAAGTAACTAAACGAGGAGTATCCAGTGCCGAAATCGTCAATCGCGATACTCACGCCATGCTTTCTCAGCTCATTAAACGCTTCCTTTTGCGATTGCTCGCTATCAAAATAAGCACTTTCTGTGAGTTCTATCGTCACGTATTCAGGAAGAGTTGAGTAAGTGTCCACCAATTCGGCCGTGTTGGTCAAAATATCACTGGCGCTCTGATGAGTATTGATCGAACGATTGACGGTGATCCCGATCTCAGCACCAAATTTGAACTGGATATTTTCTAACTGCTGCATCGCAAGCTTGCCAACAATTCGATCAACTTCACTGATAACGCCAAGGTCCTCCGCGGTATTGATCAGCTCTTGCGTAGGATGCACGATCTCATCACCCGATTTGAATCGACAAAGCGCCTCAAACTTCACGACTTGCCAACTGTTGGTTTCAACAATTGGCTGATAAAAGACCTCAATGGCTTCTGTTTTAATCGCCTCTGAAACAATCTGCTCGTATTTCTTACGATTTTCAACGCCTTCGTGGATTTCCTGATCGTAAAAATACAAAGTGGCTTGTGAATCACCATGCATCTCCATCATGGCTTGAGCTGCATGGGAGATAGCACTGGATACACTGTTGGCGTCTTGCCCTAAAACGGATACGCCTATCTTACCATTAAGGATCTGGCTATGGCCCACTTTGGAACGATTCTTTATCTCAACAAAGTAACGTCTTAGCCTCGCTTGCAATGAACGGTGCTTATCAAGACTAATGTCATGGCTAAACTCGAGCGCAACGATAAAAATTCCATCGGCGAAATAACCATTGAGCTCGGCGCAAGGATTCTCCATTAAGTTAACAGCCATCTCTGCTGTTAACTCAACGTCGTCTCCTTTAATGTCTGGCTTCATAACCATGATAAGGTGACCTGCTTTGGACAGATTATCCGCCCATCGCTGTGTTAAAGTGTCAATAAATGCCTGCTTTTTTAGAAGTTGTGTGGTCAACTCGATATCACTTCCAAGACCCTGCAACCGATTGAGATCATTAGAACGGTCAACCGTAATCGCCAAGTAGTATTTGGGCTGTTCGTCTATTTCAATCGCTTGAATAGAGATGGATTCAGGATAAGTATGCCCTTTCGCGTGACGGGAAATCAGCTCTCCTGTCCAATACCCTTTCTCGGTGATGCTCCGCCACATTTGCTTATAGGTTTCTTCTGTGTGCTTTCCGGCATTGAAGATATTGGTATTCAACCCATAAATCTCGGCGAGTTTGTACCCAGATTGACGTTCAAAATAGTGGTTGCAGGCAATAATTTTGGCATCCGCATCGGCTAGAACAATGCCGTGATGATCGTTTTCAAACAAAGTTTCAAACAACTCAGCCAAAGACTGACTTTTAGGTATCAAAATAAGAGGTTTTACGTGCCCCTGAACAATGTCATGACCAAACTTTTCAATAAAAATATCGCAGAATACTAGATCATCATCGCCATTTTTAATGCAGCAATGGACATTTTGTGGTTGATTTTGTTTGTAAACTATAGAAACCGCGCGCTTTACGATACTTTGAGATCGTACAGTAAACATCTGCATCATCGAAGCAAGAGTCTGACCTTCGTTGGAAATGTTCAATTCATCTTGCTCACAAAGCGATTCGAAGCTAAACGACCTATCCGCTAGATTAAGCGTCCAAACGTACTCGGAGTCTCGCACTAACTCTGCCATCGTATGTTGCTTAGCCAGACTTTCCATATCTTCATTCCCAAACGAGCGCTACAAAGCTTCATTACTATAAGCCTAGGATAGTATGTGTTTATTTTCACAGAACATCCGCATATTTAATGAGGTCAAGAGCTCAGTTTTCATTGATTTAAACTATCGGATAAACAAAGCGTTATCGTCTATCTTTAATTTAATCATTTAAGTGCAATAGCCACACTGATATTGAGCTAGATACTCTATCCACAAGTCGCTATAATTCGCGCTCCCTAGAGTAGAGGTTATTTTATGTACAGCAACACAACTCCTATCCACGAGCGAAAGAAATATTGGGCAGAGTGCTTTGGCACGGCCAAATTTCTACCCACTAGTCGAAAAGAGATGGATGCTCTGGGTTGGGATAGCTGTGACATTATCATTGTGACTGGCGACGCTTACGTCGATCACCCAAGTTTTGGTATGGCTATCATTGGTCGACTACTCGAAGCGCAAGGCTTTCGCGTTGGCATCATTGCTCAACCTGACTGGAGCAATAAAAATGCCTTCATGAAACTCGGAAAACCAAATCTATTTTTTGGTATTACCGCAGGTAACATGGACTCGATGATCAACCGTTACACAGCAGATAAAAAGCTGCGTCACGATGATGCTTACACGCCAAATAACGAAGGCGGTAAACGCCCTGATCGCGCAACACTGGTCTACTCCCAGCGTTGTCGCGAAGCGTATAAAGATGCGCCTATTGTACTAGGGGGTATTGAGGCAAGCCTCCGTCGCGTGGCTCACTACGATTACTGGTCTGACAAAGTTCGTCGCTCAGTGCTGTTTGATGCAAAAGCCGATATTCTTTTGTTCGGTAATGCCGAGCGCGCCCTTGTAGAAGTAGCCCATCGTTTAGCCGATGGCGAAAACATTGCTGATCTAACCAATGTTCGCGGTACTGCTGTCAACTTAGCTGAGCTACCAGAAGGCTACACTGTGATTGATTCCTCACGAATCGAGAAACCAAGCAAAGCCTCATTTGTGGTTCAAAATCCTTATCAGGTTGAGGAGCAGTGTGATACCAAGAAAACCGAAGAGCCAGAGGCGAAACCCATTACCATTCGCCCTTCAAGGCACGATGCGAAAACGACTGCTGTACGTTTGCCACCCTTCGAAAAGCTAAACAACGACCGTGTATTGTACGCGCACTCTAGCCGTATTCTGCACTTAGAAACCAATCCATATTCTGGCCGTGCGCTGATCCAGCGCCACGGTAACCGCGAGCTTTGGGTCAACCAAGCGCCAATTCCACTCTCTACCGAAGAGATGGATTATGTGTTTGGCCTGCCATACGCGCGTGTTCCTCACCCTATGTACGGCAAAGCAAAAATCCCTGCTTACGACATGATCAAAACATCGGTCAACATCATGCGTGGCTGTTTTGGTGGCTGCTCATTCTGTTCAATCACAGAGCACGAAGGTCGTATCATTCAGAACCGTTCTAAAGAGTCGATTTTGAATGAGCTCGAAGAGATTCGCGATAAGGTTCCAGGTTTCACGGGCACCATTTCAGACCTAGGTGGTCCAACCGCAAACATGTACCGCTTGGGATGTAACGACCCTAAAGCGGAAGCGAACTGTCGCCGACCATCTTGTGTGTTCCCAGGTATCTGTAACAAGCTCAATACCGACCACAAGCACACAATCGACTTGTACCGTGAAGCACGCAAAGTCAAAGGTATCAAGAAGGTCATGATCGCCTCAGGTGTGCGTTACGATCTGGCGATTGAATCGCCTGAATACGTTCGTGAGCTCGTCACTCACCACGTTGGTGGATACTTAAAGATTGCTCCAGAGCATACGGAAAAAGGCCCATTGGACCTTATGATGAAACCAGGAATGGGCACCTATGACCGCTTCAAAGAGATGTTCGAAAAGTACAGTGAAGAAGCAGGCAAGAAGCAGTACTTAATTCCTTACTTCATCTCGGCTCACCCGGGAACGGAAGATGAAGATATGCTCAACCTTGCGTTGTGGCTGAAAAAGAACAACTTTGAGTGTGACCAAGTTCAGAACTTCTACCCATCACCAATGTGTAATGCGACGTCGATGTATTACTCAGAAACAAACCCGCTTAAGCGTGTTAAGTACAAGCGTCGTGAAGAAGTGCCTGTAGCGAAAGGTGAACGTCAACGTCGTTTGCATAAAGCACTACTTCGCTACCATGATCCAGACAACTGGAAGATCATTCGTGAAGCACTGACAGACATGGGTAAAAAGCACCTCATTGGTGACAAACCTCACTGCCTAGTGCCTGAAGAAGATATTGATTCTAAAACGCCGGCTCAAAGACGTAAGTCAGGACGCCACGGCGCTAACCGCTTCGCGACCAAACACACCAAAGGCCAACCTGGCTTTGGGGCATTACGTCAAGGTGGTAACAAGCAAAGTGGAAACAAACAAGGCAGCAAACATCAAGCGATGGTAAGCCAGGCGTAAATAAAAATGGCGCCCGCAACCCAAACCAGAACAATGGTTCTCAAGGCCAAAAGACGCAGGGCAACCGCTCTCAAGGCCATACGGGTAGACCTCAAGGTCAAAACAGCAAACCTCAAAGCCAAGGTGGAAACCGTAAGCCTAAACGTCGTTAAACCCCACATTAACCATTAAAAAACCGCCAACGAATACTCTTCGTTGGCGGTTTTTTGTATCCATGCCCTTATGTAGTTAGTCTTTCCGATTTAGGACATACTCAATAAAGTCGTCGTGTTCCAGTGGTTTACTGAAGTAATATCCTTGTATGTACTGAACATTTTTGGCTCGGGCGTAAATTAACTGTTCGAGCGTTTCTACCCCTTCGGCTACCACTGGTCTATCTAAGTTTTGCGCCAGTGATGCAATGGAGTTGAACACGGTTTGCAGGCGCACATCCGTCACCACTTCTGTTACAAAAGCTCTATCGATTTTGATTTCATCAAAGCTCAAGCGACACAAGTAACTCAAACTCGAAAAACCCGTTCCGAAATCATCAATTGAGACTCTAAAACCTATCGACTGCAACTGTTCAAGCACTTGATTGACATAATTAAAATTGTCTACCAACGCTGATTCTGTAAGTTCTAACTTAATTTGGCTTGGGTATAGATCGTGGCGTTCAATATACTCAGTCAGCTTATCAACAAAGTCGACATCGAGTATTTCCACTACGCTAATATTCAGCGCGAAAATTAGCTCCATACAGTCAATGCCTTTGGCTTCTAGTCCCTTTACTAACTCACTTAACTTACGAATGTTAAATTGAGTCAGCATGCCGATGTCACCCAACTTTTCAGCGATCGGGATAAACTCTACCGGTGACACCATTTGCCCATGCAAAACCCAACGAATTAGACACTCGGCACCACATACGGCTTCGCTATCTGATTCATGAATCGGCTGAAAAACAATAAAGAAATGCTCATCTAACTTATCTTGAGCAATCGCTGCACGAAACTCAGTTTCAAGGTTGTTTTGATGCTCAATTTGGCGGGCTAAGGCCTCTTGGAACTCCGCCAACCTTACCCGTTCTGACAACACATCTAAAATCGCCATTTCAGCCTTGTTTAGGCTCTGTTCGTGCTGATCGCCTTCCCCTTCTTCGTAATAACCTAACGCCACATTGCTGAAGAAGTGATGGCCGTTGAAGTGAAAAGGCTCATTGAGCGCGGCGTAAAAGCGTTCAATGTCCACATCCACACTTCTTGGAATAAAGATGTTAAAGCTGTCTGTGGAGTGTTTACTGCAAATGGCTTCGCCAATTTCGTTACTGACTCGCGCGAGAATTTCCATGAATACCAGATTCGCAACCGCCGTCCCCCAAATTTCATTGATCCGTTGATAGTTACAAATACGCACACAGCAGACCAAACCATAAGAAAACTCAGATGAGATTTTGGAGAGAAACGCTTCACGATAAAGTAAACCAGTGTGTGGATCTTGAGTGGAAAGTTGGCGGTTGAGTCTTCTGGTGGCGATGAGTTCATTGAGGTCGGTTAAATAAACAATGAAGTAATCTCGGTATCCAATCAAGAAAAGCTTCGTCCATTCCACATTTCTATCGGGGTAATTGATCCCCATCTCAATGTTGAGTTCTGTATGGCTTTCAACACTCGCCAGAACTTCTTTTAAGACATCTCTGGGGTAATAGTCTTCATCGACAAAGCTAACCGAACAGTCTTCCAAACTGTGTCCTTTCCCCACTCTAAGCAAAACTTCTGCTTGATGGGAAATCTCCAAAATGCGCAAGTCTTTGTCCACCAACAGGTAGGCAATCTCCATCGCACTAATATGATCACTTACATTATTCATGATCCATCAAAGCCTTTGTTATTTGACTGGGTAACGCAGATAGAGAACAAACTGCTCTCACGCCGCCTTTCGCGACCGCTTCCTTAGGCATTCCAAACACCAAGCAGCTCTCTTCGTCTTGAGCAAAAGTCATTGCCCCTGCCTTTTTGAGCTCTAACATTCCTTGCGCTCCATCATCTCCCATGCCAGTAAGAATAACGCCAACCGCTCTTTCTCCAGCAGCTTGAGCGGCTGACCGAAAAAGCACATCCACAGAGGGTTTATGACGTGACACCATAGGCCCATCTTTTAAGTTTAGATAAAGTTGCTGACCTTCGCGCTGCAATGTGACATGGCGATCTCCGGGGCAATGTAGACCACGCTATTTTCAACTTTCTGGCCGTCTTTCGCCTCGACAACACTATGTTGAGTAAGACTATCAAGTCGCTCGGCAAAAGCTTGGGTGAATTTGGGAGGCATATGTTGAACAATCACGATAGGCGGCATATTCATTGGGAGTTCAGAAAGTAGCAACCTAAGGGCTTCAGTGCCACCTGTCGATGCACCTATCACCAGCAACTTACCCTGGTCTAACTTACCCTCTTCCAATAAGCTTTCAGGGGGCCTCGATTCTAAAATCACATCCGCTGTATGCTTCTGACGAAAACTTTCTTCTGAGGTATATTTTAGCGGCTTGACCGTCACTTGAGCAGCCTTACGCAACGCACTAAATATCTGTTTTACTTCAGGAGAGTGGATGAACTCTGTGAGCTGAGCTTGGGGTTTATCTATCACCTCAATCGCCCCGCTCGACATTGCTTCGAGAGTCAACTCTGGCCGATGTTCGGTATGGGTGGAACAGATGACCGTTGGCGTGGGACGCTCAGACATGATCTGTTTAAGAAAAGCGATCCCATCCATTTTCGGCATCACGATATCGAGCAGTACCACGTCGGGCCAACTTTTAGTCATCTTCCGCCAAGCTAGTATTGGGTCAGGGGCTGAGCCTATGACCTCCATGTCATGTTCATTGTCGATGACCTCACCGAGCACTTGGCGAATCACCGCAGAGTCATCAACAATAAATACTCGAATCGGCTTCATTCTCCTACCTTACGATAGATACAGGTTTCTATCGGTTCCATGTTGGGATGATTTTTTATAATATTTTCGCTGTGCCCAAGTAGCAGCAACCCGCCAATGTTGAGTTGGTCAATCACCTTCTTAGCTAGCGATTGTTGTGTACTTTGGTCAAAGTAGATCAGGACATTACGCAGCATTATGATGTCGAAAGTTTCACCGACATCGTCTTCTATAAGATTCATGACTTTGAACTGGCATCGTTGCTGGATGGCTTTGCTCAAGATGAAGTGATCACTGAACTCCCCAACTCCCTTCAAACAATACGTTCGGCGGTAATAACTCGGAATTTTTTCCGCTAAGCTCAACTCATACTGACAACGCTTGGCAGTTTCGATTGCTTGCTTTGATACATCGGTGCCCAGTACTTGCCAATTACTGACTTCTAACGCATCCGATAGCACCATTGCCAAACTGTAAACTTCTTCTCCTGTCGAACAGGCTGCACTCCAAACTTTCAGCGGTTGGTGAATCTGCTTTTGCTGCAGGTAGTTAGTTAGATAATTAAACTGACGAGGCTCTCGGAAAAAGTAAGTTTCATGAACGGTGAGCCTATCAATAAAAACCCCAAGTTCCGTTTTTCCGCTTTCATCCTGTATGCGTTCTAGGTACTGCGTGTAACTCGAGCATTGTGAATCGCGCAATCGACTCGCCAGTCGATTTTCAACCATAGTGAGTTTATGTTCAGCAATACGAATACCTGTATGCCTTTCAAATAGTTGCTGCACCTGTAAGAAATCCATTTCACTCATCGCAGCGGTCATAACGTATTCCTAAGCTCCATGCTTTTAATGCCCATGGTCTAAACTCTCAGGCTTCTTCGCTGAAACTGAAGAATCAGCTCGTTGAGAACACTGCTATCGAACAGGGCCTTCATGTTCAATATCGGTACGGCCACCCCATTAACGTTAATCATGGTCAGAATAAAGTTCCCGGGAACGACTGATCCAAACGCTGGCTTGTTGACAATGGTATGGTCGCTAATGACCTCGATAGATCGAACTCGCGCCACCAGCAACCCAATCGACATAGCCTCTTGCGTTTTGTTATCGGTCGCTTCATAGAGAACAATGCAACTGTATTTGTCATACTCTTCTTGACGGTTAAGTCCAAGTCGGCGACTTGCGTCAATAACAGGCACAACACTGCCCCGAACATTAATCACGCCACTGACAATGTCTGGGCACATAGGAACTCGCGTCAGCGCCCCCTTTTCAATCACCTCTTTGGTACTGTTAATCGGAATGGCAAATATTTCGTTGGCGACTTCAACAAACAATAAACCTGTATCTGAATTGGCTGCGTCAACGATACTGTTGTCTATTTCGTCACTCATCGCCACTCCTCACATCCATTTTGCCCGTCATGACGCTCGCTGTATTCACCCATTGGACGTACTCCTGAGTCAGCAATTTGTCGATGTCGAGAATGGTCAACAGGCGTCCATTGAGCTTGGCGATCCCCTTCAAAAGGGGACTTTCTATTGAGTAGGGAAGTTCAGGAATCGGCTCTAATTGAGAATCCTCAAGGTCGAGCACCTGAGAAACCATGTCCACTTTGTTGCCCAACAGATACTGTTTGCCATTAACGCGCGCTTCGGTGATCACCACACACGTTCGAGGAGTCTCTGGCTGGTAGGGTTTATCGATACACAATGCCAAGTCAAACACAGGGATAATCTGACCACGGAGGTTCATCGCGCCTTTGACATGGTCTGGCGCTCCGGCTATTGGCTCAACATCAGGATACTCCATAATCTCCCTGATTCGGGCAATCGGGTAGGCGAAATAGCTATCAGAAAGTCTGAACTCTAAATACTTTTCGTGCCCGACCGATTGAGCCGAGTTATCTGAGCTAGGAGAGCTGGCAATGTTCATCACAGGCTTCTTCCTCAATCATCAAAAGGCACATAGCCCGATTCCGCTTTTGGCCGTGAAACGGTGCTACTTCTCTCAGAGCGATACCCCATATTTCCGCGTTCGTTAGTGAGTTTAAAGAAGCCAACCGTGCTTCGTATCTCATTGGTTTGCTCTTGCACCATAATGGCGGTGGAAGCCAACTCCTCTGACGCTGATGCGTTTTTCTGGGCAATGCCGTCCAGCTGAGAAACAGTTCGATTAATCTCTGCCACACTGGTGCTCTGCTCCGTCGATGCAGCCGTAATCTCTTGCACTAAGTCTGCGGTTTTCTGAATGTTTGGCACCATGCGATTGAGCATGTCCCCAGCGTGCTGAGCAACTTTCACACTGTTGTCTGCAAGAGTACTGATTTCCTGAGCGGCGACTTGGCTTCGCTCTGCCAACTTACGAACCTCATCAGCAACCACGGCAAAACCTTTACCATGCTCGCCCGCACGGGCTGCCTCTATTGCCGCGTTTAATGCCAATAAGTTGGTCTTATAGGCAATGTCTTCGATGATGCCGATCTTCTCAGCAATCTCGGTCATGGCATCCACAGTATCATTTACCGCCTTCCCACCTTCATTGGCTTCAGAGCTAGACTGAGTGGCAATGCCATTAGTCACTTTAGAGTTATCGGTGTTCATTGAAATGGAGGAACTCATTTGGTCCAGCGATGCACCGGTCTCCTCTACACTCGTAGCAAGCTGATTCGACGTTGAACTGAGCATTTGAGAAGTCGTTGTGACCTCATTGGTACTGTGAGCAATCGACTCTACTGATCGCTGAACATCCAAAAGTATGTTCTGTAATCGCTCCAAAAATCCGTTAAAGCTGCGCGCGGTTTCGCCAATTTCATCCGTACCAAAATCGGGAATTCGGCGAGTAAGATCCCCTTCCCCAGAGCGCAGATCTTCCGCTGCCTCAGCAAGTGCATTAATAGGAATCACGATACCGCGAATCAAAAACAGTGCAGTAACAAAAGCAAGAACAACGGCAACCCCTAATAGACCCCAAACCAAAGAGATGCTGTCACGAGCTGCTGAAATAAGCTCATCCAAGGATTCACGTACTTGATCCGTTGCCGCCAAGTTGATTTGATCGAGAATTTTCTCGAGCTTACCAAAAACTTCATGCTCCAAGCGGTCTATTTGCTGAGCTGCTTCAAGTTTGTCTCTCGGATTGTAGGTCGCAAAAATATCCTTACCCCCGTTGTAGAGCTCAAGATACATGCGTTCAACTTCAGATAAACTCTTAATTTCCGCCGGTCTTCGCTCTAACGGCTTTATCTCTGAAAGGAAATCTGCAAAGGCTCGTGAATCCTTTTCAAATGCATTAACGGCACCGATTTCACCACGCATATAAGCATTAAGCGACGACATCATGTCGCCCTCTTCATCTATCAGCTCTAGATAGTAACGTACGCCAGGGAGATCATCATTAAGCACTTCATTAAAATCACCGCTTCTTCCCGCATCCGCCACCTCTTCTTCTTTCAATGAATCCAACAGTAATTCCAATGGTTCTGCAAATTCGGTGACAAGAAAGTTGTATTTATCGACGGCTTTAGTTTCTAGGGTTGGCTCAAACTGGGAAAAAACTAGAGTTTGCATGTCTTCGTAATAGCGGGTTGAGAGGTCATCAATTTGCCTCATCAACACAGGGTCGACCGAATTAAGCTGTTTGAGTTGTTCAAAAAAGCTCACAAATTCGGTGTAGTTGGCGATGAAATCATCTTTCTCTTCAGCCTCGCCGGTGATGAACTCTAAAACGTTCGAGTTCATGTCCCCAAGTTCATCAAGCATGGCCAATGACAGTACCGCTTCCGGCACATCCGCTTGCCCAACGCTAATCGCATAGCCTTCAATGGTTCTGTTTTTTGCTTGAACCGATATGGCAATAATCAGCAGTAACAAGCCCATCGTGAGCATGGCAAGTATGATTTTGTTCTTAATAGAGAGCTTCCCTATCATGACTGTCCCCTTAGCAGCGCTGGCTACTGTCTACCACTATTCCTTCAATAGCTCGGTATTCTCTTGTTCGTTTTGGCTTATCACGGTGTGAATCAGCGCAAAAATGTCTAGGATGATGGCAACATTACCACTACCCAAAATGGTGGCGCCGCTCACTCCTTTGAGGCCTTCAAACAAAGGCCCAAGTGGTTTCACAACCGTCTGGTACTCACCCACCAGTTCATCGACAATCAGCCCCGCCCTGAGCGATCCCAACTGAACCACAACGAGTGCTTCATTATCAAACTCGCTCTGCGATTGGGTTTTAAACCACTCGCTGAGCCTCATCACGGGTAAGACTTCATCGCGCAAAGTAATAAAGTGCTTCTCACCAAGTTGGTCTTGGTCGACCACTTCTCTAAGTTCCAAACATTCAACGACATTATCCAGAGGGACAACGTAGTTATCCCCCGAGACACGAAACATAAATCCTTCGATGATCGAAAGCGTCAGCGGCAGTCGAACAACAAAAGTCGTCCCTTTCCCGACTTCGCTTTCCACTTCAATTGAGCCACGGAGCTGATCGATGTTTTTCTTTACGACATCCATGCCTACGCCACGGCCGGACAGGTCACTGACTTCTGATTTGGTAGAAAACCCTGGTTCAAAAATAACGTTGTGTAACTCTTGTCGATTGACGATAGTGCCTCTTTCAATCAGCCTTTGTCTGCTGCAACTTCCGAGACGCGATTTACATCGATACCACGCCCATCATCCCCCACCTCTATGACTATTGCGCCCGAGTCGTGGTAGGCATTGAGACGAATCGTACCCGTTTCACTTTTCCCCGCATCGAGCCGATCTGCGGTACTTTCTAGACCATGGTCAATCGCATTTCGGACCAAGTGAGTTAAAGGATCGCTTAACTTCTCGACAAACGTTTTGTCCAGTTCAGTGTCTCCACCCGTCACAACAAGATCGACGCTCTTATTCACTTCTGTCGCGATATCACGCACAACCCGTTTGAACTTGTTAAAGGTATCGCCGATCTGAACCATCCTGAGTTGTAGAGAGCTATCACGAATGCTTTCAACCAATCGCTCTAACTGAGCCATCGCTTCTATGAGCGGCTCGTTACCCGTTTGATGGGCGAGTAAGTTGGTTCTTGCGCCAGTGATCACCATCTCACCGACAAGATCGATCAATTGATCCAATTTATTGGCTTCGACTCTGAGGGTTTTGTTGGTTTTGAGCAGCGGTTTCTGTTTGGTCACTGCCGCCTTTATCACTTCTTGAGCAACGCCACTTTCCTCGTTAAAGAAATGACCAATGAGTGGTGGGTTTTGCTGATCATCTTTGAGCATTTGTTGCTGAGCCAGCGCATGCTCCACTTCAGCAGAGGTTAACGCTCCGACTCGCACCAAAATCTCGCCCACTTTGCTGTTGCCATTGGGCAATTGATGAATGAGCGCAATGTACTCTTCTACTCGGCTATTTGGCGCAATGAGGGCGATGTCGGCATCGTTTGCAATGAAGTCAAAGGCTTCTAGTATTTGTTCGCGTCCACAGGCACTTTCCAAGGTAATCTCGAAGCCGAGGTAACATAAGGTCGGGTCAAAAGCTTTACTGGCTTCAATCTCCTCATCAATGACATGCACAGTGTGTATCTGACCAAGATTTTTGAGGTAACGGATGAAAGCAAGTGGATCTAACCCGTCTTGAAATACGGTTGGATGAGGGCGAAAAGAGATGTGCCACAAACCTTGGTCTGTTTCGCTTTGACGTTCGTTGTTTGAAGGTTCGGCAGTGGCATCAGAATGCTGACTGGACTTACTGAGCGCGGTATTTTCACTGTCGGGAAGAAATTGACTGAGCCTAAGTTCAAGTTCACGACTTGCTAGATTCGCGCTCGCATCTTCACCACTGGATATGGCATCGAGGTGTAATCGGATGACATCAATCGACTCGATAAACAGGCCAATCAAGTCGCTCGAAACTGCCAACTTTTGCTCACGAATTAACGATAAGATGGACTCGACGATATGGCTTAGTCGCACCAAGTTTTCGAGGCCAAATAATCCTGCGCTGCCTTTTATGGTATGTACGGAGCGGAATAGTGCATCGAGCCATGCAGGAACCGCATCGCCTGTTGTAACGCCTTCATGATCGACAAGGGTTTGTTCCGCCTCGCTCAGAAGTTCTTCTGCTTCACTAATAAAGGTTTCAAGCGCTTTGCTGTAATCAGGAGTCATCCATTCTCTCCTTATACATCGTCTCCTTATAAGGCAACTCGCAAAAATCGAACGCTTCTGCCAAGGTATCGCTCAAACAGGAATAACTCACCTTACCACTTTGGGAAGCAACGGCCTTGGTTAACCAAATAAGCAGCTGTATGCCGGCTGAGTCGAGTTCAACCACTTGACTGCCGTCTATCACCAAGTCGTCTTGAAGTGAACCAAGCAAAGATTCAAGCTCTGATTGGAGCTCGTAGACTTCGTAAATGGTCAGTTCTGCACTTAGCACATACTTCACGAAATCACCTAAGGTGCGAGAATCTTCGCAACGGCCTGCAACATCTCAGCAGGCTTAAAGGGTTTCACCATCCACGCTTTTGCGCCGGCCTTACGACTTTCTTCCATCAAGTACTCTTGGTTCTCCGTCGTCAGCATAATGATTGGTGTGAAACGATACTTGGCGAGTGTCTTGACCTCTTTGACAAAATCGATCCCATTCATGTTTGGCATGTTCACATCACTAATGATGAGATGCACCTTACAACCATCAAGCTTAGCCAGCCCATCAACGCCATCTTTCGCTTCGAGTACTTTATACCCCGCCCCGCTTAGAGCGATATTCACAACCTGTCGTAACGATTCTGAATCATCCACAATCATAATCGTCTTCTGCATGTACTACCTCTCATTAAAAAATGTCACGCCACTCATCTCTTCTCTAGAGTGAGTGGAAGGCTCTATGCGAGTGCGCTTAGCAATTTCCGTAATGGCATTGCTAAGCTCACTGGAATTCCAACTCTCTTCCCGCTGCTGATGCTGCTCAATACGTTCGCAGATCAGTGTTAACGCCTCACTAATTCCCGTCAATCGCTGTGCATCTCTATCACCGCTCTGCAGTAGCACTAATATTTCTTCATTAAGCGCCAACAACTTGTCGAGGGCTTCGTTGTCTGATTCAACTCTCGCATTTTGCACAATATACGCTTGGCTCTTAAAGTGTTTTGTTAGCGAATTGAGCGATTCTTGGGTCTCGCTATTGGTGGTTTGAATTTGCGCGGACAGTTGAGGAAGAAGGCTTTGATATAAAGAAGCGCACACTGGGCAAGAGCGGTCAATGACATAACGCGCTTCAAAAACTCGAAAACCCAGAGTGATGCAGAGGCTAATGCACACCAAAGCAACAACACTTTGCCAAACGAATCCGAATAGGCTCAGTATTGTCGCAGCAGTCGCCGTTATCACAATTAAAATAAGCCCAAACTTGCCCACATCAAAATCACCACTATTAATAATTTACTTATTAGCCTAGTTCAAAATCATTGAGTTGGCGGAATTTGATGCATAAAAAAACTCACCAATAAAATTGGTGAGTTTTCTATTTAATGAAGGGCGACTTTTAAATCACGCTATAGAAGATATTACGCGTTAGCTTGCTCAAACTCTTTCATAAAGTCGACAAGCGCTTGAACGCCTTCAAGAGGCATAGCGTTGTAGATAGAAGCACGCATACCACCAACGGCGCGGTGTCCTTTCAAGGCAACCAATCCACGAGCTTCAGCTTGCGCAAGGAATTCACCATCAAGCTCTGGTTTTGCGAGTTGGAAAGGTACGTTCATCAAAGAACGGTTATTTGAGTGCACTTCGTTACGGTAGAAAGAAGATTCATCAATGCAGTTGTAAAGCACTTGTGCTTTTTCGCGATTAATCTTTTCGATCGCTGCGACGCCGCCTTGCTCTTTAAGCCACTTGAATACTAGGCCAGAAAGGTACCAAGCGAATGTTGGTGGCGTGTTGTACATTGAATCTTTTTCTGCCAAAACTTTGTAGCTTAAGATGCTTGGGATTAGGTCACTTGCTAGCTCTAGCAGGTCATCACGAACAATCGCTATACAGATACCAGCAGGGCCAATGTTCTTCTGAGCACCGGCGTAAATGACACCGTATTTAGAAACATCAATTTCGCGCGATAGAATCGTTGAAGACATATCCGCGACGATTGGCTTGTCAGTTTGTGGCAACTCGTTGATTTCAATGCCATCAATAGTTTCATTTGGGCAGAAATGTACGTAAGCAGATTCAGGGTCAATATTCCACTCTGAAGATGGAAGAACTGCAGTTTTGCCATCTTGAGTTGTTTTCGCTTCAAAAACATCCGTTTCACAGTATTTCTGAGCTTCTTCTACTGCGCTTTGAGCCCAATAGCCTGCATCAATGTAAGTCGCTTTTTTAGCATCGCCCAGCAGGTTCATTGGAACCGCGGTGAACTGTGCACGCGCGCCGCCTTGGCAAAAAAGCACCTTGTAGTTGTCTGGGATGTTCAATAGGTCGCGCAAGTCTTGCTCTGCGTCTTCAGCAACCTTGATGAACGGCTTACTTCTGTGACTGATTTCCATCACGGAAGTACCCAAATCATTCCAGTCCACTAGCTCTGCTTGTGCTTTCTGTAGAACTGCTTTTGGTAGACCCGCTGGGCCTGCACTGAAATTAAATACCTTATCCGTTGTTGGCTGCATGAGATTCCTTGCTCCTAATTGAATTCTGCGTTCATTAATACCACTTTTTTAGATGGATAAAAAGCAACAAAAGAGGTCTTTAGACCTCTTTTGTTCGTTAAGCTGAGAAATTTTATAGTTTACTGCGGCATCATCACCGAAAATAATAGCGCGAGCAGCGGGACTTTCTGTCCACTTTCAAACACTAAGTGGCCGCTTTCAAGGGTCGCATTGATTTCGTAACCTTTCGGCGTTTCCTTCACCATCTCCATCACAATCGCTTCATCGACCCCTTGCCTAATGAACGGGTACTCTTCGACTAACTCTGTAGAAAAGAAGGTGTTCAGGTTGCCCGTCAACGCAGGCAATATTTGCATAGGATCTTGCGAGACGTTTTCCGTTCCCTTCGGCACTTCAATGCGCCATTGAGATTCAAACTCTCCTGCGCCCAGCGTCACCGCCATCTTGTTTAAACCAACATAAAACCCATTAGAGAACAATGCATCCACATATGGCAGTAAATTTTGAACTTCGGCAGGTGACAGTTCAACTGCGGATTGATAAATGGCGAGCAACTGCTGAAAGGCTTCTAAGTTAAAATCGCCCATGGCGAGGTCAAACACAACGTTAGTCGCTTCACCATCTGGCGTTTTGATGCTGCTTAACTCTACCAAATGCGTCGTCGACAAACGCTCATTCAGTTCATCAGTCTCCGCATTAAATGTGTATTTGGTGTCGCGAATCGCCATGGTTGCTTCACCCGCAGGATCAACCACCTCTGCACCTTCAAGGTGAACACTTTGGTCACCAAACCAAAAACCATCGACTTGCTTACCACTACCACTGGCTTGCATGTTATTAAGTACGAACTTCTCTGCTGTCTCGAACTCCACTTCTAAGGAGGGCAACGAGAACTGATAGTCAATATGACCTAACGTCGTCACACTGCCCGATAGGTTTATTGGCGACGTGACAACCTTAACGGTCTCAGGGGCTTCAGCCATGTATTGCCAGTTGTCTAACGAAACAACAAAATCCGTATTACCGTTGAGTTGAGTCTCAGTATCGATGGTTAATGGGAAGTTTTCGACATCAACCAGCTTACTGTGAGAGCTGATGCTGATCAGGCCATGAGAAAGATCCGTTACGAGGTCGTAGCTGGTTTGTAAGCCGTCAAGTTCAAACTGTTCCACCAAAATCGGATCCGTGATGGTGTAACGAGTTGTCACTGTCGAAGAGAGATAGCCGCGATCGTAATCCACGATCTCAACCGCTACTGACGGGTAATTCGCACTGGCTACGGCATCTTTAACAATCGTTTGTCCAATTTGACCCACAGCAAGTGGCCAACACAGCAGGAGCGAGACACCGCCGCCAATTGCAGCGTATTTTTTCAACTGTTCCATTTTTATCACTTTGTTTATGTTTTTTTCTAGTCTACAACAAACCTTGAGTTAAATCAGAGTATTGTCGGTAAATTAATCCGCGCAACCAATGTAATACCTAGCTCTCAAACTGACTTAACAATACTTGCTAAGGTGGGAATACCTATCAATTAAGAACCGAGATCAACGTTCCATTAGCCAAGGAGTCAGGGTGAATTCGTTTGCGATTCTGTGTTTAGACAACAACCCCATTAGTATGGAGCAACTGCATCATGAGCTGCGCCCATTTACCAGCAAGTTTGATGTGCATACTCTCGATTGCTTAGAGGACGCGAAGGAAGCCCTACTTCACTGTGAAGAACAAGGTCAGCAAATCGCACTCGTTATCGCAAGCCACCACGACAACTTCAATGGCGCAGAATTTCTCACCCAGCTCGATCAAGACCCAATCACAAAATCTGCGCGCCGCATATTGGTCAGTTGTGGTCAGGATATTCAGGCGATTTTAACCGCGGTAAACGAAGGTCGATTAGACCACTGTTTAACGAAACCTTTACAGGACGGTTTGGTTAAAAAAACCGTACAAAAAGAGCTCACGACTTACATCATCGAAAACGACAGCGAGAACTTGCTGAGCTTCAGCCTGGTATTGGATCAGCAGCGACTATTGCGTTCGCATATCGAAAAGAAAATGCGCAACTACCGTGAAGGATTCATTAGCGATCATCATAAACTCTCTGATGAAGCGTTAGCCGAGCAAGTGATCTCCGCACTAAGACTGTTTTTCGAGGGTAATGATGAAGAAAATGCTTGCCGAAGATACTCACCAGACCATCTTTTAACCAAAGAAGGCGAAGAAAATCGCTTTCTTTGGTTCATCACTAAAGGTGAAGTGGCGCTCTACAAAAAAGACGACATTGGCATGCAGCGAGAGGTAGTTCGTTATAGCAAAGGTAACATTGTTGGCGGTATGTCTTTTGTGTCTGGTGAGCGATCGTTTTCTACCGCGATTACCCTAAAACCAACGGAAGTGATCAAGCTAGACCGCGACGTGTTCGCGCAAGTCATGCATTCTAATACCGACCTTTTGCCGCTCTTTACTAACTTGCTACTTCGTCACTTTAATCGCCGACTCCAACGCAGTATCACCAACAAATTGGCGCTACAGAAAACCCTCGAATCACTCGAAAATGCGCAGCTACAACTCATCGAACGAGAGAAGATGGCGATGCTGGGCCAACTCGTTGCAGGCGTCGCCCATGAACTGAATAACCCTGTCGCTGCGATCTTGAGGGGCACGGAAACCTTGGTCCAAAACATTGACGTAATACTCTCGTCGCCTGAGCACCAAACCACTATGGAAAATGTTAGGGGCGATGAGCTGTTAGCTCGGGGTAAAGCACTGTTAGAAGCAGCTAGAGAGGCCAAGCCCGTATCTACCGCGGCAGAAAGAGAACGCGTTAAACAACTCATGACTCAGGTAAAAGATAGACGAATCAGTAAAAAGATGGTCAAGCTCAACCTCGACTCCGATGAAAGGTTAATCAGACTAGCTCAGAAAGATCCCGAACAGGCGCTAGAGATACTCGCCAACAGTGAGCACTATCACCAAGTCGGAGCCACACTGCGTTCGATCGGCGTGTGCGCCCAAAGAATTGCCGACATGGTCAAGAGCTTGAAAGGTTATGCGCGACCTGATGATGAAACCTTTCATTATGTGGATATTCATGAAGGCATTGAGGACACGTTGGTCATATTTGAAAATAGCTCAAGCGCCACGAATTGGAGAAATCCTACTCTTCGCTACCTCAAATATACTGCCAGCCTATCGCACTTCAACAAGTGTGGACTAACCTAATCGCCAATGCGCTTGATGCACTACCCAAGCAAGGAAAGCTTTGCATTGCGACATCGATTGAGCACAAAGAACAAAAAGACTGGGCAGTCATCAGCGTACGAGATAATGGCTGTGGAATGCCAAAGGACGTGCTCGATCAGGTTTTTGCTCTCAACTTTACGACTAAAAAAGAGGGTAACTTTGGCTTAGGCATTGGCCTGTCGGTGTGCCAACAAATTGCTAGCCAACATTCAGGCTTTGTAAAAGTGACCTCTAGCGTAAACGAATATACTGAGATGCAAGTTTGGTTGCCCATCACTCTAGCCCCCAAGTTCCACGAATACAAAAGGAGCGAATCATGAAGAAGTATCTAATTTTATGTGTTGATGACGAACGTGACGTCTTAGATGGCGTACTGCAAGATTTAGAATGCTTCGAAGAGCACTTCATTGTCGAGGCCGCTCAATCTGTTGAAGAAGCTAAAGAGATCATCCAAGAGTGCCAAGAGGATGAGGTCACTTTGGCGCTGATTCTCTGCGACCACATTATGCCAGAGCAAAATGGCATCAGCTTTTTGATTGAACTTAGCCAAGAAGCGGCAACTAAAAACACCAAAAAGCTTCTTTTAACAGGCCAAGCCGATTTAGAAGACACTGTGGAAGCGGTCAATCATTCAAGCTTAGACTTCTACATCGCTAAACCTTGGATAGGCAAAGAGCTTCGCGAGACTATCACTCGTCAACTCACCGAATACATGATTGCAAACGAAGCCGATTTGCTCCCTTGGGCTCAAGTTCTCGATACCGAAGCTATCTTCAATGCCATATCTGACAAGAGAATGAGTTTCGGCGAATGATTGCTCTTTAGCCTCAACTGATAGAGACAAATGCCTCACTTCGGCCTAAGAATTGCTTAAATTTTAGCTCGACGACAAAAGAATGGCATTTTTTGATGGAGCGAACGACAGAAAATGCATTATGATGTCTGAATAAGATGCATTGGCGCTATTGCGCCTAAATATCATGGAAAAATCAAGGTATAGGTTTATCGTCATTATGCGTAAAACAATCATTGCAGCAGCACTACTGCTAGCATCAGGACAAACTCTAGCAAACGATCCAAACAGCCCAACGGTAATGAGCAACTTTAGCTACGATTACCTAGAAGCTCGTATCGGCGCAAGCCCGCTTACATTTGGTGCAGGTTTCAGTAAGTCTGTGCACCCTAACGCTCACCTAATCGCGCGTATCGACTCTGAATTTGAAAGTGACTACGATTCAGGTATCGGTTTTGGTTTCCACGCTCCAATTAATAACTGGGCAGATTTTACTGGTGCTATGCTATTCCGCATGGTTCGTGGTGGTGATCGTGCAGATACAAGCAGCGATACAGGTATGGAGCTTAACTTAGGCATCCGCCAATGGTTAGGTCCACAACTGGAAGTTGGTGGTGGCGGTGGTTACGTTTCTATCGGCAACGATGACAACTGGACTGGTTCGCTATACGCACGTTTCCACTCAACAGAGCTATTCTCTCTAGGTGCAGAAGCGCGTATCAACGACTTCTACGGTGATCAAGTTATGTTCACGACTCGCTTTAAGTTCTAAAACGACTTAACGTGACTGCCTAAAAGGCAAACAATGAATACAAAAAAACCGAGGAATCCATTCCTCGGTTTTTTATTAACTTTCGTACTACTAAAACGCGATGTATCACTGGCAGCTATCTAAAAGCTGCTGTTTGCGAGGCTCTTGAAGAAGTTTCCAGTGGATACCGTCGATGGCACCCGCAAATTTCCAAAGCAGCTTCACATCAACATCACTGCCGTATGCTTGACGTACTTTAGAGAACACTTGTGCAGCGCCCAAGTTCATGAACGTATCGACATCTTCAATTCCCGCTTTCTTAACCATGCGCTCAAGAGTTAGCTGCATGTTCGGCAGATCACGAAGCCTGCGGCTGGCTGACGATTTCTGAAATTTACGTTCAGCCACAGACGCTTTGATAGATGTTGAAACAATGTCATCAAGCTCTCCACTGCGACCAGTGAATAGCTCAGTAATATCGTAGTAGTTTACGGTCGCGGTTGTCTGTTTCTTGACATGACGGTACTTTTCGCAACCAAGATTATTAAGCCTTTCGTCCAGTTCTTTACCGCCACGAATAAAGATGCGGTCGTTACTGATAAGGGTGAACATGGCTTCATTTTGAAATAAGCCTACACCACCGAACATTGAACGTTTTTGAAAATCTCCAAACTGGTTTACATACTCTAAAAATACTTGCTCTGTCATATCCATTGATCCTTGTAATCTAGAATTCCCCGATTAGTTATGATCACCAGATAGCAGCAATTTTTAAGCGAACAAACGTGACATTCGGCAATTAGTTCTAATACTTTCGTTGATTTCACCGATATGCACTTAAATGATAGTTAACGACGAAAAATAAGTCTGGGCATACCTCACATGAATAGATTAATTTTTAACTATTTGCGTGATCGACTTCTCAAATGGCTCAAGGTTGAGACTTTCGCTCGCAATATACAATTTTGTAGTACTAATCACCTTTCTTAGTGCCTTTTTGGTCTTGTAAAAGGTTTCTAATTGTCGCCATAACCAGTTAAAATGTCCTTAATCTTATAAAAAATAACGAATATGAATCATTTATCTTTCTACTGGCTACCAGAAAATAAAGAACTGCTCCTACAAGGGATTGAGAGCGAATTTTCCCAATTAGTTGAACAATCCATCAGCACTGGAAAAATATCTCTCCCTCCTATCCCTAATGCTGTTCTTAAAATCCAAAGGCTTTGCTCTCTTGAATCCACCGGTGTTTCAGACATCGCTGAGTGCTTACTCGAAGACCCTGGCTTAGCGGCTATTGTTGTTCGCGTTGCTAACTCAGTCATCTTTAATCGCCGTAACATCACCTGTACTGACTTAATCACAGCGGTATCTCGTCTTGGTATTTTACGAGTACGAGACATCGTGACGGCTCAAGCGATTGAGCAGTTGAAACATTCAGTTAACCTTAGCCAAGAGTGTAACGCCATCCTACAAGCTAGTGCGCACAATTCACGCGAGCTGGCTGCCGCGATGGTGATGGTCACAAAAGGCTACCGCGAGAGCGGAGAACCTCAATTTCAGCATTTAGAAGCAGACAAAGCTTTGCTTTCAGGCCTACTGGCTGACATCGGACTGTTTTGTCTTGTTAACGAATACTACCTATACCTCGAGCGCGGCAATTATCTAGACGAGCAGATCGCTCTTCAAATCTTTAATTCACAATGTTCAATTGCAAGTAAACAGGTATTGAGTAGCTGGGGCTTCGACCAAGACTTTATCGAAGTGGCAACCAACCAAGACAGCCCTAACCCTGCGTATGAGTTCAGCTATATTGATGTGGCACGAATGGCTAATCACATACTCATGTTCCGCCGTCAAGATACCGAGATTGATGATCACTTTGTTGAGTTCGACGTAACGGGTGCAGACGTTATGTACAAGCTGAGCAACCTAAGCGAAGCAGAATTCCGTACTCAAATCGATGAAGTGATTAACGCAAGCGGACTCTAACCACTCAATAGTTCACCTTTAAGTTGTAGGAACACTCATGTTTTCAGGGATGATTTTCATTTTTGCGCCACTGGTGGTGGGCTATCTTATTTCTATTGAGCGAGCTCAAACTCTCGAAAAGATCAATGTCACCACCTCTCGCCTAATCTACCTGATATTGGCTTTAATGGGCTTGAGTTTGGCGGCACTGGATAACTTGGGTCAAAACCTGCAAGCCATCCTGAAATATACGTTCGTATTCTTTAGCGTCATTAGCTTATCGAACCTGCTTGCTCTACCTCTTGTCGACAAACTTCTGCCGATTGAAACCGACTCGCATCAGAAAAAGCTTCCACTGTCTGCCATGGCAATGGAGTCCGCTCGATTAATATTCGTCGTTGGAGGCGGATTAATCGCAGGTCTTATCTTACCGATTGGATTGGAATGGGTGGACACCGCTAGCGAGTGGATTCTGTTTGTTCTGCTGTTCTTTATCGGCATTCAGCTTCGAAACAGCGGGCTCACGCTGAAACAAATTCTCATCAATAAGCGTGGGTTGGTGATTGCTTGTCTTATCATCGTCACCTCATTGCTAGGAGGCATCATTTCCGCTTTGATCCTTGATATAAACATTTACCAAGGATTGGCTATGGCATCAGGATTCGGTTGGTACTCACTGGCAGGAATTTTAATGGGTGATGCGTTCGGGCCGGTATTTGGTGGCGCTTCATTTATGATCGAGCTGCTACGCGAGCTATTTGCACTGGTATTAATCCCTATGTTTATCCGCTCAAAGCCCTGCACCTCTATTGGCTATGCGGGTGCAACGGCGATGGACTTTACTCTACCTGTTATTCAATCAACAGGCGGTGTTCGATGTGTTCCTATCGCCATCGTCAGTGGATTTATACTCAGCTTGCTGGTACCGGTACTAATGCTGTTTTTTGTGTCATTGGCCGGATAACCCCCCTTTATCAACTAGCCTAAAATAAGGTATGTTGCTTCAGCATAACTAAAACGATAACAAGGATTTTGTATGAAACGCCTACTTATAGCCCTACTCCTCACAGCCTCCTCAACGGCCGTGAGCGCTGCAGACAAATCTTGCTTAGCCGATAAATATGATGGTTACATCGATGCATCACTTGCTTGGTATCAAGATTTAGCAGAGTTAACGACGACTCAATACCCTGAACTGGCTGAAGTGAGTGACTGGTTTTTAGAAGGTCGCAAACATCACTTTGAGCTTAACCGAACTGCAGTTCACTACTACCTTGATAACGAGCCGAGTAAAGTTGCCACTGAGCAGTCAGTCGAATCTTGGCTGAAGCTGTCTCAGCAAGACGTTAAACAACTGTCTGAACGTGACGACGAGTTAGGTAAAATCGCAAAAGCAACATTCAGCGATCGTCAATCGAAACCACACCCGAAAAACTATGAATTGCGTTCCGCTTTTGCTGACCTACTCAGCCATCCGAAGCAAATCGATACCATCTTGCAAAAGTACAATCAAGCGATTGCAGATGTCACGAAAGTCCAATGCGACTGAGTTAGGCTAGCAATCTTAGGTCAATCTAAGATTGCACCGAATTCTTCTACAGGCACCGCTCAAAAGCGATAAATTACGGGACATTAGTCCCGTTTTCGTTTAGATTGTGCCGCTTGCAACAATCAAATTTAATGTAGCAGTATGGTATCAGAACAGAAAACCGTCGACGTAAACTTTGAAAGTCTACTTCGTATTTTCACTGTCCCAGAAGGGCCAGATTCAACACTGACTAAAATTGAAGAGTCTCTCTCGCAAAACCTTAACCAGTTTCTGCGCGAGCATATCGTTGCCGAAGAAAAACCGCTTCGCGACATCGAAAAAGATTTTTCAAATCCTGCTATTCCTGAACAGCCAGAGTTTGTCTCCGATCATACGGAACATCTGCTTGAGAAGCTCGTTGCTCAGTCTGTTCACACTTCTGCACCAAGCTTTATCGGTCACATGACCTCCGCTTTGCCTTACTTTTTGATGCCGCTTTCAAAGATCATGATTGCGCTCAACCAAAACTTGGTAAAGATTGAAACTTCAAAAGCCTTCACGCCTCTAGAGCGTCAGGTTTTAGGCATGCTACATCGCCTCATTTATGGACAAGACGACGCGTTTTACTCGAAGTGGATGCACAGCGCAAACCATTCGCTTGGGGCGTTTTGCTCCGGCGGCACTATTGCGAATATCACAGCACTATGGGTCGCAAGAAACAACGCATTATGTGCCAAAAACAGCTTCAAGGGCGTAGAAAAAGAAGGCTTGTTCCAAGCCATGAAGCACTACGACTACGAAGGACTCGCGATTCTTGTCTCTGAGCGTGGGCACTACTCGCTGAAAAAGGCGGCGGACGTTCTTGGCATTGGTCAAAATAGTTTGGTACCAGTGAAAACGGATTCAGACAATAAGATTTGCCCAGACGCTCTAGAAGCTAAAATCGCTGAGCTCAAAGCACAAAAGATTAAGCCTTTTGCCGTCATTGGCGTTGCGGGTACTACAGAGACTGGAACCATCGACCCACTGGAAGAGATGGCCAAAATCTGTAAGCGCGAACAATGCCACTTCCATGTTGATGCGGCATGGGGTGGTGCAACCTTAATGTCTAATACTCATCGCCTTCTACTGAAAGGCATTGAGCTTGCGGATTCGGTGACCATCGACGCGCACAAGCAGCTATATATTCCCATGGGCGCAGGTATGGTTCTGTTTAAAAACCCCGATGACATGAGTTCGATTGAGCATCATGCCCAATACATTTTGCGTAAGGGTTCTAAAGATCTAGGTAGCCATACACTAGAAGGCTCTCGTTCAGGCATGGCGATGCTCGTTTATGCGGCAATGCACATCATTAGCCGACCTGGCTATGAACTTCTGATTGACCAGAGCATTGATAAAGCGCGCTACTTTGCCGATCTCATTAAGCAGCAAGGCGACTTTGAACTGGTTTCCGAGCCAGAGCTGTGTCTATTAACCTACCGTTATGTGCCGCAGTCTCTGCGCCAAGTATTGCCAAGAGCATCGGCAGAACAAAAGGCTCAGATCAACGAGAAACTCAATGCGCTGACCAAGTTTGTTCAAAAGCGCCAGCGAGAAACGGGTAAGTCTTTTGTTTCTCGTACGCGTTTGAATCCAATCAGTTGGGACCAACAAAACACGATTGTGTTTAGAGTGGTGTTAGCTAACCCGCTCACCAGTTACGACATTCTTCAATCTGTACTCGAAGAGCAACGTGAAATTGCCAAAACCGCTTCGACTCTGCTCTCTGAGCTTGAGTCATTGGTAGCGCAAATTGGTTATTCGGTCAGTTAGAAGCCAATAACTGAAACTTTCTTTCGTTTTCCTGTAATTAGAATGACAATTTAGGTGATTTTTTCACCATTAACGACCGCTTCGGACAGCATTTTTGTAGTTTAAACAAAATAATGTTTGAGGCGGGTCAAATTCTAGTCCTTTTCCCTTCCTTAAACTAACGATAAATCTTATAGTTAGAACTACACTTTTAGTTATGGCGTTGGTGCTATCTTACCTTAGGAATTTTGATTGATTCCTACCCCTTTTGGGATTACGGTTTGACCAACGAGTTGTTCTCTATGCCCTCGTGAACACTATGAATACATTAGAAAAAATTCAGAAAAACCTGGAAAACTTTAGCAAGTCTGAAAGAAAAGTAGCAGAAGTTATCATGCTTCTCCTCAGACAGCTATCCACTCAAGCATTGCTACACTAGCCAAAATGGCTGATGTGAGTGAACCTACTGTTAACCGTTTTTGCCGCCGCCTAGATACTAAAGGTTTCCCTGACTTTAAGTTGCATCTAGCTCAAAGCCTTGCAAACGGAACCCCGTACGTAAACCGTAACGTTGAAGAAGATGACGGCCCTGATGCGTACAGCCACAAGATTTTCGAATCGACGATGGCTTGCTTGGATGTGGCCAAGAACAGCTTAGATCCAATGCAAGTTAACCGCGCGGTGGATCTGCTAACTCAAGCTAAACGCATTTCGTTTTTCGGCCTTGGCGCCTCTTCTGCTGTTGCGCGTGATGCTCAAAACAAGTTCATCCGTTTCAATATTCCAATTACCTGTTTTGAAGACATCGTAATGCAGCGTATGAGCTGTATTAACAGTTCAGACAACGATGTGATTGTCTTAATTTCTCATACTGGCCGCACTAAGAGCCAAGTAGAGATCGCTCATCTGGCAAAAGAGAACGGCGCAACTGTCATCGCTATTACTGCGAAAGATTCACCTTTAGATAAAGCAAGTTCGCTGTCTATTTCTCTGGATGTGCCAGAAGACACCGATGTGTACATGCCAATGGCAAGTCGCGTGGTGCAAATGACCGTTATTGATGTACTGGCAACGGGTTTCACGCTTCGCCGTGGTACTGGCTTTAGAGAAAACTTGAAGCGCGTTAAAGATGCGTTGAAAGATTCACGCTACGACAAGTTAGCTCAGTACTAAGCTGAACTAGGTCTACAAAAAACGGAGCTATTGCTCCGTTTTTTGATCGCTTGCGACTTGTCTAGATACCTGTTTTTCATCATGCACAAGCTCAAAGCCAGTCATCACACTCTCTTTACCTGAAGGCGATCCACATTCACCATCACATTGACAAACCTGATTAAGAATAAACACTAGTCGATCATCTGTAATCGGGATCGGGTTTCCTCTGATAGCAACAGACATCAGGCATCTTCAGCCACTTTCTCAAACGATGTCGCGCATACGCCAAAGTGGCTCAGCTGTGGAAGTTCAAGCTTATCGAGCATCATCTGCACCCACAAAATACCATCTTGGACGCCAGCGTTGTGTCTTCCCGTTAGTATCTGAGCCAAAGTGCCATAACGCCTAACTACATCTTTTCTTTTCGCCGCGATTGCAGCATCGATATTCTCTCTCATTACGTAAGGAGCAAGCCGAGCGGTGATGATGCTATGCGGAGCGTCCAGCTTTCCGGTTAGAGAAGCGGCAAGACCATGAGCGGCACCTAACTTGGCATTGGAGCTCGCCATTCCGGCAAGTAAAGCAGCGAAGGACAAGTCGGAACGAGCCTGAGGATTGTCGTGCAAACACGCTTGTAGGAGAGAACGGCTAATTCTTCGTAACCCCTCTTCACACACCATGTCTGACAAAGGATTAGGATCGCCACACACGTAAGATTCCATCAAACGGGTGAAGACTTCCATAGCGCCACGACCGGAAAGATACTGATCCATTCCGTAGGTTAGAGTGGGGTCGACTATCGCCACATCTGCAAGCATATCAGGGCTGCGCAGGCTAACTTTAACCTGATCTTGGCCAGATCGAAGAACTGCGTTTTTGGTCACTTCCGATCCCGTACTGGCATTGGTCGGAATCGCAATATAGGCAAGGGGTTTGGTTTTGAGTGGAACATTGCGCCCTACCACTTCAACATAATCGTAAACATCCCCTTGGTTAGGAATGATTGCCGCGAGTGCCTTCCCCATATCGAGTACACTGCCACCGCCAATCGCAACCACCATGTCAGGTTTAAAACGCCGACCATTGATCGCCGTTTCTTCCACCATAGTGATGTTCGGCTCACCGGAAATCGCAACATGCTGATAGCGCATATTTTGAGTTTGAAGATACTCCACAATGGCTTTAGAGCGTGACAGATCTTTCCCTGTTACTAGCAAGACACTGTAACCAAACTGGTTTAGTACTGACAGCGACGATTCCAAAGCGCCCTCACCAAAGATGATTCGAGTCGACGTCATGAACTGAAACATACCAATCCTCCATGAAAACTTTGTCTACTTCTTATACCCAAGTAACCTCAAGATGCGTGGTTCAGCGAGAATTTGCCTAGTTTGCAAA
>NZ_JYJP01000146.1 GCF_001012815.1 Vibrio mexicanus
TGACCATTCGTGAATACTTTGTCCTGCGCGTATCTGTTTTTCTTGCTCTTTTCGGTAAACCTCAAACTCTTCTGGTGTGAGGTAAAAAGGTAAATAAGCCAAGGTTTACACCGAGCCGAAATAGTCAGGCTCTGGGAGAGCAGTTTTACTTTCCCTAAGTTCAAAAGCTTCTAGGGAAGAATACGAGTCGCCAATCATAGCTAGCCCTTTAAAGTCAGCTTGAAGGTATTTGATGTCGAATAGATGTTTCTTATCTTGTACTTCTTGGCATGGAAAGTCATAGTTTTTTTCCAACTGCTCAACCATGGATAAGATTTCTTGCTCAGTTGCAAAAAATAAGTAAGTAATGCTATATGTTCGGTTTCGAAACACCTCAGTTTGAGCGACGTCTAGATAAAAACATTCGTCGTTTCGGTGGCCTAGAGCAATGACTTTGCGGGCAACATTGTATTTTGCGTAGACCCAGTCCTCTCGTTCAGCAACTCTTACAGAAACGTCATTCTGGGGTTTACGTTTCGTCATTCCGAATGCCAAAAGTATTAAAATTCCGGAACCTGCTAGTGCCATAGGGCCAGCGATGGCGACGGCAAAGACACACCCTATCGAGCACACCCAAGCAATAGTCACCATGGCTTTATTGACCCACTCGGGTTCATTTCTATTCTTCTTTTGAACCAGACCCTGTTCAGATAATACGTAGCGATATTTATAGTCTAAGCCCATGGTTAGATAAGAGGCATAAGCAACAACAAGAAACACAATTGTCGCTATCACAGTCCATATAGTTTCATTGGCGATGAAAGAAAATATAATCATCAAAATCGCCATTGGTACTACTGCAAGGCAACTGAACCTCAAAGCTGCATATCGGTTGGCTTCTTCAATATTGTTGCAGGACCATTCGTGAATACTTTGTCCTGCGCGTATCTGTTTTTCTTGCTCTTCTTGGTAAACCTCAAA
>NZ_JYJP01000147.1 GCF_001012815.1 Vibrio mexicanus
TGCAAAAACATTGAAGAAGCCAATCGATACAATGCTTTAAAGCATACTTGTTTTGCTTTACTCCCAGGGTTAGCAGTAACTTTAATCTCGGCTTACTCATTGGCTGGACAGATAGGGAACGCGAGTTACTTCTTTTCTGGACTGATATTTCTAATCATAGCTTATGCCGGCTATTTAACCATGGGCTTGGACAATAGATACCAATACGTTTTGTCTGAGCAAGGTCTGGT